>JVKM01000036.1 GCA_001072465.1 Xylanimonas cellulosilytica | reverse complement strand
CTACCAGCGTCGCGACGACCGCCGCGGCAACTTCGAGGACCGCGGCGAGCGCGGTGGCTTCCGTCGTGATGATCGCCGTGACGGTGATCGTGGTTTCCAGCGCCGTGATGATCGGCGCGGTGGTTTCCGCGATGACCGTCGTGATGGTGAACGTGGTGGTTTCCAGCGCCGCGACAATGATCGTCGCGACTTTGGTTCGCGTGATGATCGTCGTGGGGACCGCGGTGCCTACCAGCGTCGCGACGACCGCCGCGGCGGCTCCCAGGATCGCGGACGCGGGGGCGCGCCTCGTAACGGGGGCGGTTACAAGAGCTACTCCTCGACGGATGAGTACGTCTCGCCCAACGGTAACGAGCCGACGATTCCCGCTGGCGTCAGTGCAGAGGAGCTCGATCGTGACGCTCTGCGTGCTCTGACCACCCTTTCTGGTCCCAATCGTGACATTGTTGCCCGTCACCTGGTGATGGCCGGCCAGCTGATCGATCTCGATCCCGAGGCCGCCTACCAGCATGCGCAGGCCGCCGTTGCGCGCGCAGGCCGCGTTGACGTGGTGCGCGAGGCCGCTGCGCTTACCGCTTACGCTTCGGGTCGCTACGAGGAAGCTCTTCGCGAGGTTCGCGCTGTTCGTCGTATGCGGGGCGATTCCTCGCTGCGTGCCGTGGAAGCCGACGCTGAGCGCGGCCTCGGCCATCCTGAAAAGGCCGTCGAAATCATCGACGCCACCGATCCATCGACCCTCGACCTTGCCGAGCAGGTGGAGCTTGTGCTCGTCTCCTCCGGCGCCCGCGCGGATCTCGGCCAGGCCGAGGTTGGCCTCGTGATCGTTGACGATGCACTTGCAGCACTACCGGCTGAAGCCGATGACGAACTGCGCCGCCGCCTGATGGAGGTCAAGGCGCAGCGACTGCTCGACCTTGGTCGCGAAGACGAAGCCGCAGAGGTCGTTGCCTCGATGCCCGCCGAGGTCGAGGACACGGAGATCGTCGATATCGCCCTGTACGCCGATGCCGACGTGGATGGCAAGCGTTCCCCGCTGCGTGGCTCGGGCGCGGCTCTGGCTGAAGAATACGACTGCGCACTGCTCGACCTTGACGGCACGGCGTGGTCCGGGGACGAAACGATCGAACATGCAGCCGCGTCGGTAATCGAGGCGCGCGAGGCCGGTATGGCTTCCGCCTTCGTCACCAACAATGCGATGCGCACCCCCCAGCAGGTGACCGACAAGCTTAACTCCATGGACTTCCAGGCGACGCCTGACATGGTCATGACCTCCGCGATGGACATCGCAGCGATCATGGCTGAAGAGCTCGAGGAGGGCTCGAAGGTCTTCGTCATCGGCGGCGCCGGCCTGCGTCTCGCTCTCGAGGAGCGTGGCTTCATTCTGGTGGACAGTGCCGATGAGGAGCCTGTTGCCGTTGTTCAGGGCCTCGACAAGAAGGTCGACTGGGCGCTGCTGTCCGAAGGTGCTTTCGCCATCGAGCGCGGTGCCGCCTTCTACGCCTCGAACCTTGATGCAACCTTGCCTATCGAGCGTGGCCAGGCACTGGGCAATGGATCGCTGGTCCGCGCTATTCAGCACGCGACGCGCAAGCGTCCGATCGCTGGCGGCAAGCCTGAGCCGGGTATCTACCGCCGTGCCGGCGAGCTCGTGGGCGCGCAGAACCCGCTCGCTGTCGGTGATCGCCTCGAGACCGATATCATGGGCGCTGTCGCCGCAGGTGTGCCTGCCCTGCACGTCCTGACCGGCGTGCACCAGGCGCGCGACGTCATCCGCGCACCGCGCGGACAGCGACCCACCTACCTCGCGATCGACATGCGTGGTCTGCTGGAGGCACACCCGGCACCCAAGCACCACCGCGATGGTACCTGGACCTGCGGTGTTTCCCAGGTTGCCAAGGCGACGCGCTCCGGTGTACTCACGCTCGACGACGTCGAATTGACCGAGCCTGTCACGATCAGCATCGACTCCTACCGTGCTCTCGCCGCTGCGGCGTGGGAGTACGCGGATGGCGCCGGTACGCCGGTCAGTTGCCCCGAGATTACGGTCGTCGACAACGAGGATCCTGCTGGCATCGTCTCCCAGCCCGAGCCTGTTGCCGCCGCGGACGAGGACGACTTCTACGATGTCGCCGCGGATGCCGACAAGCTGCCCGAACCGGGTGCTTCGACCCCCGCGTTCCTGCCCGGTGAGGAGGAGCTCGAGGAGCTCCTGGAGCGCACGGCAGATTTGGACGAGCAGGCCTGATGGCATTACGCGAGCAGACTGAGGCCCGCCTGGTCGGTTTCGATGAGCTCGGTGCGTCCCTTCAAGTGGAGACGCTCCGGGCGATCGAGGCCGACCTGCGGCGGGCACTGTCTGCCGACGCACCGAGCGGCACGGTCCGCCCCGGTGCGCAACCAACTGGTTCAGGCAACGACGGGGGCGGCACATGAAGTTACGCAGAATCGACTCTGAGCTGGTGCGCCGCGGCCTTGCCAAGTCCCGTGCCGCTGCCGCACAGATAATTGAGGACGGGCGCGTCAAGCTTGATGGACAGATCGTGCTCAAGCCCGCTCGCCAAATGGATCCCGCTCAGGCGATCGTCGTCGAGGAATCGGACGATCCTGAATACGTATCGCGTGGTGCTCACAAGCTTGCGGGAGCACTCGATGCGCTCGGCGATAAGGCGCCGCTGATCGAGGGGCGTCGGGCTCTGGACGCCGGTGCTTCGACGGGTGGTTTTACTGACGTGTTGCTGCGCCGCGGCGCTGCATCCGTCGTCGCCGTCGACGTCGGGTACGGCCAGCTCGCGTGGAAGCTGCAGAGCGACCCGCGCGTGGAGGTGCACGATCGGACGAACGTGCGCACCCTCGATCCGGCTTCCGTCGCTCCCGCCCCCGAACTGGTCGTGGGGGATATGTCGTTCATTTCTTTGACGCTTGTTCTTCCGGCTCTCGTCGCCGCGGCCGCACCCCACGCCGATTTCCTCCTGATGGTTAAGCCCCAGTTCGAAATCGGTAAGGAACGACTCGGCCACGGGGGAGTGGTGCGCAATCCTGAGCACCACGTGGAAACCGTCGAAACGGTCGCCCGATGCGCCATCGAGCTTGGCTTGGATATCGCAGCGATCGCTGCATCACCGCTGCCCGGTCCATCCGGTAACGTCGAGTATTTCGTGCACATGCGCCGCGACTACCCGGATCCCATCGATCCCACGCAGCTTACCGACTACATCCGGCGTGCGGTTGAGGCCGGTCCCGCTGGAGGTTCCCGATGACTCGTGTCCTGATGGTTCGTCACCGTCACCGGCCCAACGCGGTGACGAGCGCCGTGAGCCTCGCAGACGCACTCAAGGAACGCGGCATAGATGTCGTCGACGACGCTTCGGGTGGCGATATCGACATGGTCCTCTCGATCGGCGGCGATGGAACTTTCTTGGTCGCTGCGTCGAGTGCGCGAGCTCTGGACGTCCCCCTTCTCGGTATCAACGCCGGCCACATGGGATTCCTGACGGAACTCGGTGATAAGGGCACGGGCGATCTCGCACGCAAGATTGCCGATGGCGACTTTTCGGTCGAACGACGCATGACCCTCGATGTCACGATGGAACGTCCTGACGGATCGAAGGCCGACGACTGGGCGCTCAACGAGGCTGTCGTCATGCACACCGACGTCGCGCATCCCGTTCATTTTGCACTCGTCGTCGACGGCCAGGAAGTGTCGACGTACGGCGCTGACGGCATGATTCTGTCGACTCCCACCGGATCAACTGCCTACTCGTTCTCCGCGGGAGGCCCGGTCGTGTGGCCCGATACAGAGGCGATCGTTGTCGCCCCGCTGGCCGCTCACGGCCTTTTCACCCGCCCGCTCGTCGTCGGCCCGTCGGCGTGCGTGGAGATCGTTGTTCTCGATGACATGTGGACGCCTCCGGAGATGTGGTGCGACGGCCTGCGACGGATGACAGTCCCCGCTGGGGCAGTGGTGCGTGCGCGTGTCGGTTCGTCGCCCGTTCAGCTTGTACGCGTGGACGACACGCCGTTTTCTGCGCGTCTCGTCCGCAAGTTTAATCTTCCCGTGCGCGGGTGGAGGGATGGTCCTCGGTGATCGAGTCTCTCGATATTTCGCATCTCGGCGTCATCGAGTCTGCCCACGTTGACTTTGGCGAGGGCCTTATCGTCGTCACCGGTGAGACCGGTGCGGGTAAGACGATGGTGCTGTCGAGTCTTCAGCTGCTGCTCGGTGCCCGAGCGGATGCTGCGCTCGTGCGCTCGGGTGCTGATCGTCTGTCCGTCGATGGCATTTTTTCGGTGAACGACGAGGTTGCAACACGCGTTGAGGAGGCCGGTGGCCTCATCGAGGGCGGTGAGCTGATTGTTGGTCGTTCGGTGCGTGCCGCAGGCCGGTCGCGAGCGCACCTCGGATCGCGCCCCGTGCCGGCCTCGGTCTTGACGGATATCGTCGGGTCGATGGTGACGATTCATGGCCAGTCCGACCAGATCCGTCTCACGGGTGAGGCCGCACAGCGCCGAGCGCTCGATCAGTTCGGCGGTGATGAGCACGCGGCTCTGCTCGAGGAATACCGTGCAGCTTTCCGTCACGCGGTCGATGTCAAGCATCGCCTGGATTCGCTGCGTGGCGATGCGAGCGAGCGAGCCGAGGAGCTGGAGGATCTGCGCGCGGCGATCAAGCAGATCGAAGAGCTTGATCCTGCCATCGGTGAGGAAGAAGACCTCGTTCGCGATGCAGCGCGCCTGACGAATGTCGAGGACCTGCGTGCGCTGGTGGGAGTGGCTCTGGGCTATCTCAAGGGTGACGATCGGGGCGACTTTACTGGGGCTGTCGAGGCGACCCGTCACACTTACGCACAGCTCGATGACGCAGCTCGATTCGACGAGGCCGTGGCTGAGTTTGTGGGACGTGCGCGCAATCAGGTGCTCGAGTTGGAAGCACTTGCTGATGACGTCTCAGCGTACCTGTCGCGCCTCGACGCCGATCCGGAGAGGCTTGCGCAGATTCACGCGAGACGCGCGGCTATCAAAGACGTGCTGCGCGGGCGCGCAGCTGACATCGAGGGCCTCCTCGCATGGGCGGACGAGGCTCGCTCTCGCGTCGAGGATCTTTCGTCGCCCGGGTCCGATCCGGCGGCTGTCGAACGTGAACTGGCGGCCGCCCAGGAGCGTGTGCTTGAGTGCGGGCGTCGTGTTACGCAGGCGCGTGTGCGTCTAGCGGCTGAGCTCGCCCAGGGCGTGAACGAGGAGCTTCACGCCCTGTCGATGCCCGATGCGACGCTGCACATCGATTGTGAGCCGACGAAACCGACCTCTCATGGATGTGAGACCGTCGTCTTCCGCTTGCAGCCGCATCCTCATGCTCCGGCCCGTCCTCTCGGACAGGGAGCCTCCGGCGGTGAGTTGTCCCGTGTCATGCTCGCACTGGAGCTGATGTTGGGGCGCACCGAGGCGTCGTCGACGTTTATCTTCGACGAGATTGACGCCGGTATTGGCGGGCAGACCGCGACCGAGGTCGGCGCGCGTCTGAAGAGACTTGCACAATCACGGCAGGTGATTGTCGTGACGCACCTGGCCCAAGTCGCGGCTTTTGGCGATCAGCACCTCGTCATCGAGAAGAACGATGGGACCACGAAGGTGCGCGAAGTGAGCGGTGCGAACCGCGAAGCTGAACTGACCCGCATGATGGGTGGGGATCCGCACTCGGCTGCGGCGCGCCGCCACGCTTCGCAAGTCTTGGCCTCTGCCGTGTCACAATCGCAGGGATGAGTGAGACACTTTCAAAGGAATCGAGCGCGCGCTCCGGGCGGATTCGCATTGACGACCGCCCCAAGCACCTGGCGACGCGCCTAGAACGCGGCGAGATCGCCGTCATTAACGTTGCGGACCTGGACCGCGAGAGCGCCGCGGCGCTCGTCGCCGCCGGCCCTGTTGCCGTGCTCAACGCGCAGCCGTCTCTGACGGGACGCGCGGCTGTTCTGGGGCCTCGCCTTATTCTCGAGGCCGGCATCGTCCTCGTCGACGACCTGGGCCAGGACATCATGTCCCTGCGCGAAGGCCAAGAAGTGACGGTGACAGGCTCGAAGGTCCTCGTGGACGGCTCCGTCATTGCGACTGGATCCGTCGTGTCCTCGGACGCCTTGGACGTCGACGTCGCCGACTCGTCCGCCCTTTTCGCCGGTGTCGACGCCTCCATTGAGGACTATCTGGCGAAAGATGGCGCGACGGTGCTGCGCGGAGTCGACGTACCCCAGCTCTCCGACCTCGGGAAACGGCCGATTCTCCTTGTGACGGGCGCTGCCGACGCGAAGGCCGAGTTGCGCGCGCTCGCGCGATGGCGCTCCGAGGTTAGCCCGTTTGTGATTGCCGTCGACGGCGGAGCCGACGTGGCGCTGAAGGCCCGACTGTCGCTCGACCTCGTCGTCGGTGACGCCGAACTGATGAGTGAGAAGGCGATTCGTAAGGCTCGCTCCTTTATCGTCCGCGTCGGAGGAGACGGCCTCGCTCCTGGCGCAGACCGTCTCGACCGTATGGGCGTCGTCTACGATCGCATTGCCATGGCTGGCACCTCTCTCGACGCGGCTCTCGTTGTTGCCGCGCATTCGACGGCACCCGCTGTCGTCACCGTCGGAGTGTCCTACGGGGAGGCGGAACTTGTTGACGCCGGCCGAGCCCTAGTCGCCCCCGCATTCTTCTCGCGCCTCTCGGTTGGCTCGCGCCTTATCGGTGCGCAGGCGGTGGCAGCGACCTTCCGCCCGCGTCCGCGCGGTTGGACGCTCGTTCTGCTGGCCGTGGTCGCGCTGGCCTTGATGGGCGTCGCCCTGTGGTCGACCCCGTGGGGCAACGACCTGCTGCACCCCGTCACTTCATTCTTCGTCTCGCTGATGCACTCCGCAGGAGGAGCCCAATGATTAACTTCCGCTACCACGTCGTCTCGATCATCGGGATCTTCATCGCTTTGGCCGTTGGCGTCGTTCTGGGGGCCGGACCGCTGCAGAGCCGTATCCAGGCTGGCGTCAGCTCATCGACGACCACCTCGGCAGCGGACCCGCTGCTGAGCGCTCAAGCTGATGCGGAGGCCGCCGGCCTCAAGGCTCTCGCTTCCTCGACACTGACTGGTTCGCTGAGCTCTGCCAAGGTTGCTCTCGTTGTGTTGCCCGGTGCATCCGACGATGACGTGACTGCGATTCGTTCGACGCTGACCGATGCCGGAGCGAGCGTCGTCGGTCGAGTGACGCTCACCGATAACTGGCAGTCCACCTCGATGAGCCAGTACCGCACGACTTTGTCGACGACCCTGGCGTCGCACCTTGCTTCTGGTGCCGCCAAGACCGCTAGCGCTGATGGAGTCGTCGGCTATTCGATTGTCCAGGTACTCACCACGACCGGAGCCGAGACCGACCTGCTGCGTCAGATTCTGACCGATGACTCCACGCCGATCATGACCGTCGACGAGGATGCGAATGGGATCGCCACGGCGATCGTCGCGGTTGGCCCGCGTGCACAGGCCGCGGCCGCTTCCAACGCGACGCCCGCTGCGGTGACGTCGAACCCGGATGCCTGGGTCGGCCTCGGCCAGGCCCTTGGCTCGACTAACGGCGTTTTCGTCGGCGACGCTTCCACCCGCGACGCGATGATTTCGCAGGTGCGTGCCAGCGGTACTGTCGTCACGACGGTTGACTCGGTCGGAACGACTCTGGCCGCTGTCGATACCGCTTTGGCATTGTCGACGCCCGCGACAAGCGCCCGCGCTTTCGGTGTGGGTACCGGTGCACAGTCGGTGATTCCCTCCGTCAAGTAGCGCATAACGCTCTTTGCCGAGGCCTCGGTGGTTCGTTGTGACCGCCGGGGCCTCGCCGCATTCCTCGTCGCACAAGGTACGGGCCTATACTCAATGGCGTACTGCCGAACCCAAATGAAAGCGTGAACATGCGTTTCCTGTCCCCCCAAGAGGCTGTGGCTATCGAAGACCAGCACAACCCCCGCACCGTGACCAAGAGCGAGACCGTGTGGAACGGCCACATCGTCGACATGATCAAGGACCACGTCATCGTCGTCGAAGGCCAGGAACCCGTTGTTCGTGAATACACGCGGCACCCTGGTGCTGTCGCTGTCGTCGTGCTGCGCGGTGAGAATGGGGGAGAGGAGATCCTCCTGGAGCGTCAGTACCGTCACCCCGTGAAGGCCCAGCTGTGGGAGATTCCCGCGGGGCTGCTCGACATCCCCGGTGAGGACCCGCGCGTCGCAGCGGAGCGTGAGCTTGCTGAAGAAGCGGATCTGGTTGCGAAACGCTGGGATGTCCTCGTCGACTACTTCACCTCTCCCGGCGGATCGTCCGAGGCGCTGCGAGTCTTCCTCGCGCGCGAGCTCCGGGACGCCGACGAGGCGTTCGACCGCGAGGACGAGGAGGCGACGATGGAGTACGCGTGGGTTCGCCTGGACGATGCACTGACCATGGTGTTGGATGGACGCTTGCACAACCCGTCGGCGGTCATCGGCGTCCTCGCTGCGCATGCCGCACGCGGTCGCGGTTGGGCCGGTTTGCGGCCTGCGGACGCCCCGTGGCTTCGCTCCTGATTACTCCGTAGGCCCTTAGTCCCAAGACTTGTGGGCCGTCCAACACTCCAGACGGCTTTTCGCAACGCCTATTTATCTAAATTGGCGTACACTTATTCCCAGAGAAAGGCACACAGGGGCGCAGCAATGGAGCGCCGGAGCGGAGGACACGTGGCAGAAGAATCAGACGCCACTACCCGGCAGCAGGTGCTCGATCTCATCGTCGAAAAGGGGCCGGTGACGGCCTCTTCTATTGCGAAGGTCCTCGGGCTGACGACGGCCGCCGTGCGCCGCCACATCACGCTGCTTTTGGACTCCAAAGAGATCGCGGAACACGAGCCGGGGGCACCTTCGAAGCGTGGCCGTGGACGCCCCGCGCGTCACTACGTCGCCACCGAACGGGCACACGTCCACCTTGCCGATGGATATTCCGACCTCGCTTCCAAGGCACTCGGATACCTTGGCCAGCTCGGTGGGGATGAAGCCGTTGAGTCTTTTGCTGCAGCGCGTTCGCGCGAGATCGAGCGGCGCTACGCCCCCATCGTGCGCGACGCAGGTTCAGACCCGCGGGTGCGCGCCCAGGCGCTCGCCGATGCACTCACTCAGGACGGCTACGCGGCCACTGTGCGCGACATCGGCGGTGGAACGCTTGCGGTCCAGCTGTGCCAGGGCCACTGCCCGATTCAAAATGTCGCGGGAGATTTCCCGCAGCTGTGTGACGCCGAGACGCTTGCCTTTGGCAAGCTGCTTGACGTCCACGTGCAACGACTTTCCACGCTTGCTGGCGGGGGACACGTGTGCACAACCCACATTCCCGTGGGTATGCCCGTCATCCGCCCCGGAGCGCGGAACGTGCGACGCAAGTAGCACTTGGTTAAGAACGAGAGGTTGACACAACTATGACGCAGGCACCCGCCTCGGGCGCTGATGACCGTCGAATGACCGATGACGAGATCATCGAGTCGATTGGCGGTTACGAATACGGTTGGCACGACTCCGACGACTACTCGAAGGACGTCCCCACCGGAATTAACGAAGAAATCGTTCGCTTCATCTCCGAGGTGAAGGACGAGCCGCAGTGGATGCGGGAGCGCCGCCTGAAGGCGCTGGAACTGTTCGAACGTAAGCCGATGCCGGCGTGGGGTCCCGACCTGTCTCACGTGGATTTCGATTCCTTCAAGTACTACGTGCGTCCCACGGATCGCCAGGTCAACGACTGGGAAGATCTGCCCGAGGAAATCCGCGACACCTACGACCGCCTCGGTATCCCCGAGGCCGAGAAGTCCCGCCTGGTGTCCGGCGTTGCCGCTCAGTACGAGTCTGAGGTCGTCTACCAGCAGATTCAGGAAGATCTCGAGCGTCAGGGCGTCATCTTCACTGACACCGACACAGGCCTGCGCGAGTACCCGGAGATTTTTGAGGAGTATTTCGGTAAGTGCGTGCCCGCGGGTGACAACAAGTTCTCCGCTCTGAACACTGCCGCCTGGTCCGGCGGTTCCTTCGTCTACGTCCCCAAGGGCGTTCACGTGACGATCCCGCTGCAGGCGTACTTCCGTATCAACACCTCGGCAATGGGACAGTTTGAGCGCACGCTGATCATCGCCGACGAGGGCTCTTACGTGCACTACGTCGAGGGTTGCACCGCCCCGATCTACGACGAGAACTCCCTCCACTCTGGCGTTATCGAGATCTTCGTGAAGAAGGACGCCCGCGTGCGTTACACGACCATTCAGAACTGGTCGACGAACGTGCTCAACCTGGTCACCCAGCGTGCGATGGTCGAAGAGGGCGGCACCATGGAATGGGTCGACGGCAACATGGGTGCTGCGATCACCATGAAGTACCCGGCTTGCTTCCTCATGGGTGAGCATGCCCGTGGCGAGACGCTGTCCATCGGTTTCGCCGGCCCCGGCCAGCAGCAGGACACCGGCGCCAAGATGGTGCACATGGCCCCGCACACGTCCTCGTCGATCGTGTCGAAGTCCGTGTCCCGAGGCGGCGGCCGCACCTCCTACCGCGGCCTCGTCCAGGTGAACGCCCGTGCGCGACACTCCAAGTCGAACGTGCTGTGCGACGCCCTGCTCGTCGACAAGATTTCGCGGACCGACACCTATCCCTACGTCGACGTGCGCACCGACGACGTCGAAATGGGCCACGAGGCAACCGTCACGAAGGTGAGCGCCGACCAGCTCTTCTACCTCATGAGCCGAGGCCTCGACGAGAACGAGGCCATGGCGATGATCGTGCGCGGCTTCGTCGAGCCGATCGCCAAGGAGCTGCCGATGGAGTACGCCCTCGAGCTCAACCGCCTCATTGAACTGCAGATGGAAGGATCCGTCGGCTGATGACGACCCCCAACACTATTGTCGACACCATGAACAAGGCCCACTCGCACGGGGCCGACGCCGAGAAGGCTCACCCGTCGCGCGCGGACCGTCCGACCTCGTTCAACCTGGACGACATCGCCGTTCCCCACGGACGCGAGGAAGACTGGCGATTCACCCCGATGCGTCGCATCGAGCGCCTTTTCGAACCCGCAAACTACGACGCGGGCGACGCTCCCGTGACGGTGGACGCTCCCGCCCCTGTCGTCGTCCAGACCGTGACGCGCGACGACAAGCGCCTGGGCACCGTCCTGGCTCCCGGTGACCGCACCGCCGTCGTCGCCTGGAACGGCTTCGAGCAGGCGACCGTCGTCGAGATCCCGGCAGAGGCCGAGCTCGACGCACCCGTCCGCATCAACGTGGCGGACATCGACGGTACCCGCGCGCAGCACATCGTGATTCGCGCCGAGAAGTTCTCGAAGGCCACCGTCATCCTGTCGCACACCGGCTCCGCGCAGGCCTCGCTCAACCAGACCGTCGAGGTCGAGACCGGCGACAGCGCGAACCTGACCGTCGTATCGCTGCAGGAATGGGACGATACCGCCGTGCACGCCTCGAACCAGCGCCTGGCGCTCGGCCGTGATTCCAAGCTCACGCACATCGTCGTCACCTTCGGCGGCGACCTCGTGCGCGTGTGCGCCGACACCGACTTCCGCGGCCCCGGCGCCGAGCTCAACATGCTTGGCATCTACTTTGTGGACGGCGGCCAGCACCTGGAGCACCGTGTGTTCGTTGACCACTCCCAGCCCAAGTGCTTCTCGCGTGTCACCTACAAGGGCGCCCTGCAGGGCAAGGATGCGCACTCGGTGTGGATCGGCGACTGCCTGATCCGCGAAGCTGCCGACGGCACGGACACCTATGAGCTGAACCGCAACCTGGTGCTCACCGAGGGCGCCAAGGCGGACTCCGTGCCCAACCTCGAGATCGAGAACGGTGAGATCGAAGGCGCCGGACACGCGTCTGCGACCGGTCGTTTCGATGACGAGCAGCTGTTCTACCTGATGAGCCGTGGTGTTCCTGAGCACGAGGCACGCCGCCTGGTCGTGCGCGGCTTCTTCGCCGAACTGATTAACCAGATTGGCGTCCCCGAGGTGGTCGACCACCTCATGGCAACCGTCGAGGCCGAGCTGGCCAAGTCCCGTAACAACTGAGCTGTAAGGAATACATATGTCGACTCTGCGTATTAAGGATCTGCACGTCTCCGTCGAGACCGCCGAGGGTCCCAAGGAAATCCTCAAGGGTGTCAACCTGACCATCAACTCCGGCGAAATCCACGCCATCATGGGCCCCAACGGCTCCGGTAAGTCCACCATGGCCTACGCTCTGGCCGGTCACCCCGACTACGAGATCACCTCGGGCGAGGCCTGGCTCGACGACCAGCTCATCACCGAGATGAGCGTCGACGAGCGCGCCAAGGCAGGACTGTTCCTGGCCATGCAGTACCCCGTCGAGGTCGCTGGCGTGTCCGTCTCCAACTTCCTGCGCACCGCCAAGACCGCGATCGATGGCCAGGCCCCCGCCCTGCGCTCGTGGGTCAAGGACATGAAGAGCTCCATGGACAACCTGCGCATGGACTCCGACTTCGCCGAGCGTGACGTCAACGTCGGCTTCTCCGGTGGCGAGAAGAAGCGCCTGGAGATCCTCCAGATGGAGCTCCTCAAGCCCTCCTTCGCCGTCCTCGACGAGACCGACTCGGGCCTCGACGTTGACGCTCTGCGCATCGTGTCCGAGGGCGTCAACCGCGTCCACGGCGAGACCGGCTGCGGCGTCATGCTGATCACGCACTACACGCGCATCCTGCGCTACATCAAGCCCAGCCACGTTCACGTCTTCGTCGACGGCCGCGTCGCCGCTCAGGGCGGCCCCGAGCTGGCTGATGAACTCGAAGAGAACGGCTACGACAAGTACCTGGGCCTCTGATCACCGTGTCCACAGACTTCACTGCCGCTGAGCTCGAGGCGATTCGCTCGGATTTTCCGATTCTGAGTCGCCTCGGGCGCGGCGGCGCGCCCATCGCGTACCTCGACGCGTCTGCAACCTCTCAGAAGCCCGCGTGCGTCATCGATGCTGAGGCGGACTTCTACCGTCGTAGCAACGGCGCGGTTCACCGGGGTACGCACCTTCTTGGCGACGAAGCGACCGACGCCTTTGAGAGCGCTCGGGGGGCCCTGGCCTCGTTCGTCGGCGTTGCACCCGACGAGATCGTGTGGACGAAGAACGCGACTGAGGCGATCAACCTGGTCGCCCTCTCCATGGGTAACGCGTCGCAGGGGATGGGCGGCGCCGAGTCGGCCGCCCTGCGCGTGGGACCGGGGGATCGCATTGTCTGCACGCGCGCTGAGCATCACGCGAACATCGTTCCGTGGCAGCAGCTGTGTGAACGCACAGGCGCCGAGCTCGCGTGGCTCGATCTGACGCCCGATGGTCGCATTGACCTGGACACGCTGTCGGTGATCACGCCGAATACCCGGCTGGTCGCATTCACCCACGTGTCTAACGTGACGGGTGCCGTTTCACCTGTTGCTGCCGTAACTGCGGCTGCCCGTGCCGTCGGCGCGCTTATTCTCCTCGACACCTGCCAGTCCAGCGCGCACATGCCGCTCGACCTGTCCGCGCTTGACGTGGACTTCGCGGTGTTTTCATCGCACAAAATGCTGGGTCCGACGGGCGCCGGCGCGCTGTGGGGACGTCGTGCGCTTCTAGCTGCGATGCCGCCCGTTCTTACCGGCGGCTCGATGATCGAATGGGTGACCATGGAGGAATCGACCTTCATGGCTCCGCCCGAGCGCTTCGAAGCAGGCTCGCAACCCGTCGCGCAGATCGCCGCCTGGTCGGAGGCCCTGCGCTACCTGTCGACACTCGGTATGGATCGCGTTGAGGCTCACGAGCACGCGCTCACTTCCGTGATGCTCGACGGTATCTCGTCGATTGACGGTATTCAGGTCCTCGGCCCTGACTCGGACGTCGATCGCATCGGCGTCGTTGCTTTCGCAGTTGACGGCGTTCACCCGCACGACGTCGGCCAGTTCATGGACTCCGTGGACGTGGCCGTTCGCGTCGGACACCACTGCGCAATTCCGCTCCATACGTTCTTCCAAGTGCGCTCCTCCGCCCGTGCGTCGGTCGCTCCGACCACCACCGGCGAGGAAATCGAGCGTCTCGTCGATGGCCTATCGAAGGTGCGCGGCTTCTTCGGCCGATAGAATCGACAACAGTACCGGAATCATTTGGAAAGGTAGCCATGGGAAGTCTTGAGCAGTTGTACCAGCAGGTGATCCTCGATCACGCCCGCGAGAAGCATGGCGCAGGAGATCCGAGCGGTATGGATGCTTCGTCGCACCAGGTGAACCCCACGTGCGGTGACGAGGTGACGCTCGGCGTCACGCTGGACGGCGAGCGCCTTGCCTCCCTGCAGTGGGACGGCGACGGATGCTCGATCTCGCGCGCCTCACTGTCCATGATGACCGACCTGACGGAAGGCAAGTCCGCCGAGGAAATCGGCCGGCTGTACCGGGACATGGAGGTCATGATGCATTCGCGTAACCTCGGCGTCGACGACGAGATTCTCGACGACCTGGGTGACGCGGCCGCTCTCGAATCCACGTCGCAGTTCGCGAACCGCGTGAAGTGTGCCCTCCTGGGCTGGTACGCGCTGCGCGACGCGATGGCCAAGTCCGGCATCGATATTTCCACCGCGGGCGAGCCCGCTGAGCAGTAAAGGAACACCCATGAGCAACCCGATGGCTCAGTCTGAGCCCGTTGAGCAGCGCTTCGGAGCGCCCGCGCAGGAAGCGCCGGCGGCCGAGGTGGCCACCCGTCAGATCGACGGCACCGACGTCATTGAGCAGGGCACCCTTGCGGCCGAGAACGTGCTCGAAGCCCTCAAGGACGTTATCGACCCCGAACTCGGCATCAACATTGTCGATCTCGGCCTGGTCTACGGCGTCGTTATCGGTTCTGAGAACCAGGTGCGCCTCGATATGACCCTGACGTCGGCGGCCTGCCCGCTGACCGATGTCATCGAACGCCAGGCGCAGACTATTCTGTCCGCCGTGACCGACGAGGTCCAGATCAACTGGGTCTGGATGCCGCCGTGGGGTCCGGATCGCATCACGCCCGATGGCCGTGAGCAGCTGCGTGCCATTGGCTTTAACGTCTGATCGGCGCATGACGTGAATCCCCCGGAAGCGTGAGCTTCCGGGGGATTGTCGTTTCCGGTGGAGTGGATAAGCTCCCTCGGTAGGATGCGAACTAGCGGCCCAGTGCCTCGCGTACAACTTGTGCAACCTTGCGACGCAAGATCTTCCCCATCTGGTTGCGCGGAAGCTCGGCGATGATGACGAGCTGGCGGGGGAGAGCGTAGTGTGCAATCGTCTTCTCTGCCCAGGCGCGCACCTCCTCGAGAGTCAGCGGAGCGCTGCCGTCCTCCATGATGATGGCTGCGGCGACCTCGTCGGTTGCCTCCGAAACGGGAACCCCCACGACGGCGACGTCGCTGACCGCCGGGTGAGAGCGAATCGCAGCCTCCACTTGTGACGGGTAGACGTTGAAGCCGCCGGACAAAATGAGTTCTTTCTTGCGGTCCGCCATCGAAATGAACCCGTCACTGTTGATGCCGATGTCGCCCGTCTTGAACCATCCCTCGGATGTAAACACGCGCGCGGTTTCTTCGGGCGCGTCCAGGTATCCTTCAAAGACCTGAGGGCCGCGAACAATAATCTCTCCAGGCTGGCCATCCTCAACGTCGAGCGTATCGTCGTCGAGAGAGACGAGGCGCAGCTGCGTGTTAGGGAACGGAACGCCAAGAACACCGTGACGACGCTTGTCCGACAGAGGCGCACCGGTCAAAACCGGAGCGGTTTCGGATAGGCCGTAGCCTTCGACGATCATGCCACCAGTGGCTTCCTCCCACTCGCGCGCGAGCGTCGTCGACAACGGCATCGCGCCGGCGACCGAATAACGGATAGACGTCACGTCCGTGTTCGTCTTCCGGGCCTGCTTCAGGATCCTCTCGAACATGGGAGGAACGCCGACGAAGAACGTCACCGGGCGGCGCTTGTGCGCGTCCAGAGCCATCTGCGCGTCGAACTTCGGGAGCACGACCTGGGTGGCCGCCTTGCGCACGGACGCACACAGGAAGAACGTCAGACCGAAGGCATGGAAGTAGGGCAGGAGCGAGAAGAAAGTTTCCGCACCCTCGTGCAGCTTCCACACCCAGAACATGCACTGGTTAACGTTGACCCCGATGTTGCGGTGGGTGAGGGGAGCGGACTTGGGAACGCCGTTCGTTCCGGAAGTATGCAGGATAACCGCGCGATCATTCGGGGAGGGCAGCGGGAACGACGGGTCAATGGGCATCGACGAGGCCGTGGCGCGGTCCCACGACCGCGTGCCCACAGGGACAGGGCCGCGCAGCTGCGCGCGTGTCTCGCGTGCGCGAGCGACCGGAAGCCGCAGGAGCAGACGCTGCGAGGCAGGCATTCCCTGGGAAATATCCACCGTGAACACGGTGTCGAGAACGCCGATCGGATAGGCATCCACGCACTTTTCCCACACGATCGCCACCTTGCCGCCGTGGCGGCTCAGCTGGCCAGCGATCTCCGAAGCCGGAGCGAGTGGATTATGCTGCGCGGCGATCGCCCCAATACGCATACACGCGTAGAAAGCAACAAAAGCCTGCGGGCAGTTCGGTAGCGCGATGGCCACCGTATCACCCGGCCCGACCCCGGCCTCGTGCAGAACCCGAGCAGCCTTGCGGACCTGGTCGCGTACCTGGGCGTAGGTGGTCGTCGCTCCGAAATAGTCCAGCGCAATGCGGTCAGGATAGAGGCGGGCGGCGTCGTCCAACAGCGCGTACAGCGACTGATCAGGCACGGGCACCTCATAGGGGACCGCGTCGTACATGTCGTGAGCCTGCTCGACGATGCTGCGTGTCATGACTTCCTCCTGCGAATCGGCGCACTCAATTGTAGCGATCTGCGGGCCTGCTCACACCCGAGGAACGCTCCACGTGTCACACGTCGAGATATCGCCGGAATCGAGACCGCGCTGCAGCCACGTCGCGCGCTGCTGCGCACTACCATGCGTCCACGTCTCCGGGTTCGAGGAACCCTGGTACTTCTCCTGCAGACGGTCATCACCGATTGCCTGAGCGGTCTGAAGCGCACCCAACACCTGATCGGACGTCGGAGTCTTCAGGAACGGGGTACCGGTCGAAGGATCGGGGGTGGTGGACGCCCAGTGCATCCACACGCCCGCGTAGCAGTCGGCCTGGAGCTCGCTGCGCACGCCCGCACCCTGTTCCCCGGACTCGCGCGTATCGTGCGCGCGGAAGACACCCTGAATGTTCTGGATGTGGTGGCCCCACTCGTGGGCTACGACGTATTCCTGGGCGAGCACGGAATCGGATGCACCGTACTTGGAGACCATGTCGTCGAAGAACCCGAGGTCGAGGTACACCGTCGAATCTCCGGGGCAGTAGAACGGTCCCACGGCGCTCGTCGCGTTGCCACACGCGGTGGAGACGGAGTTCGTGAAGATCTGGAAATCGGGCAGCTGGTAGGTGATGCCCGTGTCTTGGGCGGACAGCTGGGTCTTCCACACCGCGTCGAGGGACTGAGCGGTGGCGACCATGCGACACTCGACGCGAGTGTTGGCGTCATGTCCCGTCTGACAGGTGGACGTATCGACTGCCGACGACGAGGACGACGACGTGTCGGAAGGCGAGGACAGCAGGCTCGTCAGATCGATGCCGGTGAAGTAGGAGAACCCGAGGATCAAGAGAACACCGAGCAGTGAGCCACCGCCTGCACCTGCGATCTTGCGCCCCGCGCCGGACGTACCGACGCGCGAGGGATCCAAACGGATGTTGTCATTGAAACTCATGGCTGCTCCACACTTTCAGCGGCGGCGCCCGGCCTCGTAGCGGCCAAGCATGTCGGAACGGAACTCGTCAAAGCACCCGTTGATGATCGATGCGCGAATTCCATCGACGAGACGCAGTGTAAACCACTCGTTGTGAATGGTCGCGAGCGTCGCCGATAGAATCTCTTTCGCCTTGAACAGGTGATGAATGTACGCGCGGGTGTAGTGCGTGCAGGTGTAGCACCCGCAGCCCTCAACGAGCGGCGTGAAATCCCTCTTGAAGCGTGCGTTCGTGATGTTGAAACGCCCGTCAGGCGTGTAGATCGCGGCGTTACGCGCGACGCGCGACGGATTGACGCAGTCGAAGGTGTCGGCACCGGCTGCGACGCCTGCGAACAGGTCCTCAGGCTCGGAGATACCCAGGAGGTGGCGGGGACGGTCCTCGCCCAGTTCCTCACACACCCACGAGACGATCGTTCCGAGGTTTTCCTTCTCGAGGGCACCACCAACGCCGAACCCGTCGAAGCGCTGGCCATCAACCTCCATGTCCGCCATCGTGCGCGCGGCCTGGCGACGCAGGTCCTCCCACTGTGCCCCCTGAATGACTCCCCACAGCTGCTGATACGGCTTGTGAGAGCGTTCCTCTGTGAGGCGTTTATGCTCGGCGAGGCATCGGGCTGCCCACGCGTGGGTGCGCTCGAGAGATTCCTCCTGGTAGGAACGCGGGTGAAGCAGGCTCGTGAGCTCATCGAAGGCAAACATGATGTCCGAGCCAAGCTGGTGCTGGATTCCCATCGAGACCTCGGGGTTGAAGCGGTGCTTCGTACCGTCGATGTGGCTGGAGAAGATCACGCCATCGTCGTCGACGACCGCGTTGGACGCCTTAATCGCCTGCATCTGGACCTTTGGGTCGGTCGGGTCGGCCTGACCGGAGAACTCCTGCGACAGAACCTTCTTAAAGCCGGCTCCAAGCGACAGAACCTGGAAGCCGCCCGAATCGGTGTAGGTGGGGCCAGACCAGTTCATGAACTGACCGAAACCGCCTGCCTCGTCGACGATGTCGGACCCCGGCTGCAGGTACAGGTGGTAGGCGTTCGCAAGGACGGCCTGAGCACCCAGGGATCGCACCATCTCGGGCGTGAGGGCCTTGACGTTGGCCTTCGTGCCGACGGGAATGAACGCGGGGGTCGCGATCGTTCCATGCGCGGTGTGGATGACGCCGGTGCGTCCGAGGCCTCCGTGGGATTCCATTCGGTGCCCGATGGTGAAGCCTCTATCGGGATGGTGCGCTCCCTCCGAGGCCGGCGGCTCGAAAGGCGTGAGTTGCTCGGGAGGGGGAGCGGACAGCCAGTTGTCGTTCATCAGTCGAAGACCTCGTCCTTCTTGAGTCCCTCCGTACGGCGAATGGCCGCGATGACCGGGTAGGTCAGGGGGAGCAGAATGACCTCAAGGAGCACCTTGTAGAAGTAGCCGGTGACGGTGTAGTTGATGAAATTGCCCAGCGACATCTCGCCGTAGAAGAGGATCGTGCAGAAAAGGATGGTGTCTGCTGCCTCACCGACGATCGTCGAGCCGATCAGGCGTGCCCACAGGTGCTTGGAACCCCAGCGTCGGCGGATCCATACGAGGACGTAGGAGTTCAGCAACTGACCCGCCAGGTAACCAACAAGCGAAGCCAAGACCGCACGCCACACGACGCCGAGGACCGCAGCAAAAGCGTCCTGGTTTTCGTAATCCGGGGCGGGAGGCAGATACTGCACGACGAAGAACGTGAGGGAGGCCAGAAGGGAGGCCACGAATCCCATGATGATGACACGCTTAGCCCGAGCAAATCCGTAGACTTCCGAGAGCACATCGCCGATGATGTACGTGAGCGGGAAGAGGATCGCACCTCCGTCGAAAATGAGGTAGTGCGTAGACGTGCCGAGCATAAACGCCTTGGTTGCGGCGATATTCGAGATGAGCAGCAGCGCCACGAAGGCGACGGAGACGATGTCAAGGGCGCGCGTGGGGCGCGCCGATCCAGACGGGACCGGGCTATCGGACATGGGATGAAACCTCGCAAAGCAGAGTAGATATCGGTTAATTCCGACACCCATTGTGCCCGCTCCGTGCGTGATCATGCGCAACAGCGCCGCCTCGCAGGCGGGTTGATTCGCCCACACGCACCCCTCCCTCTACTCTTGGAGGGTGATTAATGTCCAGGATTTCTCGTTGCGCATCGGCCCCCGCGAGCTCGTCAACCACGCGAGCTTCCGTATCGACAAAGGCATGTGTATCGGCCTCGTTGGCCGTAACGGCGCGGGAAAGACGACGACGATGAGGTTGCTCGCGGGCGAAGGTGACCGAGGAGGGGCCGCCGAATACACCGGCACCATCTCGTCGAATGGGACGGTCGGTTACCTGGCGCAGGACACGCACGTGGGTGATCCGTCGATGAAGGCCCGCGACCGCATCATCTCCGTGCGCGGCATCGACTCCATCATTGCCCGTATCCGCAAGGCCGAACACGAGATGTCAACGACCGAGGGCGCTCGTCAGCAGCGCGCGATGGAACGGTACGTGAAGCTCGACCAGCAGTTTACGAACTCCGGCGGCTGGGCAGCCAACGCCGAGGCAGCCCAGATCGCGCACTCGCTGGGGCTCGAAGACCGGGTGCTCGACCAGACCCTCGATACCCTCTCCGGTGGTCAACGACGCAGGGTCGAGCTAGCCCGCGTGCTCTTCTCCGACGCGGACGTCCTGCTTCTGGACGAACCCACGAACCACCTCGATCACGATTCGATCGTCTGGCTGCGCGACTGGATCAAGACGTTCCCCGGCGGCGTCATGATCATTTCGCACGATGTCAAGCTGCTGGGTGACACCGTCAACCAGGTCTTCTATCTCGATGCGAACCGCGCACAGATCGACATCTATCACCTCGGCTGGTCGGCCTATCTCAAGCAGCGCGAGGAAGACGAACGCCGTCGCCGTAAGGAACGCGCCAACGCGTTGAAGAAGGCCGAACACCTCAAGGCTCAGGGCGAGAAGATGCGCGCGAAGGCCACGAAGGCCGTCGCCGCACAGCAGATGCTGCGCCGAGCCGAAGAGCTCTTCGCCCAGGCGGGTTCAGAGACCGTCCAGGACAAGGTTGCGCGCCTACGTTTCCCCGACCCGGCACCGTCGGGCCGCGTTCCCCTCACCGCTGAAGGACTGTCGAAGTCCTACGGTTCGCTCGAGGTCTTCACCGGCGTGGACCTCGCGATCGACCGCGGCTCCAAAGTCGTCGTCCTCGGCCTCAACGGTGCCGGCAAGACGACGCTCCTGCGGCTCCTGTCCGGTATCGAGGAGCCGGACTCCGGCCGCGTCGTGCCCGGCCACGGCCTCAAGCTCGGGTACTACGCCCAGGAGCACGAGACGCTTGACGAGACCCGTACGATCCGCGAAAACATGGCCGAGGCCGCTCCGACCCTCGACGACACCCACGTGCGCAACATTCTCGGCCAGTTCCTCTTCCAAGGTGACGACGTTGAAAAGCCCGTGTCCGTGCTGTCTGGCGGTGAGAAGACACGCCTCGCTTTAGCGACACTCGTCGTCTCGGGTGCAAACGTCCTGCTGCTCGACGAACCGACTAACAACCTCGACCCCGCGTCGCGCGAGGAGATCCTTGCGGCCCTGCGTGACTACGAGGGTGCGGTCATCCTCGTCACGCACGACCCCGGCGCTGTCACGGCCCTCAACCCCGAGCGCGTCCTGCTGTTGCCCGACGCGGATGAGGACCTGTGGGACGACAGCTACCTGGATCTCGTTACCCTCACCTGAAGACGATAGCCCGGTCGTTTCGCGACAGATACGACAAAGGCCGGGACTGGAACACGCCAGCCCCGGCCTCGTCGTCAGAAGCTCACAGAACCTTGGAGAAGAACTCCTTGGTTCGCTCAGACTTCGGGTTATCGATGACCTCGGAGGGAGCTCCGGCCTCGACGATGACGCCACCATCCATAAAAACAACCTGGTCGGCGACCTCGCGGGCGAACCCGATTTCGTGAGTGACAACCGCCATCGTCATGCCCGATGCAGCGAGGTCCTGCATAACCTGGAGAACCTCACCGACGAGCTCGGGATCGAGCGCTGAGGTCGGCTCATCAAAGAGCATGATCTCGGGATCCATGGCGAGCGCACGGGCGATAGCCACGCGCTGCTGCTGACCACCCGAAAGCTCCGCCGGGTAATGGTCCGCGCGATCAGCCAGTCCCACGCGATCAAGGAGCTCGAGAGCCTGGGCGCGTGCCTCGCTCTTCGAACGCTTGAGGACCTGAACGGGTGCCTCCATGACGTTCTCTAGCGCGGTCTTGTGGGGGAAGAGATTGAAGCGCTGGAACACCATGCCGATACGAGAACGCTGAGCAGCGATCTCCTTATCGTGACGCTCGTGCAGCACGCCATTCTCATCCTCGCGGTAGCCGAGCAGCTCACCGTCAACGTACACGCGGCCGGCGCTGATGTCCTCGAGCATGTTCAGGCAGCGCAGGAGCGTCGACTTGCCAGAGCCCGAGGGGCCGAGGATGACGCAGACCTCGCCGGAAGCGATATCAAGGTCGATGCCCCGCAGGACGTGCAGGTCGCCAAAGAACTTGTGGACCCCGCGAACGGAGACCATGGGCGTTGTGGTCGTCATGGTGTCACATCCAAAAACTTAAGCTTGGTGGCCTTGGCCTCATCATCCTCATCGGAAGAAGATGATGCGGCGGGGGAGTGGGTGCCAGCGTTGTCGCGGCGCTCGAAGCCCTTGCCGTAGTACTTCTCGATGAAGGACTGAATCCACATCAGGAGACTCGTGATGACGAGGTACCAAATCGCAGCCGCGATTAGAAGCGGCACGGGAGCGAACGTCGCCTGGCCACGCTGACGCGCAATGAACGTGAGTTCGAGGGTGAAGGGAATCGCCGAGACCAAGGAGGTCGTCTTCAGCATCGAAATTGTCTCGTTGCCGATCGGCGGCACGATCACACGCATTGCCTGAGGAAGGATGATGCGGCGGAAGATCGTTCCGCGCGGCATTCCCAGCGCGGTGGCGGCCTCCCACTGGCCCTTCGAGACGCTCAGCAGGCCCGCACGCATGATTTCCGCGAGGTACGCGCCTTCGTTCAGACCCAAGCCAATGAACGCCATCCAGAACGGCGTGAAGTACGTGGCTGTATCAAATGACAGCTCCCAGCCCCACAGCGAGCCGAGGAAGGGCACACCGAAGGAGAGCTTCGGGTAGAGCGTGGGCAGCAGCGACCAGAAAATCAACTGCGTGTAGATAGGGGTTCCACGGAAGAACCAGATGTAGGCCATCGCCACCCAGCGCAGGACCGGATTCACCGACTGACGCATGATCGCCATCGTGATGGCAAGAGCGGTGCCCACCACCATTGCGAGGATCGTCAGGATGATCGTGAAGAGCACGCCCTGCAAGATCGAACGCGAGAACAGCCACTGGAACACGACCTGCCACTGGAAGTTTGCGTTCGTTACCAGCGCGTGGGCTGCCATTGCCGCAAGGATTGCCGCGACGATTGCGCTTGCCCACCTCCCCGGGCGGGGAACCGGTTTCGCGTCGATCAGCTCGACGCCGTCTTTGATGGTTGCCATGAGATCCTCAGTCGTTAGTCGCCGGGTTCAGCTCGGCGGTGGTCAGCGCTGCGTCCTGCGCGCCATAGGTGGTCAGGATGTCCTTCAGGTAGCCGTTGTCCATCAGGTACTGCATTGCCTTCTGGACGGCCTGCGTTAGCTGCTCGTCGTTCTTGTTGATGGCCACGCCCTGCGGGGCGGACTCGATGACGTCGCCGACCTGCTCGATCTTGCCATCCGACTGGGTGGCGGTGTAGCCGATCACCGTCGAATCAGCGAAGGTTGCGTCGTACTGGCCGCCAATGACCTTCGTAGCGATGTCAGTCTGCAGATCGTGCGGCATGATCGTGATCTTGTCCTTGCCGTCGGCTACGCACTTGTCCGACAGTTCGGTCGCGTAGTCTTCCTGCGCAGTGCCGGTCTGCACACCGATCGTCTTGCCACACGGGTTGGTCGGATCGAAGTTCTTCGGGTTGCCAGCAGCGACGCCGTACGCGGAGCCCACCTCAACGTAGGAGATGAGGTTTGCCTGCTCCTCGCGTTCGGAGGTAATCGTGAAGGAGGAGATACCCACGTCGAACTTCGTGCCCAGTGCCGGGATGATCGTCGGGAACTCAGCGTGGTTCGTGGTTCCCTCGTTCAGACCCATGACCTTGGCGAGCGCCTTGTTGATGTCGACATCGTATCCCTGGGGGGTCTGCGAATCGTCACCGAGGAACTCCGCGGGTGCGTAGTCAGCGGAGGCTCCGTTACGCAGCGTGCCGCGCTCCTTGACCTCGTCGGGGACCAGGGCGGCGATTTCGTCGACGGTCGGGATCTTCGACACGTCGTACGAGGCCGTGGTTGCCGCGGCCGAGGTGCTCTCAGATCCGCTGGTCGACGAGCTGGTCGACGTCGGATCCGCGCAGGCGGCGAGAGGGAGAGCAGCTGCGGCTGCGAGGACGATGAGGGCGTGTGCCTTCGAGATGGTCATGATCTGCCTTCCGATGGGAGTGGGCCGTGGCCCGTGATTGCTACCATTATGCACCCATATGCATATAAATGCATATTATGCGTAGCGTGCTATCAATCAGTCGACGGTCGGGTTGAGTGCAGCTGTCGTCAGTGCTGCATCCTCGGCACCATAGGACGCCAGAATGTCGTTGAGGTAGCCGTTGTCCATCAGGTACTGCATAGCCTTCTGGACCGCCTCAGCAAGCTGCGCGTCATCCTTCGCGACCGCCACACCCTGAGGGGCTGACTCAAACGTGTCGCCAAGCTGCTCAATCTTGCCGGCAGACTGCGAGCTCGTGTAGCCAATGACCGTCGAGTCCGCGAGGGTTGCGTCGTACTGTCCGCCGATCAGCTTGGTAGCAATGTCCGTCTGGAGCTCGTGAGGCATGACGACGATCTTTTCCTTGCCGGCCGCGACGCACTCGTCAGATAGCTTGGCTGCGTATTCTTCCTGAGCCGTGCCGGTCTGAACCGCAATGGTCGCGCCGCACGGGTTAGACGGGTCAAAATTCTTCGGATTGCCAGCAGTGACACCCCATGCAGATCCGACGTTCAGGTAAGACACCATGTTGACTTGCTGCTCGCGCTCGGAGGTAATGGTGAATGATGAGATGCCCACGTCGAACTTCGTGCCGAGAGCGGGGATGATCGTGGGGAATTCGGAGTGCTTCGTTTCTCCAGCATTCAGACCCATGACCTTGGCGAGCGCCTTGTTAATGTCAATGTCATAGCCAATGGGAGTCTGTCCATCAGTGTCCATGTATTCGGCAGGTGCATATCCGGTAGAAGCTCCGTTACGTAGGGTGCCCCGCTTCTTAATGTCGTCAGGAACGAGCGCTGCAATCTCGTCGACAGTCGGGATTGATGAGACGTCGTAGTGTGAGGTGGTTGATGCGGCTGTCCCTGTCGTCGCATCTGCGGTACTCGTACTCGTCGTGGGGTCTGCGCATGCGGCCATTGCGGTCGCAGTACTGGCCAGAGTAAGCGTGGCGAGAAGCTTCTTGGTGTGCATGATTATGTTCCTCTGTATCCATGATTCGAGCGATCTCGTGTACTGAATATGCAACCATGTGCATACTATGCGTGTCGAATGAGTCTCGGATCGTGGATACACAAGTGGGCAAGCACACGGTGCTTGCCCACTTGAGAGGTTCAGTTGCCACGAAGTGCGCGGCGCGACGGCTTGGCGCGGAGAGGATCGATGCCCTTCGGAATGGGAGGCTCGCCCGATCGGAGAGCGTTGATGCGCGCAGAGACCTGGGGAACTTCCTCGGGGGTCAGCACGTTCTTCAACTTGCGCAGCTCGCGCTGCAGATCCTTCAGAGCGATCTGCCCATCATCGTGACCCACCTGGATCTGATGAACGGGAACGTTGCGCATGACCTTGGTGACACGCTTCGTCTCGGCTTGGAGGAGGGGACGGACGCGTGACGCGGGGCCTTCGGAGATGAGAACGATGCCGGCGCGCCCAACGATGCGCCACACAAGGTCCTGCTCACGGGTGTATGCGACAGGCTGCTCGGGAATCACCCAGCCTCGCTGAATCTGGGACAGTGCAACCTTCACGGCACCCGCCGTATCCTCAACCTGCGAGTACAGCGCGCGGCGCGTCAGGATGCTCAGCAATAGAAGGGCAGCGGTGAACGAGCCCATGATGCCGACGACAAGCCAGCCAATGAACGACATGTTGGTCAGCCAGGCCACCAGCATGAAGACGGCGATCACCGCGGCGGCTGTTCCGAGAAGCATCCACGGAAGTGCCGGGTAGGTGCGTTTGGTCAGTCGGTATGCGTCGAGGACGTTCTGGTAGAAGCGCCTCTTGCCGGGGGGATTCGATTCACTCATAGCCTCATTATTGTACGTGCAATTGATGATCGAAAGTCCACCCGTCCGATCAGGCACTTTGTGAAATGAGTTGCATCACATTGGTTGGCTTTGGACAATGTCGGTATGAACATTGGCGGTTACGACGTTGGCCAAATCTTCCATATCGGGGCGACGGGCCCCGTCTGGCGTACGCGCACTGACGCGGGTGAGGCGCTATTGTCGCTACGCGCTGCTGGAGATGGAGAGCGGTGCCTTGAGCGATGGAAGGCATGGGCTTCGATCACGTCGCGGCATGTTGTTGCCCTGCGTGATGTTGCACGATCAGACGACGGCCGTTGGGCAATCGTCTACGACTACGTGGCTGGGCGTCCACTCGACGCTGAAATTGGCTCGCCCGACTTGCGTCCCATCGCGACACGTCGACAGATCATCGAAGGAATAGCCGCTGGGCTCAGTGCTCTGCACAGAGCTGGAATCGTCCATGGGGATTTGACTCCTTCCAACATCATCGTGACACCATCCGGGCGTGCTGTCATCATCGATCTGATCGACGAGATGGGAGAGCACGACGGAACCCCCGGGTGGAGCCAAGGGCTCAGTGGGCAGGGGGCTGATCGCGCGTGCCTGCGTCAGCTCGCGCACCTTCTGCACATGGACGAGGCACTGGCTGACCTTGGCTTCGATGAGCCTAACGATTGTCTTGCAGAGACGACCCCCGTTGTTGACGATCCCGTCGAGCATCCGATTTCGCGAGAGCCTGTGGATCCCGAGCGCGTCATCGCCGACTTGCGCGCGGCTGCACTGCGCGAGGATACGCTCAGAGACGGACGCACCGAGCGCGTGGCTGCGTCGACACCGCAGAATGTGCGTGGCGGGAGACAGGAAGCACAGCGCGGCCGTCGCCGAGCGTTGGGTGTGCTCGCTGCGGGGCTGTCGGCGATCGTCGCGGGAGTGTCCATCATGGCCTACGGCTTGCTGCGTAGCGGTCCGAGCGTCGCTCAATCAGAGGCACCTGTCTACGCTGAGTCCTCACAGTCGCTTGAACACTCGACGGGTAGCGCGTGCGACGTTTCTGCCCTGTCAGAAACGATTAATCGTGCGATCCGCACGCGCGACGAAGCCGTGGTTGCCGGTGACCCGACGCCTCTCGAGAGCGTTCTCGGTGGTGAGCTGCTTGATCAAGATAAGGAGCGCATCGCATCGATGCAAAGCAACGGAGTGCGCGTCTCGCAGTTGTCCTCTCGGATCGATGATGTGTCCGTATTAGCGTGTGAACCGGGAGCCATCGATGTCAGCGCAACGTTGACGGTTCTCGCCACCGAAACATGTCGAGCAGGAACCTGTGAGAAGCGCTCGGAGCCACAAGTAACCGACCTTCGCGTGCGCGTCGATCCAGTGTCGGGAAAGGTTGTGAAGGCGGAGCCCGCTGATCAGCAAAGTGGTGCGGCGCCGCAATAACGCCTAAGCCCCTCGGTGAACGTCCAAGCGACAGTGATGGGGTGGGCCTCATGCGAGGCCCACCCCATCAGCGTTCGGTGAGGATCAGAGTCCGAGGTCGGACTCGAACGCGCCTTCCTCCAGGCGCTTCTTCACATCCATGAGGAAGCGCGAAGCGTCGGCACCGTCAACCAGGCGGTGGTCGTAGGACAGCGACAGGTACACCATCGAGCGAATCGCGATGACGTCGGCGCCGTCGGCACCCTTCATCACGACGGGACGCTTCACGATCGTGCCAACGCCCATGATCGCGGTCTCCGGCATGTTGAGGACCGGCGTATCGAAGAGCGCGCCGCCCGAACCGGTGTTGGTCACCGTGAACGTCGAGCCGGACAGCTCGTCGGGGCCGATCTTCGAGTCGCGAGTACGGGCAGCCAGATCGTTGATCGAGGCGGCGATGCCCGCGATGTCCTTGTCTCCGGCGTTCTTCATCACCGGGACCAGCAGGCCGCGCGGCGTATCAACGGCGATGCCCACGTGCTCGTAGTCGAAGTACGTGACCTCCTTGTCGTTGATGGTCGCGTTGATCTTCGGATGGTAGGCGAGGGCCTCGGTCGCTGCCTTCACGAAGAAGGGCAGGAACGTCAGCTTGGTGCCGTGCTTGGCAAGGAACGCGTCCTTCGAACGCGCGCGCAGAGCGGCAACCTTCGTGACGTCGACCTCGATAACCGTGGTCAGCTGAGCCGCGGTCTGCAGAGACTCAACCATACGGCGGGCGATCGTCTGACGCAGTCGCGACATCTTTTCGGTCGTTCCACGCAGCGGCGAAGGCTCACGAACAGCGGTGGCCGGTGCGGCGGGAGTAGCAGGGGCAGCGGGAGCAGCAGGGGCTGCGACTGCAGCGCGAGCGGCAGCGGCGGCAGCCTCGATGTCCTCGCGGCGAACGCGGCCACCAACGCCGGTGCCCGACACGGACGCCAGATCGACGCCGAGCTCGCGGGCGAGCTTACGAACGATCGGGGTGACGTAGGCGGAGCCGGTGACGGCAACAGGGGTTTCAACGACCGGAGCGGCCGAAGCCGTCTGTGCCAGCGTCGACGCGTTCGGGAAGGGATCAACCGGAGCCGCCGGTGCAGCGGGGGCGGCCGGGGCAGCCGGAGCGACCGGTGCTGCGGGAGCAGCAGGTGCCACCGGAGCTGCCGGGGCAGCTGCCTCGGCGACGGGAGCAGCAGAGGGGGCCGACGACGAAATAATCGCGACGACCGTGCCGACCTCGACGGTCTCATCCTCGGGAACACGGATCTCTGCGAGGAAACCGGCCACGGGGGAGGGGACCTCGGAGTCGACCTTGTCCGTGGAGACCTCGAGCAGCGGCTCGTCAGCGTCAACGGCGTCGCCCACGGACTTCAGCCACGTGGTGACGGTGCCCTCGGTGACGGACTCGCCCAGAGCGGGCATGCGCACCTCGGTACCCTGCGTGGGAGCCGCAGCGGGCGCAGCCGGAGCCTCGACGGGAGCTGCAGCAGGCGCAGCCGGAGCCTCGACGGGAGCATCCGCGGGTGCAGCAGCGGGGGCTACTGAGGCTTCAGACGCATCGCCAATGCGAGCGATCTCGGTGCCGACCTCGACGGTCTCATCCTCGGGGACCAGGATTTCCAGCAGGACGCCGGCCACGGGGGAGGGGACCTCGGAGTCGACCTTGTCCGTGGACACCTCAACGATGGGCTCGTCGAGCTCGACGGTGTCGCCGACCTGCTTGAGCCACGTGGTGACGGTGCCCTCGGTGACGGACTCGCCCAGAGCGGGCATGGTCACTGAAGTTGCCATGTGTGTTCTCCTATTAAAAAATTTCGGTCAGTTGTGGACGTGGAGCGGCTTGCCTGCCAGCGCCATAGCCGCTTCACCAAGCGACTCGTTCTGGCTGGGGTGTGCGTGGATCAGGGAAGCGACATCCGAGGGGTATGCCTCCCAATTCACCATGAGCTCGCCCTCACCAATCTGCTCGCCGATGCGCGCGCCGATGCCGTGGAAGCCCACGATCGGACCGCCCTCAACCGAGACCAGCTTGATGATGCCCGATGTGGCCAGGATAGACGACTTTCCGTTGCCGGCGAGGTTGTACTCGACGGTGCGTACCTGGTCTCCAAACTTTTCACGTGCCTGCTTCTCGGTCATGCCGACGGAGGCAATCTCCGGCTCGCAGAACGTCACGCGCGGGATGTTGATATCAGCCTGCATGGTCGGGTTCAGGCCGGCGATCTCTTCGGCGACGAAGATGCCCTGCATGAAGCCGCGGTGCGCCAGCTGAAGGCCGGGAACGATGTCGCCGACCGCGTAGATGTTTCCAACGCCGGTGTGCAGGCGGTCGTTGGTGATGACGAAGCCGCGATCCAGCGTGATGCCGGCCTGCTCGTAGCCCAGGCCCTCGGTGACGGGGCCACGGCCGACAGCGACCAGAAGGACGTCGGCGTCGAAAGCCTTGCCGTCTTCGGTCGTGACGTGCACGCCCTGCTCGTTCTGCGTGGCCGAGGCGAAGCGAGTGTTCGTGTGGAACTTGATGCCGCGCTTGCGGTAGGCGCGCTCGAGCTGCTTGGAAATGGCCTCGTCCTCATTGTTGGCGAGGTGGGGGAGGGCCTCGATAATCGTGACCTCGGCGCCGAAGCTGCGCCACACGGAGGCAAACTCAAGACCGATGACGCCGCCGCCAAGAATAACGGCGGAGGAAGGAACCCAATCCATCTGAAGGGCCTGGTCGGAGGAGATCACGCGGCCACCGATCTCGAGGCCGGGGATCGAACGCGAGTAGGATCCGGTCGCCAGAACGATGTTGCGGCCGGTAATGCGCTGGCCGTTCACCTCGATGGTGTTCGCGTCGGCGAGGCGGCCCCAGCCGGAGATAACCTCGACGTTGCGAGACTTGAGCAGGCCCTGCAGGCCCTTGTACAGACCGGAAATAACGGAGTCGCGGTACTTACCCACCTGTGCCATGTCAATGCCGTTGAAGGTGGAGGAGACACCGAACTTGGACGACTCACGCACGGCCTCGGCCGTTTCTGCGGCGTGCAGGTATGCCTTGGTGGGGATGCAGCCGCGGTGCAGGCAGGTGCCGCCCACCTTGTCGCCGTCGATGAGGGCGACCTTCATGCCCAGCTGCGCAGCGCGCAGGGCGGTCGCGTAGCCGCCGGAACCCGCACCCAGAATGACGATGTCGTAGGTCGATTCGCTCAAGGTTTAAAACTCCTCGCTGATGAGCCGAAGCTCAGATGGTTGTTTTCATGACGGGCCTCACGGTCCTTATAGGCCCATTGTCCCACGTTTGTGCAACGCTGTCTTGAAGCTCGGTGTTCCATCGCGGTGCATCAGGCCACACGGCTTAGTTGCTCGCGGCACTCATCTCTCATGCGATGCGCCGCGACAATGCTGTCGGTAGGATCAGACCTGTGCACGGACATGAGACGACGAACGAGGCCGTCGGTGCGCGCGATCAGCGCCCGCCGTCGCTTGGGCTTGGCCGCATCATCATTGCTCTCTTTTGGCTCCTCGGAGCCTGGATTCTTGTGACGGCTATCCTCGATCTTTTTCATGCGCAGGGGCAACCCTGGGGGCCGCGCATCGTTGCTCTCCTCGCGGGTATCGACTATCTCATCGCGGCCACGGCGCTCACCCACAACGGGCGACGCATGCGCATGGTTGGTTGGGTCACGATCTCTTTGTCGATCGCCATTCCGATTATTTTGTGGGTCGCATCGCTTGGCTTGGATGAGCTGAATTCCGCGCGCTCAGCCTGGACGGGCCTCGGCGCTGACTTCTACTTCCTGCCCCTCATTGTGTCGATCATCGGCTTGATCTGGATGTGGCGCTCGAATCCGCGCAGGATCGTCTCACTCGCAGAGCAGGTCGAACGTCCGTCCACCCCATGGAGGGCGCACTGACCCACTGTTTCATCCAACGATAAACGCAGTAAACGAGGCCCGGCGGAGTAATCCGGCCCGGGCCTCGTTCGTCATCTTTCCGTCGTGGAGTTAGATGCCGTTCGGGAAGCCCAGCTGTCGCCAGGCCTCGTACAGCACGATCGATGCGGAGTTGGCCAAGTTGAGGGAGCGCACGCCGTCGACCATCTGAATGCGCACGCGATCCTCCACGCGCGGATGATGCATCGCATCCTCGGAGAGGCCGACCGACTCGCGCCCAAAAAGGAGACCGTCTCCATCGGCATAGGAGACGTCGGAGTACATGGTGGTTGCGTGGCCCGTGAGCGCCCAGACGCGCCCTGGAACCTCGGCGAGTGCCTCATCGAGGGAATCGTGCACCATGACGTGCGCGAGGTCGTGGTAGTCCAGGCCTGCGCGGCGGAGCTTCGCGTCGTCCATGTCGAAGCCCAGTGGCTTGACCAAGTGCAGCATCGATCCGGTGCACGCGGACAAGCGAATAGCGGCTCCCGTATTGCCGGGGATTTCCGGCTCCCAAAAAATAATGTGCAGCATAATCCTTAGGCCTGGTGGGTCACGGTCAGGGAGGCGCGTGCGATCGTGTGCTCGAGCGCCGCGAACGAGGCCATGGCTGGGGTCGCGTCGTCGTCGAGCCCCAGCGAATCCGTATCGAGGGCGTGCACCGTGAATACGTAGCGGTGGGGGCGGTCGCCGGTGGGGGGAGCGGCTCCGAAGTAGGAGGCCTCGCCCGCATCGCCGCGCAGGTGGAAAGCCGGACCGTCCAGCATGAGGTCGGATGCTCCGGCGCCCGCCTCCAGGTGGGTCATGGATGACGGGATGTCAAGAATTGCCCAGTGCCACCAGCCCGAGGGGATCGGGGCATCCGGATCAAAGCAGGTCAGCATGAAGCTTGCCGTATTCTCGGGGAAACCATGCCACGTGAGATCCGGGGAAAGAGATCCGGCCTCGGCGGTCGCCGACTCGGGCATGGGTGCGCCGTCGGTGAGAACGCTCGATGACAGTGTAAACGTGGGGACTTCCAGGCCCTCGTAGGGGTTGGGGGCAAGGGGGCGCTGGTCGATGTTCATGCGTGCTCCTTTTCTCGGTGTTTCCATTGTGACCTATTCGCGCGCGATCGGCGTTCGGGACGCAGATGTATGAGCGGGGTTCTACACTTCCACTATCGAACACATGTTCTATTGCTGGGAGGGGGAGTTATGGCCGATGCGCACGCGCGACTACTGGCGGCGCGCGACGTGTTAAACCGTGCCGAACAGGCTGTTGGCCTGCGAGCGCGTGACGATATCGAGCATGCGCAGGCGGGGATTTCTCCCGTCCTTCTGGGGCCGACTGGCAGAGCTGAACTCATCCGATTGCTGATCGATGCATGTCCCTCCGAGGGGTGGATCGGCGTGTGCGGAGTGAGGAATATCGGCTGGGAATGGGCCTCACAGCAGGGGATGGACCTCGACCGTGTACTGGTGTTAAACGCGGGGAAAGATCACCAGGTGGGGGACCTGTGTTCCCTTCTGATAGAGGCCTGCGATGTTGTCTGCCTTGATATTCCTGAACTGTCCGGCGCACAGCAGCGGGCCCTGGCGGCTCGGGCCCGATCGATGGGACGCACCATCGTGACACTGCGCCCCTGGCCGGGGCTTTCTCGTGAAGCGCTGCGCCGACGAATGCGGCTGGTGGTCTAGGTGCGTGACATGGTGGTGTGGGTGCCCGATTGGCCCGTCCACTGCCTCGTGGTCGATCTGCCGCCGGGTGGCACTGGGGCTGTCGTGCACAGCGAACGCATCGAGGTTGCCAGCGGCGCTGCTCGGAGCGCCGGAGTGAGGAGCGGCATGAGCATACGAGAGGCGACGTATGTGTGTCCCGATCTCATCTGCTTACCTCGCGACCCTGATCGCGAGGCACGAGCGTTTAGCGCCGTTGTCGATGCTTTCGATTCAGTGGCGGCCGGGGTGGAGTGCGTGCGCCCCGGGGTGGCCAGGTGCCGGGCGCGCGGTCCCGCCCGTTGGCATGGGAGTGAGGAGGCCGCGGCCTCGGCTCTGGTGTCGGCGATCGAGGAAGCCGTCGGCGTTGAATGTTTTGTTGGCATCGCCGATGGTCCGGTCGCATCCCTGGAGGCGGCGCGCGAGGGACGCATTGTTCCTGCCGGAGAAAACCAATTATTCCTGGGGCGCATCCCGTTACATCGTGCCCTGTGGGCCGTTCCTGTCGCGATGGCTGATAGAGCAGCTGAGGCCATCGAGCTATTGACAGGCCTAGGCGTCCACACGTGCGCGGATTTTCTGGCACTGGGGCGAGGCCGTGTGTGCGAGCGCTTCGGTGACGTCGGTGAACAACTCTGGAATCTCGCCTCCGGAGGCGACAGCGCCATCACGCTGGCCGGTCGCATTCAGCCAGACATCACGATGGAGTGCGTCATTGATGTGGGCGGAGAATCCATCGATACGATGATGGTGCCCATTCACCGCATCGCACGAGATCTGTCTCAGAGGCTGGTGCGGAGCGGGCTCGTCTCGCAGACCCTGCGCATCGATGTGGAGGATGCCGGGGGCGGTCAGCGCACTCGCACGTGGAGTGGATGCGACGTGTGCGTATCCGAGGATGTTGCGCTGCGTGTCCGGTGGACGCTCGCGGGGTGGACTTCGGGTATCGAAGGCCCCAGTGGCGCGGTGACCTGCATACGCGTCACCGCGTGCGATCCGCGGGTGGGGCGCAGTGCATCAGCACTGTGGGGGCGGTCAGACCGCGAGCGCGATGTCTCGCGCAGCGTCGTGCGTATCCAGGGGATGGCGGGGCCGGATTCTCTGCTGATTCCGCGGGTGCAGGGCGGATACGATCCGCGCAGCCGTGTTGTGATGACCAGATGGGGGAGCAAGCCTCCCCTTCGCCCGCGCGAGGGGGCGTGGGAGGGACGCATCACTCATCCTCCGGCGACGCTTTTTGACGAGCCCGTGCGTGTGAGGATCGTTGGCGCATCGGGTGCCTTCGACGATGTGCGTGTGGACCGCCGAGGAACCTTGAGTGCCACACCCGCCTACCTCGTGAGCGAGCGTGATGTCTCGCAATCCGTGTCGGGGAGGGGGCGCCGCGCGGCTATCGCACGCGTGGAAGGACCCTGGCCAGTGGGAGGTCGGTGGTGGGCGCAGGAGAGACCGCGCGCCTACATGAGGGCTCTGCTTGAGGATGGACGGGACGTTCTCCTCGTCTGGAAGGAAGGGGAGTGGGCGATCGAGGGGCTGGCCCAGTGAGCCGGTGCTGGGGATGGGTGGGTGCCGTAGACTGAAAGGATGGTATCTCTGTCGCACACGCTGGCCTCACTGTCGGATGATGACATGATGGCCCTCGTTGGCCCGGCGGCGTGGGCGAACGGCCTGCGTTTAGCGCGCAGTGGCGCGGTTCGTGAATTCTCCTGGAGCGAGGATGGGGAACAGGCTGAAGCGCGCGTGAAGGAAGCCGGGCTGACCTATCGCGTGCGCGTCGCACAGGGCGCTGTGCGTCCGTCTCTCGCGTGTGCATGCCCGCTGCGCAGTGACTGTCCCCATACGGTTGCGATGCTCATCGTCGGACGCGAAGATGCCCGCGACAAGCAGCGCTCGGTGCCCGAGTGGAGCCGTGTCCTCGAGCAGATGCTGGGCTCCGACCGGGACCGCCTGGGCGAGCCGTTGGCCCTCGTCGTCGATGCGCATGATCCCGGGGTCGAGCCATCTCTCATCCCGCTGCGCCGAAGCTCCTCATCCGGGTGGACGACAAAGAGGGCCTCATGGCTCGATCTGACGGCGACGCAGTGGGCGTCGGTGACAGACGGGCTGGATCCGACGCACGTCTCTCTCATGCGTGAGGGCTACCGCCTGTCGCGTGAATCGCGTTCGTGGCACTCGCGTACGGAAGTGACGCTCAGTTCGCTGGGTGAGCATGCCTACGCGTGGCTGGCACGCCTGGTACGGGCCGGGGTTGAGCTCTACGCCTCACCCGAGGCAGATGAGAAGGTTGTGCTTTCGCACACGACGTGGGACGCGGACATCGATGTGCGCTCCGGTGACGACGGCCTTGACGTAAGAGTCGTCGCGCGTAACGGAGACGAGGTGATCACGAGGCCGCGCATCGACCGCGACGCGAGTGTGCTGTTGCTGGATGGAGGGCGCGCGATCGCACGCATTGAGGGGGTGGGAACGCTCGACGGCTTTCCTCTCGATCGAGGCCTGCATATTCCTGCCGCCGATGTCGCTCAGTTTCGTGGCACGTGGCTGCCCGCCCTCCTCAGGCGTTTTTCGATGGCGTCCTCCGATGGCACTTTTGACGCTCAGGCTCGCCCGGACGTGTCCCTCGTGGGCACGGTGCGACGCGACGGTGAATCTGTCGTTGTGCGCTGGTGGGCCGAGTATCGTCAGGGTGAGTCGCGCTCGCGCACTCCTGTGGCCCACTGCGCGGACGACGAGGCCGTGGCTGAGATCGTGGGGCGCGTCGAGTTGTGGGGACGCGGGTTGGACTCCACCCTGTGGACCGCCCCTCCGACGACGGGGAGGCTGTCTCCGTGGCGTGTTCCCGCGTTTTTGGAAGCGGTTGTCGATTCCGAGGGCATTGATGGCCTCGTGTGGGACGTAGCGGAGGATGTGCGTGCCATCGACGTGCGAGAAGACGGATTCGATGTCGATGTGAGCGTCGATCCGGCCGAACGCGACTGGTTTGACCTCAACGTGCGCCTGCGCGTCGGTGCCGTCACGATCAGCGTACGCGATGCGCTCGAAGCGATCGCAGGCGGGCAGGCGTACGTCGAGGTTGAGGGAACGTGGGTACGCCTCGACGGCTCACGTATTCGATCCTTGGCGACGTTGCTTGAAGAGGCGCGCACGCTGGCGGGGTGGGACGGCGAGGGGGTCAGGCTCACGCCGATGCAGGTCGGCGTCGTCGATCTATTCGCGAGCACATCCGACCACCTGAGCATCAGCGACGCGTGGAGGACACGGATTGCTCCGCTGCGCGACGGCTCCGCAGATAGAGGTGTGCCGCCGGTGCCGTCGCTGAGTTCGATCCTGCGCCCGTACCAGCGGCACGGGCACGCGTGGTTGACGGCTCGCCTGTCCGGCGGCATCGGTGGAATTCTGGCTGATGACATGGGCCTGGGTAAAACCGTTCAGATCCTGTCGGCTGTGGCAGCGCTGCGAGCGCATACACCCGCCGGTGATCCCTCTCCGGTTCTCGTCGTGGCACCGACCTCCGTCGTCGGCGTGTGGATAGACCAGGCGCATACCTTCACGCCACACCTGCGTGTGCGCGCGGTGACGGAAACAGCCGCGCGCCGGGGGACGACGATCGGTGAGGAGGTTGTTGATGCGGATATCGTCGTCACCTCCTACACGCTTGCCCGCCTGGAGGCGGAGCAGTGGAACCAGGTGCGCCTCGGCGGAGTTGTCATCGATGAAGCGCAAGCGGTGAAAAACCCTCGTACCGCTACCTACCGTGCGCTTCGCGATCTTGAGTCGCCCTGGAAGTTGGCGGTCTCGGGTACCCCCATCGAAAACTCGCTGGGAGACCTGTGGTCGTTGCTTTCCTTAACGTGCCCAGGCCTCCTGCCCCCGTGGGAAACGTTCCAACAGCAGGTACGCAGGCCCATCGAAAACGGCGCGGACCCGGCGATGCTCGGGCGTCTGACAGCCTATGTTGCGCCCTTTGTTCTGCGGCGCACGAAGGAGGAGGTCGCTCCGGATCTGCCCGACAAGATCGTCGACATTGTGCGCGTCGATTTAGGCAAGGAACACCGCCATATCTACGACCAGTATCTCGCCCGCGAGCGCGCACGGATTCTCGATCTGCTACGCGACGTGGATGCGAACCGAATGAGTGTGCTTGCGTCGATTACGAGACTGCGTCAGCTAGCGCTCGATCCGGCTCTCGTCGAGGAGTCGTACGCGCACGTGGGGTCGGCAAAAATCGAGTACCTGGCGGATCGGCTGGACGAGATCGTGCCTCTCGGGCATCAGGCGCTGGTGTTCAGCCAGTTTACCTCGTTCCTGGAACGTATCCGGCACATGCTTGAGCGCCGTGGAATATCCGTCGTGCAGCTGGATGGGTCGACGCGTGGTCGCGCCGACGTCATTGAGAGGTTCCGCTCGGGCGATGCGCAAGTCTTCCTCATCTCACTGAAGGCTGGTGGCTCGGGATTGACCCTCACCGAGGCGGACTACGTCTACGTCATGGACCCTTGGTGGAATCCTGCCGCGGAAGAGCAGGCGATTGATCGCGCGCACCGCATTGGCCAGACGAAGAAAGTCAACGTCTATCGAATGGTCGCGACTGACACGATCGAAGCGAAGGTTGTGGAGCTTCAGGACCGCAAGCGTCAGCTGATTTCTTCGGTGATGAACGGGACCGGGACGGGCGCTCGCCTGAGCGAGGCGGACCTGCGCGGGCTCCTCGACTAAAGGACGGCGATGCCTTTCGGGCGCACGGCGACCTTCAGGCCGGCGCGTGTGCGCACGGCGTCGAGGGCCTCGCGCACGTCGGACAGCTCATACTCGTGTGTGATGAGTGGCGACAGGTCAATGCGTCCACTTGAGAGCGCCTCGACGGCCGCCGCGTAGTCGTCAAGGGTTGCGTTCGCGCTGCCGCTGATGGTCAGCTCCCGGTAGTGCACGAGGTTTGGGTCGATCTGAGTCATCGCTCCCGCGGGGAAGCCGGCGAAGAAAGAAATGTGGCCGCCGATACGCGCGCACTGAGTGGCAATGGGGACGAGGTCTGGGGCTCCGACTGCGATGATAACGACGTCTGCTCCAACACCGTCAGTCCACGTCAGGACCTCACGCACAAGATCCTCGCCTTGGGCGCTGGTCGTCAACTCGGCTCCCATCGCTCGCGCGGGTTCGAGGCGTGCCTGCCGTCCGCACGCCATGACGCGTGCGCCGGCAGAAACCGCGAGTGCGCAGTGGATGAGGCCGATCGGGCCAGTTCCCAGAACGAGGACACGGGAGTTGGATTCGATGGGTAGGCGTGTTGTTGCGCGCAGGCAGCACGAGAGCGGCTCGGCGAGCGCGAGGTGAGGCGGGGCGATCTCGCGAGCGACGGGGATGATGCACGCGAGCGCTTCTTCGGGGACGAGGATGAAGTCTGCGAGGCCTCCATCCACCCCCGTTCCGAATAGGCGCATGTTCGCGCACACGTTAGAGCGCCCACTCGTGCAGGGGGCGCAGTGCCCGCAGGCAATCTCGGGCGCGAGTCCGACCTGCGTGCCCGGAGCGGGAACGTCAACCCCTGTGGTGAGGTCACTTCCAACGCGCCACACGCGTGCGGCGATTTCGTGGCCGAGGACCACGCCCGGGGTGACGCCGTTTGTCTTTTGTCCCGTTGCGATGCGCAGGTCCGTGCCGCACAGGGTTGTCGCTTCGACGGAGAGGAGAACGTCGCGTGGGCCAAGTGCCGGGATGGGGCGTTCGTCGAGTACCAGTGCATCGGGGGAGCGAAGCGACGCTGCGCGCATGGATTCCATGCTCCCAGCATAGGGCTTGTGCTCCTCATGGGAGGGGCGCCTCGCACCCCATCTGTACGCGCCAACACAGCTCCCCCCAACAACAGTATCGAACATATGTTCTATATAATAGCTATGTGACCACGGAACGACGCTACGCAGAACTGCATGCACACAGCGCTTTCACCTTCCTGGACGGGACTGATGAGCCCGCGCGCATGGTGGAGGAAGCTGCGCGCCTCGGGCTCGATGCCCTCGCAATTCTCGACGTCGACGGCATGTACTCGACGGTTCAGACGACCATGGCAGCCCGCGCGGCCGGCCTGCCGATCGTGTACGGCGCTGAGCTCACGCTCGCGCCGGACGCTCTGAGGAGCATCATTCCGGGGTCATCTGCACCGGGGTGGGGACTCGCTCCCGGAGCGGAAGACCCGGGGATGCGCCTCCCCATTGTGGCGGCCAGCCCCACCGGTTACGCGCATCTCGTGGGAGCGATGAGCGATCGAGCGCTGTCCGAACCCGGGCAACGCAATCCCCGCCACGACCTCGTCAATCTGAGCGAGGCCGGAGGGGAGCTCGTCGTCCTCACTGGCGGCAGGCGGGGCCCGCTCATGCGCGCACTACGAGCCGGGGGCGCGGCACCCGCACGCCGAGTCCTGGACGGGCTCGCGGACGCATTTGGACACGACCATGTGCTCGTCGAATGGCAGGCCGCGCGTGGGGACGAGGACGAAGTCGGAGACGTGCTCGCGGAGCTTGCGCGCGCGAGCGGAACTCGCCTGGTAGCAACGAGCGGAGCGCGCATGTCCTCACCCTCGAAGCAGGCGCTCGGCGACATTTTGACAGCAACCCGCTTGGGATCGTCCTTAAACGAGGCGGAGGCTCACCTGGGCGCGCACCGCTCCTTCCTGCGTTCACCCGCGGAGATGGCACGACTGCATGGAGCACACCCGCAGGCACTCGACAACGCGTGCGAGGTCGCAGCCGCTTGCGCTTTCGACCTGCGCCTCGTCGCCCCGCGCTTGCCGCGTACCCAGGTCCCCGACGGGCACACCCCGGACAGCTGGCTCGCGCACTGCACCTACGAGGGCGCGAGCGTGCGCTACGGATCACGCGCACACCACCCCCGGGCATGGGAGACGATCGAGCACGAACTGGGGGTCATCGAGCGCCTCGGCTTTGCGGGCTACTTTCTCATCGTTAAGGAGATCGTCGACTTTTGCGCCCGCAACGGGATCCTCTGCCAGGGCAGGGGGAGCGCAGCCAACTCGGCGGTGTGCTATTGCCTGGGAATCACAGCGGTGGACGCGGTGCGCCACAACCTGCTGTTCGAGCGATTTTTATCCGATGCGCGCTCGGGGCCACCGGATATCGACGTCGATATCGAGGCATGTCGTCGAGAAGAGGTCATCCAGTACGTCTACGACACGTTTGGGAGGGATCGCGCGGCTCAGGTCGCGAACGTCATCACGTACCGCCCGCGCTCAGCGATCCGCGATGTCGCACGCGCCCTCGGATACCCGGCCGGCACGGCCACAGCCTGGTCCCAGGGCAGGGGAGAGGTGCCACCCCTCGTTGGGGATGCGGCCCAGGCACTCGCGCGCCTTCCCCGGCACATGGGGATCCACTCGGGTGGCATGGTGCTCACCGATCAACCGGTGTCGCGCATCTGCCCGGTTGGGTGGGCCTCGATGCCGGGACGTACGGTTCTCCAGTGGGATAAGGAGGACTGTGCGGATGCCGGCCTCGTGAAGTTCGACCTGCTATCGCTCGGCATGCTGACAGCGTTGCGCGTCGCCTTCGACGAGCTCCAGGCGGACAGTGTACGTGCGGGGGAGGCGTCGAATCAGCTGCGCGGCTGGGCGCCTCGAGTCGTGCGAGGACGCGAGGGCCAGCCCCTAGGCCTGCACACCCTGCCGGAGGAGGATCCAAGGGTCTACGACTTGCTGTGTGCGGCCGACACGGTGGGCGTCTTCCAGGTGGAGTCGCGCGCGCAGATGAACACGCTTCCCCGGCTCAAGCCGCGCTGCTTCTATGACATTGTCGTGGAGGTCGCTCTAATCCGACCGGGGCCGATCCAGGGGCGCTCAGTCAACCCCTATCTGCGGCGTCGGTCGGGACGCGAGGAGGTCACCTATCTGCACCCACTCCTTGAGCCTGCCCTGCGCCAGACGCTCGGGGTTCCCCTCTTTCAGGAGCAGCTTATGCGCATCGCGACGGATGCAGCGGGATTATCGGGAGCGCGTGCCGATCAGCTGCGCCGCGCGATGGGCGCCAAGCGCAGCCCGGAGCGCATGGAAGCTCTGAAAGGGGACCTCATGGCGGGGATGGAGGAACGGGGGATCGATGCGCCCACGCGCGAGCGTATCTTCGAACAGCTCAAGGGCTTTGCAGACTTCGGATTTCCGGAGTCTCATTCGTTTTCCTTCGCACACATCGTGTACGCATCGTCCTGGCTAAAAGTGCACGCACCCGAGCACTTTTATGCCGCGATCCTGGCCTCTCAGCCGATGGGCTTCTATTCGCCCGCGACCCTCGTGCAGGACGCCCGCAGGCACGGGGTGCGCGTGGTGGGTCCGTCGGTCAACGATTCACTCGTCGACGCGAGCGTGCAGCGTGTGCGCGACGATGAGGCGGGGGAGTCCTACAACCCGGGGCGCCCGGAGTCTTTGCCCTCGCGCGGCACCGTTACCCTCGATGTCGATCGCGAGCTTGCGGTGCGTATCGGGCTCTCTCAGGTACGAGGCCTGGGTGCGGCCGCCGAGCGCATCGTCGAAGCCAGGCGTCAGGGAGCATTTACGAGTCAGGCGGACCTCGCACGGCGCGCCCACGTGAGCGCCTCTGCCATGGAAAAGCTCGCGATGGCCGGCGCCCTCGAGTGCCTGGGGGTCGGGCGGCGTGAGGGTGCGTGGGCAGCGGGGGCGCTCGCGCAGCCACAGGCTCGTGCCGGTCAATGGCAGCCGTTTCTTCCGGGTACGGAGGTGGGGGCGCGCGTTCCCATGCTGCCTTCATTATCGGAGGTAGAGCGCATGCGCTCGGATATCGCCTCGACGGGGGTAACCCCGGGGCGCCACCCTTTCAGCTACGTCCGTGGATCACTACCCGCTAGCGTCCTCCGGGCTGGCGAGCTGGGCCAGCACCTGGCCGGACGCATCGTCGACATCGCCGGAGTCGTCACCCATCGACAACGCCCACACACGGGCGGGGGGATCACGTTCCTCTCCCTTGAAGACGAGACAGGTTTCGTCAACGTCTCCGTGTCGGTGGGCGCGTGGAAGAAATTTCGACGCGTGTGCCTGGAGTCGAATGCGCTCCTCGTTCGCGGGACGCTCGAATGGGGTGATGGCGCAATTAACGTGCAAGCCTTCCGGATCACCTCCGTCGACCTGCCCATCGACGTGCGTTCCCGGGACTTTCGCTAACCAGCACTTCGCGCGTGCTGTGCCACGCCATCCAGGAGGTATGTGCGCAGGTCATCGACCGTGTCGCAGACGGCATCCGCGTCGTCAAGGCCGCCCTCAGTCGCGTAGCCCCACCCAACACCGATCACTGGAATGCCAGCCTCCTTGGCGCCGCACACATCCCAGATCGAATCGCCGACGATGACGGGGTGGGAGATGTCGGCGCCGCGGGCCTCCAAGCGCGTCAAGGCCTCGTGAATGACGGTTGCTTTGCTCGATGCCGGATCGGGGGTAGCACCGGCAATCACATCAAAAACGCTGGACAGGCCGAGATGCTCCATCTGAGCGAGAGCCATCGGGGCCTGCTTCGATGTCGCGGTGGCCAACGGAACACCCGCATCATGAAGTTCATGAAGCAGATCAATAACCCCGGGGAAAGGCTCGGGGTCAAGAAAGTGAGCCTGATATCGCGCGCGGTAGCCGCTCACGAGGTTGGCCAGGAGCTCCCCCTCGTAACCCAGGTCGCCGAAGGAGTACCACAGCGGTGGACCAACATAGGTGCGAAGTCGCTGATCGTCGGGGATCGGCAAATCGTAGTCTGACAGTGCGCCACGAAATGCACTCATGACGGCAGGAGCGGAATCAACAATCGTTCCGTCGACGTCAAAAAGGACAACAGAAATGGATAAAGACACGTGGCTCCCCCGCGTTGTTGGTGCTTTCTTAGTCACTATGCCCTATTATCCCGAGAGAAGCATCCGACACGACCACGAGGAGGGAGACATGGAATCACGAGCACGACTGACGCCGATCGTCCAGGCCAATAGTGCGCGCGCTGCCGCATGGCGAGTCTTCTTCGAGGCGTCCGGGCGCCTGCAGGGCATTCTCGAGACGCGCCTTAAACGCACCTACGGGGTTTCCATGCCCGACTACAACATTCTTCTGGCCCTCTGGGAAGCGCCTGGCCATCGCCTGCGCATGGGCGAGCTGGCCGACCGCGTCGTTTATTCGCCGTCGCGTGTCACCTACCTCGTTTCGAATCTGTCGCGCGACGGGTGGGTGGAACGCGTCCCCTCTGCGGTCGATCGCCGCGGCTACGACGCGTGCCTGACGACCCAGGGGATCGAAACTGTGCTTGCTGCCACAGAGCTGCATCAGCAGACGGTCAGCGAGTACCTCCTGGATGGCATGACGGACGCCGATATCGACTCAATTGCCAAGGTTTTCGCCACTCTTGACTCGCGTCTACGCAACGGCGAAAAGGACTCCTAGTTTCGATTGGCGCATGTCGCCCAGATCGTGTTAAGCTTCTACTCGCTTGCGGATCGCAACGGTTCGCATCGCTCACCTGCGCGGGTGGCGGAATAGGCAGACGCGCTAGCTTGAGGTGCTAGTCCTCATTTTACGAGGGTGGGGGTTCAAGTCCCCCTCCGCGCACGAAATGCCCCGGGGCCGAAAGGCTCCGGGGTTTTCCATATCAATCGTGAGGAGGCACCGTGCGTATCGACATGTGGCTCGACACCTGCGACCCATGGAGCTATCTCGGGCTGCGACACCTGCGTGCAGCCCTCGAAAATTTCGAGCATCGTGACAAGGCCGAGGTCTACCTGCACGCTTTCCTTCTTGACCCGGAACTCGACGCCCCCGTGGACAAACCCCGCGTCGTGGCTCTCGTGGAATCCGGCGCTGCGACGCTCGAAGAAGTGCACGAATCCGACGAGCGCATGCAGGCACTCGGCGCGCGCGAGGGGATTCGCTTCGACTTCGATAACCTCGTCATCGCTCCGACGTCGCGCGCACACCGCGTCATCGCAGCCGCGCACGATGCGGATATTGATGCCGATACGGTAGCAGGTCCATCCTCGCTGCAACTGAAAGTCGCCGAGGCCATCATGCGTGCACACTTCGAAATGGGGCTGGACATCTCCCACCCCGAGGTTCTCATCGGGTGTGCACAGGACATCGGAATGCCGCCGGAGCTTGCTGCTCTCGCTGTGGGCGACGAGGAATGGGCGTCCCGCGTGTATTCGGACTTCCAGATGGCGATGCACATGGGTGTCACCGCCGTCCCAACGTACGTCTTTGACGCGCAGTTCCTCGTCGACGGACATCAAACGATCACCGCATTTACGAACATCCTGGCCACGGCCTGGGAACAGTCTCGAAAGGATCACGCATGAGCGAGAAGAACACCCCCGCCTCGAACAACCAGGGCGCTCCCAGCCCGATGGAACTCGTCCAGGAGTTCCATCGCACATACTCGATGCCGATTCGTTCTTTTGACGATCCGACGCTGTCCTACGAACGCCTCGGCATGCGCATGAGCCTGATCGCCGAAGAATTCGCGGAACTCATCGGTGCGGTCTACGGCAAGCGCGCCCGCGCGATCATTGAGACCGCTACCGCCGAGGCGGTAGCGGCAGACGATGGCGAGCGCGATGTTATTGAGGCTGCGGACGCCCTCGCCGACCTCATCTATGTCATCTACGGTATGGCGATCGAGTCCGGAATGGATCTCGATTCTGTGCTCGCCGAGGTCCAGGCTTCGAACCTCTCCAAGCTCATGCCGGACGGCTCCGTCAAGCTGCGCGAGGATGGAAAGGTCCTCAAGGGCCCCAACTTCTTCCCGCCGAATGTTGCGCGCGGCCTCGGCCTGGAGACCGGGGAGAGCACCAACGACGCGGACTAAGGTCCCTAGGACGCGCATTCGTGCCCGCCAGGTGACACAATAGACGCGGTCCACTCATAAGGAGGAAAGACATGGCACGCGTCGCAGTCATCGGCGGAGGTTACGGAGGCGTCACGGTCGCAAAGGGGCTGGACCCCATCGCGGACGTTGTCCTCATCGAACAGAAGGACCAGTTCGTCCACCACGCAGCCGCGCTGCGTGCCGCGGTCGACACCGTATGGGAACACGCGATCTTCATGCCCTACACGAACCTGCTGCACCGCGGCGAGGTCGTGCGAGGCACCGTGTCGCGTGTCGACGGCACGACCGTTCACGTTTTCGGCCACGACCCGATCGAGGCCGACTACGTCGTGTTTGCAACCGGATCGACCTATCCTTTCCCCGCGAAGTACTCTTCTTACCGCTCGTCCGTGGCGAAGGCGCGCCTCGAGCAGCTGCATGAGAACCTCGGACGGGCCCGCTCTGTGATGATCGTCGGCGGTGGCACCGTTGGCATCGAGCTGACCGGCGAACTCGCCAATGCTTTCCCCGGCCTGGACATCACGATCGTCGAGGCCTCCGATCAGATCCTGGGCACCCCCGGCTACACCGACGCGCTGCGCAGCGAGATCAGCGAGCAGCTGAGCACCCTCGGCGTACGTGTCGTGACCGGCTCGGAGCTGGCCTACCTGCCCCCGCAGAACGTCGGCGACCTCGGTCACTTCATGGTCGAAACTAAGAACGGTGAGGTCATCGAGGCCGATCTGTGGTTCCAGTGCTACGGTGCCCGCGCCAACACCGGCTTCCTGATCGGCAGCGACTACGAGTCCGTCATGAACCCGAACGGCACTATCCGTGTCGATGGCACCATGCAGGTCGCGGATCACCCGAACGTCTACGCCGTCGGTGACCTCACCGATGTGCGTGAATCGAAGCGTGCCGACGCCGCTCGCCAGCAGGCCCGCGTCGTCATCGCGAACATCACCGCCCAGATCGAAGGGGAGAAGCCCGACGCCATCTACCAGCCGACGAAGGAATGGGTGATCCTGCCCCTCGGCCCGAACATGGGTGCGTCGCAGCTGCTTGATGCGGACGGGCAGACTCGCATTCTCGGCGCGGAGCAGACCGCCGAGATCAAGGGAACCGACCTGATGGTGTCTGTTATTCGTTCGCAGCTCAACCTCCCCTGATAAAGTGCGCCGTCTCACGGTAGAATGACTGTCATGACTGGAGATGCCCGCCGCGCGCTGACGCGCCTGCTCAACGCTTTCGAAAACCACTTCGACATCGCCCGCGATGGAGACGAGGCCGACGACGCCGCGCTCGAAGCAGCTGAGCTTGCGCTGCGCGACGCGTTCTTCACCTACGACGACATTCTTTTCACTCAGCTGGGCGTGGAATTGCCGTTCGACATTCTCGATGACTCCGAGGATGACGACGATGATTTCGACGACTCCGATGACGATGAAGAAGACGGCGACGAGGATGATGACGACGACTTCATTGAAGTCGACGACTGATTCGATCATCAGCTTGTTCAAGATGGGTGGGGCCCGAACCGCTTGGTTCGGGCCCCACCCATTTTTACGTGATCACGCGGTGTCGATTGCGTGAAGCGCGCCTTACTACTGAGCCACCTCGGTGAGAACCTGCCGAATGGGCGCCGGCAACGGCTCCGTGTAGTCGAGCAGCGTCTCCAGCTGGCGCAGCGTGCGCGGACCGACGAGGGCACTGGTGACACCCGGATAATCGCGCACCCATGCGAGCGCCACGTCGCCCGTCGAGCGTTCCAATCCCGCGCCCGCGCGCGTGGCAGCCTCAATGACGCCGCGCGCCGAGCCCGTCAAGTGGCCCTCCACCAGATGACGAAGATGCGGCGAAGCGGCACGTGAGTCCGCAGGCGTCGAGTGGCGGTACTTGCCCGTCAGAGCGCCGCCAGCTAGTGCGGACGCGGCGATGACGCCGACCCCGTGTTCACTCAGCTCAGCAACCGTCGCCGCCCGCGAGGTATCTGCGAGGGAGAAGGGGAACTCGACCACCGAGATCGGAGCGCCCGCTCCGAGCACGCCGCGTGTCACGGCCTCGGCAAGCTGCCAATGCGTCGCCCGCGACAGGCCCACGTAGCGCGCACGGCCAGAGCGATACGCTGCGGTCGCTGCTTCGAGAGTCTCCTCCAGTGGGACCTCCGGGCGAGGCTCCACCATCCACACGTCCACGTAGTCGGTGTCCAACCGTGCGAGGGCATCATCAAGACTGCGCAGCAGATCGCCGCGCCCGGCAGCGCTCACCCACGCGCCTTCGGAGGCCCGGCGCACGCCGCCTCGCCACGCGACTGCCACGCGGTGCCGACCAACGGCTGAGATGGCTTCGGACAGGATGTCAACTGCCATGCCGTCGCCATGGGAAGCGGAACATTCCACGAGGTTGCCGCCCGCGTCGACGAAACGGCGCAGCATGTCGAGCGCTTCGGGGCCGTCAGTGTCGCGCCCCCAGGTGAGCGTGCCGATGCCGAGAGCTGACAGGTAGAGCCCGGTGCGGCCGCATTGCTTCAAGTCCATGCGTCTAGCCTAGCCGAGTCCGCGACAGCCACCGTGCATGTTGCTCGGGGAGCGGGGGAGTGGTTCCACCAAAGACCGGGCAGAGCGCACGGACTCCGCACCAGTTGCACAGGGGATTCTTTCGAGGTGCAAAGGAGTCGTTCTCAATATCGCGTGCGATCGAATCCCAGAGCTGGTCAATGTGACGCTCAAAGTTCGCGATGTCAGCCGCTTCAGGATCAAAGGTGATGACCCGGCCGGCCTTCAGATAGACGAGCTGCATGCGAGAAGGAAGCACCTGCGTGCGCGCGAGGAGCAGCGCGTAGAAACGCAGCTGGTACAGGGCCTCGTCGACGTAGCGCGGGCCGGGCGCCTTCCCGGTCTTGTAGTCGACGACCCGAAGCCGTCCGTCGGGGGCACGGTCCACACGATCGATGAAACCGAGGAGCCGCACGCCGCCCGAGGTCGTCGTCGTCACGCGCTGCTCAAGCGCTGCCGGCGCAATCCACTGGGGCTGCTCAATCGCAAAGTACCCGTCGATAACGACGCGCGCCTCGTCGAGCCACGCGTCACGGTCCGCATCGTCGCTAAACAACGCGGGAACCTCCGGGTTCTTCGATGCCAGGGCCTCGTATTGTGGCCCTACCTGGCTGCGCGCGGCCTCAGGTGTACGCTGCTGCGCTGGCAGAGCGAAAAGATGTTCCAGCACCGCGTGCACGATTGTTCCCAGAGCCTTCGCGCGCGTTTCCGGTTCACGGTATCCGTCCAGGACGTGAAGACGGTACTGCAGGGGGCAGCGCTCGTATTCCTTCGCTCGCGAAGCCGAGAGTGCGGGCTCCCACGTGCGCTCGGCTGCCGAAAGGGTGATCAGGTCTGTCATGAATACCACGCTAACCCCTCCCACCCTCATCTGTGTCCTGCCATGGGCGCAGCTGGTGGCAAGCGCTATCCTTTACGTAATGACTATTCAGCGTAATACTTCGATGTCGGCCAATGATTTTGGCCAGCCCACCCGCCGGGGCGTCCTTTCCGAGGGCGATCGCGTGCAGGTCCGCGACCCCAAGGGACGCTTCCACCAGGTGATTCTCGTGAGCGGTGGTCGTTTTCAGTCCAACCGCGGCGGATTCAATCATAACGACGTTATTGGCCGTCCTGACGGCCAGGTGATCGTCACGGAGGAGGGCCGCCAGTTCCAGATTCTGCGGCCCCTGCAGGTCGACTATGTGATGTCGATGCCCCGCGGCGCCGCCGTCGTCTATCCCAAGGACGCGGGGGTCATCACCCACATGGGTGATATTTTCCCCGGCGCGACCGTCGTCGAGGCCGGCGCGGGCTCCGGCGCGCTGTCGATGGCTCTCCTTGATGCCGTTGGCCCGCAGGGCCGCCTTATTTCCGTGGAGCGTCGCCAGGACTTCGCTGACATCGCGGCCGCCAACGTCGACCTGTGGTTCGGCCGCCGCCACCCCGCATGGGACCTGCGCGTCGGTGACGTGGACGAGGTGCTGTGGTCGGCCGAAGACGGCAGCGTCGACCGGATCGTGCTCGACATGCTCGCTCCCTGGGAGAACATCGAGGCCATCACCCATGCGCTGATTCCGGGCGGCGTGCTCGTGTGCTACGTCGCGACCGTCACGCAGATGTCACGTCTCGTCGAGGATCTGCGCGCCTCCGAGCGTTTCACTGATCCGATCGCCTGGGAGGACATGCGCCGCGAGTGGCACCTCGACGGCCTGGCCGTGCGCCCCGAGCACCGCATGGTAGCTCACACCGGTTTCCTCGTGGTCACCCGCCTCCTCGCGCCTGGCGTCACTCCGCAGGAACGTTCAACGCGTCCGGCGAAGGCGGCTGAAGGCCAGGGCGGGGCATGGGACGACGAGCAGGACTGGTCGCTGGAGAAGGTCGGTCAGCGTGTGAACTCCGAGAAGAAGGTGCGCAAGGTCCGCCGCGACGTCGTTGCGCAGGCCGACACGTGGGCGTCGGAGGGACGTGAGGCCGCAGCTGATGAGTGAGGTCGAAGCCCGTCAGGCTCTCGAACGACGCCTGATATCTCTGGAGGAAAAGAACGGCCGTCTCACCACCGCGCTGACGACAGCACGCACCGAGTTGATTCGGCTCCAGGGCGAGCTGGCGGACGTGTCGCGTCCTCCGCAGACTCTGGCGACGTTCGCGCGGGCGTTTCCCGCGTCCCGTCAAATCGAGGTCGTTACGGGCGGTAAGCGCATGCGCGTTGCCGTCACCCCGAAGCTCGATGTCACCGACCTGTCGTACGGGCAGTGGGTACGCCTCGACGACACGATGATCGCTGTGGCCGCGGATGACTTCCCGCGCAGCGGGCAGGTCGTGTCCGTGCTCGAGCTCGTTGGCACCGACCGCGTGCTCGTGGCGACGGAAGGCGGAGCGGAGACCCTCCTCGAGCTGGCTGGCCCCCTACGCCACGGAAACCTGCGCCCCGGCGACTCCCTCGTCGTGGACGCCCGCTCGGGCATCGCGTTCGAGCGCATCGTGCGCGAGGATGTCGAGCAGCTGCTCACCCCCGAGGTTCCCGACGTCACGTACGAGGACATCGGTGGTCTCGACGATCAGATCGCGCAGGTGCGCGACTCGATCGAGATGCCGTTTAACCATCCTGAGCTCTACCGCCAGTTTGGCCTGCGCCCGCCCAAGGGCATTCTCCTGTATGGGCCTCCCGGCTCGGGCAAGACCCTGATCGCGAAGGCCGTTGCCAACTCGCTGTCGAAGCGTGGGGGCGCATCGACGTTCTTCCTGTCGATCAAGGGCCCCGAACTGCTGAACAAGTTCGTCGGCGAAACCGAGCGCCAGATTCGCGCCATTTTTGCTCGTGCACGGACGCTCGCAGCCGGCGACACCCCCGTCGTCATCTTCTTCGATGAGATGGAGGCCCTGTTCCGCACGCGTGGCACGGGCGTGTCCTCCGACGTCGAAACAATGATCGTTCCGCAGCTCCTCGCCGAGATGGACGGCGTCGAATCCCTCGACAACGTCGTGATCATCGGTGCATCCAACCGCGCGGACATGATCGACCCGGCCGTGTTGCGCCCGGGGCGCCTCGATGTGCGTATCCGCGTGGATCGCCCCGACCGCGCGGGCGCCCTCGATATCTTCTCGAAGTATCTGACGCCCCAAGTGCCGATCCATGCCTCGGAAATCGCGCGTTTCGGCGGCATCAACGAGGCCGTGGCGGGCATGAGCGAACGCGCTGTCGACGCGCTCTACGCGCGCAATGAGACAACGGCGCTCTTCCTCGCAACCCTGGTGAATGGCGACCACAAGCGCATCTACCTGTCCGACCTCGTGTCCGGCGCACTCATTGCCGGCATCGTCGAACGCGCAAAAAAGTACGCGATCAAGGACGCGCTGACGGGCGCCTCTTCCGGCCTGAGTATGGATCATCTGCTGCGCGGGGTGCACGAGGAGATGAATGAGTCGCTCGAACTGGCTGCCACTTCCTCGCCGGAAGACTGGGCTCGTACGAGCGGTCTGGCTCCTGAAATCGTCAGCGTAAAGCCGATTGGAACGGTGAAATGAGCAGCGAACGCATTATCGGAACCGAGACCGAGTACGGGGTGTACCGTCCCGGCGACGCGTGGGCAAACCCGATCGCCCTGTCAACGAAGGTTGTGACCACGTACGGCGAGATCAGCCGCGAGGGCACGCCGGCCCAGGGCGCGGGCGTCGTCCGCTGGGACTACACGGGGGAGGACCCGCTCAACGATCTGCGCGGTATGCGCATGTCCCGTGCTGCGGCAGACCCGTCGTTGCTCACCGACGACCCGTACCACCTCGCACCGTCCGGTGGTTCGGAGCGCATCGCGCGGCCGACCCCTGAAGAGCTCGCCCTTCCAGCGGCGACGACCGCCGTCCTCACGAATGGGGCACGCCTGTACGTCGATCACGCCCACCCCGAGTATTCCGCGCCCGAGACAATCGGTGCGCGCGATGCGCTCCTGTGGGACCGTGCCGGCGAGGTGATCGCCCAGCGCGTCATGGCACGCCTGGAGGAACAGGGTGAAGAACCTATCGTCCTTGTTAAGAACAACACCGACGGCAAGGGTGCTGCCTACGGTACCCACGAGAACTACCAGATGCCTCGCATCACCGACCTCGATGCGATCGTGCGAGGACTCACGCCCTTCATGGTGACGCGCCCCGTCATCTGCGGTGCCGGCCGCGTGGGACGCGGGCAAAAGAGCGAGGTGCCGGGCTTCCAGATGTCCCAGCGCGCCGACTTTGTGGAGAACGAAGTCGGACTGGAGACCACTTTCAACCGCCCGATTATCAACACGCGCGACGAGCCGCATGCGAATCCGGCTCAGTTCCGCCGCCTGCACGTGATCGGCGGCGACGGCAACATGTTCGACGTCTCGGCCTTCCTGCGTTTTGGTACCACGTCGCTCGTCCTGTGGGCTATCGAGCAGGGCACGGACCTGCGCTGGGATTCGATCGTCATGGACGATCCCGTGCAGGAAACCTGGAACGTGTCGCACCATCCCGACCTCGACTACAAGGTGACCACCGCGGGCGGCGCCTACACGGCGGCAGAGCTCCAGCAGGTTTACTTGGATCTGGTTCTCGACACTTTTGAGGAGACGGGAACGACGCCCACGCAGGCCGATCAGGAGATCCTCAGCCTCTGGCAGTCGGTGCTTGATCGCATGCGCGCCGACCTCTTTTCGGTGGCCACCGAGGTCGAATGGGTGGGCAAGTACCAGCTCGTCAAGAGGCAGAAGGAACGCGCCGGGCTCGAATGGAACGATCCGCGACTGGCCGCCATCGACCTGCAGTGGGCAGACCTGCGTCCCAGCCACGGCCTCGTCTATCGACTCGCGAAGGCTCGCATGGTCACGCGCCTTGTGTCCGATGAGGAGGTCGAGCGCGCCGCAGACGTCGCTCCCACGAACACTCGCGCTCACGTGCGTGGATGGGCGGTGGCCAATCGACCCGACCTCGTGAAGGCGTCATGGTCCTCGCTCGTCCTCGACCCGGGCGAGGGTTACCTCGTCCGATTCCCGATCGCCGACGCGCGCGATACTTCCACTCGATAAACGACGACAGAAAGAAGAACCAATAATGTCGAATCAGATTTTCGCAGGCGGCCCGACCCCCGAAGATGACGCGATCGAGGCGGCCGGCCAGGTTCAGGCGCGCACCTCGTCGATCGACTCCCTCCTCGACGAGATCGACTCCGTTCTTGAAACCAACGCCGAAGCGTTTGTCCAGGGCTTCGTCCAGAAGGGCGGCCAGTGACGTGAGGCGTCGAGTTTTCGGCATCGAAACGGAGTACGGGCTCACGGCCGCGTCCCCGAGCGGGCGCGCCCCGATGGATGCCGAGCACGCCGCTCGCCAGCTGTTCGAGCCACTCCTGCATCAGGGGCGCTCCTCGAACCTGTTTCTGCGTAACGGTGGGCGTCTCTACCTCGACGTGGGCGCTCATCCTGAGTACGCGACTGCCGAGTGCGATCGTCTTGAGGATTTGCTCGAGCAGGATCGCGCCGGCGCCGCCATGCTTGCTGATTTGGCGGTTCAGGCAGACGAGGCCCTCTCTGAGCTCGGCTCAGACCTGCACCTTCACCTGTTCCGAAACAATCTGGACTCGCAGGGCAACTCCTACGGCTGCCACGAAAACTATCTTCTCCATCGGCGCCGCGACTTCCGTCAGGTCGCCGATGCGCTCGTCGCATTCTTCGTGACGCGCCAGATTCTCGTCGGTAACGGGTGGATCAACACCGCTGCGGCAACGCCGCGCCTGCAGTTCTCCCAGCGCGCCGATCAGATGTGGGACGCCGTGTCCTCGGCGACCACGCGCTCGCGTCCGATCATTAACACGCGCGACGAGGCCTTGGCTGATTCTGGCGCATATCGACGCATGCACGTCATCGTCGGCGACACGAACGTCGCCGAGCCGACTACCGCGCTCAAGGTCGGTATGACCGAGCTCCTCATCCACGCGATCGAAGACGGTCTGCAGATCGAAGACCTGGCGCTCGCTGACCCGATGCGCGCGATCCGCGAGGTCAACTCCGACCTGTCCGGCTCGGCCCCCCTCGAACTGGCCAATGGACGCACGACGAGCGCCGTCGCACTGCAACGAGAGATCCGTGAGCGCGTGCTCGCCCGTATCCCCGTCGCGGAGCTGGATCCGATGCGCGCCTACGTCGTCGACCTGTGGGGCAGGGGCATCGATGCCATCGCCAGCGGTGACTGGAGCAGCATCGATACCGAGCTCGACATCGCGATCAAGCACAAGCTTCTCACGTCGTACTGTGCTCGCAGTGGGGCGAGCCTCGCTGATCCGCGCGTGGCTCGGCTCGAGCTGTCGTACTCCGATATCACCGCTGATGGCCTGTGGGAGCGAATGGAACGCGCCGGACTCATGCGACGCCTCACGACTGTCGACGGTGTCCGTCGCGCGCAGACGATCGCGCCTGCGACGACCCGCGCTCACCTGCGCGGACGTATCATCGCAGCCGCCGAGGACGCCCGCGCCGACCTGAGCGTGGACTGGGTGCACGTGCGTCTCGATGAATCGTCGACGATTCCGTTGTCCCTGCAGGATCCGTTAGCCACGACCGACCCGCGTGTTGACGCGCTCATCGCGCAGATCGACTCTCAGTCTCCTACGATTCCCGCATGAGCCCCGAGTCGTCGTCCTCCGAGTCCCGCGCCGTCAGCCGCGCACGCGGCTCCTCTCAGCGCGCGGCTGCGCGTGCACAGCGCTCCCGCGGCATCTCCCGTGCCGCTATCTTCCTGCGCGTTGCGCTCGCAGTGGTTCTCATCGCCGCGGGAGGTGGGCTCGCCTGGTGGGCTTTCCATCCCCGCCCCGCCGCCGACGAAGCGAGCGCGCCCGAATCCGCCACCCAGTCGCCAACCCTCGCTCTGTTCGACCGCGTGACCGTGTCCGGGCGCGTCGGCGCGACACCGACCATCGAGATCAAGGCCCCTCTGGAGATCGACGGTTTCAAAGCACGCGTGCTCGAGGAAGGCAGCGGTCGTGAGATTACTGAAGGCTCACCCGTCCTCGTCTCTGTCACCGCTTTCGATGGAACTAGCGGACGTATGCTTTCCGAGTCCGGCCGCCCCCAGATGAGCCTCGGCATCGTCGGCTCCGGCCAGATCAATGACGACCTGTCACGTCTGGTCACCGGCAAGCGCGAGGGCACGCGTGTTCTCGCATTCCGGTCCATCACGATGGGTGACGGATCGCCGAATACCATCGAGGTCGACGTCGTCGATATCCTGCCGTCGATCGCAACCGGCACGTCGGTCGACGCGAGCGTCGGCCCAATGAGCGTCGAGATGAGCCCGGAAGGGCCGATCATCAGCCATATTGACACACTTCCCGGCGGCGTCACGACCCAGACCCTGATCAAGGGTGACGGGGTGCAGGTCCACGAAGGCGACCGGGTCGTCGCACAGTTCACGGTTCTCGGCTGGACCGACGGTACCGTGCGCGTGTCCACGTGGGAAACCGGCGTGCCCGAGGTCATCAACTTGGGGACAGCGATGAAGGGTCTCGCGACGGCCCTCGTTGACCAGAAAGTGGGGTCACGACTGGCCATCACAATCCCTCCGGACCTGGCCGCCGGTGACGACACGCTGTGCGTCGTCATCGATATCCTCGGTACGGAACCTGGTACCGCGACGAACGGGGACCAGGCACCTCAGTCGTGACCGTTCAGCTCGTGAGAGCCCTTTCGCACAAGACTTGTCGCTTGTGGGACACTGGGAGGCATGCTGAGATGGATGACCGCCGGTGAATCGCACGGACCCGCACTGCTCGCAACGATCGAGGGACTGCCCTCCGGGTTGCATGTGACGACGGAGGACCTGCGCCGTGGCCTCGCGCGTCGTCGCCTCGGCTACGGTCGCGGCGCTCGGCAGAAGTTTGAGGCCGACGAGGTATCGATCCTGGCTGGCGTGCGTCACGGCGTGACAACCGGCGCCCCGGTGGCTATTCGCATTGGCAACTCTGAGTGGCCCAAGTGGGAGACGGTGATGAGTGCCGATCCGGTCGATCCGTCGGAGCTTCTCATCGACGCGGGAACGGGAGACGAACGCGAAATCGCTCGTAATCGACCGTTGACGAGGCCCCGTCCCGGTCACGCGGACCTGCCCGGCATGCTGTCCTACGACCTGTCCGAGGCTCGCCCCGTCCTTGAGCGCGCGAGTGCCCGCGAAACTGCCGCGCGCGTTGCACTCGGTGTGCTCGCCGAAGCTCTCCTGGAGCAGGTCGCCGGCGTTCGTCTCGTGTCCCACGTCGTCTCCGTTGGGGCCGAGCGCGCCACGGCCTCGTCGACGCCTACTCCCGCCGACGAGGCGGCACTGTGCGAGGCCTCGATGCGCACACTCGATCCGGAGGATAACGCGCGCTTCGAGGCGGCGGTTGATGCTGCCAAGCAGGCGGGTGACACGATCGGCGGCGTCGCCGAAGTGATCGCATACGACGTTCCCGTCGGCCTGGGCACACACGTGACCGCGCGCGAGCGCCTCGATGCGCGCTTGGCCGCCGCGCTCATGTCGATCCAGTCCGTCAAGGGCGTCGAAATCGGAGACGGTTTCGCTCAGGCAGCGCTGCTCGGCTCATCGGCCCACGACGAGATCGTACGGGGCGACGATGGGCACCTGACCCGCGCCTCCAACCACGCCGGAGGCATCGAAGGGGGGACGTCCAACGGCGCGCCGATCGTCGCGCGCGCCGCTTTCAAGCCGATCTCGACCGTTCCGCACGCCTTGCGCAGCGTCGACCTGGCAACGGGTGAGGAAGCGGTGGGCTTGCACCAGCGCTCCGACACCTGCCAGGTCGTGCCCGGCGCAGTCATCGCCGAGGCCGAGGTGGCCCTCGTGCTCGCGGATGCCCTGTCGGATCACGCTGGTGGCCGATCTGTTGGCGAGATGCGCAGGAATCTCGAGGCGTACCTCGCGGTGGTGGGGGAACGCGCATGAGTGCTCAAGGCCCCATCGTTCTTGTGGGTCTGCCCGGCGCGGGCAAGTCTAAGGTTGGGCGCCTGCTTGCCGAGCGGTTGGGCGTTGACCACATCGACACAGATGCCCTCGTCGTTGAGCGCGAAGGCCGTCCGATCGCTGACATTTTCGCCACCGACGGAGAAGCAGCTTTTCGCGTGATGGAGACCGAAGCCGTCGCCGAGGCTCTCACGCACGAGGCCGTCGTCTCGTTGGGCGGGGGAGCGGCAGCGACTCCCGCCGTTCGGGAGCTCCTATCCGGGCACACGGTCGTCTACATTGACGCTCCCCACGAGGAGCTCGTTCGTCGTACCGCCTCGAAGACGCATCGGCCGCTGCTTGCGAAGGACCCGTCCGGGACGCTCGCGCGCCTGCGCACCGAGCGCGAGCCTCACTACCAATCCGTCGCCACCATCGTCGTCGAGTCAGGGCCCGGTCCCGTCGACGACGTCGTCACCGCCATCGCCCAGCAGTTGGAGCATGCATGAGCACGATTATCCGTGTCACCGGAGAACACCCCTCGACTATTGCGGTCGGACACGGGCTTGGTTTCGAGCCGATCCACGAGGCCCTCGACGAGGCCGCGACGAAGGTGCTCATCATTCACGCGCGTCCTCTCGCTAGCCGAGCCGAGGCCCTGGCGCAATACCTGCGTGAACAGGGCATCGAGGCCTCGACTGCCGACCACCCCGATGCCGAGGCCGGCAAGTCGATCGAGGTGGTTGCCTCCCTGTGGGACGAGTGCGGTCGTCTCCAGCTCGGACGTAAAGATGCGATCATCGCCATGGGAGGGGGAGCGACCACCGACATGGCCGGTTTCGTCGCCGCAACGTGGCTGAGGGGCATCACGCTCATCAATGTTCCGACGACGCTCCTCGCCATGGTTGACGCGGCCGTTGGCGGTAAGACGGGTATCAACACGTCCGTTGGGAAGAACCTCGTCGGTTCCTTCTATCCGGCAACCTCCGTGGTTGCCGATATGGATCTCCTCGAGAGCCTGCCCGCGCCCGATCTGGCGGCCGGTGCAGCCGAGGTCATTAAGTGCGGTTTCATCGCCGACCCGGAGATCCTGCGTATCGTCGAGGAGACGGAACCGAGCGAGCTTCTGCGGTCAAACAGCCCGCAGCTTGCGGAGATCACCACCCGCGCGATCGCAGTCAAGGCCCGCGTCGTGTCCGCCGACCTGACTGAGGGCGGCCTGCGCGAAATCCTCAACTACGGACATACCCTCGCGCACGCCATCGAGCGCGCGAACGACTACACCTGGCGCCACGGCGATGCGGTGGCCGTCGGCTGCTGCTTCGCGGCGCGCCTGGCTCAGGCCCGCGGGCTGCTCAGTGCTGACGATGTTTCTCGGCACGACCAGCTTTTCTCACGCGTCGGGCTGCCGACTCGCTACGAGGGAAGCACTCTCGACGAGCTCACCCACATCATGCTCTCCGATAAGAAGGTACGACGCGGAATCCTGCGTTTCGTCCTCCTCGACGGCATCGCAAATCCCGGGACGGTCTCCGTCGATCCGCAGGAGCTGCAGGCCCCCGCGTCTCAGATCGGCATTCGCGCATGAGCCTCATCGTGTTGATCGGAGTGACCGGCTCCGGAAAAACCACCGTTGGACGCGAGCTCTCCCGCCGTCACGAATTGCCGCTGTACGAGGTCGACGAGGCCGTCGAGGCACGCCTGGGTGCGTCGATGCGCACCCTCGTGGTCGGACGCGATCCGCGCCTGGCCACCACAGCACGTGAGGAAGCCGAGCGTCTCCTCAGCATCGACGAGGGCATTGTCACGCTTGGTGCCTCTCAGCCGCTCGACCCAGCCACTGCCTCGTCGATCGAGCGGGCGCGCGCAAACGGCGCGTTCGTCATCGAGCTCAGCGCCGATCTTTCCGCGGTATCACGCCGAGAAGGCCTTGGCGCTCCGCGCTCAGTCGGCCTGGGTGCACCACGCGCCGTACTGACCCAGCTCATGAAACAAGCGCGCGAGGCGTATGCCGCCGTGGCCGACACAACAGTGGATACGAGTGACCGCACCCCGCAAGAAGTCGCGGATTTGGTCGCGCGCGCGTGTAAACTGACCCCTGATTACTGATTCCTTCTCAAGTGAGGTACCCCTGTGGCAACGACCAATGATCTGAAGAACGGCCTGGTTATGGTGATCGACGGCCAGCTCTGGCAGGTTGTCGAATTCCAGCACGTCAAGCCCGGCAAGGGTCCGGCCTTCGTGCGCACCAAGATCAAGAACGTCCTGTCCGGCAAGACCGTCGACAAGACCTTCAACGCGGGCCTGAAGATCGAGACCGCGACCGTCGACCGTCGCGACATGACGTACCTGTACCAGGACGGCACCGACTACGTCTTCATGGATCAGTCCACCTACGAGCAGATCAACGTTCCCGCCGAGACCGTGGGCGACGCCCGCAACTTCATGGTGGAGAACCAGAACGTTATCGTCTCCCAGCACGATGGCACCGTCCTGTTCGTCGAGCTGCCCGCCACCGTCGTTCTGACGATCACGCACACGGAGCCCGGCCTCCAGGGCGACCGTTCTTCCGCCGGCACCAAGCCCGCGACCCTCGAGACCGGCTACGAGATCCAGGTTCCCCTCTTCATGGAGGAAGGCACCCGCGTCAAGGTTGACACCCGTGACGGCTCGTACTCGGGTCGCGTGACCGAGTAATGTCGAAGCAGCACCGCTTCACCTCGCGCACCAAGGCCCGCAAGCGCGCGGCCGACGTTGTCTACGAGGCCGACCAGCGCGGTATGGGGTCTAACCCCGACGTGCTGCGAGACCTCCTGCGCGAGCGCCGCGTCATCACCGCGGCTCAGACTCCGCTCCCGGAGTTCTCGATCCAGATCATCGCCGGTGTGGCGGACAATTTGCGCCGCATCGACTCGTTGATCTCGGCGCACGCTCGCGTGCCCGGCCTGGATCGAATCGCCGCCGTCGACCTTGCGGTCATGCGCGTCGCGGTATGGGAGATGCTCGAGAACGACGAGGTGTCGCCGATCATCGTCATCGACGAGGCCATCTCGATCGTTCGCTCGATCTCGACCGACACGTCGCCGTCGTTCGTAAACGCGGTTCTCGACGCGATCCGCAAGGACCTTGCGTCCCCCGCATGGTCACGTCGCAGCTCCGAGGAAGACGAAGCGCACGTTTCCGATGAGGCCGAGTCCTCGTCTGACAATGAGCTGCCCGCACAGGAAGCGCCCGTGCGCGCTCTGCCTGCTGGGGCCAAGCCTCTGGATGGAGGCAGCGTCGAAGACGAGCTCGACGAACTCCTCGAGGAGTACTGAGCGCTCGCTCTACATGCCTGGTGGGGCCGACTCTCATGTTGGAGTCGGCCCCACTTTTTCTTCAATGCCGGCGGCAAGTGCAGGTGCAGCCGACCAGGACGGTTGTCTCGAAGGGACTTAGGCATATGAGTCGGGGCAGGATCATGCCGATCCTGCCCCTTTATCGCCTGTGTCAGAGAGCGAGGCGAGTCGTTCGCACGTCCCAGAATTCGGGGCCGTCGACGATGACCTCGAAGGTCCACTCGCCGGGCAGCTGTGCAATCTGAGCAAGCAGCGGACGAGGCAGGTGGGGAGCGCGAATGATGAAGGCTTCACCAGCGTTCATCGACTGGGCAGCGCCGAGGACAGCCGCATGGCGCAGACGGTGGGGGATAGCGGTCGCATCAATGGTCGGCTCGGCAACATCGTGTTCGCCGCAGCCACAACCACCACCGCGGACCTCGGGGTGGGGGAGCTGTTCGATCGTCATGGTGTGGCCTTTCTATAGGGAAGTATCTGAGGCGCCGTCGGCGCTCATCGAATTTTACCGGGTTTGCCCCTTTCATTGCACTATCAACGGGGCAGCGTATTGCCATCAAAGACGAGGTACCCGGTAGGGGTATAGTGCAATACCCCTACCGGGTATGTTGTGTGACCGCGCGACCGCAGGTCCACATCGCAGACGAGCAGGATGAGCAGTATTCGATATGCACCACCCTCAATATCGCCTAAATGCCTGTACATGGCACCGCTTGACACCAGTTCATAACCGACAAGTTTCATGGGCAAGTGAGTCTTGACACTGAATGTAAGCGTTTGTATTCTGGTGGCGTTACGCCGATGGCACCGCCGCCATCATCACCCGCGTACACCGACAACACTGGAGAGACAGCAATGACGCATCTATCCCGCATTTTCGATATTCGTACGTCTCCGCCCACGTCCCTGACGCTCGAGCAGCAACGTAAGAAGTGGCTCATGGAGTTCCTTAAGACGTACGCCGTGCTCGTCATCGTCTATGGCGGCTTCTACCTGCTGCGCACGAACTTCAAGTCCGCGCAGCCATTCCTCGTCGAACAGGTTGGCTTGACGACGACTCAGCTCGGCACCATCGGCTTCGCCTTCTCGCTGACCTACGGCTTCGGCGGGCTCATTCTCGGCTTCTTCATCGACGGCAAGAACACCAAGAAGGTCATCTCCGCACTGCTGCTCGCCTCGGGTGTCACCTCGATCCTGATCGGCCTCGTGCTCGCATGGTTCCACAGCCCTTACGGCTGGATGATTCTCCTGTGGTCGCTCAACGGCCTCTTCCAGGCTCCCGGCGGCCCCTGTTGCAACTCGACGATGAACCGGTGGACTCCTCGTGCCCTGCGTGGTCGTTTCATCGGCTGGTGGAATGCCTCGCACAACATTGGCGCGATGGTGGCGGGCGTTCTGGCTCTCTGGGGCGCGAACACGCTGTTCAACGGATCCGTCATCGGCATGTTCATCGTCCCCGCCGTCATCTGCATTCCGATCGGCATATGGGGCTGGTTCTTCGGCAAGGACGATCCCAAGGAGCACGGCTGGAGCACCCCCGAGGCGATCTTCGGTGAACCCGAGTCGAAGGCGGACGCGGTCACGAGCTCCGTATCCAAGGGACGGATCCTGCTTGACTACGTTGTCAAGAACCCGGCCGTCTGGTTCCTGTGCATCGCTAATGTGGCTGCGTACTGCGTGCGTATCGGTATCGACAACTGGAACGTCCTCTACACACGCCAGGAGCTCGGTTTCTCCGACTACCTCGCGGTCAACACGACGATCGCGCTTGAACTCGGCGGCCTCGCCGGCTCTCTTCTGTGGGGATACTTCTCCGACAAGATGGGCGGTCGGCGTGCTCTCAGCGCCGCTATCGGTATGGGCGCTGTGGTCATCCCACTCTTCGTCTACGCGCATGCGACGACTGCTCCCGTCGTCTACGGAGCCCTCTTCATGATCGGCTTCCTCATCTTCGGCCCCGTGACCTTGATTGGTATCTGCGTCATCGGTTTTGCGCCGAAGACCGCGACCGTGGTCGTCAACGCAGTACCTCGAGCGTTTGGTTACGTCTTCGGCGATTCGATGGCCAAGGTTCTTCTTGGCCGCATCGCAGACCCGACCAAGGACGGCGTGACGATCCTCGGATGGCATCTCCACGGCTGGTCATCGACGTTCACCGTGCTCTTTGCATCCGCCGCGGTTGGCCTCGCCTGTCTGATCATGGTCGCGTTCTTTGAAGAGCGGAACCTGCGTGCTGACCGTGAATTCAGCGAAACAAAGGAGGAATCGTGAGCATGACCGTCGATATGGAGCACTTGCTCAACGCAGCTATTGAGGCAGTTCGCAGGGGGATGAACATCGCGCTTCACCCACCCGTCGAGCTTGACATTCACACGAAAGCAAATCGTAACGACCTCGTGACGGCCGTAGACAAGGCGATCGAAGCGGATATTGCCTCCCACCTTCACGCGACGACAGGCCTGCCACTGCTGGGGGAGGAGGGGCACGCCGTTGACTCTTTCGCCGGACTCGTCTGGGTCCTCGATCCGATCGACGGCACGATGAACTACGTGGAAACCCATCGCGATTATGCGGTGTCCTTGGCCTTATGCGAGGACGGCATTCCGGTCCTCGGCGTGGTCGCGGACGTGGTCGGCGGCCACATCTATCACGCGATTCGCGGCCACGGAGCGTGGGTCGATGGGGTCCCTCTCGGACAGGCAACGGACGCCTCAACGTATCGTGATGCCATCATCATCACCGACATCAAAGAGATCCTCGCGCTGCCTCGGCTTGCCCGCGCGCTTCAGGACAGCCGTGGCCATCGGCGCTACGGCTCCGCAGCGCTCGAGTGTGTGGAAGTTGCTGTCGGCCGGGCTGGAGCATTCGTCCACATGTGGGTCTCTCCGTGGGACATCGCCGCAGCGACGCTCATCGCCACCGAGTGTGGTGCGCTCGCGACGCGCTTGGACGGAACTCCGCTCGACGTGCGCTACAAGGGATCGATTCTCCTGGGCACACCCAACGTGCACGCCACGCTCGTTGAGTGTCTGATGTCCTCGGTGCAGTAAGTGCGGACGGTCGCGCGGGACGGGCTCACGGTCAGCTCGTTCCGCGCGGCTATCCCGTGCTCGCTCGCACGACGAGTTCCGTGTCAACTCGTTGACGAGCCGGGCTACCACTGTCGCCGAGCGCTCGTGCGATCGCCTGATCGACAGCGAGGCTCGCGACACGCGACGGCGCGCGGTCGATCGACGTCAGAGAGAGGGCGCGCGACGAAGCGATCGCCGAGTTATCGCAGCCCACAACCAACATATCGCGCCCTGGAACGAGGCCGTCCCCGAGGAGAGCAAGAATGGCTCCGTGCGCGCACTGGTCGTTGTAGCAAACGAGCGCATCGACGCCCGCAGGGACACCCGCTCGGACGGCGAGGAAGCCAGCGTCGACGTTGTCACCGCCCGGCACAGTGAGCGCATCGACCTCGTAAGTGCGGCACGCCTGCGTAAAAGCCGCTTTGCGTGCTCGTGCGGAGGGCCCGGCAGGTCCTTCAAGGAAGGCAATGCGTCGGCTGCCACGTTGGGCGAGAAGAGCAATCGCTTGCCCCATACCGCGTTCGTTGGAGCTCGTGACGAGATCAATGTTTCGACGAGGCGCATGCTGGCCAATGAGAACAGTCGGTGTGTTCGTAAAACGCGTCGAAACACAGGTCGAGTCGACAGCAATCACAGCCTGAGCACGCAGTTGTAAAACGGATTCCCAGGCTCGGTCGACATCGCGCGAGGTATCGATTGACTCCACAATGACGCGAAACCCTCGGTCCTCAGCGTATCGGAGTGCCTCAGCGCGATAGCGAACATGCAGTTCCTGGCTGAGGGAACAGACGAGGCCAAGGATCTGCGGCCGCGCTGATGCGAGGAGTGACGCCGCGATGTTGGCCCGGTAGCCGAGCTCCTCGGCCACCTTTTCGATGCGTTCGCGCGTTGGGGCAGCGACGCGCGGAGATCCCCCAAGAGCGCGCGACACGGTCGCGATCGATGTTCCGGCAGCGAGAGCGATATCGTCGAGCGTCACGCGGTGTCCAGACACCGGACGGTCGTGCGCCAGCGGCGTCACACCGGTGCTTTGCCCGGGGGTGGACTGCTTCGACTGCTGGCTCATTCCTGCAGTCTAACGCCACTCACGTGGTGTTTCACACGTGGAGGCGTCACACCGGCTCCTGACGAGGAGCGTAGGATGGTCGTACGACAGATCCTTTAATGACCGTCCCGTGAGGCGGGGAAGGAGTAAGCGTGGCCGAAGTGCACGCAGATCGCGCATCGCGCGGCAAAGAAGTATTGGGAGTTGGCGACGTCGCACGCTCCCTGACCCGTATCGCCTATGAGATCGTCGAACGAAACGGCGGCAGCGATAACCTCGTCATCGCAGGCATCCCCACTCGTGGCGCAACGTTGGCGCGTCGTCTCGTCAATCGCATTCGGGAAGTCTCCGGCACCTACGCGGAACTCGCAATCATCGACACCACGATGTACCGCGACGACCTGGCCTCTCAGCCCCTGAGGGCTCCGAAAGAGACCCTGGTGCCTCGCACTGGCATCAACGGCAAGACCGTCGTCCTCGTCGACGATGTGCTGTACACCGGACGCACCATCAAAGCTGCGCTCGATGCTCTTACTCGTATCGGTCGCCCTGCGGCCGTTCAGCTCGCAGTCCTCGTCGACCGAGGCCACCGCGAGCTTCCGATTCGCCCGGACTACGTCGGCAAGAACCTGCCGACCTCCCGCGACGAAATCGTCACCATTCTGCTCGACGAAACAGACGGGCGCGATGGCGTCCTTCTCGGGAAAGGCCTGTAAACGATGAGCCTGAGCCATCTCATTTCGATCCGTGACTTGACGCGCGAGGAGGCGATTCTGATCCTCGACACGGCGGAGCAGATGGCCGCCACTCAGCGCCACGGCGTGAAGAAGCTTCCGACGCTTCAGGGTAAGACCGTCGTCAACCTCTTTTTCGAGGATTCGACGCGCACCCGTATCTCCTTTGAGACCGCCGCCAAGCGCTTGAGTGCCGACGTCATCAACTTCCAGTCCCGCGGCTCCTCCGTTTCAAAGGGCGAGTCACTGAAGGACACCGCACTCACGCTGGAGGCCATGGGCGCGGACGCGGTGATCGTGCGCCACTCCTCGTCGGGCGCCGCACACCGTCTCGCGCACGCCGGCTGGATGAATCTGCCGGTCCTCAACGCGGGTGACGGTACCCACCAGCATCCGACGCAGGCACTCCTCGACGCGATGACCCTGCGCCGCCACTACGCTCCGTCGCTCGGCGAGGATGGAACGCCCGCCCCCGGCTCCGGCCTCGACGGCGCACACGTCGTCATCGTCGGCGACGTCCTCCACTCGCGCGTGGCGCGCTCCAACGTTGATCTCCTGACGCTCCTGGGCGCCCGCGTCACCCTCGTTGCACCTCCGACGCTCCTGCCGATCGGCGTGGAGACCTGGAACTGCGACACGTCCTACAACTTTGACGAGGCCCTGGCGAGCAGCCCCGACGCGGTCATGATGCTGCGCGTGCAGCGCGAGCGCATGTCGAGCGCGGGCGGTGGTTATTTCCCGTCGCCCGGCGCCTACCACGCGGAGTACGGCCTCACCCCGGCACGCTTCGCCACACTGGCACCCAACGCCGTTGTCATGCATCCCGGCCCGATGAACCGAGGCCTCGAAATCTGCGCTGAGGCAGCCGACTCAGACCAATCTGTCATCGTCGAACAGGTGTCGAACGGTGTGTGCATCCGCATGGCCGCCCTCTACCTGCTTCTCGCATCGGAAGGACACAGCAATGACTGAACAGACCCGTGACATCCTGATCACCGGAGCCTCGCTACTCGGCGGGGAACCCACCGACATTGCGCTGTCCGGTGGCACCATCGTTGCGATCGGTGCCGACGCCCGTAACGCCGTGCGTGACCCGCGCGTCATCGACGCTGAGGGCCTGATCGCCCTGCCCGGCCTCGTCGACATCCACACCCACCTGCGCCAGCCCGGTGGCGAGGACGCCGAGACCGTTTTCACCGGTACGCGAGCGGCCGCAGTCGGCGGCTACACCGCTGTCCACGCAATGGCCAACACGACGCCCACGCAGGACACGGCCGCGATCGTTGACCAGGTGCTGCGCCTGGGCGAGGAGGCGGACTGGGTCGAGGTGCGTCCCGTCGGTGCCGTCACCAAGGGCCTGGAAGGCAAGCAGCTCGCATCGCTCGGCTCGATGGCGCGTTCGCGCTCGAAGGTTCGTGTCTTCTCCGACGACGGCAAGTGCGTGTCCGATCCCGTCCTCATGCGCCGCGCCCTCGAATACGTCAAGGGCTTCGGCGGTGTCATCGCCCAGCACAGCCAGGATCCCGCGCTCACCGAGGGCGCGCAGATGAACGAGTCGACACTGTCCGGCGAGCTCGGCCTGGCCGGTTGGCCAGCCGTCGCCGAAGAGGCGATCATTGCCCGCGACATCCTGCTCGCCAAGCACGTCGGCTCGCGCCTGCACGTGTGTCACCTGTCGACCGCGGGTTCGGTTGACCTCGTGCGCTGGGGTAAGGCACAGGGCGTGGATATCACGGCCGAGGCCACGCCTCACCACCTGCTCCTCACCGAGCAGCTGGCCGCCACCTACGACCCGCTCTACAAGGTGAACCCGCCGCTGCGCCGTGCCGAGGACGTCGAGGCGGTGCGCGCAGGCCTCGCCGACGGCACGATTGACTGCATCGGTACTGACCATGCGCCGCATCCGCTCGAGATGAAGGACTGCGAGTGGCAGGCCGGCGCGTTCGGCATGACCGGCCTGGAGACGGCGCTGCCGATCATCATCGAGACGATGGTGAACACGGGCCGCATGGACTGGGCGGACGTTGCTCGCGTGATGTCGACTGTTCCCGCGCAGATTGGCCGCGTGGAATCGCAGGGCCGGGGCCTGGTCGTTGGCGCCCCCGCACACGTCACCCTCGTGGATGCAACGGTGCGCGTGACGGTTGACCCCGCCAAGCAGTGGACGCGCTCCACGAACTGCCCCTTCCGCGGCATGGAACTGCCCGGACAGGTGCGCTACACGATCTACAACGGCGTCCCGACGGTCGTCGACGCCACCCCGATTGCCAAGGAGGACCGATGACCACGTCCGATATCGCTCTGCTCGTCCTGGAGGACGGCACCGTTTTCAAGGGCCGCGCATGGGGCGCGAAGGGCCGCACGCTCGGCGAGATCGTGTTCTCGACCGGCATGACCGGCTACCAGGAGACGCTCACCGACCCGTCGTACCACCGCCAGATCGTCGTCATGACGGCCCCGCACATCGGCAACACCGGCGTCAACGACGAGGATCCCGAGTCCTCGCGCATCTGGGTCGCGGGCTTCGTCGTGCGCGACGCCGCCCGTCGCGCCTCCAACTGGCGCTCGCGCCGCGAGCTGGAGGACGAGCTGATCTCTCAGGGCATCGTCGGTATCGCGGACGTCGACACGCGTGCGATCACCCGCCACATCCGCGAGCGCGGAGCGATGCGCGCCGGCATCTTCTCGGGCGACGCGCTGCCCGTGGGCGCGCAGTACCTGGGGGACGAGGCCGTGGCCTCCCTCATGCGCATCGTCGCCGAGTCGCCCGCGATGAGCGGCCAGGCGCTCGCCGCCGAGGTGTCAACGGACGAGACCTACGTGGTGGAGCCTCTCGGCGACTTTGAGGGCAAGGAACCCATCGCGCGCGTCGTCGCCGTCGACCTGGGTATCAAGTCGCGCACGCCGTACCACCTGGCCGCGCGTGGAGCGCGCGTCTACGTGGTGCCCTCCACCGCGTCCTTCGCGGACATCGAGGCACTCAAGCCGGACGGCGTCTTCTTCTCCAACGGACCCGGTGACCCGTCGACGGCCGACCGCGAGATCGGCGTGCTGCGTGCCGTCCTCGACGCGGGTATTCCGTACTTCGGCATTTGCTTCGGTCACCAGCTCTTCGGCCGCGCCCTCGGCTACGGCACCTACAAGCTGGACTATGGTCACCGCGGCATCAACCAGCCGGTGAAGGACGTGGCCACGGGCCGCGTGGAGATCACCGCGCACAACCACGGCTTCGCCGTGGACGCGCCGGTGGGGGAGCCCTCGGGCGCTCCCTTCGAGTCGGGCCGCTACGGGCGCGTCGAGGTCTCGCACGTCGGCCTCAACGACGGCGTCGTCGAGGGCCTGCGTGCCCTAGACATTCCCGCCTTCTCCGTTCAGTACCACCCCGAGGCAGCTGCCGGCCCGCACGACGGCGAGCTGCTCTTCGATCGCTTTATTTCCCTGATGACTGCCGCTAAGGAGACCCACTGATGCCCCGCAGGAACGATCTGTCCTCCGTCCTCGTCATCGGATCGGGCCCCATCGTCATCGGCCAGGCGTGCGAGTTCGACTACTCGGGCACACAGGCATGCCGCGTGCTCAAGGAGGAGGGCCTGCGCGTCATCCTCGTTAACTCCAACCCGGCCACCATCATGACCGACCCCGGCATCGCCGACGCCACCTACGTCGAGCCGATCACCCCGGAGGTCGTGGCCTCGATCATCGAGAAGGAGCGTCCCGACGCGCTGCTTCCCACGCTGGGCGGTCAGACGGCACTGAACACGGCCGTCGCACTGTCCGAAATGGGCGTTCTCGAGCGTTTTAACGTCGAGCTAATCGGCGCGTCGATCGACGCGATTCGCGCCGGTGAGGACCGCGAGGAGTTCAAGGAGATCGTCGAGCGCTCCGGCGCCGAGGTCGCGCGTTCCTTCATCGCCCACACGATGGAAGAGTGCCACGCGGCCGCCGCCGAGCTCGGCTACCCCCTCGTCGTTCGCCCCTCCTTCACGATGGGCGGCCTCGGCTCCGGTTTTGCTTACACCCCCGAAGACCTCGAGCGCATCGCCGGCCAGGGCCTGGCTGCCTCAATCACGACCGAGGTGCTGCTTGAGGAGTCGATCCTCGGCTGGAAGGAATACGAGCTCGAGCTCATGCGCGACAAGGCGGACAACGTCGTCGTCGTGTGTTCAATCGAGAACGTCGACCCGGTCGGTGTGCACACGGGTGACTCGATCACGGTCGCTCCCGCGTTGACCCTCACCGACCGCGAGATGCAGCGCCTGCGCGACATTGGTATCGCCGTCATCCGCGCCGTGGGCGTGGATACCGGCGGCTGTAACATCCAGTTCGCAATCCACCCCGAGACGGGGCGCATTATCGTCATCGAAATGAACCCGCGCGTGTCGCGTTCGTCCGCGCTGGCCTCGAAGGCGACGGGCTTCCCGATTGCGAAGATCGCCGCACGCCTTGCCACCGGCTACACGCTCGACGAGATTCCGAACGACATCACGGGCTCGACCCCGGCCTCGTTCGAGCCGACGCTCGACTACGTGGTCGTCAAGGTCCCGCGCTTCACCTTCGAGAAGTTCCCGGCCGCCGACCCGACCCTCACGACCTCGATGAAGGCCGTCGGCGAGGCCATGGCGATCGGTCGTTCCTACACGGAGGCCCTGCAAAAGGCTCTGCGCTCGATCGATAAGGGCGGCGTGCAGTTCCACTGGGACGGCGACGCGCCCACGCCCGAGGAGACGCGCGCGCTCGTCGAGGCCGCTGCAGTCGGAACCGAGGGCCGTCTTGTCCAGGTCCAGCAGGCAATTCGCGGCGGTGCAACCCTCGAGGAACTCTTCGAGTCGACGAAGATCGACCCGTGGTTCCTCGACCAGATGTTCCTCCTCGACGAGGTCGCGACCCGCATTCGCGAGGCCGAGGCACTGACGGGCGACGTCCTCGCCGAGGCGAAGCGCCACGGTTTCTCCGACCGTCAGATCGCTGCGATGCGTGGCCTGTCCGAGGACACGGTGCGCGAGGTGCGCGGCGCGTTTGGCATCCACCCCGTGTTCAAGACGGTCGACACCTGCGCCGCCGAGTTCGCTGCCCGCACGCCCTACCACTACTCGACTTACGACCAGGAGAACGAGGTTCGTCCGCGCGAGCGGGAAGCCGTCATCATCCTGGGTGCCGGTCCCAACCGCATCGGTCAGGGCATCGAGTTCGACTACTCGTGCGTGCACGCCGCCATGTCGCTGCGCGAGCACTACGAGACCATCATGGTCAACTGCAACCCCGAAACGGTGTCGACCGACTACGACATCTCCGACCGCCTCTACTTCGAGCCCCTCACTCTCGAGGACGTCCTGGAGATCTACCGCGCCGAGTGCGCGGCCGGCCCCGTCAAGGGCATGATCGTCCAGCTCGGTGGCCAGACTCCGCTGTCGCTGGCAGCCGACCTCGAGCGCGCCGGGGTGCCGATCCTTGGCACCAGCCCGCGCGCCATCGACCTTGCCGAGGACCGCGAGGAGTTCGGCAAGGTTCTTGAGGCGGCGCAGTGCCCGGCTCCCGCGCACGACACCGCAAACACGCCCGAGCAGGTTATCGCCGTTGCTGAGCAGGTCGGCTACCCGGTCCTCGTTCGCCCCTCCTTCGTGCTGGGCGGGCGCGGCATGGCGATCATCAACGACGAGCCGGCGCTCCGCGAATACCTCGCAAGCCACGACTCCGAGCTGCTGTTCTCGCGCGGCCCGCTCCTCATCGACCGCTTCTTGGACGCGGCCATCGAGATCGATGTCGACGCCCTGTACGACGGCGAGGAACTCTTCATGGGCGCGATCATGGAGCACATCGAGGAGGCTGGCATCCACTCGGGTGACTCTTCCTGCGTGCTGCCTCCCATGACCCTGTCCGCGCGCGAGCTCGAGCGCATCACGGCCTCCACCGAGGCGATCGCTCGCGGCGTCGGTGTACGCGGCCTGATCAACATTCAGTTCGCTTTGCTCTCCGACACGCTTTACGTCATCGAGGCAAACCCGCGTGCCTCGCGTACCGTTCCCTTCGCGTCGAAGGCCACGGGCGTGCAGCTCGCGAAGGCCGCCGCTCTCATTCAGGTGGGCGCGACGATCGCCTCGCTGCGCGAGGAGGGCCTACTGCCCACCCGCGACGCCCGCGAGATCCACGACGGCGGCTCAATCGCAGTGAAGGCAGCCGTCCTGCCCTTCAAGCGCTTCCGCACGGCAGGTGGCGAAATCGTCGACACTGTCCTCGGTCCCGAGATGCGCTCGACGGGCGAAGTCATGGGCATCGACCGCGACTTCCCGACGGCATTCGCCAAGTCCCAACTCGGTGCGTCGACCGATATGCCGACGTCGGGCACCGTCTTCATTTCCATTGCGGATACCGACAAGCGAGCAATCGTTCTGCCGGCTGCCCGCATGCACGAGATGGGCTTTAACATCCTCGCGACCTCCGGAACAGCATCGGTTCTGCGCCGCAATGGCATCGAGGCCCAGGCCGTTCGTAAGTCGTCCGAGGGCCGCGGCGACGGCGGCGAGCCGACGGTCGTCGACCTCATCAACGACGGCTCGATCGACATGGTCGTTAACACGCCTCAGCGCAGCGCCCCGCGTAATGACGGCTACCAGATCCGCGCCGCCGCTGCCTCGCAGGACCGCCCCGCGGTGACCACGCTGCAGGCATTCAACGCGATGGTCCAGGCCATCGAAGTGCGTATGCGCGGAGCCTACTCCGTACGCTCCCTGCAGGAATGGGATTCGATTCGATCGGAGGAGACACGATGACTACTGCCGCAATCAAACCTGGTGCCGCCGCCGGCTTCGGCGACCGTCTCTACGCCGCCATGCGCGCGTATGGACCCGTGTGTGCGGGCATCGATCCTCACGCGGGCCTGCTGCAGGAATGGGGACTTGACGACAACGCGAACGGTGTGCGAGAGTTCTCTCTTCGCGTCATCGAGGCGCTCGGCGGTCGCGTCGCTGCCTTCAAGCCTCAAGCGGCTTTCTTCGAGCGTCACGGCTCTCGCGGCGTTGCCGTTCTCGAGGAGGTCATCGCCGCCTGCCGCGAGGTCGGCACGCTGTGCATTGTGGATGCGAAGCGCGGTGACATCGGCTCAACGATGGACGGCTATGCGCAGGCGTTCCTGTCGGATTCTTCTCCACTCGCCGGCGATGCAGTCACGCTCTCGCCCTACCTCGGCGTCGGATCGCTCACCCCCGCCCTTGAGTTGGCGCGACAGACCGGCAGGGGAGTGTTCGTCTTGGCGCTCACGTCCAACCCTGAGGGAGCCTCCGTGCAGCACGCCCGCGGCGAGGACGGAACCAGCGTTGCGGGCCGCGTCGTGTCCCAACTGGCGGACTTTAACAGCCAGTGTGAGCAACAACACCTCGGTCCTGCGGGCATCGTCGTCGGGGCCACGGTCGGCGATGCGGTGAAGCGTTTGGGCATCGATCTCGCGTCGCTGAATGGCGCTTTTTTGGCTCCAGGAGTGGGCGCACAGGGCGCTGGACCGGCGCAGGTCAGGGAGGTTTTCGCCGGAGCCGAAGATGCTGTCCTTGCCTCGTCTTCCCGTGCAATCTTGCGCTCTGGCCCGAGTATCGCCGGCCTTCGAGACGCCTACCGTGCAACGGTCGATTCGCTGCAATAATCTGCTGTGTTACTAAAGAAGCAGCGTTTTGGTCTGGCACTAGTGGTCTGGAAGGTGACATAGTTTATTTACCGAAGATCCCAACCGAGGAGATGATCAGAATGGCACTACCTGATCTCACGCCAGAACAGAGGGCGCAGGCTCTCGAGAAGGCAACGCAGGCACGGAGGCGTCGCGCCGAAGTGAAGAACGCGCTTAAGGCGCGCTCGATGAACCTGTCGGAGGTTTTGGAACTCGCTGATTCAGACGAAGCAGTCGCGAAGATGAAGGTCGTTTCGCTACTGGAGTCGCTGCCGCGCGTCGGCACGAACACGGCTGCCGTACTGATGGACGAGTACAAGATCGCCCAGAGCAGGCGCGTGCGTGGCCTCGGCCCCGTCCAGCGGAAGGCGCTCGTCGAGCGTTTCGGCTGACGCGGTCAAGCGTGGCACACTTGAGTCATGACTAAGGCTCAACTGACTGTCCTCGCTGGTCCTACAGCCGTTGGAAAGGGAACTGTTGTCGCTGCGCTCACGAAGCGCTACCCGACGCTCAACGTGTCGGTCTCGGCAACAACTCGCGATCCTCGGCCCGGTGAACTGAACGGCGTCCACTACTACTTCGTTTCCGCCCAAGAGTTCGATGCAATGATCGAACGCGGAGACATGTTGGAGTGGGCGCTTGTTCATGGAAAAAACAAGTACGGGACGCCTCGCGGACCTGTCGATGAAGCCCTCGCTGCTGGCAAGCCCGTGCTTCTTGAGATCGACCTGGCCGGCGCGCGCCAGGTCCGCACCAACAGGCCCGACGCACAGTTCATTTTCTTGGCTCCGCCTTCGTGGGAGGAGCTCGAACGTCGCCTCATCGGCCGCGGCACGGAAGGCCCCGAGGAACAGGCTCGCCGTCTGGCTACCGCCCGCGTTGAGCTCGAGGCTGCGTCGGAGTTTGACCATGTTGTGATCAACGACGACGTGGAGCGCGCGGTGGATGAGCTGGCTCGGCTCATTGGCCTGGAGTAGTATCTATCTGAATCCGCCACTGAGAGGAATACACGCATGTCCGGAATTGTTGCCCAGCCCGTGGGCATCACGTCCCCGCCCATTGACGATCTGCTGGAGCACGTCGATTCCAAGTACGCGCTGGTTATCTTCGCCGCGAAGCGTGCGCGTCAGATTAACTCCTACAACCTGCAGCTTCAGCAGAACATGATCCAGTTCGTGGGTCCGGTCGTCGACGTGCAGCCGGATGAGAAGCCGCTTGCGGTTTCCCTGCGTGAGATCAACGAAGGCCTCCTGTCTCTCGAAGCTAACCCCGAGGCCTGACATGGCAACGATCGTCGTCGGAGTGACCGGCGGCGTCGCAGCCTTTAAAGCACCCATCGTGGTCCGCGAGTGTCAACGCGCGGGCCACGACGTGTATGTCGCTGCGACGCGCGCGTCTTTGGATTTCGTTGGCCGTTCCACCTGGGAGGGCATCACGTCCCGCCCGGTTGCCGTGGATATCGCGGGGGAGGGGCGCGCCGAGCACGTGGAGCTTGCTCGCGTCGCGGATCTCGTCATCGTCGTGCCCGCGACCGCGAATTCTCTGGCGCGTCTCGCCGGCGGCTTCGCCGACGACATGGTGTCGCTGACGGTTCTCGCATCTGACGCGCCCGTCGTCGTTGCTCCTGCGATGCATTCCAACATGTGGCTGGCGCCCGCTACGCAGGCGAACGTTCAGACGCTTCGCGAGCGCGGCTTCCACGTCATCGAACCTGCTTCTGGTGCGCTTGGTTCCGGCGACAGCGGTGTCGGCCGTCTTCCCGAACCTGAGGACATCGCGCGGGCGGCTCTCGACGTCCTCGGTGCTCACGAGCAAGCATCGAACGCTCTTGCTGGTCGCACGCTTGTTATCACCGCCGGCGGCACACGTGAACCCATCGATCCGGTACGTTTTCTGGGCAATAAGTCGTCCGGCCGTCAGGGATTGGCGATCGCGTCGGCAGCGGCGCGAGCCGGCGCATCGGTACGCGTGATCGCTGCAAACATCGAGTCGGCTTTGCTCGCAACGTTGCCGACGGCCGTGCAGGTCACTCGGGTGGGCAGCGCTCTGCAGATGCGCGAGGCTACGATCGCTCAGGTGGCCGATGCCGATGCTCTCGTCATGACGGCAGCCGTCGCGGACTTCCGGCCCGAGGCCGCCTCGGAGTCGAAGATCAAGAAGGACCCATCCAACGAGGAAGCTCCGACAATTCGCCTGGTTCGTAACCCCGATATCCTCGCCGAGATCGGGCACAGCGATCAGCGCCCGCCCCTCGTCGTCGGATTTGCCGCAGAGACCGGCACCGATGAGGAGATTCTCGCCTACGGCGCTGACAAGGCAGCCCGAAAAGGTGCAGATTTCATCTGCGTGAACCGGGTGGGGGAGACCGTCGGATTCGGAGACGTGCCCAACGACATTCGACTCCTCGACGCGCGCGGGACCATCGCTGGCCGTTACTTCGGCTCAAAGGATGAGGTGGCCGCTGGTCTTGTCGGCCATATGGCGTCATTCCTTGATAATCTAAAGCGGTGAGTCAACAGCTTTTTTCTTCTGAGTCCGTTACCGAAGGTCACCCCGACAAGGTCTGTGACCGTATTTCCGATGCGATCCTCGACGCGCTGCTTGCCGCCGATCCCCGCTCGCGCGTTGCCGTCGAGACGATGGCGGCCACCGGTCTCATCCACATCGCCGGTGAGGTGACGACCGAGGCGTACGTCGAGATCCCGGAGATCGTGCGTCGCGAGATCCTATCGATCGGCTACGACTCATCACGCGTTGGCTTCGACGGTGCCTCCTGCGGCGTGTCCGTGTCGCTCGATGGCCAGAGCCCTGACATTGCCGGTGGCGTTGATGAAGCTCTTGAGGTGCGCGGCACCCAGGGCGGTGACCCGCGCGACCGTCTCGGCGCGGGCGACCAGGGCATCATGTTCGGCTACGCTTCTTCGGACACCCCGGACCTCATGCCCGCCCCCATTTGGCTCGCGCACCGCCTCGCGAAGCGCCTGACTGACGTTCGCAAGCAGGGCATCGTTGAAGGGCTGCGTCCCGACGGCAAGACTCAGGTGACTCTCGCGTACGAGGACGGTCGCCCGGCGGGTATCGACACGGTCGTCGTGTCCACCCAGCACGACGAGGCGCTGTCGCAGTCCGCGATCGCCGACGCGGTGCGTGACTATGTCATTAGCCCCGTCATCGAAGAGTCCGGTCTCGCACTGGCTACCGGCTCCATGACGACTCTCATCAACCCGTCGGGTCGCTTCGTTTTGGGTGGTCCCGCCGCGGACGCCGGCCTGACCGGCCGCAAGATCATCGTCGACACCTACGGTGGCATGGCCCGTCACGGCGGCGGTGCCTTCTCCGGCAAGGACCCGTCAAAGGTCGATCGTTCCGCTACCTACGCCGCCCGTTGGGTGGCTAAGAACGTCGTTGCCGCCGGCATCGCTCAGCGTTGCGAAATTCAGCTTGCCTACGCGATTGGACGTGCTCGCCCGATCGGCCTGTATGTCGATACCTTCGGAACCGCTTCGGTGCCCGAGGAGCGCATCGCGGACGCCATCCGCGAGGTCTTCGACCTGCGTCCCCTCGGCATGATCGAGGACCTCGATCTGCTGCGTCCGATCTACCGCGAGACCGCTGCCTACGGCCACTTCGGCCGCGACCAGTTCCCGTGGGAGGCGACCAACCGCGTCGACCAGCTGAAGGCTGCGCTCGCATGAGCGAGGCCTTGGCAGCCGAGGACTACCTGCCTTCGTACGAGACCGAGGACGCTCGGCGCGCGTGGCGTCGGCGCACGAGCCTGGAGATGATCATCTCCGGCTTCATCGGCCTCGTCACGTCGTTCGTCCTCTCGATCGAGGCATGGCAGCTGGCCGCTGATTCTTCGGCGCGCTTCGGCTGCGATATTTCATCCGTCTTGTCGTGTTCGGCGGTTGCGCAGACGTGGCAGGCACGGATCCTCGGCTTTCCCAACGCTTTCCTCGGCATCTTTTTCGAGGCCGTGGTTCTCGCGATTTCCGTCGCCATTTTCGCGGGCGTGAAGTTCCCGCGCTGGTACATGCTGGGCACGAACCTGCTGTACACAATCGCGCTGTTCTTTGCGTTCTGGCTCTTCGGGCAGTCCTACTTCATCATCCAGGTGCTGTGCCCGTGGTGCCTGCTGATCACCCTGACGACAACGCTCGTCTTCGGAGGAATCACTCGCATCAATATACGCGATGGCGTCATCCCGGCGCCCGTGGGACTGCGGCGTATCGTCGCCCAGGGCCTCGACTGGGCCCTGTGGGGTCTGATCGTCTTTGGCGTGCTCGCCATGGTGGTCGCGAAGTACGGGCTGAAGCTTCTCGGCTGAGAGCGGGACGCAGATGTGTGCGGGCCGTGATTCACTAGGATCATGACTTCCCAACAGGGCATGCTTGACGGTTTCGATCCGCCGCGGTCTCGGGCCGCGGAGATCGCTCGCGTGCTCGTTGACGTCGATCTGCCGCACGTGGATCGGCCGCTCGACTACGTCGTTCCAGACAGGTTCATTGACGAGGCCGATGTCGGCCGCGCAGTTCGCGTACGGTTTTCCGGGACTCGCGTCGACGGCTGGATCGTTGAGCGTACACGTCGCGATGTGCTTGACGACACCGCGCAGATCGAATCGGTATCGTCTGCAATCCCAGTGCTGACGCCCGCACTGTACGAGGTTGCACGTCGCATCGCAACGCGGTTTCTCGCAACGACCTCGCAGGTCCTGTCGCTCGCTATCCCACCCCGACATGCGCGCGGCGAAAAGACCGTCGTACAGGCACACGAGTCGGTGTGGCCATCCGTTCAAGCTCCGACTGTTTCCGAAGGCTGGGCATCATATCGTGCTGGCGACGCGTTGCTTCACCGCCTTGCAGCCGGAGAGTCTCCGCGTGCAGTCGTGACCGCGCTGCGTCCCCGGATGCGCGCGTGCCTGTCGGATGCCGTCGCTGCCACTGTTTCGTCGGGGCGCAGCGCCATCATCGTGACTGCCACCGGAGAGGACGCCGCACGATACGCACGTGCACTCGAGGAGGACCTCGGGGTGCCCGTCGCTGTCACAGGCGGTGAGGTGTCGCCCGAGGAGCGTTACCGCATCCACGCAGCCGCGACACTCGGGCGTCTTCCGATTGTGGTCGGCACGCGCTCGGCAGCGTGGGTTCCGTGTACGAAGCTGGGCCTCATCGTCATCTGCGACGATGGCGACGATCGACTGCGAGAGCGCAGGTTCCCACGCTGCGACGTTCTTGATATTGCCGTGCAGCGGTGCGCGGTGGAGGGCGCGGGGCTGCTCGTCGCCTCGTTCGCGCGTTCGGTCAAGGCACAGGCTCTCGTCCGTTCTGGATGGGCGGTCAGTCTCGATCCGGTGCCCGGCGCGCTGCGCGACGCGACTCCACGCGTGCATCTGCACGGCGCGACGGAAGCAGAACGTGAGGGCGCCAGCGGTCACATGCGCATCCCCCCGGCAGCGTTGCGCATGATTCGCCAGGGCCTGCGCGAAGGCCCCGTTCTCATCCAGGTCGCTGCGTCCGGCTATTGGCCCACGGTCGTGTGCCGCCGTTGCGGCGAGCGTGCGCGCTGCCGCCATTGCTCAGGTCCCCTCGCTGTGGGCAGCGGGGGAGAGGCGACCTGCTCATGGTGTGCGCGCACCTCGCAGTCATGGCGGTGCCCACACTGCTCGGGAACTGAGCTACGCGCAGCTCGCGTGGGGTCTACACGTACCGCCGAGGAGATTGCACGCAACCTCCCGGACGCGTCGGTCCTCGAGTCATCGGCTGCCCACAGAATCAGCCGCCAGCTGCCCTCACGCCCCACGGTCGTCGTTGCTACTCCCGGAGCGGAGCCAGACGTGGACGGTGGTTACGCCGCCGCCATCATCCTCGACGCGCACGCTCTGGCCGGGCGAGCCGAACTGTGGGCCCCGGAGGAGGCTGCCCGGCGGTGGCTCAACGCGCTGTCTCTTGTCCGCCCAGGCCACCCCGGCCTCGTCGTCGGGACGATTCCCGATGCCTTGGGGCAGGCACTCGTGCGCTGGGCTCCCACCGACTACGCCGATCGGCTTCTCGATGAGCGTGAGGCTCTCGGATTTTTCCCGGCTACGACGATGGTTGCCCTCGATGGGCCAGCGGCTCAGGTCCGTCAGGTTGCCGAACAGGTCATTCGCGATGGAGGAGCGGAGCTGGTTGGCACCGTCGTGCGCCCGGCAACGCGCGAGGGCGAAGAAAACGAGGTGCGGACTCTGGTGCGAACCCCATTGGCAGGGGCGACGTCGATGCTCGCCGTTCTTACCGAGATTCGACGCTCACGCAGTGCCCGCAAGGTTCCGCTCGTCAAAATGAGCGTGAACCCACCCGAGCTCTTCTGAGTCAGGGCCTGCGTAGTGCCGTAAACTGGCGGCCGTGCGCATTATTTTTGCTGGTACCCCCGAGGCTGCAGTTCCCACGCTGCGGGCCCTGCTGTCGTCGTCCCACGAGGTCGCCCTCGTCATCACGCGTCCTCCGGCTCGGCGCGGCCGCGGAAAGACGATGTACCCGTCACCGGTGGCAGAGGTAGCCACCGAATTCGGTGTGGAAATGTTGGAGACAACGACGCTAAAGACCCCCGAGATCGCTCAGCGCATCGAGGACGTGCATGCGGACCTCGGTGTCGTTGTCGCTTACGGCGGCCTCGTTCCCTCGAACGTGCTGGCAATGCCCGTACACGGGTGGGTAAACCTGCATTTCTCGGATCTGCCGAGGTGGCGTGGAGCTGCTCCGGTCCAGTGGGCGATCCGCGAAGGGGATGCGACGACCGCGTCCTGCGTGTTCAACCTCGAGGAGGGCCTGGATACGGGCGACGTCTATTCGCGCGTCGAGGTTCCGATCGTTCGCGAGAGCGCCGGCGAGCTGCTCTCGTCCATGGCCGAGGCCGGGGCGGATCAGGTGCTCGGCGTCGTCGATGCGCTCGCCGCCGGGAGCGCAACCGCGACACCGCAATCGTCGGACGGCGTGACGCACGCTCGCCGCCTCGAGCACGTCGACGGCTACGTGTCCTTCGCGCACGACGCCGAACACGAAGATCGCATCATCCGGTCCGTGACTCCGAATCCCGGCGCCTACACGATGCTTCCGGGCGGGGCCCGCATGAAGCTCGACAAGGCAACGCCCGTGGAGCGAGACGATCTCGAACCCGGACAGCTTGAGGTCACGAAGAAGCAGGTGACCGTCGGCTGCGCGAGCGGAGCACTCGTGCTCGGCAAGGTGGCGCCGGCCGGTAAGTCGTGGATGGACGCTGCCGCCTGGGCGAGAGGAGCCCGGCCCGCCGAAGACCTGCGCCTTGGAGGCGAGCTGGAGGGAGAGCGATGAGCGAGAAGCGTTACGCGGACGGTTACCGTAAGCTGCGCAAGGCCGATGAGCCTCGTCGTATTGCCTACGACGTTCTTCACGAGGTCGAGACGCAGGGCGCGTTCGCGAACATCGTGTTGCCGAAGGCTCTGCGCCAGGCGCGGCGCGACGGTCACTTCTCCGATCGGGATGCTGCCTTCACCTCCGAGCTCGTCCACGGCACGCTGCGCGCGATTGGCCGACTCGACTGGGTGATCTTGCGTCACATCGACCGTCCACTCACTGATCTCGACCCGCGCGCGCTTGTCATCCTGCGCATGGGCGCCCACCAGCTCCTCGATATGCGAGTGCCCGACCATGCTGCTGTGTCGGCAACTGTGGACGTCGCGCGAGAGCACCTGACGGATGGCCCCGTGCGTTTCGTCAATGCCGTGTTGCGTTCGATCACCCGCGAGGATCCGTCCGAGCGTGAGGCAGCCATGGATGCTATCGCTGACGAGGATCAGGCTCTCGGCGTGCGTTTCTCGCACCCGGCGTGGATGGTCGCTGCGTTCCGTGAGGCCCTGAAGGCCCACGGCTACCCTGAGGATGAACTTCTCGACGTTCTCGAGGCTGATAACGAGGTTCCCACGGTCACTCTGGTGGCTCGCCCGTCGCTGATGAGCGTCGATGAACTCGCCGACGAGGCCGAGGATATTCTCGACACACGCGTCGCCCTGGGTGCTGTCTCCCCGTATGCAGTGCTCCTCGAATCCGGCGATCCCGCGCGCCTGCCCTCGATTCGCGACGGCCGTGCCGGCGCACAGGATGAGGGCTCGCAGCTCGCTGCCCTTATCGCCGCGTCCGCACCGCTCGAGGGCGACGCCGACGAGCGCTGGCTCGACCTGTGTGCGGGTCCCGGTGGCAAGGCGGCGCTTCTGGCCGGCCTCGCTGCAGGCGTGGGAGCACACGTGACCGCCAACGAGGTGCACCCGCACCGCGCCCGCCTCGTGGAGCGCACGACACGGCAGTTCGACTCCATCGAGGTCGTGAGTGGCGACGGTCGTACCTTCGGTGGGGGCCAGAGTGCATGGCCGCTCGGTTCTTTCGACCGTGTCGTCGTCGACGCCCCCTGCTCGGGCATGGGGTCGATGCGCCGACGCCCCGAGTCCCGTTGGAACCGCACGCCCACGGACGTGGAGGAGCTGACTGTTCTCCAGCGCGAACTCCTCGATCGAGCAGTCGCGCTGACACGCCCCGGAGGCGTTCTCACGTACATCACGTGTTCGCCGCACGCGGCCGAGACGCGTGAACAGGTCGAGCGTCTGCTCAAGGCTGGCGAGGTTGAGCTGCTTGACACCGTGGCGCTCGCAAACGAATGCGCACCCGAAGCGCTGGACGTGCCGGAATCTGCGGGCGTCATCAAGGGCTTTAGCGGTCGGACACTCCAGCTCTGGGATCACCGTTTCGGCACGGATCTTATGTTTGTAGCCTGCCTGCGCAAGCGCTAGCATATGCGTTATGAACGCCACAATTAGCCCGTCGATTCTCAACTGCGATATTGCTGACCTGCGCGGTGAGCTCACCAAGATCGCAGGAGCGGACATCGCTCATGTCGACGTCATGGACAACCATTTCGTCCCCAATCTCTCGTGGGGTCTGCCCGTCGCGGAGGCTGTCGTCAAGTCCGGTATTCTGCCGGTCGACGCTCACCTCATGATCGAAGACCCGGATCGTTGGGCTCCGCAGTATGCGGAGGTCGGTTGCGAGTCCGTCACCTTCCACGCAGAGGCCGCAGCGGCACCGCTGCGCCTGGCGCGCGAGCTGCACCGCATCGGTGCACGCGCCGGCCTGGCTCTGAAGCCAGCGACTGACATCGCACCGTTCGTGGACATCCTCAACGAGTTCGACATGATTCTCATCATGACGGTTGAGCCTGGATTCGGTGGCCAGTCCTTCATCGAGCAGATGATCCCGAAGATCGAGCGCACGCGCGCCGCGATCAACGCCGCAGGGCTGCAGGTGTCGATCCAGGTCGATGGCGGCATTTCTCGTGCGACCATCGAGCGTGCGGCCGAGGCCGGCGCCGACAACTTCGTCGCGGGTTCCGCAGTCTTCCGTGCGGAAGACGCTCATCGTGAGGTGGAGGCGCTACGCGAACTCGCCAACGCGCATTCACACTGATCGCACACTTATTTCGGCGGCCGGACCGGGAGGAGATCCCGTCCGGCCGCCTGTTCTTTCATAGCGGATACGCCTCGCGCAGCGCGCCGGTCGGTGGCACAATGGCACACGAGTACTCCGGGGTCGGTGAAAGTCCGAACCGGCGGTGATAGTCCGCGACCCGCCTTCACAGAACGAGGGCGGTTGAGCCGGTGAAATTCCGGCACCGACGGTTAAAGTCCGGATGGGAGGAGTGCATGAGGCGCATCCCTGCGTCTGCTGTGCTGCGCGTACCCCCCGGTGTCGGAAAGTAAGTCGTGGCAATTCGGAACAAGCCCCGCGGTGCGCTCACCGTCGCGGCACCGATCATCTTCCTTGCCTTTATGCTGGCGGGATGGTGGCTGACGACGACGCTGACCGGCATCGAAGCCTGGCGTCTGCCCGATCCGCTTGCTGTTGCCCGAAAAGGCGTGGCGCTGCTCCAGCGCCCTTCCACCTGGCGCCAGATCGCGGTGACGGGAGGCGAGGCTATTGCAGGGTGCGCGCTCGGAACGGTCGTTGCGCTGCCACTCGCGTATGCGATCTACCGATGGCGGCTGTTGGCCGCTGCGGTGGAACCCTTCCTTGGAGCAACCCAAGCGTTGCCCGCCATCGCAATTGCCCCCATTCTCGTGCTGTGGGTCGGGTATGGCATCACGCCGGTCATCGTGCTGTGCGCACTGATGGTGTTCTTCCCGATCCTCGTGTCCACCGTCGTCGGTTTACGTCATATCGATCGCGAGCTTCTTGAAGCCGCCGCGCTCGACGGCGCGACGGGCTGGACGATGGCCACACATATGGAGCTACCTCTTGCCGCCCCCGCGATTCTGGGCGGCCTGCGTAACGGGTTTGCTCTGTCTGTGACGGGCGCGGTCGTGGGGGAGATGGTCATGGGAGGGTCCGGGCTCGGGCAGGTACTCACTCAAATGAGAAGCAACGTGGACACCGCCGGCATGTTTGTCGTCATCGCGATCCTGTGCATCATGGCAACAATTTTGTACGTCATCGTGTATCGAATCGAGCGGTCGAAGCGCTACGCCATCACGCAGTGAAGGAGACATCCCTTGAAGCTTTCCACTATCGTTCGCGCGACCGTTATCGCTGCCAGCGCCTCGCTGGTACTGGGCGCTTGCGCAACCGGCCCCAGCGCCACGCAGTCGGGCACGTCCTCGCAGGGCGCCTCGGACGTGACGATCGGTCTGACCTACATCCCGAACGTGCAGTTTGCCCCCGTCTATGTCGCTGATTCTCAGGGGCTGTATAACGACGCCGGCATCACGCCCACCGTTCGCCATCACGGCTCGGACGAGGGCCTGTTCACGGCGCTTCTCGCCGGCCAGGAGGACGTGGTCATTGCCTCCGGCGACGAGGCTGCGGTTGCCGCCTCACAGGGTATGGACCTCGTGTCGATTGGCCAGTATTACGCGACCTACCCGGGGAGTGTCATCGTCCCCGCCTCGTCATCAATCACGAGCCTGGCTGACCTCGCCGGAAAAAACATCGGTATTCCGGGTGAGTATGGTTCGAGCTACTACGCCACTCTTGCCGCTATCAAGGCCGGTGCCCTGCAGACATCGGACGTGACCATTTCGTCGATCGGCTACACACAGCAGGCGGCCCTCGCGGCTGGCCAGGTGGACGCAGTCGTTGGCTTTACCAACAATGACGCGGTGCAGATGAGACTCGCGGGCATCGACATCCGGGAGATCCCGTTGGATGGTGCCTCGACTCCGCTGGTGGCGGCCTCGATTATTACGACGCGCGAATGGGCGCAGGCCCACCCTGATGCGGCACGCGCGGTCGTGTCCGCAACAACCGAGGCGATGAACGTGATCGCGGCCGATCCCCAGGTTGCGATTGACGCGACGGCAAAGTGGGATACGACGCTCAGCGACGAGACGTCGCTGGCCGCAGCCAATGCTGTACTCGCTGCGACCGTTCCTCTGTGGCTCGGAGACGATGCCCACGCTGACGGCATGCAGGACCTTGCCACTTGGTCTTCCATGGTGTCGTTCCTGACGTCGATTGGGGTCCTCGAAGGAGACGTCGATCCGACCGTCATCGTGACCAACGAGTACGCGAGCACAGCTGATGCCGCGTCGCCTCAGTCCTAAACGGTGCGCCGTATGCCCGGGACGCGTGCGTTTCGCGTAGGGTAGGCGGGTGAGTACCGCTGTCAACGCTAACGTGCGCGTCCTCGAGCTTTTTGTGGAGCTCCTGGGCGCGCGTCCCGGGCGCACGAAGGCGCAATTGCGTGCTCTTCCCGGATATCAGGGGCTCGCGGACGATGCCTTTGAAACGCAGTTTCAACGAGACAAAGATGCGCTGCGTGACGCGGGTGCCCACATGACGATTCACTCGGGGGAGCGTTACAGCATCGCCTGGGATTCTTTTGCGCCCGGCATCGAGGTGACCAGTGCCGATCGTGCGCTGATGTCGCTGGCTGCACGCGCGTGGGATAGTAGCGAATTTTTCGCTGATGCCATCGATGCGAAGGCGGCTGCAGCTTCCTCCGACGATGTTTCTACTCCCACGATTCGCCTGGGTCTCACCGGCCTCGGGGCAGCTACCGTGTTGTCGCAGGCAATTCGCGAGCGGCGCGTGGTGTGCTTCGACTACCCGGGATCTCGCGAGCTCACAGAGCGCTCCGTCGAGCCGTGGGCCCTGTCGGTCCAGGGCCGCGCCTTGTACCTGTGGGGATGGGACCTCGATCGCGGCAGCGAGCGTACATTCCGTGTGTCGCGCATTCGCTCCCAGATTTCGTTTATCGGGGAGCCGGGAGATGCATCGCTCCCGCCCGAGGGAGCAGCGTTTCCGCGTGTGTCATCGTTCGTCTCTCCCGTCGTCGACGTGCGTGGGGACTGCACTGCGCGCACACTTCTTCACGGTTACGAGGCCGGGGCATTGTCTGAGGAGCACGGTTCGCATCGGCACGGCTGGGAGCGTGTCGCGCTTGAAGGCGCAGAGATGGGAACGTGGATTGGTCGCCTTCTACCCCTGGCATGTGACGTGGTCGTCGTATCACCCGAGTCCCTGCGCGACGCGATGGTGACGCGCCTGCGAGCGGCCGCGACGTGGGGTGAGCGCAATGCCTGAGAACGTACAGTTGGCCGTTGTTCGCCTCGCTTCGATGGTGGCGTGGATGAGTGACCATCCGGGCGCGAGCGTCGATGAGATCGCTGCGCATTTTCATCGAACTCGCCGACAGGTGCGTCGTGATATCGAGTATCTAGCGTCCGTTGGAGATTCACTGCCCGGCGCGTCTTTCGAGGTCGATTGGGAGCTCTACGAGCGAGAACAGCGCGTGTCACTACGCTCGACGCTGGGCGCCTCGGCGCCGCTGCGTCTGTCCACGCTAGAGGCGCAGGCTCTTCTCATCGGACTGTCCGCGATCACCCCGCTGCTTGGCACGGATCTTGCCGCTCATGTTCCGCATGCCGCCCTCGTCGTCTGCGCGCTTGGCGGCTTGAAAGAGGCCGACGCCGAACAGCACGTGGAGGCCATTCCATCTCTGGCCTCGTCGAGCGAGAGCCTCGAGACCCTGCGCGACGCCCTCTTGCGCGAAGAACGTGTGTCTTTCACCTACGTGTCCGCTTCTGGCGTTCGCACGCGCCGCATCGTCGACCCGTGGTCGCTCGAGGCGAGCGCGAGCGGCTGGCTGCTGCGCGGCTGGTGCACTCGCGCGGGGGAGGTTCGCAGCTTCGCGGTCGCGTCGATCAGCGACGTGCGTGGCGAGGGCCCGCGCGTCGAAGAGCCGCGCCGCGTGCGTCATGATGCACCCACCTGGACGCTCGACGTCGATCGCGATGCCCGGTGGATCGCCGACGAATACAACGGTGATATCCTCGCCGATCTGGACGGTGGGGGAGCGCGCATCACCCTGCCTGTCTGGAACGAACAGTGGGGCCTGAGCCTCCTCATCGACATTGCCCCACACCTGCGCGCAGCGACGCCGGATATGCGCGACGAAGCCGCACGCCGTGCGCGCTCAGTTTTGTCGATCTGGACCCGAGAGGATGCATCGTGAGCCCCAAACGACGTCGACACCGCACCCGGGATACTGAGAACGTCAGCCAGTGCGAGGAGGAAGTCGATCTCGGCGTGGGCAGTGCAGCCCAGCGCTACGCAGCGTACAAGGCCGAGGCGCTGGCCGCCTCGTCGCTGCGCGCCCGTTGGGTGTCCACGCTGAGCTTCACCCCGGACCCGTTCCAGATCCAGGCACTCGATGCCGTCGAGGCTGGCAGCTCCGTCCTCGTTGCTGCACCCACAGGTGCGGGAAAGACGATCGTCGGCCAGTTTGGCGCTTACGTGGCCCTTGAGCAGGGAATGCGCGCGTTCTACACGACGCCGATCAAGGCTTTGTCCAACCAGAAGTACCTGGAGCTGTGCGACCTCTACGGCGCGGACAATGTCGGCCTCGCGACCGGAGACACGTCGGTGAACTCCGGTGCCCCTGTCGTCGTGATGACGACAGAGGTCCTGCGCAACATGATCTACGCGGGCGCATCCCTGAGCGACTTGGGCGTCGTCATCCTCGACGAGGTCCACTACCTGGCGGATAAGATGCGCGGCCCGGTCTGGGAGGAAGTGATCATTCACCTGCCCGCACACGTCGCAATCATCGCGCTGTCGGCCACGGTGTCGAACGCGGAAGAGTTCGGCGCATGGATCCGGGAAGTGCGCTCCACCTGTGAGATCATCGTGTCCGAAAAGCGTCCCGTCCCGCTCTACCAGCACATGATCGTCGGCGAGGACATCTTTGACCTGTACGCCCCCACCGGCAAGGGGAAGCTCAATCCCGAGCTCGTGGCAGCGACGCGGGACTCCGGGATGCGCGGCGGGCGCGGCTCACGCTCGTGGAACCGTGAGGTTCGCGTGCGTCGTGAGTCGCGCCCCTCGACACTGATTTCTCTTGATCGCGCGCGGCTGCTGCCCGCCATCACGTTCATCTTCTCGCGGGCAGGATGCGAGGATGCGGTGCGCCAGATCCTCTCCACGCGCATCACGCTGACGACCCGCTCGGAGGCCGCCGAGATCGAGAGCTACGTGGATGACGTCATCGCGCTCCTTCCTCCCGAGGATGCCACCGTCCTTGGCGCCGAGGCGTGGAAACGTGGCCTCATGCGCGGCATCGCCGCCCACCACGCCGGAATGCTGCCCCTCATGAAAGAGAGCGTCGAGCACCTGTTTTCGCGCGGCCTCGTCAAGATGGTGTACGCGACCGAGACGCTCGCGCTCGGCATCAATATGCCGGCGCGCACAGTCGTCATCGAATCGCTGACGAAGTGGAACGGCTCGGCGCATGTCTCTCTGTCCGCCGGTGAATACACGCAGCTCTCGGGACGCGCGGGGCGTCGCGGTATCGACACCGAAGGGCACGCTGTCGTCTCGCATCGTGGGGGAGTGGCACCCGAAGAGGTCGCAGCCCTCGCGTCGAAGCGCACGTACCCGTTGATTTCCGCGTTCACTCCGACATACAACATGGTCGTCAACCTGCTCGCGCGCTCGACGCGCGCCCAGACTCGCAAGGTCCTGGCGTCCTCTTTCGCACAGTATCAGGCCGATTCCGCTGTCGTCGCGCTCGCGTCGCGACTAACCGAGTTGGAGGCTCAGCGCGACGCGACGGCCGAGGACCTGTCGTGTTCGCACGGCGATGTCCGCGAGTACCTGACGCTGCGCGACCAGTTGGGTCAGGCGGAGAAGTCCGGCGCACGTGCGCGCAAGCGCGAGGCACGAGATGAATCGCGTCGTCTTCTGTCCGGCGTGCGCCCGGGCGACGTCCTCGCACTGACTCGTGGCCGCAAGACGCGTCTGTGTGTCGTTGGGGCGAAGGCGACCAGCGCCTCAGGCAGGGTTGAGGTCTCGGTGATCGGGGAGGACGCCACGTGGAGGGCACTGGCCCCCGAAGACGTGCGCGGTGCCATTGCCGTCGTCGGCCATATGTCCATTCCCGGTGGCTCGGCACTACGGCGCACGAAGGAGCGCACGCGCATCGCCGGGGAGCTGCGTTCCGGCGTAGCCAAGGGCATCTACGACGTCCCAGTAGATTCCACGCAGGCCTCTGATCCGATCTCGGCACTGCGTGTCGCACTGCGTCAGCATCCGGTGCACCGCTGCCCGCATCGCGAGGAGCACGCTCGGGCGGGTGCCCAGTGGGCCCGCCTGGCGCGCGAGATCGATCGTCTCCGCTCGTCCATCGACTCCCAGACAGGTTCCGTGGCTGCCCAGTTCGATCGTGTCTGCGCGGTCCTCGAACGTCTCGGCTTTTTGTCGGGGGACGAGGTCACAGACGCAGGTCAACGCTTGCGCCGAATCTTTGGTGAGCGCGACCTGGTGGTCGCAATGTCGATGAATGAGGGCACGTGGAATGAGCTCGACGAGGCGGAGCTCGCGTCGATGGTGTCTGCGCTCGTCTACGATTCTCGCTCCGACGACGATGCCCAGCAGCTGGCGCCTGCGGGCGTGGGCATTCGACTGCAGGAAGCCTGGCACGAGAGCCTCGCGACCCTGGAGCGCGTGCACCGCGTCGAGAAGGCCTGTGGCTGCGACCTGACCCCGAGCCTCGACGCCGGTCTGATGGCTGCCACACTTGCGTGGGCACACGGCTCGACGCTGGCCACGGCTATCGATGCGACGCCGATCCAGGCCGGAGACTTCGTCCGCTGGATGCGTCAGGTCATGGACTGCCTCGGTCAGATCGCGTCGGCGTCGTCTAGCGGCGAGCTTGCACGTAAAGCCGAGGCCGCGAAGGACCGCATCGGTCGCGGTATCGTTGCGTGGTCAACAATTTGAGACACCTGGAGGGCTAGTGGGGCATCAGGACATCTTCCAGCGCGCATCGTTTACGCACGTGTGCGGCGATTCGATCATCGCCGCGATTGCCGGCCTCGCGCTGTACGCGTCGTTTCCACCCGTAGGCTGGTGGTGGCTATCGGTTCCTGCCCTCGCCCTGTTTCTGTCGCGCATTGACGAGGCCAGGGCCCCGCGCGCGCTGACGGTGACCTTCGTGTTCGGCATGAGCTTCTGGGTTCCTCTCATCAACTGGATTCCGCTGGCAGTTGGCACGACACCCCCGTGGTTCGTCCTCGCCTTCGTGCAGACTCTCTTCCTGATGGCATGGGTGCTCTTTGCGCGCTGGACGCAGCTGTGGCGGTGGGCGCGCGGTCCGCTCGTCCAGGCGTTGTTGTTTGCGCTGACCTGGACAGGCGTCGACGCTGCTCGCTCGCGCTGGCCGTGGTCGGGCTTTCCATGGGGATCTGTTGCCTTGCCTCAGGTGGATTCGCCCCTCGGCCATCTCGCACCCTACGGCGGCACGACGCTCATCACCGCAGTCGTCGTATTTCTTGCCGTTCTTGTGCGGCGCGCCTTCGCGGCTCGCGACGCCGCCGTTGTACGTGAGCACTGGTTTTCGCGCCCGGCATTGGCCCTCGTCGTCGCCGCCGTATACGTCGCACCCCTCGCAATTTCTTTGCCCAATCAGGCGGAGAACGGCATGTTACGCGTCGGCGTCATCCAAGGCGATATCGCGCTGCCCGGAGCCGAGGCATACAGCCGTGAGGGCGAGGTGACCGATAACAACATGCGGGCGTCCCTCGAGCTCGCGAGTTCGCCGCAGGTCACCGATCACCCGATCGACATCGCGCTCTGGGGCGAGGGATCCGTTGACCGCGATCCGCTTGCATTCCCTGCGATTGGCCAGGCCATCGATCGAGCCGCCACGGCGCTGGATGCTCCGATCCTGATTGGCTACACGAATCTCAACGAGCGCGACCGCGTGAAGAACTGGCTGGCGGTGTGGGAGCCGGGCATGGGAATGGACGAGTCCACCCGTTATTCCAAGCACGTTCCCGTTCCCTTTGGCGAGTTCATTCCTTTCCGGGACGTCATTGCTTCGTTCGCGACCGAGGTTGCTCAGGCCAGCAAGGACATGGAAGCGGGGGAGGAGCCTCCCCTGATGACGATCCAGGCGCGCGACGGGCGCAGCGTTCCCCTCGCCGTCGGTATCTGTTTCGAGGCTGCGTACCCCCTCGTGATCGGCGACGGCGTTGCTCGTGGCGGTCAAGCGATCGTCGTTCCCTCGAACAACTATCATTTCCGCTCCTCGGGCGAATCCGCGCAGCAGGGCCAGCTCTTGCGCATGCGCGCAATGGAGTATTCGCGCAGTGCCGTTCAGGCTTCCACGACCGGTCACTCGTACGTGATTCGTCCTGACGGCTCAATTCTCGCGAGCACGGGTACCGAGGAGGCGGCGACGCTCGCTGCTGACATCCCGCTTCGGACCTCGCAGACGCTGACGGCTTCGGCGGGGGAGAGGATTCCCAGCGCCGCGATGGCGGCGACGCTGGTCATTGCGATTCTCACCACCGCGACAGTTATCGGACAAGGAATCAGGGCATCAGCGCGCGCCAGACGTGCGTCCAGCCACTAAATTCGGCAAGATGTGAGTCATGACTGAATCCGTTCCTTCCTCTCCGTCGCCATCCGGCGAGCACACCCTGATCGTTATCCCGACGTACAACGAGATGTCGACCTTGCCGACGATACTGGGCGATATCTGGGTGAACGTGCCGGGTGCGCACGTGCTCATCGTCGACGATTCGTCGCCAGACGGGACGGGGGAGTGGGTTGACAACCGACGCGAGGGCGAGGAGCGTCTGCACGTTCTTCATCGCCCCGCGAAGTCGGGGCTTGCCACGGCCTACGTCGACGGCATGGGCTGGGGCATCGACCACGGATATCCGTTTATCCTCCAGATGGATGCGGACGGCTCGCATCGTCCCGTTGACCTGCCGAAGCTACTCAGCCGCATGGCTGGTCCGGATCGTCCGGACCTGGTCATCGGTTCGCGTTGGGTGCCCGGCGGTGCCATCAATGGATGGTCTGCGAAGCGTGTCGCCCTGTCCAAGGCGGGCAATTATTATGTCCGTTTTTGCCTGGGGACACCCGTGCGCGACGCGACGGCGGGCCTGCGCCTGCACCGCGCGTCATTCCTGAGTGAACACGAGGTTCTCGGTCGGGTAGCGACGACAGGATTCGGGTTCCAGGTCGAAATGACCGAGCTCGAGCGTTCCCTGGGCGCCGTTATCGCCGAGGTTCCGATCACCTTCGACGAACGCATGGCCGGCGAATCGAAGCTCGACTCGTCGATTTTCGTCGAGGAACTCGTGATGGTAACGAAAGGCGGCCTGAGCCGACTGGCCCAGGCCGCGCGACGAATCTTGCCGAAGCATTAGCCCTTGCGGTAGGAGCCCTCGGGACGCAGGCGCCCCTCGCGGTACGCTGTGAGCTGCTCGGTCAGAACGACCTCGAGTTCGTCGATCGAGCGACGCTCGAGCAGCATGTCCCAGTGGGTGCGCTGCGGCTTGACGGGCTTGTTTTCCTCATCCTCAACGGTTTCACCGATGAGCTCGGCCGCCTGGCCACACTTGCATTCCCACGTCGCAGGTGCGGTGGCTTCGCTGGACAGCGTCACCTCGAACTCGTGGCCATTGGGGCACGCGTAACGGACGACGAAACGGTCGGCGAAAACGACACCGTCCTCAGACTCGAGGGACTTCGCACCGATCTGCATGCCACGCAGTGCGCGGTCAGCCATAACAGCCTCCTGAACAATAGAACGAAACGGGTCCATTCTATCTGACACGTCAAGCGGAACGCTCCCACGGCCTCGTCCCAACCCCACCCCATGATCCGATAATGTACATTATGTCCGATATTCTTTATCGACCGCTCTCCGACCACGCGGTACAGTTACACCCATGACGACAGACCATGAAGTGCGTTCGCAGCGCCCTCCTGCCATCCGAGAGACCATCGTGCTCGCGCTGGCATGCCTGTCGTATTCCATCCTGTCGTTCCTCGCGAAGGCTCCGGAATCTGTCGCGGTCGCTCACGCACACGACGTCGCCGCCTTTGAGTCCCACTTCGGGCTGTTTATTGAAGGCCCCGCAAACGCCTGGCTCACGGCCCACCCGCTGCTCGCGTCTCTCGCATCCACCCAGTACGCGGTGTCATTCTTCGCGATGACCGGCTTTGCCATGGTTGTTTTATGGCTAAAGGCCCCCGCTCACTATCGGATCGCCCGATGGACACTCGTCGTCATGACGCTGGGCGCGCTCATCACCTACTGGACCTATCCCCTGGCTCCCCCGCGCCTCGTTCCTGACCTTGGTTTCGTCGACGCAGTCGCCGAGCACACGTCCGCATATTCGCAGCTATTCGGCACGCTCGCGAACCCCTACGGCGCCATGCCCTCGATGCACACGGGTTGGTCCGTGTGGGTTGCAGTCATGCTCGGTACGTACGTCTGGCGCTCATGGTGGGCCCGGCTCATTCTCGCCGCCCACCCCGTTTTAACCATCGTGACAATCGTCGCAACAGCCAATCATTATGTGGTTGATGCCATTGCTGGTTGCGCATACTTCCTGCTCGCCTGGCTCTTTGTCACCATTGCAAACAGGGCCTTACCGGGGAATGTGCGAACGCCCGGCGAGACGTCCTAGGTCCTCCCCTATTTAAACGCTAGTGTGGGTGCCATGAGACTCGGAGTTGATTTTGGCACCACCACCACTGCGATCGCTATCGTCGATCGGGGGAACTACCCAATCGTCTCTTTCGTCAACAATCATGACGATACGGTCGATTTCGTTCCGTCTATCATCGCTCTTGACGGCGACCGCCTGGTTTACGGTTTCGACGCCGAAGACGCTGCCCGTGAAGGCGCTCCTCATCTGCGCTCCTTTAAGCGTCTGCTGTCCGATCCGTCGGTGACTGACACGTCCACGCTGCGCCTGGGCAATCACAGCATCTCGATCCTCGACGCGCTGACGGGTTTCCTCAGCTACGTTGTACGCCAGCTACGCACCAACTCCTCCATCGCCTCGCTGCCGGATTCGGAGCCGCTCGAAGCGCTCGTCGGCATCCCGGCCCACGCGTGGTCAGCACAGCGCTTCCTGACTCTTGAGGCCTTCCGCCGCGCGGGATGGGACGTCCTCGCGATGGTCAACGAGCCTTCTGCCGCAGGCTTCGAGTACACGCACCGCCATGCGGGCACACTCAATTCCAAGCGCACCGCAATCCTCGTCTACGACCTGGGCGGCGGCACTTTCGACGCTTCCATCGTGTCCGCCACGGGCACGCTCCACGAGGTCATGGGCTCGCGTGGCCTCAACATGGTCGGCGGCGATGACTTCGACGTCGTGCTTGCCACCCGCCTCGCCGCTGCCGCTGGGACCGACTCAGGCAAGCTCGGGGACGACGCGTGGGAGCGTCTCATCGAAGACTCACGCGACGCGAAGGAGACCCTCTCCCCTTCGACGAAGTTCATCACCGTGCCCGTCGATGGTAAGCCTGTGACGATTCCCGTCACCGACTTCTACGAGGCCGCCACTCCCCTCGTTGAGGCAACGATCGAGGCCATGGAGCCTCTGCTGGTGCCCGACGCATCCGGCGTTGGCCAGCTGGGCGGCGACATCGCGGGCCTCTACGTCGTTGGCGGCGGTTCGCAGCTGCCGCTGGTTGCCCGCGTGCTCCGTTCGCGCTTTGGCCGCCGCGTGCACCGCTCGCCGCACACGGCAGCTTCGACCGCGATCGGCCTGGCCATCGGTGCTGATCCCGAGGCCGCGTACACGGTGCGCGAACAGCTATCGCGTGGCGTTGGCGTCTTCCGTGAGCGCGAGGCCGGCTCGTTCATCTCGTTCGACACGCTCCTAGAGCCGAACACCGAGCTTGCTCCCGGCGAGACTCTGACGATCAAGCGCCGCTACCGCGCCGCGCACAACATTGGCTATTTCCGCTTCGTCGAGTATTCGTCGTTCGACGAGGCCGGGGTGCCCCGCGGCGACCTGCAGCCCTACGGCGAGGTGATCGTCCCCTTCGATCGCTCCCTGCGTCGCTCCGACATCGACCTGTCGGCCGTCCCCGTCATCCGCACCGAGGATGGCCCCCTGATCGAAGAGTCCTACATCATCGACGAAAACGGCATGGTCACAGTGGAAATCACGGATCTGGACACCGCCTACACCGTGACGCGTCCTCTCGGACGGCGTTAATCGCGCAGGCGGCGCTCACCGCTTGATAAGTGTGGGGCCCAGGCATAATGCCTGGGCCCCACAGTCACATTGAAGACGCGTGTCAGGAAGCGGAAAGCTTCGAGCGACGACGCTCAGCGAGTTCGTCGACGAACGCGGGCTCGGAGCGCTCAAGGGGCAGCTCCGCGAGCGAGCCCTCGACCTCGCGCCAGACGCGGCCCACGGCGATGCCAAAGACGCCCTGTCCACCCTGAAGGAGATCGATGACCTCATCTGTGGAGGTGCACTCGTAGACCGACGCTCCATCGCTCATCAGTGTGATGGACGCAAGGTCATCCACTCCCCTGTTCTGCAGCGACGACACGGCAACGCGGACCTGCTGGAGAGAAACGCCGGCGTCCAGAAGCTTCTTGACGACCTTCAGGACGAGAATGTCGCGGAAGGAGTAGAGACGCTGCGAGCCGGAGCCACGCGCGGCGCGAATCGACGGCTGCAGCAGACCTGTGCGAGCCCAGTAATCGAGCTGACGGTAGGTGATACCGGCTGCGCTGCACGCAACGGGACCACGGTAGCCCATCTCGTCCGTGTCGAGCCCCTCGAGGGGATCGCCGAACAGCATGCCTTGCCGGCTTGCGGCGTTCGCTTGTGCGCTCACTCGGGGGCTCCTTGCAGGTAATACGTGATGAGAACAGGACTACGGTAGAGCACGAGCGAGGCTCGGTCAATGACCGACCCGGCGAGTCTAACCTTCATGTTGAACATGAGACTTAGTCCTCGTCCTCAGCCAGCGACGACACCGCCACCGCCAGCATCTCCCGGTGCAATTCGGCGAATAGGTCGCCCAGCTCGATAGCTCGGGCGCGCGCACGCTCACGGTCCGCGCCACGGCCTCGTCCCCTCTGAGAGGAAACCGTCTGGTCGATGATATCCGCACTACGTTCCGCGCCCTGACGAACGGCACGCAGCACACGAACATCCACCCCCGCGGATTCGAGACGCGCGATGGTAGAAACGGCTTGCACGCAGCGAGACGGGAAATAACCGGCCAGATCCGGAGTGATCAGCCCCAGCCGCGCATAGCGCTCGAGAGTGTCCATATCGACGCCCGTCAGATCCGACAGATCCGCCGCCGGAATAGCCCGTCGGCCCCCCAGCGACACCGTCTGCCCCTCTGAGGACACAACCTGTGCGACGCGACGGCGCACGGGCTCATGACCGGCATCGAGCGCATCAAGCTGCCCGCGAATCACACTCAGCGGAGTGAACGAGTCGCGCTGCTCCGTCAGAACGTAGCGCAGCCGCTCGACGTCGGCGGCCGAATACTTGCGGTACCCGGATCCGGTGCGAGCGGGTGCGACAAGGCCTTCGCTCTCCAGGTAGCGAACCTTCGACAGCGAGATCGCAGGGAACTCGTCCTTCAGTGCATCAACAACACGGCCGATCGACAGCTCCGGCGAATGGTCCGCATCATGCGGCCACGAGGTCACTTCCTGCGCGGAAGCAACCTCGTGACGACGTGCAAGAGCTGCGCACACGTCAGGCCTGCTTGGTCGACGGCTGGTACGTCAAACGATACTTTCCAATCTGCACCTCGTCGCCGGCGTGCAATTCGATCGAATCGACGCGCTCACGGTTCACGTACGTGCCATTGAGCGAACCAGAATCACGCACGATGTGGCCACCGTTAGAAGCGATGAACTGGCAGTGCTTGCGCGAGACCGTCACGTCGTCCAGGAAGATGTCGGCCTTGGGCGACCGACCGGCATTCGTCACCTCGGGATCAAGGAGGAAGCGCGCGCCCGTGTTCGGGCCGCGCTGGACGATAAGGAGCGCAGAGCCGGCGGGCAGCGCCTCGACGGCCTCACGATCGCGAGCGGACAGGGCAACGGGCGCCTCCTCGACGTCCTCCGTCACAGGCGCGAGGCCGAAGATGGAGGTTGCGGTCGGGTCAAGCGGCTGGTTGTCGGACATTGTGCGCTCCAAACGATCATTTCAGGGACTGTATTAAGTGTAAACGTTCACCATCCGACAAGCGCGGGAACGGTGACTCCCCCACCGATTATGCGGTGGGACCTCACTCGTAGGTGGCGAACTGGGGCGGGCGCGGAGTCGCAATCGACTCGATCGTGATGTCCGTCGACGGCGTGATCGCCACATTGGCGCCCTTGGCGCGCATCTGCGCCGCCGAACCAGCCTGGATATCCAACGCCGTGGCGATCGTCTGAGACTCCCCGATCACCTTCCACGTGTAGGGCGACGAAATAGGAATTCCATCGACCGCAATCGAGCCGGCCTGCCCGGTGAAGGACGACCGAGTCGACAGGCGAATACCGTTGAGTTCGATGGCCTCGGCACCCGCGTTGCGCAATTCGCCGAGCGTCATGACGAACTGCGTCGACGTCAGGTTTGCGCCGGCGTCGACAACCGAGACCGTCACGCCGGGGCCGTGGACGGGCACAGTGCCCGCGGCAATCTGCGCTTGGGTTTCGGCCTTACGTGCCGCCTGCTCTCGGGCCTGTGCCTCATCAGCGGCACTGCGCAGTTCGTCGAGTTCGCTGGACAGTTCGCCGCGACGTGTGCGCAGGTTTTGCTCCTGCGTGCCCAACTCATCTAGCACCGTGACAAGATCTTGTTCGGACAGCCCTTCGAGGGGGTCGGACCGCTGCGCACGCACCTGCGTGGCAAGAGCGAATCCCAAAATCATAAAGATCACGAGCATCACGACGTGCAGCCCACGGGGCAGCGCGAAGAACGCCTGTCGCGCCCGTGCCCACAGGCGCCGTCCGCTGTGTAGCTCACGGTGAACGCCGTGCCCACGGGGCGCGGGCTCACTCTCGGGCGCGGAGGAAATCGTCTCCGGGTTCTGTTCGCTCATGTCAGGCCTTCAGGAGCAGACGACGGATCGATGCAGTGTTCGAGAAAATTCGAATGCCCAGCACAACGACGACGGCCGTGGTCATGGCGGATCCAACTCCCAGCTGTGTCCCCAGGAAAACCAGCAGACATGCTACGACAACGTTCCAGAAGAAAGAGGTCACGAACACGCGGTCTGCGAAACGCCCCTCCAGCCATGCGCGTCCCGCACCGAAAAGTGCGTCCAGGCCGGCAACGACCGCGACGGGAAGGAACGGGGCCAGCCACGCGGGCACTGTCGGGTCGAGCAAGACGCCGAGAACAATGCCGATGATCAATCCGATGACGGCGATCATTGAGTGTCTCCTTCAGGTTGTGTATCCAGCGGTTGTGCGTACTGCGATGAGGTCGGTGCCAGCGCTTCCATGCGCAGCGACTGAGAGACCTTCGAGCTCACAGTCATGCCGCTGACTGATTGAGCGGCGGATAGGTAGTCACCGGTAGCACCGCGGACGAGCGCGACGGACAGCGCGTTCGAGTCCCCGATCGCCGTGATCTCGTAGGGAGAGGACACGGGGGTGACGTTGACCAGAATCGCCGACCCTGCGGTGCGCACGAAAGTATCTGGTCCGATGCGCTGGCCGTTGACTGAAATAGCCTCCGCACCGGCAGCCCAGAGGGCGTTGACGACCATGGCGACGTCCTGGTCTCGGACAGCTCCGCTACCCTTTCCCGGGCCGCTTCGATCCGTGAGCGTGACGGTGATGCCGGGGCCGCTAACAGGTCGTGTCGCCGTCACCAGGTCTCGCGCACCATCCACGGCGATTGGTGAGCCGGACTGCGACAGGTCATCGATAGCGCGGCCGAGCGACTGCACCTCATCGTTCAAGGCTTCGACGTTGCTCGACCGCGTGGCAGCCTGCTCTTTCAGGTCGGCTTTCACGTCATTGGCCGGGCGCCGCAGCGAATCAATAGCAATGACCGATCCAAACCCGAGCGCAACAGCCACTGCGAAGACGGCGATGCGGCTGACAAGTCCCGCAGGCCGCGAGCCGTGGTCTGCTTGGTAGTGCTCGTAACCGGCATCCAGCGGATTGGCGAGGAGCGACGTGAGCAGAGACATCGAGGCCGCGGGGTCCACGGACGAGGCCAGGGAAGCAGCGTCGTCGCGCTCCTCCCCCGGCTTCGCGCCTCGATGTCCCGGCTGCGTCACTGGCCCGAACTCCAGCGGCGCTGCACGCGCTCGTCGCGTTCGAATGAGTCGAGATGCTCAACGACGATGCGGCGCAGCTGCGCAGGAGCATCCGCGTGCTCGTCGATCCAGCGGCGCAGCAGTCCGACGGAGCGGTCGACGCTGCCATCACGGTCGACGTCGACACCGAGAGCGAGGACACCGTTGGCGTAGCGCAGTGCCATGCCGATCGTGTGACTCTCCCAGTAGGAGATCATGCGCTCGACGGCGCTCTCAATTCCGGTCTCGCCCTCCCACGACGAGGCCTGCAGGCCGGCCAGGGTTGCGGTCAGGTAGTCGTTCGACAGTGAATCGGAGAACACCGATTCCCAGGCCCGCGCGCGTGCTTCTTCCGAGGGCAGTGACGCGAGGGCCTCGACGCTCATACGAGCGGCTTCGCCTGAGCCGTCGGCACTGCGCCAGGCCTCAATGGACTCCTCATCGACGAGGCCGCGTGCAGCCAGGGCGCGGCGCGCACGCCAGGCGATATCGGGGTTGTCGCTGTTGGCGAAGTCCCGGACCGTCGCCTCATACTCGTCGCCACCACGGGCGGCGAACTCAGCGATGAATGCGCGCGTGTACGAGCGCCACGCGTCGGAGTCCTCGGTCTCGCGCGACAGACGAATCGTCGTCGCGAGCACCTGGTCATGCACGTCCGAGCGAGCCTGGCCCGGCAGGAAGGACGAGATGGCCTCGGCGACGAACAGCAGGAGACGATCGCGGATTGCGGGCTCAGTTTCGGACGGAACGGCGTTCAGAACCGCAACCACGAAGCGACGTGGATCCAGCAGACCGTCACGCACCGCGTTCCAGAGAGACGCCCAGATAACTGCGCGCGTGATTGCCGCATCAATGGTGCCCACGTAGGCCAGCGCAACATCGGTCGAGCGCTCGTCGAGGCGCGAGATCGCGTAGGTGAGGTCATCGTCGTTCACGACGACAAGGTCAGCGGACGCGGCGCCGCCGGGCACCGCCACAACGCCCTCGGGATCAATGGGGGCGCTGTCGCCGTCGATACGGACGTCAAACACGTGCGTACGCTCAAGCGCCCCGGCAGCAACGCGCCACGTCGAAACGGTCACGCGGTGGGGACGCAGCACACCGTTGCAGGCCTCGCCACCCTGATGAAGCGTGAAGTCCGTGATCGCACCGACGCTATCGGTGACCCACGAAGCAGACAGCGTCGACGGGCCAGAGGTCTCCAACCAGGCGCTCTTCCAGGAAGAAAGCTCCTGCTGCGAGGCGCCTTCAAGCGCAACAAGCAGGTCCTGCAGGTTGGTCGCACCGAACTGATGCTCGGCAAAGTAGCGGCGTGCGCCCTCGTAGAAGGCGTCCTCCCCGACCCAGGCAACCAGCTGCTTGAGAACGGATGCGCCCTTCGCGTAGGTGATGCCGTCGAAGTTTGTCTTGGCGGCTGCAACGTCCGGGATATCAGCGGCGATCGGGTGCGTGGTCGGCATCTGGTCCTGCGTGTAGGCCCAGATCTTGCGGTTCATTGCAAAGTTCGCCCATTCGCCCACGTAGCGCGTCGCCGTCGCGATCGCGCTGGCGCCCTGGTTCTCAGCGAAAGACTCCTTGAGCCACAGGTCGTCCCACCACGAGGGTGTGGCGAGGTCACCAAACCACATGTGGCACATTTCGTGCAGCGTCGTGTTCGCGCGGCGCTGGCGCTCGGAGAAGGTGGGAGTCGAGCGCGAAATGTAGTTCTCGTTGAAGGTGATGCACCCCGGGTTTTCCATGGCGCCGAGGTTGTATTCGGGCACATACACCTGGTCGTAGGATCCCCACGGGAAGGTCACTCCGTAGCGCTCGTGGAAGAAGTCGAGTCCTGCACGAGTCACTTCAAACACGTCGTCGGAGTCGAGGTAGCGCGCGAGCGTACGGCGGCACAGCAGGCGCAGTTCGAGCTCGGCGTGGCCACCATCCGACGCTCCGCCGCTCCACGTGCCACCCTCGACGACCGCCCACGGGCCGGCGACGATCGCCGTGATGTAGCTCGAGAGGGGGCGGGTCGCCGTGAAGTCATGGCGCAGCGCACCCGAGTCATCCACGGCCTCGACGGCAGTCTCAACTCCGTTGGAGGAGACGACCCAGCCTGCGGGAGCAATGACGTGGAACGTCCACTCGGGCTTCACGTCCGGCTGATCCACGCACGGCCACGCACGGTGAGCATCGTTGGGCTCGAACTGGGTGTAGAGATAGACTTCGCCATCCTCGGGATCGGTGTAGCGGTGCAGGCCCTCGCCACTGCGCGAGTAGCTGGCTAGGGCGCGAACCTCCAGGGTGATTGTCTCCCCCACCGGCAGGCCACCGACCCACACGCGGTCTTCGTCGTCATCGAACGCGTGGGCTTCACCGTTGAGGAGAACCTCTTTCACCTCGCCAGCGATGTCGATGAAGGTGCGTTCCTCGTCCGACGTCAACGTCAGCGTCGACGTCACGGGATAGGTCGGATTCGTGGTGTCCTGTGCATCTCGAAGATCGACAACGACGTCGATGGCCGAGACATGAAGATGGGCAGCGCGATGGGTTGCTTCGTTGCGTGTCAAAATCTGCATGACCCCTATCCTACTGTGTCACGGCCGGTATGTGTGGCGCGCGCCGCCGTCGCGACGAACTAGAGTAGACCCATGACTTCAGTGACTGATATTCGTCCCACGATCGCACCGGTCTCGTTGAAGACTGCCCTGGCGGGCCTGGACATCCAGGGGTTCTACTCCGCCGACGGCAAGCTCGCGAAGATCGCCGAGTCCCCCCTCAGCCTGCGCGGCATCACCGTGTCGTCCGACGACTGCGAGGCCGATTGGCTGTTCGTCGCAATTCCGGGCCTTAAGCAGCACGGAATTCGTTTCGCGCACGCGGCGATCGAGGCCGGGGCGAGTGTCGTTCTCACCGACGAGGAGGGCCGCACGCAGGCCTTCGAACGAGGCCTGGGCGTGCCCGTCGTTCAGGTGGCCGACCCGCGCGCCGTCGTTCCGCAGCTGTGCGCGAATATCTACGCATCCCCCGCCAGTCGCCTCACAACGATGGCAGTGACTGGCACGAATGGAAAGACGACAACGTCCTACCTGATGCGCGCTGCCATCGCGTCACAATTCCCCAACGCGTCGCTGTGCGGCACCGTGGAAACGCACGTCGGCCCCATTTCGTTCGAGTCCGTGCGTACGACCGCCGAGGCTCCCGTCGTCGCACGTTTCCTGGCGGCCACCGAACAGTACGAGTGCGGTGCGGGTGTCATCGAGCTGTCCGCACACGCACTCTCCCTGCACCGCGTCGACGGCATCGTCTTCGACGTTGCCGCGTTTACGAACCTGCAGCACGACCACCTCGACTATTACGGTGACATGGAGAACTACTTCCAGGCGAAGGCACTCCTGTTCACACCCGAGCATTCCCGCCACGGCGTCGTCTGCGTGGATGATGAATGGGGGCGCCGCCTCGCTCAGCAAGCGACCGTGCCGGTCACGACGGTGTCAGCACTGACTGAGGAGGCCGCCGACTGGCAGGTCCGCGATGTCACACCCGATCAGACGATCGGACGCACCGTGTTTACCCTCGTCGACCCGTCAGGCACCGGGCACCGCGTTGCCATGCCGATCCTGGGAGAGGTCAATATTCAAAACACCGCCGTTGCGATCGTGAGCGCGGTGAGCCTCGGCATCGACCTGGCGGATGTGATCTCGGCGATCGAGGATGCTCCCCAGATCCCGGGACGCATGGAGAAGGTCAACCCGACGCCCGGCGGTCAACCGCTCGTCATCGTCGACTACGCGCATACGCCAGAAGCCCTCGAATGGACACTGCGCTCGACCCGCGAGCTGACCCCCGGCCGTGTTGTCGTTGTCTTTGGAACGGACGGCGATCGAGATGCCACCAAGCGTGAACACCTCGCGCAGATCGCCGCGCGTGAAGCCGACGTGCTCTGGGTGACGGATGAGAACCCGCGCACCGAGGACCCGCAGGAAATCCGCGACTATCTGCTGCGCGGCATCGCATCCGTGCGCCCGGGCATGGAAGACGTCACCGAGGTGACAACCTGCCGCCGCGACGCCGTACGACGTGCGATCCTCGCAGCTGAGCCTGGCGACACCGTCATCATCACGGGTAAGGGCGCCGAGTGGTACCAGGAAATCCAGGGGATCCACCACCGATACAACGACGTGCCCGTTGCCGCCGAGGTCCTCGCGGGTGACGTGCGCTCGCACGAATAAACGCTGCGAAGCTGTGAACTGGCGCGCCGCAGGGGCTCCCATCGGGCCTTTGCGGCGCGCTACGCCGTAGACTGGGCGGGTGAATGACTTTGACAACCAGCCCGACGCGACCGCCGAATTCGACGCGGACGCGGCCGAGAACTACATCGCCGATGCAGCCGGCGCAGCGCCGGACGCGATCGAACTGAGCGACGAAGAGACCGAGGCTCGCGCCCGTCTCATGCGCGCCAACCTCGACCAATTCGACTTGGACGAGGAAGACCTGGCGCTCCTCGCCGGCGAATCCGCGCTCGCGGAAGCTGACGACGTCGCAGCCGGCCTGCCCGTTCTTGCAGTCGTCGGCCGCCCCAACGTCGGCAAGTCCACGCTGGTCAACCGCATCCTTGGTCGCCGTGAGGCGGTCGTACAGGACACGCCGGGCGTCACCCGCGATCGCGTCTCGTACCCCGCCGAATGGGCGGGTCGCGACTTCACGCTCGTCGACACGGGCGGCTGGGAGATCGACGTCAAGGGTCTGGATCGTTCCGTCGCCGAGCAGGCTGAGATCGCCGTTGATCTTGCCGACGCCGTCGTCCTCGTCCTGGATGCGACCGTCGGCGTTACCGCCTCGGACGAGCGCATTGTGGAGATGCTGCGCGCCAAGAAGAAGCCGATCATCCTGGCCGCTAACAAGGTGGACTCTCCCCTGCAGGAGGCCGACGCTGCCTACCTGTGGAGCCTTGGCCTGGGCGAGCCCTACCCCATTTCCGCCCTGCATGGACGTGGCACCGGCGATCTCCTGGACGTCGTCATGGAGGTCCTCCCGACCGAGTCGGCCGTTGCCTCGGCGCTGCCGTCCGGCGGTCCGCGTCGCGTCGCCCTCGTCGGTCGCCCCAACGTTGGCAAGTCGTCCCTGCTGAACGCGCTGGCCGGCGGCGAGCGCGTCGTCGTCAACGAACTCGCCGGCACCACGCGTGACCCCGTCGATGAGCTCATTGAGCTCGACGGCCGCTCGTGGTGGTTCGTCGACACCGCGGGTATCCGCCGCAAGATGCACCGGACGACAGGCGCCGACTACTACGCCTCCATCCGTACCCAGGCTGCGATCGAGAAGGCCGAGGTCGCCCTCGTCCTCATCGACGGTTCGACGCCGCTCACCGAGCAGGACGTGCGAGTCGTCCAGCAGGTCATCGACGCGGGCCGCGCGCTCGTCGTCGTCACCAACAAGTGGGATCTCGTCGACGAGGACCGCCAGAAGGAGATCAAGAACGAGCTCGAGCGCGAGCTGGTTCAGATCCAGTGGGCGCCGCGCATCAACCTGGCCGCGAAGACCGGCTGGCACACTAACCGCATCGTGCGTGCCCTCGACACTGCGCTCGAAGGCTGGGAGACCCGTATCCCCACCGGACAGCTCAACGCGTTCCTCGGTCAGCTCGTTGCCGCGCACCCCCACCCGCTGCGTGGCGGCAAGCAGCCCCGCATCCTCTTCGGCACCCAGGCCTCGAGCAAGCCCCCGCGCTTCGTGCTCTTCACGACTGGCTTCCTCGACCCCGGATACCGCCGCTTCATCGAACGGCGCCTGCGCGAGACTTTCGGCTTCGCCGGCACACCGATTCAGATTTCGGTGCGTGTGCGCGAGAAGCGACGCAGGTAAGGACGCTGAGACGCGTGGCCCGCTTCCCCCTGGAGGCGGGCCACACCCGTACCTACACTCCCCCGGCGTGTATCCACAGGGTCGTTTCGCCCAGCGTCGTTATCCACAAGCATCACGGCCTTCCCTTGACCGTTGAACGCTGGGCGCGCAGGATCGACACATGGACACAACACTCATCCAATCCGCAGTTCTCCCCCTAGCCTCCGGACTCACCCTGTGCGATGACGGGCTCATCCGGCCCACGTGGGCCTCCCACGACGAGCTGTTACGCAGCTACTACGACACCGAATGGGGGTTGCCCATTCACGACGAGGCCGGCGTTTTCGAACGTCTCGTCTTGGAGGGTTTCCAGGCCGGACTCTCATGGCGCACCGTCCTGGCCAAACGGGAGGCTTTCCGGCAGGCTTTTGACGGATTTGTTCCCGATCGCGTCGCCGCGTTCACAAGCGATGACGTCGATCACCTCGTGAGCACACCCGGGATTATTCACAATCGCCGCAAGATCGACGCGGCGATCAGCAACGCTCGCGCGACGGTTGCCATGAGGAACGATTCTGCCGTGGCAGACGGCCCGTCGCATCTGGGCGAACTGGTCTGGTCGTATCGGCCGACGCTCGATCCGCTTCCGCGTTCGAAGGACGAGGTGCCCACACAGCTGCCGGAATCCGTAGCGCTCGCCGCCGACCTCAAGAGCCGTGGTTTTTGCTTCGTGGGTCCAACGACGATGCTCGCGCTCATGGCGGCGATCGGCATCGTCAACACCGATATCGTGGGAACGCACCGCAGGCCACGGTGAAGCACGCAGCGAACGTGGCTGGCGTCCTCGCAGGGCCGCGGAATCTGGCATGATGGTGCCATGGCACTGTCACAGAAGCTTCTCAGTCAGGACGAGGTTGTCGTCCGCCACATGCACACGCACATCAAGACCCTGCTGCCCGCGATCATCGTGGAGTCGATCCTCGTGATCGCAGCGGCGGTCGGTTCGTTCTACGTCCCCGAGAACGCGCGCTACTGGGCACTTGCGACCATCTGGATCGCAGTGCTCCTCCTGTCGATTCCGCTCATCCTTGTTCCCTGGATTAAGTGGATTACGACAACCTACACGGTGACGACGAAGCGAGTCATCACCCGCACGGGCATCATCAAGCGCACCGGTCACGACCTGCCGCTCACCCGCATCTCCGACATCCAGATCGAAAAGGACTTCGACGACCGGATCTTCGGTTGCGGCACGCTCGCCCTCCAGACCTCCGCTGACGATCCGTTGCTGCTGCGCGACGTGCCGAAGGTTGAGACGGTGCAGGTCGAGATCTCCAATCTGCTCTTCCACGACATCCAGGGAGCTATCGACGCGGATCCGACGAGTTAATCACACCACGCCAAACCGCGTCCCCACATGCGAATAGACTGCTCTCATGTTCGATATTCATGGTTTCGAAATGACGGTCTTTAAGCTCCTGATCGGTATCACCCTGATCGTCCTCCACCTGCGCCTCACAGGCAAGCAGCGGACGGTCCAGCTGACACCGATCGACTTTATCGGGAACTTTATCCTCGGCGGCATTATCGGCGGCGTCATCTACAACCACGCAATCTCGTTCGCGGAGTACATCAGCTTCCTGCTCGTCACCTTTGGAATCATCTCCGGCCTGAACTACCTGATGTCGAAGTTCATGTCGACCCGCTCTCTCGTGATGGGAAAGGCGTACACGATCATCGAGGGCGGGCGATTTACTCAGGACGCGCTCGACAACACGGATAACAAGCTCGACCCAGTCGAGTTTCTCGCAGAGCTACGCGGCATGGGCATCTTTTCGCTGAGCGACATCAGCCTCGTACAACGCGAAGCCAACGGCTCCCTGACGGTACGGCGCAAGGGCGAGGGCGGCGTCAACTACGTCCTGGTGTCCAATGGCCAGATCGTAGCTGACAACCTCAACCTCGCCCACCGAGACGAGGATTGGCTGCGACACGAAATTTCTCAGGCCGGTATCGGTGAACTGGAAGACCTCTTCATCGTGGAACTGACTCCCGATAACCGATTGAACATTGTCGACGAGTCCGGCAATACGACGGCCATGAGTATTTCCGATCCCGCTGTCAACGTCGTCACGACTGTGACTGAGTTCCTGAACCCCGATTCGCAGGCGCCCACCCTCGAGGAGTTTGCAGCCGATAACACCGACACAGGCGCTGGGACTTCCGAGTGAGCATCCTCTAGCCCCCGACGCAGCACTGCCCCGGCCTCGTTCTTCTTTGGACGAGGCCGGGGCTGTACTTCGGGCCAGCTCACGCGGCTCGTGCGCATATCGGTGTGTGCACTGGAAGCCGAGTGAATGCGCCGCAACCGCGCATGACCATCACCGTGGCCGCATAGATAAGCAGGTCGAAATCATCCCCGTTGACGACTTCGACCTGTGAAACAGTTTACTGCAGTCCTTGAATGAAATGTGTCCGTTGCAACGGGCAAATCCCGCCGCTTCTACCTGCGAAATTACGTGAAAGATTAGCCGAAAACCCGCGTTTACCAGTCGAAATAAAACCGCAAAATACTGCGTCACATTTCGGTTACAAAGCGAGTTGGCAACACAGATCAGGGACGGAGGTCCCCACCGATCCCCGGCACGTCAACTTCGGTTCAACGCATACAAAAAACCACGAGGAGCATGTCCTCGCGGTTCTTTTCGTCGGGCTGGCGGGATTTGAACCCACGACCCCTTGACCCCCAGTCAAGTGCGCTACCAAGCTGCGCCACAGCCCGTATTCAGTTCGTCGCCGTGGCGACCTGTAGAACTATAGCGCACCTTGACGAAGTCAGGCAAGCCGACCGCAGTGCGCCGCACCACACCCTCGTCAGATTGAGCTGATACGCAGCTCGCCCCCGAGGCACGTGTCAGAAGCCGGAACAGATGAATAGACGCTCATAAGGTGACTACACTGTCCTTCGTCCGCATCCCATGCATCTACGAGAGCTTCTTTTGATGACCAGTCGACACCTCCTCTCAGTCACGGCGAGCCTTGCTCTGGCAGCCACAGGCTTCCTTGCACCCGCGTTCATCACGCAGGGGTCCGCTGCGCAAGCGAGCCCGACGGTGAGCACGCTTGCAAGTGTCCCCGCGCAGGCGCCCACCAGCATGACTCCGGGAACGCGAGCACAGACGCAGGCGGTGACAATGCCGGCGAGGCGCATCCGAATCCGCTCGCACTCCAACAATCCCACGATCACAATCATCTCCTGGATCTTGGCAATCCTCATTGTTGGTGGCGGTATTCTGGTCCGCTTCGCGATCTTCAAGGCCACTCAGCGCAACTCGACCCCGCCGACGGCATTCAACGGCCCCAATGGCCCCCAGTACGGCGTGACAGGAAACAACTACGGAACCCCTGGAACCGGCTACGGCACTGCGGGAACCGGATACGGTACGGCTGGAACCGGCTATGGAAGCGCTGGAACCGGATACGGAACCCCTGGAGCCGGCTACGGCACTGCGGGAGCCGGATACGGAACCGCAGCGGACGCGGCACAGCCAGGCTCCCCGGCATACGGCACAGGGGCCTACGGTAACCAGCAGGGCGTCCAGGGACCCTACGGAACAGGATTCTGAGCCATTCACCGTGAGTGCCCCGTACCAATAGGTACGGGGCACTCACGTGTATCGATACGCTGTCTCAGCACGTTGCGTCGCGGACCTCGAGATCGCGGTCAACGTAGACCAGGACGGCCTCACAAACGCCTTCGATATCGAGTCCCGTGGAGTCAACGGTCTCGACACCAGGGGCGGCCACCATGAACTCAGAGACCTGCGAATCGGCCTTGTCACGGCCCTCGACCTGGGCCCGCACAATCTCCATGTGTTCCTCGGTGGCATCCCCGTAGAGTTCGAGCGTCCGACGACGCAGACGGGCCTCCTGATCGGCGAGCAACAGAACACGAACATCCGCATCAGGGCAGACAACGGTCGTGATATCACGCCCCTCGGCGATCATGCCGGAGCCTTGTTCACGGGCCTCCATCATTCGGCGACGCTGCTCGGCTGCCATCCACGCGCGCACATCCATATTCGTCGAGATGTGCTTAATCGCGAGGGCGATACGCGGCTCGCGAATCTCGAGGGTGATCTCTGAATCACCGATCCACACGTGCGGATCCGAAGGATCCGAGACGAGGCGCAGCGGCATGCGATCCGCAGCAGCTGCTACAGCAGCCGTATCTTCCAGATCGATGCCTTCATCCAGGCAGTACCACGTGAGCGCACGGTACATGGCGCCCGTGTCCAAGTAGCCGATGCCCAGACGGGTCGCCAGAGCCTTTGAGACCGTGGACTTACCCGAACCGGCCGGTCCATCGATGGCAATCGTGATGCCGACGCGGGAAATCGCGTCTCGACGCTGCGTGTCGTTCATCAAAACGTTCTCCTCACCGAGGTCGTTTAGTGGGTGATGAGTCGCCAACCCCGCTGTTGCAGGTCGGCGACAGCGCGGTCAACGACCGCCGGGTCAATCATGATGCGGGCGACGCCTGCCTGTGCGCCCGCAGAGTGCTCCAGTACCAAATCCTCAATGTTGATACCAGCCTCGCCAAGCTCGCTGAAAAGCCTACCGAGAGCACCCGGCTCGTCGGGGATGAGCACTTCGATCTCGCGATACCGAGAAGGAGCCCCACCGTGCTTGCCGGGAATGCGCGCGACGCCCTGATTACCTGCGGTCATGACCCGATTGATCGCGCCCACGGAACCGCCACGCAGGGGGCCGAGTTCTGCGGCCGCGTCGAGATGTGTCAGCAAGTCATCGAGGTCGGTGCGCAGATCGCGCAGGATGTCTGCGACCGGACCGGCATTGCCGGCCAAAATCGCTGTCCACAGGCGCGGATCGGAGGCCGCAATGCGGGCGGTATCGCGCAGCCCCTGCCCCGCCAGCCCGAGCGCCTGGGCGGGGGCGTCAACAAGACGCGCAGCAAGCATCGACGACACCAGCTGAGGAACGTGCGACACGAGAGCGACGGCGTGGTCATGCGTTCCCGCGTTCATCTCGAGGGGCACGGCTCCGACGTCCGTCGCCAACGCGCGCGCCACCAGCACCGCGCGCGGCCAGGTCGACTCGTGTGCAACGATCACCCACGGACGTCCGTAGAACAGATCGGCATCTGCGGCACCCGCACCGCTGCGCTCACGACCTGCCATCGGATGCGAGCCGACGTAACGCGAGGCTTCCTCGAGACGTCCTTCGCGCTCCAAGCCGCGCAGCACATCGGCGACAACCGCGTCCTTCACGGAGGCTACATCGGTAACGATCGCACCGGGGAAACGTAGCAGCGATTCGACGATCACACGGTCCGCGACATCCGGAGGCGTCGCGACGACAACGATGGACGGCGCCTGATACGAAGGCGTATCCGAGCCACACTCGCGAGGGCGCACCCCGGCCTCGGCGAGAACGTCACCGAATGCCAGCCCGGCGCCCACGTCGGAGGCCAGGCGTAGCGAAGTGGGCGAGGCGTCTTCGAGATAGACGCGCACTCCCCCGGCCCGCAGCGCGAGGCCCAGGGACGCACCCAGCAGGCCCGATCCGATAATGAGAACCGGCCCCGCCGTTTGCACGACGCGCGCGCCGACGCCGTCCGAGGTGCTCACAGTCCGACGGCTCCGTACAGTGCGCTCAGCGCGTTGCCCTTCACGCGGCGGGTCGTCCCCTGCTTGAGATGGTCGAGAGTGATCGGACCGAAGCCCGTGCGGACAAGCTCGCGCACCGGGTAGCCAACAGCCTCCATCATGCGGCGCACGAGGCGGTTGCGGCCCTCGTGTACGACGATCTCGACGGTCGTGATATCGCCGTAGGTGTCAACGATGCGGAAGGAGTCAACCTTGATCGGACCGTCCTCCAGCTCGATGCCGTTCATGAGGGTGCGCTTGACGCCGGGCTTGACCTCGCCGTGCAGGCGCGCCACGTAGGTCTTGCGGATCTCGTACTTGGGGTGCGTCAGACGGTTCGCCAGCTCGCCATCGTTGGTCAGCAGCAGCAGGCCGGACGTGTCGATATCGAGGCGCCCGACATGGTAGAGACGCTCGGGGTAGTCGGCAATCAGGTCGGCGATCGTGGGGCGGCCCTCCGGGTCGCTCATCGTGGACACCGTGCCGATCGGCTTATTGACGGCCAGGACGATGTGCTTCGTCTCATCCAGGATCAGACGCTCACCGTCCACGTAAATCACCTGCTTCGCCGGGTCCACGCGCACGCCCTGGTTACGGACCACGGTGCCATCGACACTCACGCGTCCGTCGGCGATCATCTGTTCGGACGCGCGCCTGGATGCGACGCCTGCCTGGGCGAGCACCTTCTGCAGGCGCACTCCACCCTCGGTGTAGGGGTTAGCCCTCATAGTTCTTCCTCCAATTCCTCCAGCGCGTCGGCGTCTGGCAGGTAGGGTGCCAACGGTACCAGCTCCGACAGGCTCGTTAATCCCATTTTCTCAAGAAATTCCCCGGTCGTCCCGTACAGGCGCGCGCCAGACGGTGTCAGTCCCGTCTCTTCCACGAGGCCTCGGGCGAGCAGCGTACGCACGACACCGTCCACATTCACCCCACGAATACGGCAGATTCGCGCCCTCGAAATGGGCTGACGGTAGGCAATGACCGCCAGCGTTTCGAGAGCAGCCTGAGAAAGGCGCGCGTGCGAGGAGCCGACGACGAAACGACCGACCACATCCGCGTATGCCCGTGCGGAATAGATGCGCCAGCCGCCCGCCACTTCGCGCAGCTCGAAACCGCGCGGGCGTTCCTGCCCCTCGCCCAGGTACTCGGCGGCGAGAGCGCGCAGGTGCTGTTCAATGTCCGCGGTGCTCACGCCGAAGACATCGGCAAGATCGGACGCGGCAACCGGCTCCGAGGCGACCATCAGAATCGCCTCGATCGCACCGCGCAGCGTATTCTCACTCATCGGCGTCTTCTCCTTCTGTCTCAATCGCGGCCACGTGCGGGGACGAGGCCGTGGCTAAGTGCGCGTCACCGGCACCCGTATAGTCGTCCACGTCGATGTCGATGCTTCCTTCGTCGCCGGTCCACTGAATCGTCAGCGCGCCAAGCGCCCCGTCTTGCTCAAACTCAACGGCTCCACGCCTGTAGAGCTCCAAGAGCGCAAGGAAGCGAGAGACGACGACGGCGCGCGTGGGCGCATCCTCGACGAGCTCATGGAACGTCATTCGCCCCGCCTCGGCGAGCCGCGATGAGACGAGGAGAGCCTGCTCGCGGACGGGTACAACGGGATCGTGCAGATGGGCGACCTGAACCGTCGGAGTCGTCGATGACAGGGCATCGGCCGCCAAACGAGCAAGGTCTTCGGGGGTTGTCAGCCACCGAAGCTCGGGCAGGAGGCTCGCGAAATGCGGCTCGAGAGGCACGTCCCTGGCGACGTACGAGCCGTACTCCCCCATCCGCGCGTCGATGTGTTTCGCCGCTTCCTTGAATGCCCTGTACTGCAGGAGCCGCGAGAACAGGAGGTCGCGGGCCTCCAGATCAGCCTCGGACGCGTTATCCTCCTCGTCGACACTGGGCAGCAAATGCGCAGCCTTCATGTCGAGTAGCGTCGCCGCGACAACCAGGAATTCCGTTGTGCGCGACAGATCCGGGGACGCCTTCATAAACGCGATGAACTCGTCGGTCACCTGCGCGAGTGCGACCTCAGTGATGTCGAGTTTCTTGCGCGCGATCAGCGACAGCAGAAGATCGAAAGGACCTTCGAAAACCGGGAGCGAGACCGCGAAGAGGTCGAACTCCCCCTGAACCTCGAGACTGTCAGGCCGCGTCGCCACGGGCGATGACTTCCCGCGCGAGTCGACGGTACGCGTGAGCGCCCGCGTGGTTGGGAGCGTAGGAGATGATCGGCTCCGTGGCTACAGAAGCATCCGGGAACTTGATCGTGCGGCCGATACGGGTATCGAACACGAGATCGCCGAAAGCCTCCTGCAGACGCTGGAGAACCTCACGCGAGTGCAGCGTGCGCGAGTCGACCATCGTGGCGACGATACCGTCAATCTTCAGGCGCGGGTTGATGCGATCGCGCACCGTCTCGATCGTCTCGACCAGCAGGGCCACGCCACGCAGCGCGAAGAACTCTGCCTCGACCGGAACGATGACGCCGTGAGCGGCCGTCAGAGCATTGACCGCAAGCAGACCGAGGGACGGCTGGCAGTCGATGAGGACCACGTCGTAGTCGGATTCGACATGACGCAGGACGCGGGCCAAGGCGCTCTCGCGGGCAACCTCGTTGACGAGCTGGACCTCCGCCGCAGACAGGTCAATGTTCGCGGGGATAATGTCAAGATTTTCCGTCGACGTGTGGCAGATAGTCGCCTTGACATCCGCCTTCGGGTTCATGAGTAGCGTGTAGATCGTCTGCTCCATGTCGAGGGCATTGATACCCAGGCCAACAGAAGCGGCACCCTGTGGGTCGAAGTCCACGATCAGCACACGGCGCCCGTACTCGGCCAGCGCGGCGCCCAGGTTGATGGTGGTGGTCGTCTTGCCGACACCACCCTTTTGGTTGCACATCGCGATCACACGGGCAGGACCGTGCCCCGACAGCGGCGCGGGCACGGGAAAATCGACCGGCTCTTCGTGCAGGTCGGGCGTCAGCGTAGGGTGCGAGTTCGTGGTCACGCCCCCATCCTAATTCATCACCGCGCGGATGCGTCGGTGCCACGCGCCCGAGGGTGCGAGAGCGTAAAGACTTCGCGCAGCGCGGCAGCAGTCACCTGCGTGTAGATCTGAGTCGTCGCCACCGACGCATGCCCGAGAAGCTCCTGCACCTCGCGTACGGATGCGCCACCCTCAAGCAGATGCGTCGCAAAAGAGTGCCGCAGCGTATGCGGAGACACCCGCTCCCCCAGCTGCGCAGCCTCCGCTGCGCGCCGGATCGCGGTCCACGCGCTCTGCCGGGACAGCGCGCCTCCCCGGGAGTTCAGGAAAAACGCGGTGGATCCCCGGCCTCGTACAGCGAGGACAGGGCGGGCGCGCACCCGATACGCATCGAGGGCATCCACGGCGAACGACCCCACGGGAACAATCCGCTCTTTGCGCCCTTTTCCGAACAGGCGCACGACAGGAACGTCTCCATCCAGGTCGAGGTCGTCAGCACTGAGGGACACTGCCTCCGAGACGCGGGCGCCCGTCGCGTACAGGAGCTCAAGGAGGGCGGCATCGCGCAGGCCGATCGGAGAATCGTCGGCGTGGGCAGCATCCAACAGGCGCCCCACCTCGTCGACGGACAGGGCCTTGGGGAGGTGTCGCCCCTGACGCGGGGCATGCAACTGCGCAGCTGCATCGGTTCCGACCGCCCCCTCGGTCAGCGCGTACTTGTGGAGTCCCCGGATCGCCGCCGACGCGCGCGCCACAGACGATGCCGCCGCCGGAGTTCCCGTGACCTGCCCAGATGCCAGGCGCATCGTGTAATCCTCGATGTCCCTGGGACTGATGTCTTCGACGCTAACCTTGCCGCGACTCTTCATGTCAAACGCGTAGCGGGTGACGTCGCGGCGATAGTTCGAAACTGTATGCGCAGACGCCCCCTTCTCGACGCGCAGATAGTCCACCCAGTCGCGGACGAGAGCTTCGAGGGATGTCATGGTGACAGGGTAAGCGACTATGCAACATATGTGCGGGATCGCTATCGGCATGCGCACATTTTCGCTAGACTGTGACGCGGTAAACCATTTCCGCCCCAATGCAGGGGCCCAACAACTGGAGACCAACGTGTCACTACACTGGGATCACATCGATGACGAAGCGGTCAAGACCGCTAAGCTCCTCGCCGCCGACGCCGTCGAGCAGGCCGGATCGGGCCACCCCGGCACCGCCATCTCGCTCGCCCCCGCCGCCTACCTCCTCTACAACAAGGTCATGAACGTCGACCCCGCCGACCCCCGTTGGATCGGTCGCGACCGCTTCATCCTCTCGGCCGGCCACTCGTCGCTGACCCAGTACGTCCAGCTCTACCTGTCCGGCTTCGGTCTCGAACTCGACGACATCAAGACCCTGCGCACCGCCGGCTCCCTGACCCCGGGCCACCCCGAGTACGGCCACACCAAGGGCGTCGAAATCACCACCGGCCCGCTGGGCACCGGCATCGCCTCCGCCGTCGGCTTCGCCATGAACGCTCGCCGCGTCCACGGCCTGCTCGATCCCGAGACCCCCCTCGGCGAGTCCGTGTTCGACCACAACGTCTACGTCATCGCCGGCGACGGCTGCTTCGAAGAAGGCGTCTCCGCTGAGGCTTCGTCCCTCGCGGGCACCCAGGAGCTGGGCAACATCACCGTCATCTGGGACGACAACCACATCTCCATCGAAGACGACACCTCTATCGCCTTCAACGAGGACGTCCTGGCCCGCTACGAGGCCTACGGCTGGCACGTCCAGCGCGTCGACTGGCTCGGTGAGGACGGCTCCTACGAGGAGAACACTGCCGCCCTGAACGACGCCCTCGATGCCGCCAAGGCCGAGACCAAGAAGCCCTCGCTCATCGCGCTGCGCACCATCATCGGCTGGCCGACCCCCGGCAAGCAGAACACCGGTGGCATCCACGGCTCCAAGCTCGGCTCCGAGGCCCTCAAGGGCCTGAAGGAAGCCCTGGGCGCCGACCCCGAGAAGATGTTCGACGCTGACGCCGCGATCGTGGACGAGGTCCGCGCCCGCGCCGCCGCCCGTGCCGCCGAGTACCGCAAGGACTGGGACGCACGCTTCGAGGCGTGGAAGGCCGCTCACCCCGAGCAGGCCGCCCTGCTCGAGCGCCTCCTGGATGGCCGCCTCCCCGAGGGTTGGGAAGCCGCGCTGCCCACCTTCGAAGAGGGCAAGGCTATCGCGACCCGCGCCGCCTCCGGCCAGGTCCTCAACGCGATCGCCCCCGTCCTGCCCGAGCTGTGGGGCGGCTCCGCCGACCTCGCCGGCTCGAACAACACCTTCCTGAAGGGGGAGCCCTCGTTCCTGCCCGCGCATCGTTCCTCCTCGTCCTTCAGCGGCGACGAGTTCGGCCGCAACCTCCACTTCGGCGTGCGCGAGTTCGCGATGGGTGCCGCCCTCAACGGCATCGCCGCCGACGGCTCCACCCGCGCTTACGGCGGCACGTTCTTCGTGTTCTCCGACTTCATGCGCGGCGCCGTGCGCCTCGCCGCCCTCATGGACCTGCCCGTCACCTACGTGTGGACCCACGACTCCATCGGCGTGGGCGAGGACGGCCCGACCCACCAGCCGATCGAGCACCTGGCCTCCTACCGCGCGATCCCGAACTTCGCTGTCGTGCGCCCCGCCGACGCCGCCGAGACCGCCGCGTCCTGGAAGGCCATCCTCGAGCAGTCCCACCCGGCCGCCATCATCCTGTCGCGCCAGAACCTGCCCAACCCGGCACGTGGCGAAGGCACCGGCCTGGCCACCACCGAGGACCTGGCGCGCGGCGCCTACGTCCTGGCCGACACCGAGGGCACGCCCGACGTGATCCTGCTGGCCTCCGGCTCCGAGGTTTCCGTCGCCCTCGAGGCACGCGAAGCCCTGGCCGCTGACGGCATTGCCGCCCGCGTTGTGTCCGTGCCCTGCCTCGACTGGTTCGAGGCCCAGGACCGCGAGTACCGCGACTCCGTCCTGCCCCCGTCGGTGCGAGCCCGCGTCTCCGTCGAGGCCGGCATCGCCCTGCCGTGGTACCGCTGGATCGGCGACGCCGGCCGCGCGGTCTCCATCGAGCACTTCGGTGCCTCCGCGCCGGGCGAACTCCTCTTCAAGGAGTACGGCATCGATGCCGAGCACGTGGCCGCAGCCGCGAAGGAATCCATCGAGGCCGCTCGTTCGTGACTTTATAGTCAACTGAACTGAAGATAGGGCTGCTGGCGCGCGAGGGCGTTCCAGCAGCCCTATTCTCTTACACATGTGTGGGTCCTCGGTCCCGTTCCATTTCCCCCTGCGGGCGAAGCGTTCGGGCCACGGCCTCGTCCTTCCCCCTAGCGAACGGAGCGACCACTCGTGACCAACGAGATCCCCACCCTGCGCGATCCCCTGGATCGCAGGCTTCCGCGCATCTCCCCGCCGTGTGGCCTCGTCATTTTTGGCATCACGGGCGACCTCGCGCGCAAGAAGCTCCTTCCCGCGATCTACGACCTCGCCAACCGTGGTTTGCTCCACCCGGCGTTCTCCCTCACCGGCTTTGCACGCCGTGACTGGAGCCCGCAGGACTTCGAGGAATACGTGCGCGCTTCCATCGAGGCACACACCCGCACCGGCTTCAACGAGGGAACCTGGAACCAGCTGCGCTCGGGCCTGCGCTTCGTCTCGGGTACCTTCGACGACCCCGATGCCTACCGCCAGCTGGCCGACACCGTCGCCGAGCTCGACCACTCGCGCGGCACCGGCGGCAACCACGCGTTCTACCTGTCGATTCCGCCCTCGTACTTCCCCGTCGTGGCCAAGCACCTGTCCGACACAGGCCTCAACAAGCGTCAGGGCCGCGAATGGCGTCGCGTCATCATCGAGAAGCCTTTCGGACACGACCTCAAGTCCGCGCAAGAGCTCTCCGACGTCATCTCGCAGATTTTCGACGAGCAGGACGTCTTCCGCATCGACCACTACCTGGGCAAGGAAACCGTCCAGAACATCATGGCGATGCGCTTCGCGAACGCGATGTTCGAGCCGCTATGGAAGGCGAACTACGTCGATTCCGTGCAGATCACGATGGCCGAGGACATCGGCATCGGCACGCGCGCAGGCTACTACGACGGCATCGGCGCGGCCCGCGACATCATCCAGAATCACTTGCTTCAGCTCATGGCGCTGACCGCCATGGAGGAGCCCGTCCACTTCACGCCCGAGGAAATCCGGGCGGAGAAGGAGAAGGTGCTCTCCGCGGTGCGCCTGCCTGAAGACCTGGCCATCGATACGGCTCGCGGGCAGTACGCCGGCGGCTGGCAGGGCGGCGATCAGGTGCGCGGCTACCTCGAGGAGGACGGCATTCCGGCCGACTCGACCACCGAGACCTTCGCCGCGATCAAGCTCTTCGTGGACACGCGCCGCTGGGCGGGCGTGCCCTTCTACCTGCGCGCCGGCAAGCGCCTCGGCAAGCGCGTCACCGAGATCGCTGTCATCTTCAAGCGTTCAGCCCACGTGCCCTTCGGCAACTCCGACCTCAGTGAGTCGGGCCAGAACGCGCTCGTTATTCGCGTCCAGCCGGACGAGGGCCTGACCCTCAAGCTTGGCGCGAAGGTTCCGGGCACTTCCATGCAGGTGCGTGACGTGACCATGGACTTCGCCTACGGCCACGCGTTCACCGAGGACTCGCCCGAGGCCTACGAGCGCCTCATCCTGGACGCGCTCGTCGGCTCCGCTCCCCTGTTCCCTCACCAGCACGAGGTCGAGGCCTCGTGGAAGATCCTCGACCCGATCCTGTCCTTCTGGGAGACCCAGGGTCAGCCCGAGCCCTACGCGCCCGGCACGTGGGGTCCCCAATCCGCGCACGACATGCTGGCCCGCGACGGCCGCTTCTGGAGGCTCCCGTGATCATCACCCTGAAGAACACCACGTCGGCCGAGGTCGCCTCCCGCATCGTGGAGCTGCGCGACGAGCGCGGTTCCGCCGCTCTGAGCCGTGTCCTCACGCTGCTCATCTGCGTGCCCGACCTCATCGACGTCGACAACGCGATCGAGGTCTCCGACGCTGTCTCGCGCGAGCACCCCTGCCGCGTGATCGTCATCGTCGAGCCCGAGTCCACCGAGGGCACGGCGCGTCTGAACGCCCAGATCCGCGTTGGCGACGCAGCGGGCCTGTCCGACATCATCATCCTGGAGCCTCGCGGTGAGGCCGCGTCGAACATCGACTCGCTCGTCATGCCACTTCTCCAGTCTGATACGCCGGTCGTCACCTACTGGCCGGTCGTTCCCCCGCAGAACCCGGGCGCGCACCCGCTAGGTCGCCTCGCGGTCAAGCGCATCACGGATTCGCGCGCAACCGAGTGCCCCATGGATACCCTGTCGGCCCTCTCGGCCGTCTACACCCCCGGCGACACTGATCTCGCGTGGGCCGGCGTCACGCTGTGGCGGGCACTGCTTGCGGCCGTCGCAGAGGACTTTGACCGCCTGCCGACGTCGATCCGCGTCGCGGGTAACGCAACGCACCCCTCGCCTTTCCTCGTGGCCGCGTGGCTGCATCACCAGCTGGGCGTGCCCGTCGACCGAGTCGTGGATCCCGAGGCCCTCACGATCACGGACATCACGTTCTTCTTCGACGACGACACGACCGTGTCGCTGTCACGGAGCGCCTCCTCGTCGGTCGCACGCCTGTCGCGCCCGGGCCTCGAGGATCGCTCCGTGAACCTCGCGCGCCGATCCGTGCAGGACTCCCTCATGGAGGATCTCCGTCGCATGGATCCGGACGTCTACTACGGTGAGCTCCTCACGAAGGAACTTCCGCGGATCGCTGCATGCTCTGAGGGTGAGTGACGATGGCGGATGTCCACACGTTCGAGGTCTACCCGACCGTCGAGGAACTGAATGAGGCCGTCGGCCGTGCGTTCCTCGCTCGTCTGAACACGCTTATCGACGAGGCCGGGGCCGATTCTCGCATCAACCTGGCCATCTCTGGGGGCGCGATCACGACGAGCCTGCTGCCCTCGTTGCTTCCGTTTGTTGGCGACGTCGATTGGTCCCGCGTGCGCGTGTGGCTGGTCGACGAGCGTTATGTGCCGGAGGGGGACGAGGACCGCAACGACGATCAGGCGTGGGAGGGCTTCCTCCACGCGGCCGCCGGCGTTGAGTTCGTCCGTATGCCCTCCTCGGATGAGTCCGCCCCCGGCGCGGGTTCCCTCGACGAGGCGACTGCGGCGTTCGCGGACACGTGGCGTAAGATCATGGGTGAGCGCTCCTTCGACATCGCACTGATCGGCATGGGCCCCGACGGTCACATCTGCTCACTCTTCCCGGGACGCGTCGACATGGACGAGGCCTCCCCCATTCTGGCGATCCGCAATTCTCCAAAGCCACCTCCCGAGCGCATCACGGTATCGATGCCAGTCATGCGCGCGTGCGGCGAGGTGTGGCTGACGACAGCGGGTGCAGCGAAGGCGGATGCTCTCGGGCAAGCCTTTGCGGGCACGTCTCCCCTCGACCTCCCAGTCGCGGGCGTCCTCTCCCCCACGACGCGCGTCTATCTTGACGAGGCGGCTGCCGCGCGAATTAAGCTCGCGTGATACTGCACCATCACTCTGTGGGGCCGTCCTCTTCATGAAGAGGACGGCCCCACACCGGTGTCCGGATAAATAATGGCTCCCCGCTCACAAGCGGAGAGCCATCTCAGAGACGAGCTGACGTCAGCCACCGAACTTCGCGAGAAGCGCGTAGCCGATGATGCACACCAGCCAGATGAGCAGCGTGCCCAGGGTGATGCGGTTCAGGTTACGCTCGGCGACACCGGAGGAGCCGGCCGACGAAGAGATGCCGCCACCGAACATGTCCGACAGACCGCCGCCCTGTCCCTTGTGCATAAGGATGGTCAGGGTCAGCAGGATGCTGGTCAGGAAGATCAGCACGATCAGCACGTTGTTCAGAATGGTCACGGTCAATCCAGTTTCTATCGCAGTTCGCCCCGGATCGGGGCACATATAGCTTTAGTCTAACCGAGAATGCCGGTGGGGCCAACCGGCACACCGGTTGGCCCCACCTCGCGTCCGCTCCGACCCAGCCTAAGTGGCCAAGCGGAGTGAGCGCATCACGGCTTCTCAGGCGTAGAACGTCGCCATGGCGGCGAAGGAGTCAGCCTTGAGGGATGCGCCGCCGACGAGGCCGCCGTCGACGTCGGGCTGAGCCATGAGCTCCTTGATGTTGTCGGGCTTGGCGGAGCCGCCGTAGAGGATGCGCGTGGACTCGGCGGTCTCAGCGCCAAAGTCCTCGGCCAGGGCGGCGCGGATGGCGCCGCACACTTCCTGGGCGTCCTCGGCGGAAGCGGTTTCGCCGGTGCCGATAGCCCAGATGGGCTCGTAGGCGATGACGATCTTAGCGACCTCTTCGGCCTTCCAGCCGGCGAGGGCGGCGCGGATCTGGCCGAGCACGAACTCGACGTAGGTGCCGGCCTTGCGGACCTCGAGGGCCTCGCCGCAGCACAGGATCGGGGTCATGCCAGCGTCGAAGACCTTGCGGGCCTTGGCGCCGACGAGCTCGTCGGACTCGCCGTGGTACTCGCGACGCTCGGAGTGGCCCATGACCACGTAGGAGACGCCGAGCTTGGTGAGCATCTCGGTGGAGATTTCGCCGGTGTAGGCGCCGTTGTCGTGGATCGACACGTCCTGAGCACCGTACTTGATGCCGAGATCGTCGGCGTCAACGATGGTCTGGACGGTGCGAATGTCGGTGAACGGCGGGATAACGAGGACCTCGCACTTGGAGTAGTCGTGGCCTGCGTCGGACAGGGCCATCGCCAGGCCCTGGACGAGGTGGTTGGCCTCGAGGTGATCGAGGTTCATCTTCCAGTTGCCGGCCATCAGGGGCGTACGTGCCATGAGTCAGTCCTCCAGAACTGCGATACCGGGCAGAACCTTGCCCTCGAGGAGCTCGAGGGAGGCACCACCACCAGTGGAAATGTGGGAGAAGGTGTTCTCGTCGAAGCCGAGCAGGCGCACGGCCGCGGCGGAGTCGCCACCGCCGATAACGGAGAACATGGAGCCCTTGGACAGGGCCTCGGCGACGGCGCGGGTGCCGCCGGCGAACGCATCGAACTCGAAGACGCCCATGGGGCCGTTCCAGGCCACGGTCTTCGCGGTGGCCAGCTTGTCGGCGAAGAGCTTCGCGGACTCGGGGCCGATGTCCAGACCCATCTGGTCGTCGGGGATCGCGTCGACCTTGACGACGGTCGCGGGCGCGTCTGCCGCGAATTCGGGGGCGACGATGACGTCCACGGGCAGGACGAGGTCAACACCGCGCTCGGCAGCCTCGGCGATGTAGCCCTTGACGGTGTCGATCTGGTCTTCCTCGAGGAGGGACTTGCCCACCGAGTAGCCCTGAGCGGCGAGGAAGGTGAAGACCATGCCACCGCCGATGAAGAGCATATCGGCCTTCTTCAGAAGGTTGGCGATAACGCCGAGCTTGTCGGAAACCTTGGAGCCGCCGAGGACGACGCCATAGGGGCGCTCGGGGTCGCCGGTCACCTTGGACAGGGACTCGATCTCCTTGAGGACGAGCAGACCAGCGGCCGAGGGCAGCAGCTTCGCAATGTCGTAGACCGAAGCCTGCTTGCGGTGCACGACACCGAAGCCGTCGGAGACGAAGGCGTCACCGAGCTTGGCGTACTCGCGGGCAAGCTCTTCGCGCTCCTCGTCGACCTTGGAGGTCTCACGGGGATCGAAACGGACGTTCTCGAGCAGCGCGATCTCGCCATCACCCAGAGCGGCGACGGTCTCAGCAGCGGAGGGGCCGACGACGTCGGAAGCCAGCGTGACCTTCACGCCGGACAGCTCGGCGAGGCGCGTGGCGACGGGGGCCAGCGAGAAGGCGGGATCGACCTGACCCTTGGGGCGGCCCAGGTGGGCCATGATGACGACCTTGGCACCGGCGTCGGTGAGGGTCTTGAGGGTCGGCAGCGCCGCGCGGATACGGCCGTCGTCGGTGATGACGCCGTCCTTGAGCGGAACGTTGAAGTCGGAGCGGACGAGGACGCGCTTGCCGCGCAGGTCGCCCAGGGTGGAGATGGTCCTCACGAGGAGTCCTTTCGGTCTGAAGGCGGTGGCGATGTACGAGATGCCCGTGCACGAGCGTGCACGGGCATCTCGCTGATCAGCTCATGGCTGGTGTATCAGCTGTGTGCTCAGGCGAGCTTGGAGCCGATGAGGGCGGTGAGGCGAACGAGAGCGTTCGAGTAGCCCCACTCGTTGTCGTACCAGGACAGGACCTTGACGAGGTTGCCGATGACCTTGGTCTCGGTGGCGTCGAAGATCGAGGTGTGCGGGTCGCCCACGATGTCGGAGGAGACGATCGGATCCTCGGTGTACTTCAGAACACCCTTGAGCTCACCCTCGGCGGCGGCCTTGACGGCAGCCTTGACGGCCTCGACGGAAACCTCGTTCTTCGCGATGAAGGTGAGGTCGGTCAGGGAGCCGGTCGGGGTGGGGACGCGGACGGCGAGGCCATCGAACTTGCCCTCGAGCTCGGGCAGAACCAGGGCGACGGCCTGGGCAGCACCGGTCTTGGTGGGGATCATGTTCAGGGCCGCGGCGCGGGCGCGACGCAGATCCGAGTGGGGGGCGTCGAGGACGCGCTGGTCACCCGTGTAGGAGTGGATGGTGGTCATGATGCCGCGCTCGATGCCGAAGTTCTCCTCGAGAACCTTGGCGAGGGGGGCGAGGCAGTTGGTCGTGCAGGAGGCGTTCGACACGATGTTCATCGTGGCGTTGTCGTAGTCAGCCTCGTTCACGCCCATGACGAAGGTGCCGTCGACGTTCTTCGCGGGAGCGGAGATGACGACCTTCTTGGCGCCACCGTCGAGGTGAGCCTTGGCCTTCTCGCCGTCGGTGAAGAAGCCGGTCGACTCAACGACAACCTCGACGCCGAGCTCGCCCCAGGGCAGGTCGGCGGGGTTACGCTGCGCGAGCACCTTGATGTGCTTGCCGTCGACGATGATGCCCTCGTCGTCGTAGGAAACCTCGCCCTGGAAGCGACCCGTGATCGAGTCGTACTTCAGCAGGTGAGCGAGGGTCTTGTTGTCGGTGAGGTCGTTAACGGCAACGATCTCGATATCCGCGCCCTGCTCAAGAGCGGCGCGGAAGAAGTTACGGCCAATGCGGCCGAAGCCGTTGATGCCAACGCGGGTGGTCACTATGTTCCTCCTGCTCGTGCCCACACGGGACACGGTCTTCGATGCAACCGGGCGTGCGGGTTGCCTGCCCGGCCCGCAGATGTCTGCGGTTCCAGCAGTTCCTAATCTACACCTAAAAGCGGACTCAGTCACAATCCAATTAGAAAATCTGCACGTGGGGTAATTCTCGTTTGGATTGAGACGAAGCGGCAGGAAAAAGGGACCTCAGTCCTCCTCGAGCATGTCGAGGGTCAGCGCGGATTCCGTATCCGGGATGCCGCGTTCGTGCGCGACCTTATCGGCGAGAGCGAGAAGGCGACGAATACGACCGGCGACGGCATCCTTGGTGAGAGGCGGATTCGTGTGCTTGCCGAGCTCCTCGAGGGAGGCCTGCTTGTACTGCAGGCGCAGCGTGCCGGCCTCGAGCAGGTGGGCGGGCACGTCGTCTCCGAGAATCTCGAAGGCGCGTTCAACGCGGGCACCCGCGGCGACGGCCGCGCGGGCGGAGCGGCGCAGGTTCGCGTCGTCAAAGTTAGCCAGTCGGTTGGCGCTGCCTCGGGCCTCGCGGCGTTCGCGCCGCTCCTGCCATGCCTCGAAGGTCTGGGGGGCGCCCATGGCGGAGATCAGTGTGCCGATCGCGTCCGAATCGCGGACGGAAACGCGGTCGGTGCCACGCACCTCTTTCGAACGGGCGGCCGCGCCGAGTTTGCGCGCACAGCCGACCATCGCGAGAGCCACCTCAGGACCGGGACAGGTGATCTCGAGCGAAGAAGAGCGTCCGGGCTCCATGAGCGAACCGCGCGCGAGGAAGGCACCGCGCCAGATAGCCGCGGCCTCCGCGGTTCCGGAGGCAACAAGAACCGGGGGCAGGCCGCGCACGGGACGACGCAGGGAATCGACGAGGCCCGTGAGGCGCGCAAGCTCGTCGGCCTTGTGGACGACGCGCACGACGTAGCGCTTGCCACGTCGCAGGGAAGAACCGGACACCACGACGACAGAAGACTCGGCGTTGTACAGGGCCTGCAGGTAGGTGCGCAGGCGGCGCGCGGCCACGGGCGAGTCAAGCTCGGCCTCGACGAGGATGCGCCCACCCACGAGGTGCAGGCCTCCCGCGAAACGCAGCGTCGCGCTCACTTCGGCGGCGACCTCGGACGGCGTCGTAACGACGGCGCGCGCCAGCTCGTCCTTCATGTCAGATGTCAGGGACACGGCTTCTCCAGATATGTCATGTCGTTTGTCAGCAGGCAACAGGTTCTAAGGTAACCACGTTTCGGGCTGTCCGACCTCACCAAGGAAGCCGTCAAATGCGTCACGCAGCGCGGCAGCGAGGCGCAGCGGGTCGTGATGCGGGGCTCCATCACCCGTGCGCACCTGCCGCAACAGGACACGCGCGCCGAGTTCTTCGGCGGCCACGATCAGGTCGTCGATGTCATCGCACGCCGTCGGATCCGCGACGACGACGTCAAGCTTGAGCATGGGTGCGTACTCGCGCAGAACGCGCACGTGGTCGGCGGTCGACATGAGATCGGTTTCGCCGCGCTGACGCGCCAGGTTGAGCACAAGCGCGCGGTGGGCGTCGGTCGTCGCAAGCGCACGATTAATCTCTGGCACCAGCAGGTGCGGGATCACAGAGGTGTACCACGAGCCGGGTCCCAGGACGACCCAGTCGGCCTCGGAGATAGCATCGGTGACCGCGGCAGGTACCTCGGGCGCTTCAGGAGTGATGCGCACGTGCTCGACGGTGCCGGGAGCGACGGCGACCTTGGACTGGCCGGACACGACGTAGCGGCGGCCGCCGTCGTTCATATCCGCCTCGATATCGATCGGCGTCGACGACATGGGCAGGACGCGCCCCTGTGCGCCGAGGAGACGCCCGACCCAGTCGAGGCCTTCGACCGGATCGTCGAGGAGCTGCCACAGGCCGGAGATCAGCAGGTTGCCGAGCGCGTGCCCGTTGAGCGGGCCGGTCGTGTCCAGGCGCAGCTGCATGACGTCGCGCCAGGTCAGACCCCACTCGGATTCCTCGCAGAGGGACGCCAGCGCCATGCGCAGGTCGCCGGGAGGCAAGATCGGCATCTCCTGGCGCAGTCGGCCGGAGCTACCGCCGTCGTCGGCGACAGTCACAACAGCCGTCAGCGCGCGCGTAATGTGGCGCAGAGCCCGCAGCGTCGCGGACAGGCCGTGTCCGCCGCCGAGGGCGACGATGTTTTGGCCGGATTCTCCACGTTGAACCCAGCCGGCTGCATCAAGATAGGGCATCAGTCTCTCCCAATGTCACGGTGCATCACGCGAACCGTGTATCCGTGTGTGCGCAGGCGTTCGGCGATAGCCTCAGAAGACGCAACGGAGCGGTGCTTTCCGCCCGTGCATCCGACGGCAATCGTGACGAATGGCTTCAATTCTGCCAGATAGCCGCTGAGCATGGGGGCAAGAAGGTCGGCATATCCGAGAGCAAAATCGCGCGCGCCCGGCTGAGAGAGCACGTAGTCGGCGACCGCCTGGTCCTTGCCCGTCAGATGGCGCAGCTCGTCCACCCAGTACGGGTTCTTCAAGAAGCGCACGTCGACGACGTGATCGGCGTCGAGCGGGAGTCCATGCTTGAATCCGAAAGACTCAACCGTGACCTGCAGGGGGCGCTCCTCCCCCGCCACGATGTCGCGGATGCGCCTCGTCAGATCGTGGACGCTCATCGTGGAGGTGTCGATGACCTCGTCAGCCGCGCGACGCAGGGGCGCAAGCAGGCGCATCTCGGCCTTGATGCCGTCCATGAGGGTGCCGGCGCCCTGGAGGGGATGCGGGCGGCGGTTGGATTCGTAGCGGCGCACCAGAGTCTCGGGGCTGGCCTCGAGGAAGATGACACGATAGGCGATGCCCGCGCCCTTGAGCTGTTCAAGCGTGGCATCAAGCGTGCGGAAGAAGGTACGCGAGCGCACGTCCACGCCGACAGCCAGTCGGTGCACGCCCGCAGCCGGGTCGTTCGACATCATGCCGACGAGAGCAGGCAGCATCGTCGGCGGCAGGTTGTCGACGACGTACCAGTCCAGGTCTTCGAGCGCGCGGGCGGCACCGGTGCGGCCCGCTCCCGAGTAGCCGGTGATGATCAGCACCTCGTTGGAGGCGCGCGGCTCGTACTTGACGCGCATCATGTCACGCACGGCGATGCCCTCGGGGACCGTGGGAGGGTTCTCCTCGTTCATCGACGAGGTCTCGGCCTCGTCTGCGTCGTGAGCGTCCGTGGGTGTGTGCTCGGGCATGGCGTCCTCCTGACGGGTCGGCTGGTCGGGTGATGGGAGCTGTTAGGCGGAAGGGGCGGAGGCGTCGTCGATCGTGATGCCGGCGGCGGCGCGCCTGGCGATGACTCGCGCTTCCTTCGGCGTACTCGCGGTGGTGGCGACGACGCCGACGCGCCTGCCGGCGCGGCTCACCGGCTTGCCGAAGAGACGCACGAGGTCGGCGGTTTCAAGGGCGCGAGCAACGCCGTTGTAGACGGGGACATCGACGGCGCTCGTCGACTTGATGACCGCTGACGCACCCGGGGTGGACTGTGCGGTGGAGACGGGCAGGCCGAGGATGGCTCGTGCGTGCAGCTCGAATTCGGACTGGGCTTGGGTCACCATCGTGACCATGCCGGTGTCGTGGGGGCGGGGCGAGAGCTCGGAGAACCAGACGTCGTCGCCCTTCACGAAGAACTCGACGCCGAAGATGCCGAGGCACGGGCCGTTTCCGGCCTCAGCCAGGGCATCGGTCACGGCCTTGGCCATCTGTCGCGCGCCCTCGAGGGCGGACTCGCTCATGGCCATGGGCTGCCAGGATTCGACGTAGTCGCCGCCCTCCTGGCGGTGCCCGATCGGCGCGCAGAAGCTCGTCGTGACGCTGCCGGACGCGGCATCCCAGGAGCGCACGGTGAGCAGCGTGATCTCGTAGTCGAAGTCGACACCCTCTTCAACGATGACAACGCCGGTCGTGGCGCGCGCGTCCTCCTCGGCGTGTGCCCAGGCGGAGGCGGCCTGCTCGGGTCCCGTCACGCGGGACTGACCGTGCCCAGAGGAGGACATCGTGGGCTTGACGAAGGCGGGGTAACCGACCTCGTCAAGAGCCGCGGCCAGCTCGGCCTCGCTGCGCGCGAAGCGGAAGGCCGACGTGCGCACGCCGGGCAGGGATGCAGCGAGGTTGCGGATGCGCTGACGGTCCATCGTCGCCTGGACGGCAAAGGCGTTGGGGACGACGCGCACGCCGCGCTCTTCATAGGCGCTCAGCTCGTCTGTCGCGATGGCCTCGACCTCGGGAACAATGAGGTCAACATCGACGTTGTCGAGCACCTCGCGCAGAGCCTGCGGGTCGCTCATGTCAAAAACGCGGGATTCGTCCGCCACCTGCATGGCGGGAGCATTGCGGTAGGAGTCGCAGGCGATCACCGTGCATCCGTAGCGTTGCAGGGCGATCACGACTTCCTTACCGAGTTCGCCCGATCCCAGCAGCAGCACGCGTGCCGGCAGCGGCACGGGAAGCGTCGTTGTCATGGTGTGTCCTCCCTCGACGATGTCGCTAGCCTATCGCGGATCGTGCGCGCAAGGCCGAGTCCCACGCCCTTAACCTCGGCGATCTGCTCGGGCGTGGCCTCGCGAATCCGCTTGACGGAGCCGAAATGTTTGAGCAGCGCGGCCTGGCGTGCGGGTCCAAGCCCTGGGATAGAGTCGAGAACCGAGCGGCGCTGGGCCTTGGAGCGGCGCTTGCGGTGCTTCGTAATCGCGAAGCGGTGGGACTCGTCGCGCAAATACTGCAGGAGGTAGAGAGCCTCCGACGTGCGCGGGAGGATCAGCGGGAAGTCGTCGCCGGGGATCCACACCTCTTCGAGGCGCTTAGCCAGGCCCACGACGGGCACGTCCGCGCCCACCGCGTCCAGGGCGGCGCGGGCAGCATTCACCTGGGGAAGGCCGCCGTCCACGACGACAAGGTCCGGCGGGTAGGAGAAACGCTTGGGGCGTCCCGTCATCGCGTCGATCGGGCCGGAAGCGTAGGCGACGCCGTCCTCGTCCTCTCCGTCGACGCCGGCCTCCTCGGCGAGGAGCCGCGAGAAGCGTCGGGTGAGCACCTCGTTCATTGCGCTCGTGTCGTCGGGAGTGCCGTTTCCGTCCTCGCCGCGGATGTTGTAGGTGCGGTACGCGTCCTTGCGCGGCATACCGTCCTCGAAGACCACCATCGAGGCGACCTGGTTCTCTCCGCCCGTGTGCGAGACGTCGTAGCACTCGATGCGCAGGGGCGCGCCGGGCAAATCCAGGTTTTCCGCGAGCTGCTCGAGCGCCTTCGAGCGCGCCGTAATATCGCCCGCGCGCTTCGTGCGGTGCAGGGCGAGGGCCTGGCGGGCGTTCTCCGTGACCGTGTCCATGATCTGGGCCTTCGGGCCGCGCTTGGGAACGTGCACTGAGACGGACGCGCCGCGGATCTCGGCCAGCCACTTCGCGATGGTGTCCTTCTCCTCGGGCTCAACGGAGACGAGCACCTCGCGTGGGATTGCGGACGTCGGCGTGTGCGCGACGTCGTCCACGCTCACGGCCGCCACCTTGGCCGCCTTCCCGGCCCCGGCCTCGTCCGTCGACGCCGAGGAGTACACCTGCTCGAGAAGGCGAGCCATCAGCGCCGCGTCGTCCGCGCCATCGACGCGCTCGATCACCCAGCCGCGCGTGCCTCGGATGCGTCCGCCGCGCACATGGAAGACGTGGACCGCGGCATCCAAGTCGTCGCTGACGAGCGAGAACACGTCAGCATCCGACCCATCGTCGAGCACGACCGCGTTGCGCTCCAACACCGTGCGCAGCGCCAACACATCGTCGCGCAGCTTCGCCGCGCGCTCAAAGTTCAACTCCATGGAGGCCTGACGCATCTGCTCCTCCAAGTCACGGATCACCGGACCCGTACGCCCCTCCATGAACTCGCACAGGCCCTCAGCGAGCTCGCGATGCTCCTCCATGGAAATACGCCCCACGCACGGGGCCGCGCACTTGTCGATGTAGCCGAGCAGGCAGGGCCGCCCCTGCGCCTTCGCACGCTGAAACACACCCGCCGAACACGAGCGCATCGGGAAGACGCGCAGCAGCTGATCGATCGTCTCGCGAATCGCCCACACCTGCGTGTACGGGCCGAAGTAGCGCGACCCCGCCCGCTTACGCTCGCGCGTCACCTGCACGCGCGGGAAGCGCTCCCCCATCGACACCGCCAGGTAGGGGTAGGACTTATCGTCCTTAAACATGACGTTGAAGCGCGGATTGAATTCCTTAATCCACGTGAACTCCAGCGTCAGAGCCTCGACCTCGGACCGCACGACGGTCCACTGCACGGCGCTCGCGGTCGTCACCATCTGCTGGGTGCGAGGGTGCAGGTTCGCCAGGTCCTGGAAGTAATTGGTGAGGCGGTTGCGCAGGTTTTTGGCCTTGCCGACGTAGATGACGCGACCCTGCGGGTCTGAGAATCGGTAGACGCCCGGCGAGGTCGGAATGTCTCCCGTGCGGGGTCGGTACGTCGAAGGATCTGCCACGCTCCCAGGGTACGAGGCCGGGGCTGGGAGTGCCCGGCGCCCACCTCGGGCGTGCTCTATGTCATGAAACATTTGAATGATGAAACCAATGCACACACGCACCACCTGTGGGCATATACTGGACTTGGCCACGAATTGACCGATTCTTGACCTTTGAGTACAGCTCTCCCACAAAGAAGGACGTTCATGTTCACCTCCACCCAAGAGGTCGCAGACTTTATCTCCGAGCAGAACATTGAACTCGTCGACGTGCGCTTCTGCGACGTCCCCGGGGTTCAGCAGCACTTTACGATCCCCGTGAGCGAGTTCCTGGACGCCGCTTTGTCGGACGGCCTCATGTTCGACGGCTCCTCGGTGCGCGGATTCACCGCCATCCACGAGTCCGACATGAAGCTCATCCCGGACATCTCCTCCTCATTCGTCGACCCGTTCCGCGATCGCAAGACACTGGTCGTGAACTTCTCGATCGTCGACCCCTTCACCGACGAGCCCTTCTCGCGCGACCCGCGCCAGGTGGCCGCCAAGGCCGAGGCCTACCTGCGTTCGACCGGCATCGCAGACGAGTGCTTCATCGGCGCCGAGGCGGAGTTCTACCTCTTCGACGACGTGCGCTACCAGGTCACCCCGCACAACACCTTCTTCTCCGTCGACTCCCCCGAGGCGTACTGGAACACCGGTCGCGCCGAAGAGGGCGGCAACATGGGCTACAAGGTGCCCATCAAGGGCGGCTACTTCCCCGTCTCCCCCGCCGACAAGTACGCGGACGTGCGCGACGAGATGAGCCGCCTCCTCGAAGAGGTTGGCCTGACGATCGAGCGCGCCCACCACGAGGTCGGCTCGGGTGGCCAGCAGGAGATCAACTACCGCTTCGCGACGCTGCAGACCGCAGCCGACGACATGATGAAGTTCAAGTACGTCATCAAGAACTCCGCCCTCGAGTTCGGCCACTCCGCAACCTTCATGCCCAAGCCCCTGTTCGGCGACAACGGCTCGGGCATGCACACGCACATCTCGCTGTGGAAGAACGGCGAGCCCCTGTTCTACGACGAGCGCGGCTACGGCTCCCTGTCCGACACGGCCCGCTGGTTCATCGGCGGCCTGCTCGAGCACGCGCCCGCACTCCTCGCCTTCACGAACCCGTCGGTGAACTCCTTCCGACGCCTGGTTCCCGGCTTCGAGGCCCCGATCAACCTCGTGTACTCGGCGCGCAACCGCTCCGCGTGCATCCGCATCCCCGTGACGGGCACGTCGCCCAAGGCCAAGCGCGTCGAGTACCGCGTGCCGGACCCGAGCGCGAACCCCTACCTGGCGTTCTCCGCCTGCCTCATGGCGGGCATCGACGGCATCAAGCGCCGCATCGAGCCGGCAGCCCCCATCGACAAGGACCTCTACGAGCTGCCCCCGGCCGAGTACCAGGACATCGCGAAGCTGCCCAGCTCCCTCGAGGCCGCTCTCGACGCGCTGCGCGAGGACCACGAGTTCCTCACCGAGGGCGACGTCTTCACGCAGGACCTCATCGACACCTGGCTGGAGTACAAGGAGACCAACGAGGTCGCCCCGATGCGCGCCTACCCGCATCCCTACGAATACCAGATGTACTACGACCTGTGATCTAATCGTCACTCAACGGCCCCCACCCCGATTAAGGGGCGGGGGCCGCGCCACAACCAGTAGACTCACATCGAACCTGTTGTTCAGTCTTTGAACCGACATCCCGGAGGACACGATGAAGCGCATGCGTGATGGCTCGTACACGATTAAGCCGACCTACAAGGTCGGTGAGCACGACATCATTCCGGACATGCTGGCCAAGCGCGCGCTCCTCCACCCCGACCAGGTAGCGGTCGAGCAGCGCTCTTCCGTCGGCTCCACGCGCTCCCTCAGCACGTCTGAGCTCCAGCGCCAGGTCGAGTACACCGCCTGCGGCCTCATCGGCCTCGGCGTTCAGCCCGGCGACGCGGTCGCGATCCTCGCCCCGACCTCGTACGAGTGGCTCCTCCTCGACCTCGCGCTCCTGTCCATCGGCGCAATCACCGTCCCAATCTACGAGTCCGACTCCGCCGCCCAGATCGAGCACATCCTCACCGACGCGCACGTGACCCGCGTCTTCACTGCCACCACCCAGCAGGCCGAGCTCGTGCACTCCGTGGCCCCCGAGTACACCGTGGCGGTCGACTCCTTCGATCGCGGCGCCCAGCGCATGATCGCACGCGCCGCCACCGGCATCACCATTGAGAACGTCGAGCAGCGCCGCGCGGCTATCTCCTCCTCTGACATCGCGACCATCATCTACACCTCCGGAACTACCGGAAACCCCAAGGGCGTGGCCCTCACGCACGCGAACTTCGTGGCCACCGCGGAGGGTGCGCGCCAGGTCCTCGGCGACGTCATCGACTCCCCCGACACCCGCCTTCTCCTCTTCCTGCCCGTCGCCCACGTGCTCGCTCGCCTCGTCATGCACGTGATCCTGTCGGGCCAGGGCGTCCTTGGCTTCTCACCCAACATCAAGAACCTGCTGCCGGACATCCAGGCCTTCAAGCCCTCCGTGCTCCTCGTCGTCCCCCGCGTCCTCGAGAAGGTCTACAACGCGGCCTCCTCCAAGGCGGGCGGCGGCATCAAGGGCCGCATGTTCGCGTGGAGCGCCAAGCAGGCGCGCACCTTCTCCGTGGCCTCCGAGAAGACCTTCGGCCCCGGCCTGTTCAAGAAAATGCGCCACGGCATCGCCGACGCGCTCGTCCTCAAGAAGATCCGCTCGGTCCTGGGCCCCAACCTGCGCTACATCGTCTCCGGCGGCGCACCCCTGGCCACAGACCTCGCCCACTTCTACGCCGGCATGGGCATCACCCTCATCCAGGGATACGGCCTGTCCGAGACCACCGGCCCGATCTCCGTCCAGCACATCGGCAAGAACCCCGTCGGCAGCGTCGGCCTGCCCCTGCCCGGCAACTTCATCAAGATCGCCAAGGACGGCGAAATCCTCGTGCGCGGCCAGTCCGTCATGCCCGGCTACTACCACCTGCCCGAGCAGACCGCCGAGGTCATGCCCGACGGCAAATGGTTCCACACCGGCGACCTGGGCTCGATCGACCGCAAGGGCCAACTGACCATCACGGGCCGCAAGAAGGAACTCATCGTCACCGCAGGCGGAAAGAACGTGTCCCCCGAGGTCCTCGAGGACTCCCTGGCCACGCACCCGCTCATCGCGAACGTCATCGTCGTCGGCGATCAGCGCCCCTACGTCGGCGCCCTGTTCACCCTCGACGCCGACATGCTGCCCGACTGGCTGGCCAAGCACGGCCTGCCGCAGTGCTCGCCCACCGAGGCGGCCGAGCTGCCCGCCGTTCGCGAGTCTCTCGAGAAGGCCGTCGAGCGCGCCAACAAGGCCGTCTCCCGCGCCGAGTCGATCCGTAAGTTCCGCATCATCGACGCCACCTTCACCGTCGAGAACGGCTACGTGACGCCGTCGATGAAGCTGCGCCGCCGCAAGGTCATCGCCGACTACGCCTACGAGATCGACGCCCTGTACGGCGGCCCCGTCTCCGCTGAACCGGCGAAGAAGCGCGGGCTTTTCGGCCGCAGCAAGAAGAACTGATCCCACCACGCACGGCGCTCAGCGCCCACCCCACGAAAGGACCGCAATGACGGTACGCAGGCTCGCCGACGGCTCATGGGAGTCGATCGCGACCCGAGAAGCCACCGAGGACATGAACCTGCCGAAGATGCTCCACCAGCGCGTGGCGTCTCACCCCGGGCAGATCGCGATCGAGCGCCGCTCCAACGTCGGCGCGTGGCGCCCCGTCACGATGGAGACCTTCCTCGGTGAGGCCGACTCGATTGCGCGTGGCCTCATCGGCATCGGGCTCGAGCCCGGCGACCACCTGGCAATCCTGGCCCCCACCTCCTACGAGTGGGCGCTCATCGACGTGGCCGCGCTGTCCTGCGGCGCCATCACCGTGCCGATCTATGAGACGGACTCAGCGTCGCAGATCGCGCACATCCTGGCCGATGCCGACGTGCGCATCGTCATCACGGCCACCACGCAGCAGGCCGAGCTGGTCGAGTCCGTACGTACCGATGGCGTGCGCCATATCCTCTCCCTGGACCGCGGCGCCGAGCGCGTCCTGACCGGCGCAGCACAGGGCATCACGGTCGAACAGGTGCGAGAGCGCACCGACGCCGTCAAGCTGAGCGACGAGGCAACGGTCATCTACACCTCCGGCACGACCGGCATGCCCAAGGGCGTCGTGCTCACGCACGGCAATTTCATCTCGCCGATGCTGCAGGCCTACGACTTCCTGCCAGTTCTCATCAACGACCCGAAGTCGCGTTCCCTGCTCTTCCTGCCGGTCGCCCACGTACTCGCACGTTTCGTCATGTACTGCCTGCTCGCTGGCCAGGGCGTCACCGCTTTCTCCCCCGATACGCGCAACCTGGTGAACGACATCGCGACCTTCAAGCCGACGATGCTCCTCGTTGTCCCGCGCGTCATGGAAAAGGTCTACAACGCTGCGGCGGCGAAGGCCGGCGGCGGCGTGAAGGGCCGTATGTTCGCTTGGGCCGCCAAGCAGGCACGCGCCCTGTCAAAGGCGACCGCCTACGTCGACTCTCCCCTGCCCGAGTCCGCGGTCGCGGGTCCCGGTCCGGACACGACGCCCATTCCCGACGCCTCGGCGATGCCTTCACCCGGCCCGTCCACCGCGCTCAAGCTGCGAGGCCGCGTCGCCGACGCGCTGGTCCTGTCGAAGGTCCGCGCGATCCTGGGTCCGAACCTGCACACGATCATCTCGGGCGGCGCTCCCCTGGCCCTCGACCTGGCGAACTTCTATCGCGGCCTGGGCATCACGCTGCTGCAGGGCTACGGCCTGTCCGAGACGACCGGCCCGATCTCCGTCGAGACGCCGCAGGACTTCCCGCCGGACTCGGTGGGCTTCCCCTGGCCCGGCAACCGCATGAAGATCGCTCCCGACGGCGAGCTGCTCGTCCAGGGTATCTCTGTGTCGAAGGGCTACCACAACCTGCCCGAGGCCACGGCCGAGGCCTACGTCGACGGCTGGTTCAAGACCGGCGACCTCGCATCCATCGACGACCGAGGCCACCTGCGGATCACGGGCCGCAAGAAGGAACTCATTGTCACCGCGGGCGGCAAGAACGTCTCCCCCGAGATCCTCGAAGAGTCCCTGTCGACGCACCCACTGATCGCGAACATCATCGTCGTTGGCGACAACCGTCCGTACATCGGCGCGCTCATCGCCCTTGACACGGAGATGCTGCCCGAGTGGCTGGCCACCCACGGCCTGCCCGTCGTGGACGCTGCGCAGGCCGCGAACCTACCCGAGGTGCGCGACTCGCTCGAGAAAGCGATCGCCCGCGCCAACAAGGCCGTCTCCCGCGCCGAGTCGATCCGCCGCTACCGCATCGTCAACGCGGCGTTCACAGTGGAAAACGGCTACATGACGCCCTCCCTCAAGCTCAAGCGCCGCCGTGTCCTGGCCGACTACGCCGACGAGGTCGACGCCCTGTACGCGTCGGGCGAAGCAGCGAAGAACCAGGAGTAACCCAGCGACCCGCGCAGACTCTCCATAGACACGAAGCGGCCCCGGCCTCGTTCATAGATGAACTGCCTCCCGTTTCTTGGACATCGAAATTGAAGTCCAGGGAATG
>JVKM01000035.1:14243-29159 GCA_001072465.1 Xylanimonas cellulosilytica | reverse complement strand
TGGCCTGGTCTGGTTTTGTGGACCGGGTGTTTTGAGGGTTGTTGGTTGTTATTGGTGGTGTTGTGCCCATTGGCGCGCGTATTGGTTGGGTGAGAGCCAGTCCAGCGCGCTGTGGGGGTGCTCTTCATTGTAGCGCTGGGACCAAGCACCGATCAGGGCGCGCGCATGGTCAAGCCCTTCGAACATGTTGTCCTCCAGGAGTTCATCACGCATCCGGTTGTGCAAGGACTCCACGAACCCGTTATGCCAGGGTTGGCCCGGCGGGATGAACGCTTGGAGCGTGTTGTGCTCGTTGGCCCAGCGCCCCAAGGCGGCGGCGATGAATTCGGGCCCGTTATCGGCGCGCAGCACCTGGGGTGCCCCATGGGTTAGGGCAGCCAGGTCAAGCATTTCGATCACGTCGGCGGCTCCCATGCGCCGCTCGACGCGGAAAGCCAGGTGCTGGCGCGTGAACTCATCGATGAGGTTACAGACCTTGAACACGCGCCCCCTCCAATCCGAATCGAACTGGAAATCAATGGCCCACACCTGCCCCGGCGTACTAGCCTTGACCAGGCGCTGGAGGCGCGGCGCAGTGCGGGGCTTGGGGGCTTTGCGCGGGCGCACGCGCAGTCCTTCGGTGCGCCACAAGCGCCGGAACGTATCACGCCCCACGACAACGCCCTCACTCTTGGCCCGCGCCCAGGCGCGTTTATAGCCCCAGCGTCGATGCGTGGCGGCAAAATCGTTCATCCACTGGCGCACAGGCCCATGATCACGCAGCGTTTTCGCCCCGCCCGCCGCGCGGGCCCGGCAATACGCTGACCGGGACAGCCCGGCAACGCGGCATGCAAGGCGCTGAGAAAACCCCTGGCCAACCAGGTAGCTCACAGCCTCGTGCCTGCGCGCCGGGCTTAGAAGTTTCCCTCCGCCAGCTCTCGCAACGCTGCCTTTTCTAGCTCTGCTTGGCCCAGCAACTGTTTGAGGCGCGCGTTTTGCTCACGCAACTCACGCAGTTCCTTGGCCTCACTACGATTCATTGACCCATAACGCTGACGCCACCGGCACAACGTCGCCTCACTGATACCCAGCACGCGGCAGGCCTGGGCCGTACTCATGCCCTCACCTCGCAACGCCTCGGCCTTCTCCAGCTTCACGACAATCTGCTCAGGCGTGTGCTTCGAGAACTTCCTCATGGTCATCCATTCTGCCCGGCCACAAGCAGCCGGGACTACTCAGAACAACCCTCTCAAAACAAACGGTCCGAAAAACCCAGACCCCTCCACGGATACCTGCCTAGTTATCACCTTCAACACTAATTTCGCATGCAATTCCCCCACTGCTCTTTCAATATTTGAAATCAGATCGTTGAAATCATGCGGTTTTCTAGGGATGCCTCAAAGGACCCTCAGGGGAATTGCATGCGAAATTTAGAAGAGACAGGCACCTAGACAGCCTCGACTACAAGACGCAAGTCACCGCGCGGCACGTGCCGAGGCGCCGCACCCGTCAGCGCGCCGCGCTCGTCAGCTAAGGAGCTGCAGGATCTCCGGGGTGACCCGCTCGATGACCTCAAGGGTGTCCAGGAAGTCCTGGTGGCCGCCGTACCACGGGTCGGGCACGTCGCCGCTGCCCTCGGGGTCGAGGTCGCGGTACAGGCACACGCGCGGCCCCTGCCCCAGGTCGGCGGCGGACGCGGGCGCGCCCTCGTGCTCAACCCCCACGCGCTCGGCGAGGCGCTCCAGGACGCTCAGGTGGCGCGAGGTCATGGCCAGCACGAGGTCCCACTCCCCCAGCTCGCCGGCGCGGATCTGGCGCGCACGGTGGTCGGGCACGGCGTACCCGGCGTCGCGCAGCACGCGGGCGGCGCGGCGGTCGATCGGGTTGCCCTGCTCTTCGTCGGAGACGCCGGCGCTGTCGACGACGACATCCACGCCGGCGCGCGCGGCGGCCTGTTCGAGGACCGCGTGGGCCATCGTCGAGCGGCAGATGTTGCCGGTGCACACCATGAGGACGCGTGCGGGGGTCATGTTCGTTTCCGTTCGTTCGGGGCAGGGACGAGGCCAGGGCGGGCCTCAGAGCAGCGTCAGGTAGGCGCGCACGGCCTGGGCGCTGTGGGCGGCGGCGCGGGCTCCGTCCATGTGGAAGGCCTGGTCGGCGGTGGGGCCGCACAGGTCGGAGACGGCTCGCAGCGAGATCCAGTCGACGTCGGAGGACCAGCAGACCTGGGCCATTGCGCAGGTTTCCATGTCGGTGCCGATGGCGTCGGGGAAGCGCTCGCGCATGGGGCCGACATTGGCCTCGGTGCAGAAGGAGTCGGAGGAGACGATGCGCCCGCGGCGCACGGGGTGTTCGATGAGGCCGCGCAGGATGGGCAGGCGTTCTTCGGCGGCTTCGGAGGTGGTGTAGTCGACGGGCATCTGGGGGACCTGGCCCATGGCGTAGCCGAAGGCGGTCGCGTCGGCCTGCCCGTAGATGGCGCGGGTGCCGGCGGCGATGTCACCGACGTTGATGTCGCGCGCGAGGCCACCGGTGGTGCCGGCCGCGATGACGATGGGCGCCTCGACGAGGGTGAGGGCGCGCGCGGTCGCGGAGGCGGCGTTGGCCAGGCCGATGCCGGAGGTGACGACGAGGACGGTGCGTCCGTCGAGGATGCCGAGCACGAAGCGCTGGGTCTTGTGACTGCCCGCGAGGATGGCCTGGGGCGTCTCGTCGTCCCCGATGGGCGCGAGCTCGTGCAGGAGGGGCGCAGCCTCCATGTCCATGGCGGCTTGGATGATGGCGTCGACGCGGATGCGCTCGGGGAAGCTGAGGTTCATGGTTCCCATCGTAGGGGACGAGGCCGGCCGCGGTCGCGCTCGCCTCGCGCGGTGGCGGCACAGTGGGCGCGCCACAGGGGACGTGAAGCGGGATCGAGCCCCTGCCTCGTACCGGTTAGGCGGAGCGGCGGCGCACCCACGCGCACGCGCCGGCGAGGCCGAGGAGGGCCGCGCCGAGGCCGATGTGCGGGTAGATGCCCGCGGAGCCGGAGTTGGGCAGGACGCCGACCTGGGTGTCGACGACGCGGATGGCGGGCAGCGCGGCGGCGCCCGTGCCCGTCGCGGCGGGGATGACGCGCACGGAAGTGAAGCCCTCGTCGGCGCCGAAGTCGGTGGTGATCACCGTGGAGGCCGAGGCGTCGGCGCCCACCTCGATGTGGAAGGGCACGGCGCGGGGCAGGAGGACGTGTCCGGCGGGGGCGCGGGTCTCGACGAGCCAGTAGGTCTTGCCGGTCTCGAGGGGCGCGGTGACGAACTGCGATTCGCCGTCGGAGGTGGAGACGGGGGTGCCGGTCAGGGCCTCGTTGTCGTAGATCGCGAAGGCAGCGCCCTCGAGCGGGTAGGTACCGTCCTCGTTGGCCGTGCCGACGGGCTGGGTGCCGGCCTTTTCGATGCGGATGGTGCGCGGGCGGGCGGGCGCGCAGGCCTCGTTGTTGGCGGCGCCGTCGTGGTCGTAGGGGCCGGCGACGGAGTTGTAGAGGCCGCGCTTGGGGGTGAGGCGCCCGTTCGAGGGCGCGCATTCGAGGGCGGCCTCGCTGTATCCGCCAGCTGCCTTGTCGCGGGCGACCTTCATGCGGATGAACCAGGTCGCGGACTTTCCGGGTTCGACGGTGGTGCCCTGGGTGAGGACGTAGGTGGCGGCGCGGTTCTGTTCGCGGGCGCCGCGCAGTCCATCGAGAGAGGTGGCGATCGCGGCGGAGCGCAGGGTGAGGCCGGGCGCGAAGGCCGGGGTGTCGACGAGGCGGCCGGTCGTGCCCGCGATCGTGCCGTCGTTGGTGGCGGTGACGCGGTAGGTGACGGTGATCGTGTCACCGGAGGCGCCCTCGACGCTTTCGACGGTCTTGTCGATGCGCAGCTTGGGGGCCTGCTGCTGGATAGTGAAGTTGCAGGTGATCGGCACGGCGGCCGCGGTCTTGGCCGGGGGCACATCGGAGAAGTCGATGCCGCCGGTCATGGGGTCGCGGGTGACGTTGACGGCCTCGCCAATGCCGTTGACGCAGTTGATGTCGGTGAGCTCCCAGCGCGCCGAGTTCGGGTCATCGGAGACCTTCCAGGGCCCGAAGTAGCCGGGTTCGCCGAAGCGCAGGGGGCGGCGCCCGGGGATGCGCGGGCCGGTCTCGGCGATGACGAACTGAGAGTATCCGGGGATGAAGGCCTGGTACCCGGACGTCACGGTGCCGTCCTTGCCGTAGCCCGTGGGGGTCAGGGGGCTGCCCTCGAAGGAGGACCAGTCGACGAAGCCGCCAGCGTTCTCGGCGGTCTTGAGGGGCTCTCCCGTGGGCGAGACGAAGTCGCCGATACCCAGCGTCGTGAAGTTGAAGGAGGGGATCTTGCCGCCGATCGCCTCGGATTCAGGGGTCACGGTCTTGGCGATGCGGATGTAGCGCTCCTGGCTGAAGGTGGCGTACAGGCACCCGTAGGAGGTCTTGTTTTCCTTCGAGCTGAAGGTGGAGACGGGGGTGATGCCGCCTGGCGGCGTATCCGGGCAGGTGCCGTCGCCGCTGGGGGTGAAGCCGGCGATGACGAGGCGGTACGGGATTCCGTCGATCATGACGGTCTTGTTCGAGGTGGTCCGCGAGATCGTCAGCACGTCGTCCGAGTTGGGGCTCTGGTCGGGCGTGCCCGCGGCGTCGGGGTAGGCGGCCGGGTTGTTGGTGTAGATGTCGCGGTTGCCTCGGCCCTTGCCGACGTGGCGGTAGCAGTACCAGACGCCCGATCCGGCGTCGCGGTTGAGGGCGGCGTAGGGCGCGTTCGCGGGGCAGGAGTTCGGTCCGTTGGCGCGCGAGGAGAGCATGTAGGCGCCCTCGTCGCTCAGAGCCGCGGTGGTGTCGGTGTCGTCCGCGGTCTCCTCCTGGTCGAAGGGGAAGGAGTCCTCGATGCCGCCAATGTTGACGTCGATCGACGAGTGGACCCACTGGCTGGCCGAGTGCACCTGGAAGTTGTTGTGTCGCACGGTGCCCAGGAGGAAGGGCTTGCCGATGGGGACGTCGCCGGGGTTGTTGGGCTTGTAACCCAGGGCGTTGGTGTTCTGCGGCGAGATGACGCCGGTGGCGACGGGGTTGGCGGCGGGCAGGCCGCGCGCGATGTAGGTCCAGTAGTCGCCCGATGCGACGGCGGCGTCCAGCATTGGCTGCGCGGTCCCGGCCTGGAGGGGGGCCGAGGACTGGGCGGGGTCGGCCGCATCGTAGGGGCCCGCGCCGCGCACGGTTCCGACGTAGGCGTTGTCGGGTACGTTCGTCGTGCGGTCGAATCCGGATCCGTTGATGGTGGCCGCGCCGAGGCGGCCGGTGGACGAGGTGACGGGGACGGTGCCGCCTCCGGCGGGCTCGAGTGTGGCGTCGGCGTCCGCGCGTTCGGGGGCGACGAGGCCGGGGAGGGCGGCGCCCACGACGAGGAGGGCGGCCAGGGTACGCGCGACGGCGCCGCAAGGCCGGGACTCGGTCCTCGCGTGCGTGGCGCGGCGGGAGCGTGCGCCGTTGGGGTGGTGCTCCACGTACCCTCCAGGTCGTTTGACAGTTACTCACTGACTCTAGCGTAAATACGCGGAAACGCGCGGGTGAGCTTACTCGCTCGTCCGCGCATTTCCGCGTCTCAGGTGCCCCGCGGGGGCCACTTATAGGGGAGGCTTACTGCTTGCCGCGTTCCTCGAGCATCTTCTTGAGGGCGGCGGTGCGGCCGGCGTTGATCTCCTCCTCGGAGATCTGCTCGGCGTCCGTCAGCAGGTCGGGCGCCTCGGGGGCGGCGGGCGCCTCGGAGGCAGCGGGTGCCTCGGGGGCCGCGACCACGCCGGGCTCAGCGTCCTCGACGGGCTCAGCCCCGGCCTCGTCCCCGGCCTCGGCGGAGGCGAGCGCAGCAGCGGCGGCACCCTCGATCTCCTGCGGCTCCTCGTCCTTACGCTTGCGGGAGCGCAGCCAGATGATGCCGGCGACGAGCAGGATGACGGCGACGGACGCGAGGACGGCGATCATCCACGGCTTCATGACGGAGCCCTTGACCTGCGCAGCTTCGGCGGCGACGGCCTCCTCGTCCATGGGGACGCGCTCGCCGGTCACGAGGAGGCGGTGCGTGTTGACGCCGTAGGGCGTACAGGTGATGAGGGTGGCGAGGTCCTTGCCCTCGACCTTGTTGAGGGACTCGGTCTCGTGGGGCAGGACGACGCGGATGTCGGTGACCTGGTACTTGAGGTGGCGTCCGGCGGTCTCGATGTAGAAGTAGTCGCCCATCTTGACGCTGGTCAGCTGGTCGAACATGGTCGCGTTGCCCAGGCCGGTGTGGCCGGTGAGGACCGTGTGCGTGGATTCGCCGCCGACGGGCAGGGCGGTGCCGAAGAGGTGGCCGACGCCCTTGTCGAGCGTCGCAGTGTCGGTGCCGTGGTAGATCGGCAGGTTGACGTCGATCGAAGGGATCTTGACGGTCGCCATGACGTCGTTGAGGTTGAGCTGGCTCAGGTAGTCCTGGTACTGCGCGGTGCCGGGGCGCTGGGCGTCCAGCCAGGGGTCGAGGATCGGCGACTCGGAGGCCTTGAGGTTGTATTCGTCGGCGCGGCGCAGGGACTCTGCGACGGCGTCGGGGCCGGCCTGCTCGGCGACGGCGCTGAATTCGGAGGCGATGCGTTCCTGGCGCTGGTTGTTGTACTGGGTCGCGAAGACGGGGTACAGGAGGACCAGGATGCCGGCCAGCAGCAGGATCGGGGGCGCGATCGTCAGGAGACGCCACTTGAGGGGTGTCTTCTTCTTGTCGGGCGCTTGGGTGCTCACGCTTTCTCCGTTCATTGCCGAGGCCATGGAAGTTTGTCTGGTTACAGGGTAGTACCGCTGGGGGCGGTTGCGGGCAACGCAAGGGGGGTGTGGACCCGCGGGTCCACACCCCCCTGTGTGTCGCTAGCTAGGCTCAGGCGTCGGCCTGCTCCTTGCGGCGCTTGTTGGCCAGCGCGATCGCACCGGAGCCGCCCACGAGGAGGGCGCCAGCGCCGATCAGGACGCCAACACCGGCAGCACCGGTCAGCGGCAGGTTGAAGCCACCGTTCTTCGGGACGTCCTTCACCGTGGTGTTGAGGGTGTACTCGTTGTCAGCCTTGGAGTTGGACTGCAGGATCTGGAAAGCGATCGGGCGGGTCTGGAGCTCGAAGCCCTCGGGAGCCTTGGTCTCAACGAGGCAGTAGTAGCCGGGGTTGGCGACGGCGGCGTTGTTGGCCCAGTCGTTGTTGCGCAGGCCGTCGATGGTGACCTCACCGTTGGCGTCGGTCACGTAAGTCGTGGTGCCGGCGGGCGACAGCTTCTTGTCGAGGGTCGCGTCAACGGACTCGAAGTTCGCGGTCGGGGTGGTCTGAGGCGTGCACTGGTAGACCTCGAACTCGGCGCCCTTCAGCTTGGCGGTGGCGTCCACGGAGGAGACCTTGGTGATCTTCACCTTGCCGAACTTGGAGACAACCTCGGAGTTCGGGTAATCCGGCGGGGGAACCTCACCCGAGTTGGGCTTCCAGCCGTTGGAGGGGGTGTTGGGGAGCAGGATGGCCTTGTTCTTGAACAGGCCGTCGGCCTCAACCTTGTCCTTGACGGTGCCGGCCAGGTCCATCTGGACCTTGGTGTTGTCGTCCTTGCGGTTGGCGACGAGCTTGGCGCGGCCGTCAGCGGTGAACTCGGCGGTCCAGAACTTGGTCTTGCCGTCGGTGCCGTCAGCGGCGATCAGCTTGTAGTCGGTGCCCTTGGCCAGGGTGACGTCGCCGTTCTTGCCGTTGATGATCTTCAGGGCGATGTCGGCCTCGGGCAGCTCCACGCGCTTGTCGTACTGGTCGACGACGTCGTAGAAGTCGAGGGCCTCAGCGGCGGGGATGTCCGACTTGATGGTGTAGGAGATGTCCGAGCCAACGGCGGGGGTGCTCTCGTCGGCGACGGTCTTCTCGATGCCAGCCTTGGAGTTCTTCGGGTAGGCGTGGACGTCGTAGACCCACTTGTTCAGCTCGGTCGGGTGCGTCATGGGCACCGTGATGATGAAGGGCTTGGAGCCGACGTAGCCGGCGGGGGTCACGGTCTCGGTCACGACGTAGGCGCCGAGGGGGAGGCTGTCGAAGGTGGCCAGGCCGCCGCCGGCGGTGGTCTTGGTGACAGCAGCATCAACGCCGTCGGCCTTCGCGGTGTCAACGTTGCCGTTGAAGCCAGCGAGCTTCTCCCAGCCGGCCTGCGTGGTGAGGTCGACGTTGGTCAGCTTCTCGACGGTGAAGGTCGCGCCGTCCAGGGGGTCGCCGGTCGCGGTGGCGTCCTCGAGGCCGTTGCCAGCGGTGGTGCCGTTGGTGGCGTCCTTGACCAGCTTGTGGATCGTGATCGAACCGGTCTTGGAGGTGTCGAGGTCGACCAGCGAGGGGGCGCGCTCGGTCGTGGCAGCGAGGCCGAAGGCGGGGGCAGCCTGGGTCGCGGAGGTGGCGGCGGGCAGGGCCAGCGCGCCGGCGGCGACGGCGAAGGCTGCGAGCAGGCTCAGGCTGCGGCGGGTCTTCGTGGTGCTCATAGGTTTTCTTTCTCCTGTGTGTGTGATTTCGGGAGTTTTTTCTGATGGTGGGTCTCGTGGTCACGGGACCTCATGGGTGGCTCAGGCGATTGCCTTGCGCCTCTTGGTGGTGACCACGGTCATCACCATCGCCCCGGACATGAGCGCCGCTGCGACGCCGATGTAGGGGTAGATTCCGGTGCTGCCGGCCTTGGGCAGCTCGCCAACCTCGGTGTCCTTGACAACGATGGTGGCCTTGCGGGTTCCGGCGACCAGGAAGCCCTTGTCGCCAGGCCTGGAGCCGGGCTCCGAGGAGAACGCCTGGACGGCGCTCGTGGCCCACTTGGCCTGGTCCTTCAGGTCGAGGGCAAGCTCAACCGAAGTGCCGGAGCCACTGGCTCGCGCAGCCTTGAGCGTGAACTCAATGGGCTGGGGCAGCAGGGAGTGTCCGGCGGGGGCCTTGGTCTCGACGAGCCAGTAGGTGGTGTCGATATTCAGGTCGTTGACGGACCAGTAGTAGCCGTCGGTCGCGGTCGCCTGGGTCAGGGTCTTGACCACGGTGGCGTTGGAGTCGGTATTCGGGTTGGCGTTGTAGATCGCGAACTCGGCGCCCGACAGGGGGTACAGCTTGACTCCGTTGGGGCCCGTGTACTGGTTATCGGCGTCGGCGAAGGTCTTGCCCGTGTTCTGCGTACCGGCCTTGATCACGACGAAGTCGTGGGGAACGGTGGGGCCACAGGCCTTGTTGTTGCTCGTACCGTCGGAGTCCTTGCCGTTCTCAGCCAGGACCTCGTTGAAGAGACCCTTGCCGGGAGCGAGCTCGTTGTTTCCGTTGACGGAGCAGGCCAGGTCGACCTCGTTGTAGCCGACGGCGGCGGGGTTACGGACGACCGCGAAGCGGATCCAGTATTCCTTGGTGGCCTTGGGGGCCAGCTCGACGCCGTCGGTCAGCGTGTAGATGCCGCCGGTAGCGGTCGCGTCGGCCGCGGAGTCCAGGCCAGCCTGGGTCTCGGCGATCTTCGCGGACTGGATTTCCAGGCCCTTCGCAAAGTCGGGCTTGTCGGTGAGCTTACCGGTGTTGGCGGCCAGCGAGCCGTCGTTGGTGGCGACGATCTTGTAGTCCACGTTGAAGCTCGTGGCGCCGTTGGCGCCGCCGTTCGCCTCGATGGACTTCTCGACGCGCAGCTTGGGAGCCTGGTATTCGTTCACGAACGTACAGGTGATGGGGGCTGCCTCGTTGGAGGCGGCACCGCCGACGTTCTTGAAGTTAACGCCGCGCTCGGTCTTGGTCACGGCGACGTCTTCACCGATGCCGTTGACGCACTTGATGTCCTTGAGGCTCCACTTGTCCTCGCCGCCGGTGTTGATCTCCTTCTCCGTGATGGTGAAGTCGGAGTTACCAACCTCGAAGGGGATGAAGGTCGAGTCGTACTTCGCCTGGTCCTCACCGAAGGCGGTGGGGGTCAGCGACGCGGCCGGGTCGGCTGCGGAGATGTACGAGGCCTTGGCGGGAGCGGAGGAAGCCGTGGGCTTCGTGACGGTCACCGTGCCGGTGGTCGCCGGCGTGCGGCTCGTATTGTCGCGCCAGGTGTCACCGGTGGTCACCGCGAAGTTGGCGGCGGGGATCGTCGGGTTGGCACCCGCCGGGTCCTCGACGGCCTTCGCGATGCGCACGGAGCGCTCCTCGGTGATGACGCCGTAGAGGCAGGCGTAGTTGACCGAGAGCTCCTGGGTGACGAAGTAATCCGTGGGCTTGGCGTCCGCCGGAACGGTGGTCGGGCAGTTAGCCGTCGGGATGGAGTTGAAGTTCTCCGGGGTCAGGAAGTTGGTCGCGTTCGTCGCGGGGATGAAGCCCCACAGCTGCAGGCGGTAGGTGCGGCCGTTCTGTGTGAAGGTCTTGTCGGAGACGGTCTTCTCCAACTTAACGGTATCGGAGACGTAGGGATCCTCGTTGACGTTACCCTTCGCGCCCGGCCAGGTGCGAGGCGTGACCTCTTCCTTCACGAGCTGGTTGTGGGGCTGCTCTGCACCGCCGTTGTAGTACTGGCTGTACAGGTCGTAGTCACCATTGCCCTCGCCCACGTACTTGACACAGTACATGCGTCCGGAGCGAGATTCGGGCTTGTTGACGTAACCCTGCGAGCGATCCGCCGCGTTCACCGGGTCCGGCTCATAGGCGGGACCGATGAAGGCGCCGGAGGGCGTGTAACCGGGACGACCGTAGGTACCATCGAGGACCAGGTCACGGACCCGCCTTCCACCGACTAGCTGATTCACGTCCCAGCCAGTAGTACCGAAACTGGTAGAACAGGTGCCCGTTCCGGCTTCGCCAGGCGTCTTCACGTAGGCGCCGCCCTTGCGGTAGATGATCGTCGAGGCCAGGGTGTTGAAGGTCTCATGGTTGATGAAGGGGAAGGCTTCGCCCTGGTCCCCAGGAATCAGGCCAGTGAACTTCAGGTTCAGGCTCGAGACGAAGTAGGGCTGGCCAAGACCGCCGGGGGCAGCCGCCTGTCCGATGGGCAGGTTGTTGTGGCGAATCGCGCCAAGAAGGAAGGTCTGACCCGGATCAACCTTGCCCGGGTTATTCGGCTTGAAGCCGATGGCACTCTGTCCATTCACCCAGATCTTCGTGGGGTCAGCGGCCCACTTGTCATAGTGCGACTGCATCCAGGCTTTGCTGGCAGCAGTATCGCCATAGTCGCCGGTCTGGTTATCCCACTTCCACGGCGTACCGCGGGCGATGTAGGTCCATGCGTCCTTATTCTTAGCGGTTTCGCCACCAAGCCAGGTGTGTAGCTGCTTATTATCAGAGCGAAGCCGATTTTCGGTCATGCCGACGACGACGCCGTAACGGATGCTGTCATTTAGGTCCGAGCCAGTCGGGGTCTCGCGAGTATGACCCTCACCCATGATCGCGTCGACCATGCCGACATCAATCTTGGTAGCACCGGGCTCCTGGGCAGCCTGGGCGGCCTGGGGGGCGGCGACCTGGGAGACGACCAGCGTGCTGGCCGCAGTAGCCACGACGGCCAGGGCGGCCAGGGCGCGGGACGCGACTCCTGCTCGCTTGGTCCGCGCGTGGCCTGCGCGCGCTCGACTCGTTGCCATTAATCAATCTCCTTGAAGACTGTTGCTTCGCTGTGTCGTACTCGGGGGGATGTCCCGAGAGGTTTTTCCACAACCTTGATGACACTCAGCGTACGATGCGGTTACCGAAAAATGCAACCCATTTTCTTCAGCTTTGTGAGTGGGCTACGTTACAGAAAAACAGTAAAGCTATATTTTCGCAGGATATCAACGGTTGACCTAGTGGTTTCAATCTATGAAAACGCATCTTTTCGGCGATTTTTATCTTTTTTAACGGCTGGAAACAAATCATAATGTGGAATTTTGCCAAGCTTGACACTACCCCTCTAAATTCACCACTGAGCCTATTTTCAGCATCCTGTCACCCCCAAACTGTCAAGTATCACAACGAAAATCCCTTGTCCTGTCACCCGCTTCCGCTCAAACTTCTTCCCACCTGCGAAAACATAGGACTTCAGTCCCATCTAGGCCCCAGAAATTCCCAGGCGCACTCATCCACACCAAATCTGCACCCCAGACGCTCCCCCAGCCACACCCCAGACAGTCCCCCAGACGCACCCCTCCCTCCACACCCGCACTCCCCCCTCACCCCAGCCACACACCTGACGTGCACCTCTCCCCCCAAATTCGCATGCAATTCCCGAACAGGAGTGACTCAGCAACACAAAGTGATACGAACAAGCAGGCTAGTCAGGGGGAATTGCATGCGAAATTGCTGAGTACATGCCACGGAAGCACGTCCCGGAGCCCGCCGCGTGGCCCACCGTGGGGCCTGCGGGGCCTAGCCGCGGTGCCGGTGCGTGGCGGCAGGGCCAGGACACGCACGCACGCCCGATTGGAGGCCGTCGCGGAGCCTGCGGGGCCGGGCCGCGGTGCCGGTGGGTGGCGGCAGGGCCTGGCCGGGCTTCGAGACGACGCGCCAGGCCACACCCCAGCGACCAGGCGCCGCCGGTGTGGAGGGCGCCGGAGGGACCGGAGGGCACGGGCGGGCTTCGAGATCGACCACTCCGAGCCGCAGGCTCGCGTGTGGCGATCTCGCGGGCGGCCGGGGCCTCCGGCGCCTGGAACACCAGCGGCGCAACAAGCAACGCCGGAGATCTGGCGGGACCACAGCCATAACAGGCAGCGCCCCGGGCGGCTGCTGCACAATAGTCCCCATGGATCTTCGCCCCGTCGCCCTCGGCGCATCAGTTACGACGTACGACCCGTCGCGCCCCACGCCCGCAGCTATCGTCTCGGGTGAGGTTGCCGCGCACGATGCGCCACACCCGCTGTCGGTCTTCGACATGTTCCGCATTGGCATCGGGCCGTCCTCGTCACACACGGTGGGTCCGATGCGCGCGGGTCTGGCGTTTACGACGGAGCTGACGACGCTGAAGCCGCCGTCGCACATCACGATTGACCTGTTCGGGTCGCTGGGTGCGACGGGCCGCGGCCACTCGACGGACCGCGCGGTCCTCCTCGGCCTGGCGGGTTACGACCCGGAGACGGTGGACATCGAGACGGTGGAGTCCATCCTGCCGGCCCTGGCCTCGTCGAACATGCTGACGCTGCCGAGCGGCACGCAGGTCCCCCTCGACATCGCCGAGGACGTGCGTTTCGTGCCGCGCACGGTCCTGCCGTATCACGTGAACGCGCTGACGATCACCGCCTCCGACGAGGACGGCACCGTCATCCTGGAGCGCACCTATTATTCGGTGGGCGGCGGCTTCGTCATGATTCAGACGAATGACGACCCGCAGAACCCGGAGGTGTCCTCGCTCGCGACGAGCCAGGCGGGCGTCGGCATCGACGTTCCCGCGCCGCACCCGTTTGCGTCGGGCGCGCAGTTGCTTGCCGCGTGCGACGCGTCCGGCCTGAGCATCGCGGAGCTCGTGCGCAGGAACGAGGAGGCGGTGCGCCCCCGCGAGACCGTCAACGCCTACCTGGATCGCATCGCCGACACGATGTTCGACTGCGTGGACGCGGGCACGTCGGCGGCGGGCATCCTGCCGGGCGGCCTGGACGTGCCGCGCCGCGCCCGCGCGCTCGCCGGCCAGCTGGCGGAGCGCCTGACGGGCATCCCTCAGGCTTCGACGGACGAGGCCGGGGCCTCCTCGGGTGCATCTCCCGCGGAGGGCGTGCGCTCCCCCGGTGCTCGCGCCTGGGTGTCGACCGTGGCCGACCCGATGCGCGCGATGGACTGGGTGAACCTCTTTGCTCTGGCCGTCAACGAGGAGAACGCAGCGGGCCACCGCGTCGTCACCGCACCGACGAACGGCGCGGCCGGCGTGATCCCCGCGGTCCTGGGCTACCTGGTGACGCACTGCCCGGAGACGGGGTCGACGCCCGGCGTGGCGGCGGGCCCTGCGACGGAGGACGGCGCGGTCACCCCGCTGGCACACATCCGCATGACGATGGAGGACTCCTCAGAGACTTCTTCGGACGATCCCGCGTCGCCCGAGGCCTGCGCTGCCCGCCGCCGCGCCCTCGTGCACGACTTCCTGCTCGCGGCGACGGCGATCGGCGCCCTCATTAAGACGAACGCGTCCATCGCGGGCGCGGAGGTCGGTTGCCAGGGCGAGGTCGGGTCGGCCTCGGCGATGGCGGCCGCCGGCCTGGCGCAGGCCCTCGGCGGCACCCCGCAGCAGGTGGAGAACGCGGCGGAGATCGCGATGGAGCACTCGCTGGGCCTGACGTGCGACCCGGTGGCCGGCCTCGTGCAGGTTCCGTGCATCGAGCGCAACGCGATCGCGGCCGTCAAGGCGATCAACGCGGCACGCATGGCCCTGTGGGGCGACGGCCGCCACACGGTAAGCCTGGACGTGGTCATCGAGACGATGCGCCAGACCGGCAACGACATGCTCTCGAAGTACAAGGAGACGTCGGAGGGCGGCCTGGCCGTCAACGTCGTGGAGTGCTGACCGGGGCCCTGGGCCGCGGCGAGCACGCGACTCGACAACGCCGCATCAATCAATGCGCTTGCACCCGCCAATTCCGCCAAAGTGCAGACCTATTCAGCTAAATTCATCGATTTTTGGCTGTTTTCACCCAATGGGTCTGCAGTTTGGCGGCCACACCGCCTCACGTCGCGGCCTCACCACCACCAATCGGGGGGATTTGCACTACATGAGACTCCGACACGCCGACGACACGCCGCCAGAGGGCTTCATGTAGTGCAAAACCCCCACCGCCGCCGGCATGGAGGACGCCGGAGGGCCTAGCTGCGGCGCCCGTGGGCGGTGGCGGGGCCTGGCCGGACAACGAGTCGACGCGCGGAGCAACATCAGCGACCAGGCCCCACTGGTGTGGAGGGCGCCGGAGGGTCCGGAGGGCACGGGCGGGCTTCGAG
>JVKM01000035.1:8789-14143 GCA_001072465.1 Xylanimonas cellulosilytica | reverse complement strand
CGCCTAGCCTCGCGGGCGGCCGGGCCCTCCGGCGCCCGGAACACCAGCGGGGCCACACAGCAGCACCACGCCAACGGGTGGGGCGCCTTCCGGCACCCCACCCGTCATCAACACCAGTCAACCAACCGCAGTCAACCAGCGATCACTCCGTGGCCAGCGCCTCCGACGGGCTGACCTTGGCGGCCCGGCGGCCGGGCAGCCAGGACGCGATCAGCGCGCTCAGCACAGCCACGACGCCCACGCCGACCAGCTGCAGCCACGGCACGCTCAGCACGGCAGTGGCCCCCTCGATGGGCAGGCTCATGACGCCGACCCACCCGAAGGCGATTCCCATGCCGACGCCAATCAGCGCGCCGGTGAGCGACAGGAACAGCGCCTCAAGGGCGAGGAGGTTCTTCATCTGGCGTCGCGTCAGGCCGAGGGCCCGCAGCAGGCCGTTCTCACGGGTGCGTTCGGCGACCGACAGGGACAGCGTGTTGGCAACGCCCACCAGGGACACGAGGACGGACACGCCGAGCAGTCCGACGAGGACGAGCATCAGCTGATCAATGATCTTCGTGTACATCTGGCGCTCCAGCGCGGAGCCGTTGACGCTCAGGTGCGAGTCCTTCAGCAGCGCGGCCTGCACGGTCTCGGCGTCGGCCCCGTCGGCCATCTTGATGATGATCGCCTGACGCTGCAGCGACGTGGCGATGGATCGCAGAGTCTTCTCGGAGACCTGGGCCTCCCCGAAGTTGCCGTTCTTGTCGTAGGTGGCGCTCAGGTCCACGCACGTGTCGGCGCACAGGCGCAGCGTCTGCCCGGCCAGGGCCTCGTCGCCGACGCGCACCTGGTTATCGCCCAGCTGGGTGACGGTCGAGTGGGCGACCCCCGTGTAGTCGGGTTCTCCGGTGATCATGACCGACGAGGCCTGGGCCTCGTCCTCCGAGCCCGCTCCCTCGGCTCCGGCGTAGGCGGGCGCGCCCGAGGTGGTCGTCAGGGTGCCGGGGGCGGCGTACTGGGCGACGGTGGCGGCGACGCCGTCGGTGGCCGCGATGGAGGCCTGCTGGTCGTCGGTGATCGCTCCGGAGGTAGACACGGCCATGAGGTCGAAGGGGCGGGCGTCGTTCACTGCGTTGGTCAGGGTGGTGCGCACGGAGGCGGCGCCGACGATGATGGTGACGATGAGGGTCGCGCCGATGATGATCGCAGTGCCGGTCGCGGAGGTGCGGCCGGGGTTGCGCATTGTGTTCTCGCGGGCCATGGCGGACAGGGTGCCCGGGAAGGCTGCGCCGAACGCGCGGGTGAGGGCGGGCAGCAGCACGGAGGCGACGAGCAGCGCGCCGAGGAGCGCCAGGAGCGACCCGCCGAAAGCCCCGAGGAATTTCATGCCGCCGCTATCCGAACGCCACGCAACCGCGACGCAAGCGCATCCTGCCGCCGCGATGAGCGCGCCGATGATGAAGCGGACGGTGTGCTTTTTGCGGGCGGCGGCCCCGGCCTCGTTCACGGGGGCGAGGGCGGCGACGGGTGCGACGCGGGAGGCGGCGCGGGCCGGGAAGACGCCGACCAGGGTCGTGAACAGGGTGGCACCCAGCCACGTGAGCGCGAGCTGCCAGGGCGAGGCCCCCGCCAGCGCCGCGCCGACGCTAGAGCCCAGGCCGGTGCCCGCCTCCGCGAGCGCGCCAATCAGCCAGCCGGCCGCGACGCCAATCGCGGACGAGATCGCTCCGATCGCGAGGGCCTCGCGGGTCACGAGCGAGCGGACCTGTCGCCTGGTTGCTCCCAGCGTGCGCAGCAGCGCCAGTTCGCGGGTGCGCTGCGTGAGCACCACTCGGAATGTCGAGGAGACGACGATGGAGGCCACGAGCGCCGCGATCGCCGGGAAGATCAGCATGATTCCCGTCGTCATGGTGGCTCCCAGGCGCGCCTGCTCGAGGTCGTCCTGGATTGTCTTGTGCACGCTGGTGACGGTCACGCCCGAGATGCCGCTGAGCGCGGAGTTTGCTTTCGCCACCCATTCGTCCTGGGTGGCGCTGGGAGGGTTTGCGTTGCTGTCCGTATCCGCTCCGGACGTCGCGACGATGAACCGGCCTGACGCGGTCGTCCCGAAGATCGAGGAGAAGCCGCCGTCGGTCACGTAGCTGCCGGGGACGCCCATGCTGATCGCGTTCGAGCGCGTGGTGCCGACGATGGTGAGGGTGCGGTAGTCGCCCTCGGTGAATCCTGCGCGCACGCGGACGGTGTCGCCGACCTTCAGCGAGAGGGTCGAGGCCGTGTGCTCGGGGATGGTGATCTGGTCGTCGGCGGTTGGCTTGGTTCCGGCGCTCAGGTCGAGGTCGGCGAAGGGCGTGGGGGCCAGCGGCGAGACGTAGAGGCTGCCGCGCGTCGCGTTGGTCTGGGCTTCGGCGGGCCACTGGGCCATGTGCTTGATGGCGGTGACGCCGCTGGTTGTTGCCAGGGCTTTTTCGGCGCTCTCGATGGCGCCCTCGGGCGCGTCCTTGTCCTGGGAGACGACGATCGTGCCGCCCCGGTACTGGTCGTAGACGCTGGAGGTCAGGCCCGAGGTCATCGCCGTCATGACGATGAGGGTGATGACGATGAAGGCTGTGGAGATGGCGACGGCCAGGCCTGTGGAGATGTAGCGGCGGCCGTGGGAGCGCAGGTTGGCGCTCAGGAGGGAGTTTGTTGCAGACATGAGGTGAGCCTTGGAGAGTGGGCGCGCGTTCAGCGCAGCGCCGCGGTGAGGGAGTCGGCGGTGACGTCGCGCAGGTCGGAGACGATGCGTCCGTCGCGGCACACGAGGACGCGGTCCGCGTAGGCGGCGGTGGAGGTGTCGTGGGTGACCATGATGACGCTCTGGCCGAGTTCGTCGACGGCACGGCGCAGCAGGTCCATGACCTCGGTGGTCGAGTGGGAGTCGAGGTTGCCGGTGGGTTCGTCCGCGACGATGACGGCGGGGCGGCTCATGAGGGCGCGGGCGACGGCGACGCGCTGCTGCTGGCCGCCGGACATCTCGGAGGGGCGGTGGCTCAGTCGGTCCTCGATACCCAGGGAGTTGACGATGAGGTCGAACCATCCCTTCTCGGGGGTGGCCCCGGCAAGGCGCATGGGCAGGAGGATGTTGGCGCGGGCGTCCAGGGTGGGCACCAGGTTGAAGGACTGGAACACGAAGCCGATGCGGTCTCGGCGCAGCTTGGTCAGCGCGGTGTCTTTCAGGGCGGTGATGTCGGTGTCTTCGACGAAGACGTGCCCGGAGGTGGGGGCGTCGAGGCCGGCGAGGATGTGCATCATCGTCGATTTGCCGGAGCCGGAGGGGCCCATGATGGCGGTGAATTCGCCGGCACCGAAGCCGACGCTCACGTCATCGAGGGCGCGCACCTGCGCGTCGCCGCTTCCGTAGATCTTGGAGACGCCCTGGAGTCGGACGATGGACGAGGCCTGGGCCGGTGCGGCCGCGGGGGCCTGCGCGATTGTCGTGTTCGTGTTCATGTATCCATCGTGCGCCTGCGGTGCGCGTCACCGCTACGGAGGTTTCCCCTGATTCATCCCCGAGACCACCCGGGGTACCCTCGGGGTCGCTCGGCCACCCTACCCCGGGGCTGCAACCGTTGAAATTCCCGTGTTATGTGCTCGCAGGGCCAGGGCGTGTTCATGCCAGACTGAGGCACCCACACACCCCACCGTCGCCCGGCCTCACCCTCACCACACCATCCGGTCTACCCAAATCCGCCAAACTGCAGACCCATTGCCTCCAAATAACCGATTTTCAGCGATTTTTGCCGAATGGGTCTGCGCTTTGGCGGCGTCCCCTAAAATTGACAGCAGGTCGAAGGAGACACGATGGATACGCATACGATCCACACCATTGCTGCGCATGCTCACACCACCACGGGGGCCGACAGTACCAGGCGGCACGCCCTCGCCCAACGCGCAAAAACGGGAGGCCTGGTGAGGATCGCTCCCGGCTACTACCTCGACACCGAGGCAATCACCACGCATCCCGATCCCTCCTTCGTCGTCACACTCGCACGGATGCTCGCCCTGAGAGACAAGCACCCCCACCTCATCGCTTCCGGACCGACCGCAGCTTGCCTCCAGGGTCTGCCACTTCTGTGCGAGCACCCGCTTCACGTCACCACAATCTCGGACCAGCACCCGCGTCCGATCACGCTTCCCACGATTCATACGAGTTCACTCGTTTTCCCGGCGGTCACGGTGCGCCCGCATCGACAGCGAAAAAGGCACTCACCAACGATGATCCATTACAGTGACGACATCGTGGGCACAGCACTCGAAGACACCATCATCGAGTGTGCGCTCACCCTCGACCAGGAGGAAGCCTTTGTCGTCACCTGCGCAGGCTTGCATGAACTGGCTCGATACCGCCGTTTCTACCGCGACGATTCACGTCAACGCGAGGAGAACAACCGATCTCGATTGCTTCGCCTGGTCGGTTCCGTCGGACCACATACACCGGGGCGGACCTCTGCACGCTGGGTGATCACACACGCGGACGCAGGGTGCGACAGCGCAGGAGAATCGCGACTGCTCTACCTGTTGACAAAAGGTGGCCTGCAGGGGTTGGAAACTCAGTACCCGGTCTCAGCAGCGAATAAGTGGTACTTCATCGACATCGCCATTCCGGAGCACCGGATCGGAATCGAGTTTGATGGCCGCAGCAAGTACGGTTCCGATGTTGACTCCGTCCACCGCTCCATCGAGGCCGAGGAGCGCCGCCAGCGCTTACTCGAGGCTCAGGGTTGGCGGATCCGCCGCTTCCGGTGGGAGGCACTCGCCCACCCCAAAGAAGTCATTGCGCAGATTCGAGCATTGTATAGCCGTGACTAGTTCAGCCGCGCAAGGTTGAGCCTCAAACAGGCTCTGGGCACTGGGCAAGGTTTCAGCACGTGACCAGGGACGCCGGTCTACGCCTGCGCATCACATGCGCCCACACCACTTGGATATGCCCGCAGAGTTTCATCCTTGCACCGTTTGTCGCACTCACAACCACAATCCGCCAAACTGCAGACCCGTTGCCTCAAAATGACCGATTTTCGGCGTTATTCGCCGAATGGGTCTGCACTTTGGCGAAATACCCCTCGAGGTACTAGTGGTGGCGAGACCTGGCTGCGGCGCCCATGGGCGGCGGTAGGGCTGGGCCGGACAACAAGCCGACGCGCCGGGCACCACCAGTCGACAAGGCTCCACTGGTGTGGAGGGCGCCGGAGGGACCGGAGGGCCTGGCTGCGGTGCCCATGGGCGGTGGCGGGGCCTGGCCGGGCTTCGAGGCGATGCACCGAGCAACATAAGCGACCCGGCCCCACTGGTGTGGAGGGCGCCGGAGGGTCCGGAGGGCACGGGCGGGCTTCGAG
>JVKM01000035.1:0-8689 GCA_001072465.1 Xylanimonas cellulosilytica | reverse complement strand
CGCCTAGCCTCGCGGGCGGCCGGGCCCTCCGGCGCCCGGAACACCAGCGGGCACCCAGCAACGACTACGACTCGCCGCGCGGCTCGCGCAGGGATAGGCCGCGGTAGCGGTTGATAGCGGCACCCACGTCGATGAGGCGCGGGCGCGCCAGGAACGCCGGGTAGGAGCGGGCGCCGAACTTGCAGACGGCGTCCAGCCCCTCGGAGGCGAGGCGCCGTCCGAGCTTGGCCATGAGCTCAGGCATGGACTGCTTGCCGGCCATCTCCTCGAGGACGCCGCGCACGCACCAGGCGATGGCCTCGGCCTGCCCGGGGTCGACGACTGCGGCGACGTCGGAAATGTCGACGGTCGACCGGTCGATCGTCAGCACGGAAGTGCCCGAGGCCTTGGTGCGCGGGCGGTCCACGCGGGCCTTTGCGGCGGGCACGCGGGGTGCCGCCTCCCAGCTGGTGGGGGCGTCGGTGCGGGGGCGCGGCAGGTCGGCCACGACCTCGCGTGCGCGGGAGGTGACGTCGAGGCAGCGGTAGTTGTCCATCATGAGGACCCGGTCGGCAGCGTCGAGGAACGCGCCGGAGCCGCCGACGACCATGATGAGGGAGACCCCGGCCTCGGTGAGGGAGGTGACGCGGTCGACGAGGGGCGTGATGGGTTCCTTTTCGGCGGCGACGAGGTCGCGCATGCGCGTGTCGCGGATGAGGAGGTTGGTCGCGGAGGTGTCCTCGTCGATGAGGAGCGTGCGCGCGCCCAGCTCGAGGGATTCGATGATGGAGGCGGCCTGCGAGGTGGAACCGGACGCGTTCTCGGTGGAGAACGACGTGGTGTCGGCGCCGCCAGGCAGGTGGGTGATGAACGGCGAGATATCAACGCCGGTGACGGCTCGCCCGTCGGCGGCACGCACCTTCGTGGCGGTGGGGTCGGTGGCGACGAGCTCGCGGCCGTCGCCGGGGATGTGCGCGTACACGCCCTGGGCGATGGCCTCAAGGAGCGTGGACTTGCCGTGGTAGCCGCCGCCCACGATAAGGGTCAGGCCCGGGGGGATTGCCATGCCGGACACCTCGCCGGCGTGCGGCAGGGTGACGGTGGCGCGCAGGGTCTCGGGGGCGTTGAAAGCGACGACGCCGTCACCCGTCAGGGGCGTCTCGGACACGCCGGATCGGCGCGCCAACAGGGCGTCGTCGGCGACGAAGGACACCCAGCCGCGTTCCTCGAGGATGCCCTGGAGGGCGCGGTAGTCCTCGTAGGCGGCGACGTGGCCGAGGAGGCGGGAGCGCTTGCGGGTGGTGGCCGGGTCCTCGGAGACGAAGTCGAAGCAGTCCATGACGATGTTGGGCACGTCCACGTCGAAGAGGCGGGCGGCGCTCTTGCCGAGGATCGTGCGTCCGCGCGCGGGGAGCTTGACCTGGAAGCGGACCTCAACGCGGTCGGGCAGGACGGTCGCGTAGGAGCGCTGGAGGATCAGGGCGCCAGCGCGGGCGATCGACACGTCGCGGGTGTCGCGGGCGCGGATGGCCTCGTCGAAGGAGCGGGCAATAAAGTCAGCGGCCGCCAGGCGCGCGTCGGACGAGGCCAGGGCGGCCTCGGGCAGTCCCATGGCCTCGGGCGTGGACCAGGCGCGCAGGGACGAGGGCGGGGCGTAGGGATCGGCCTGCACATGATCGATCGCGAGGGTGAAGTCCCCGTAATCCCAGGCACCCAGGGCGTTCTTGTAGAAGCCGTAGGGGCGTCCGTCCGCGTATCGCAGCTGGTCGAGGAGGTCTGCGTCGGTTCCGGACGTCGAGCGCGAGGGTGCTTCGTATCGGGGAGTCATACCCTCAAGAATACAGGCGGAGCCTGCGGAAACGGCATCACCGTTCCTACAGGCTCCGGGGTGTGAGGAGTCAGCGCTGTCGCGCGAGTCTCACGGGTGGCGACGTGGTGTCAGCACACGACTTATCGATCGCTGAGGAAAAAGACAAGGAGGAGGGCAAGAGGCACGAGCAGCTGGAGTGATGCGCATATGGACGTGACGACCACCGCGGTATTCGTCAGCGACATGATGTCCTGCGGGGCATCCAGGCGCTTCGCCTTCCTGCGCTGTATGAACGACAACACCACCGCGGGGATCGAGAGGAACAGATAGGCAAATAGGAAGCTAATGCCAGCCAAGATCATGGCGAGATGCGCCTGGGAACGCAGGTCCGCGTAGGCAACGAGGTTTGAAGTCGCGTAGTACGGCTGCGCATAGGCCGGCGTGGGCTGACTGTACGCCGTCCCACTGGGCATACCGTAGGCAGGCTGCTGGCCGTACAATGCCTCGGGTTGGCCGTACGGCGCGGATGCAGCCGGGCCGTACGGCGTCTGCTGCGCGTAGGGATCCTGCGCACTCGCAGGATTGACCCCATAGGGGTATGCAGGATCGCTCATGGTGCACTCCAGATAGTTCCTTGCGGATGACGATGGGCGCTATCGTAGCAGCGGCCGTCAACCACTATGCGTTAGGGCCCGAGGAAACTCGCCGTTTCCTCGGGCCCCACACGTCACAATGCGTCAGCTGTTGGCGGCCGCAATACCGCCGATGACCGCCGCCACGATGAAGAACAGGAAAACCGCAGCGATGACCGCGATGTGGATGATCGAGCAGATCTTCGCAGCCGAGCGAGCGCTCTCCACATCGGCCGTGATGTCCATCGGGGCGCCCAGGATCTTGGCTTCCTCGGCCATCTTGTTGGTCCAGAACCACATGCCACCGGCGAGCAGGAGGCCGCCGATCAGGAAGCTCACGAAAGAGAGCATGCGGGCCGTCGACGCGTTCGAACGGATCTTCTCAATCTCGGGGTTGAGGGCGTAGGCGGGCTGGCCGTATGCCTGCTGCGGCTGGCCGGCGGCAGGGTAGCCGTTGACGGGATCGCTCATGAGTGACTCCAATTAGGTTGTGTCGATTGGATACGTCTGCCATCGTAGCCGACGCGGGACTAGAAAAATAAACAATTCGGCCTTTAGTTACCACGAACACAGTGGCCGCCACTGGATCGCTAGCGCATGTTCTCCGAGACAATCAGCAAGATGATCAGGCTCACCTGCAGGAGGAGCAGGCCGGCGCAGATGCCGCGCGCGAGCTTCGCCCGCTTCATGACGTCTTCGGGGGCGTTGATCGCCTGGGCTCGGCTGCACAGACGCTGCGCATGCACGCAATCACCCAGGAGGAAAATGACGGGCGCCGCAATGAACCCGAGAAAGGCCATCCAGATGGCGAAGGTCGCGCTGGACTTAAGCTTCGAGAAGGCCAGTTGCCGGATCGCGTCGGGGGACGCCTGCGCGGGCTGGCTCGCGTACGCGGCCTGCTGATTCACGCCGTACTGCGGGGCGGCAGCCTGCTGCATCGGCTGAGCGACGGGTGCGGGCTGCGCCTGGTAGGCGCTCGGCTGGCCATAGGACGGCATCGGCTGGGCGGGTGCGCCCTGCTGGGGATACGCAGCAGGGGTGCCGTACGCCGGGGCCGCGCTGGCGGCCGTGACCCCGCTGTGTCCGGGAGCGTAGGGCGACTGCTGCCCGGTGGGCACAGCGGGCGCGACGGGCGCGACGGGCGCGACGTTCACGGGCGCACCCGCCGGGGGCGCAAACTGCGCAGGGGCGGGGGCCTGCGGTTGGGCGGGAGCGTTCGACCACGACGAGGCGGGAGCTCCCGCCTGGGGCGCGACCGGTCCGTCGCTTTGCTGAGGCCAGTCCCAGCCGGCCGGAATTGCCCGCGAGGGCATCTGTTCGTCACTCATTTCAACAACCAATCACTTCGTAGATTCCACGAGCCAGACAAAGAGGAAGGGCGCGGCGATCAGAAGGCCAAACAGCACGATCCCGACGATTCCGCAGATGAGAGCCGTCGTTCGCGCACCGCGCACGTCCCTCAGCACGTCCTCGGGGGCGCCCAGCCTCTGGGCCTCGCTGAGGAGGTTCATGCTCCAGAACCACGCACCGAACGACAGGAGCGGCCCCACCGTCACAAAGCTAACGAAAGACATGATGCGCACCATGGACGCGTTTGAACGCACGCGCTCGACGGCGGGGTTCAGGGCGTACACGACTTGGCCGTACATCGGCTGCCCGTAGGAAGCGCCCGCGCCGTACGAGGCCTGGGCGCCGTATGCGGGTTGGGTACCGTATGCGGGCTGCTGCACGACGGGGGCCTGTCCGTAGGTGGGCTGGGCGCCGTACGAGGCCTGGGCGCCGTACGCTGGCTGGCTGCCGTAGGGATTGGAGGGGTCGCTCATCAATAACTCCGGTCAGAATGTGGGATCTTATCCTCCCACATCATACGAGCAACCTCTGCAACACGGAAGTTGCGCCTCATTGTCCCTTCTCACTACTCACCACAACCCAACGCAGCCCGCCCCAACCTCACGCCGGTGCTCCCGGCCCGCCCCGGCCTCGTCCCACATAAAACGGTGCGGGGGCCGGTTTCCCGACCCCCGCACCACCCGGCAAACGGGCGTCACGTCACAGCATGCAGGACACGCAGCCCTCGACCTCCGTGCCCTCCAGGGCCATCTGGCGCAGGCGCATGTAGTACAGGGTCTTGATGCCCTTCTTCCACGCGTAGATGTAGGACTTGTTCAGGTCACGCGTCGTCACCGTATCCGGGTAGAACAGCGTGAGCGACAGGCCCTGATCCACGTGCTGGGTGGCCACCGCGTAGGTGTCGATGATCTTCTCCGGGCCGATCTCGTACGCGTCCTGGTAGTACTCCAGGTTCTCGTTCGACATGTAGGGCGCCGGGTAGTAGACGCGGCCGATCTTGCCTTCCTTGCGGATCTCCACGCGGGACACGATCGGGTGAATCGACGACGTCGAGTTGTTGATGTACGAGATGGAACCCGTCGGAGGCACGGCCTGCAGGTTCTGGTTGTACATGCCGTACGTGGCGACGTCGGCCGCCAGGGCCTCCCAGTCCGCCTGGGTCGGGACCTTGATCGACGAAGCGGCGAGCAGCTCACGGCACTTGTCTGTGGTGGGGGCCCACTCCTCGTCAATGTACTTGCGGAAGAACTCGCCCGACGCGTACTTCGACTCCTCGAAGCCCTCGAAGGTCTCGCCGCGCTCGCGCGCGATCTTGCACGAGGCCTTGATGGCCTCGAACAGGACCGTCATGAAGTACATGTTCGTGAAGTCCAGGGCCTCCTCGGACCCGTAGTGCACGTGCTCGCGCGCCAGGTAACCGTGCAGGTTCATCTGGCCCAGGCCAATCGCGTGGCTCATCGCGTTGCCGCGGGCGATCGACGGCACCGAGCCGATGTCCGACAGGTCCGAGACGGCCGTCAGGCCGCGGATCGCCATCTCGATCGTCTTCGAGAAGTCCGGGGAATCCATGGTCTTCGCAATGTTGAGCGAGCCCAGGTTGCAGGAGATGTCCTTACCGACGTGGGCATAGGACAGGTCGTCGTTGTAGGTCGAGGCCTCGGACACCTGCAGGATCTCCGAGCACAGGTTCGACATGGTGATGCGGCCCTTAATCGGGTTCGCCTTGTTCACCGTGTCCTCGAAGACGATGTAGGGGTAGCCGGACTCGAACTGGATCTCCGCGATCGTCTGGAAGAAGCGACGCGCGTTGATCTTGCGCTTGTGGATACGGCCGTCGTCCACCATCTCGTGGTACTTCTCCGTCACCGAGATCTCGGAGAAGGGCACGCCGTACACGCGCTCCACGTCGTAGGGGCTGAACAGGTACATGTCCTCGTTCTTGCGGGCCAGCTCGAACGTGATGTCCGGGATGACGACGCCCAGGGACAGCGTCTTGATGCGGATCTTCTCATCCGCGTTCTCACGCTTGGTGTCCAGGAACTGCATGATGTCCGGGTGGTGCGCGTGCAGGTACACAGCGCCCGCGCCCTGACGCGCACCCAGCTGGTTCGCGTAGGAGAAGGAGTCCTCGAGCAGCTTCATGACGGGCACGACGCCGCTGGACTGGTTCTGAATCTTCTTAATCGGAGCGCCCGACTCGCGCAGGTTCGTCAGCTGCAGGGCGACACCGCCGCCGCGCTTGGACAGCTGTAGCGCGGAGTTGATGCCGCGCGCGATCGACTCCATGTTGTCTTCAATGCGCAGCAGGAAGCAGGAGACCAGCTCGCCGCGCGCCGCCTTGCCGGCGTTGAGGAAGGTCGGGGTGGCGGGCTGGAAGCGGCCCGTCATGATCTCATCGACGAAGCTGCGAGCCAGCTCGATATCGCCGCGCGCCAGGTACAGGGACACCATGGCGACACGGTCCTCGAAACGCTCCAGGTAGCGCTTACCGTCGAAGGTCTTGAGCGTGTACGACGTGTAGTACTTGAACGCGCCCAGGAACGTCGGGAAGCGGAACTTGTGGGCGTAGGCCTGCTTGTACAGCTCCTTGATGTCTGCGAACTCGTACTGGTCCAGGACGTGCTTCTCGTAGTAGCCCTCGTCCACCAGATACTTCAGCTTCTCTTCCAGGTCGTGGAAGAACACCGTGTTCTGGTTGACGTGCTGGAGGAAGTACTGGCGAGCCGCCGCACGGTCCGCGTCGAACTGGATGCGCCCGTTCGCGTCGTACAGGTTAAGCTGCGCATTCAGCGCGTGGTAGTCCAGCTCCGGGGAGGGAGCTTCCTCTACGCCTGTGTCGGTGTAGTTTTCTGCCAAAACTGTTCCAGTCCTTCGCGAACTCTGGAGACGTCCTCGGGCGTACCGAGGAGCTCGAACTTATACATGTGGGGGACCCCCAGCTTGGCCGCGATGATGTCGCCCGCGATGCAGTAGGCCTTGCCGAAGTTGGTGTTTCCCGACGAGATGACGCCCCTACACAGGGCCCGATTGTCGGGGTCATTGAGGAACTTGATGACCTGTTTGGGCACCGCTCCCTTGAGATTGCCGCCGCCGTAGGTGGGCACGACGAGCACGTACTCGTCGGTCACGCGCAGGGGTTCATCCTTGGGAAGCAACGGGATTCGCGCCGCCGGGAGGCCGAGCTTTTCGACAAAACGGCGGGTGTTGCCCGTCGCCGACGAGAAGTAGACGACGATGCCCATGATGATCCTTCCTGCTAGGCGGGATGCTGAATCTCTAGTGTCTCACCCCCGAGGCCCGGGCGGCGGGTCCTCACGGCCAGTTGGCTGCTCATTTCCCCGCATCGATGATGCGTTTCACTCCTCGCCGATGCGAGCGCGTGCGTGCCGTTTCCGCGTGAGTGAGCCCCGGCCTCGTTCCCGCCCAGATACGCGAAAGTCCCAGCCTCGCGACCGGGACTTGTCGGCGCGACTCAGGCCTGCAGCGCCAGGGGGGCAGCTGCGGCGGCGACAGCCTTGATGCGGTCGGGGCGGAAGCCGGACCAGTGATCCTCGCCGGCCACGACGACGGGCGCCTGCTGGTAGCCGAGGCCCTTAATGAAGGCGAGGGATTCCGCGTCCTGGGTGACGTCGATCTTCTCGTAGGAGACGCCCTGCTTGTCGAGGGCGCGGTAGGTCGCGTCGCACTGGGGGCAGCGGGGCTTGGAGTAGACTGTGATCGACATGTTCGTGTCTCCTTGCGGCTCAAGGCCGGACGTTGGCATCCTGCGTTGTCTTTCTGGCGGCTCGTTCGCCGCGAACACCACAACACTACACCTCGTGGCCACCCACGCAAGCGACCCCTAGATGTTGTGTGCGCCGCCCCTACTGTGGACGAGGCGGGAGGGGTCTGTGGATGGAGCGAGCGGTCAGGATCTCGGAGGCAACTTTGCGGTTTGTCGCCCCCTCAACACAGGTGGGCGAAGATGCGCGCAAACATTGGGGTTTGCAACTAACCCACGGGCATATCTAGGGGCTTCCAACACCCTCACACACACCTGTGCACCCTGTGGACAAGCACATCACCACCCTGTGTATAACCACCTGCCAACCACCTGAAAGATGTCGAGCATCACACTCTTTGGTGGATACCTTGGGCGTGTCGCACCCGCACATCTAGGGGTCGTTGGTGACTAAGTGCCCCTATATATAGGGGTGAGTGGCGTTTTCTGCGAAATGGCTGGAATCATGCGGAAAGGCGGTCGCATGGGGTCTGAGCGAGGCGCCCACGCGCACCTCCAACGGGAGGTGCACCCTAGATCTAGGGGCCGGTACGAGCACTACACATAGGGCGACATCCACTCGACTTCTTGGGGTGTGGGCATGCCCTAGATCTAGAGGCGGGACGCGGCCTCCATCGAGGCACCACAAATTCGCACGGCAGGGTCCTACCGCTGCTGGCCCGCGACAAAGTTCGCCCAGCAGCGGGCCTCCAGCGGCATTTCCGCGAAAAAACTCGCCCAGCACGCCACAAACCACCGTTTTTGGGCCATTTTTCGTGCGCTGGGCGAACTTTGTCGCGCTCGCGTCCACCATCAGACCGAGCAGGGCGAAAAATGTCGCACACTGGGCACGGAAACACGAGCGTCTTGAAAGAAAAATCGCCCCTGCACGAGGTGTTAAGGGCCGTCGTGAAACATTTTTCGCCCATGCGCGTTCACAAGAGCCATTTTTGACCCATTTCAACCGAGCAGAGGCGATGTTTCTTTCACTGCGGATGCATGCAAGGCACTGGAGCAATCCGCTGGGGCGATATTTCTTTCAGGACCAGACCAAGACCACCGACCGAGCCTCCGATCCTGACGCGCCGAACCAGACACCAGCGACCCGGCCCCACTGGTGTGGAGGGCGCCGGAGGGACCGGAGGGCCTGGCCGCGGT
>JVKM01000034.1 GCA_001072465.1 Xylanimonas cellulosilytica | reverse complement strand
TCCTTGCCGTCCTTACCGGCGTCGCCGTCCTTACCGTCAGAACCGTCCTTACCGTCCTTACCGTCAGAACCGTTGGAACCGTCCTTGCCGTCTTTACCGGCGTCGCCGTCCTTACCGTCGTCGCCCTTTTCGCCCTTTTCGCCGGACTCGCCCTTTTCGCCCTTCTCGCCCTTTTCACCAGGCTTGTCGTCGTCGTTGGGCTCGGTCGCCGGAGGAGTCTTAGGCTTGTCGTCGTCCTTAGGCTTGTCGTCGTCCTTAGGCTTATCGTCGTCCTTAGGCTTATCGTCGTCATTCTCTACGACGCCCGGAGGCTCCGGCATAGGCTTCGGCAACGAAGGGTCCGTCGGATCAGGAGCGGGGGCACTGGGGTTACCAGGGCCGGTACTCGGGCCGGTACCGGGACCACCCGGGCCAGTACCGGGACCACCTGGGCCGGTGCCAGGGCCCGTTCCGGGGCCGGGAGTGGGCTCAGGATTATCCGGATTGGGCAGATTCCTCTTCGCCTCATCCTCTGCAGCATCCAGTTCGGAGGCCCACTGCAGGAGGCAGATGACCAGACGACGCTCGGCTTCACCGAGGTCGTTGATCATGACGCTCAGATTGTCAATCTGTTTGTTGACAGGGTCAGCAAAAAAGGAACAGAGCACGCCAAAGGCGCCGCCGCTGACCTGCCCCTTCGTAGCATCCGCGACCGACGAACTCTGGTCGACGGTGTCGGCGAGGCCACCGATCTCGGTGGAGTGGGAGCGGATGAGGTCGGTATCTACTTTGAGATCAGGACTGGCCATCGTTGATCAGCGCCCCAGCGAACCGAGGGTGTCGTCGAGGTTGTCGAGATACCCACGCATCAGGCCGACCTTGTCGCCGTAGCATTCAGTCGCTCGCTGACGAACGAACGCGCGCATGTTGGCACCGGCATCAGCGTAGGCTTCCATGATGGCCTGCTCAAGGTCGCGAGCAGAGCCTTCGAGAGCCTCCTCATCGATGTCGATCTTCACCATACGACCGTCAGAGTTGACTTCAATCTCGATCTCGTCGCGCGAATCATGGCCCGTAATGCGAGCCTTCTTCAGGGCCTCAACAAAGTCACGAGCACCCTGAGCCTGACGCTGAGCCTCGTCGATTCGTTCCTGGAGAATTCGCATTGCATCTTCGGGGGTCTGCCCCATCACATCTACCATACGGTTATCCTAACTGACTTCCGCGGTGCCGGTCCACCACTTCATTTGGCGAGATGCCTCTGGGGTTCCATACCCACCAGAAGCAATATATGCGTTCAGTATTGAAGCATAAGCGCTACGAGCTACGCGCGCGACCTACTCTGCGTGATACAGCGGGCTCGTGCCGAGGTGCGCCGGGTAACCGGAGGCACCCGAACTCACCACGCGTTCATCGACTCCTCGATACACGTATGAGCCATCGTTGAAAATGGCGCTCGGATCGACCAGGCCGTAGTAGTACTCATTAATGTCTGCAAAAGTCAGCATAGAGTCGCTTCCCTTCTCTTCGAAGGGATTCACGCTCGGGTACTGGCTCGGGTCAGAGGACAGCAATGCAACCGGGTCGATCTCGCCGTAACCGGTCCGTTCGTTCCACTGGCCGTCCGATCCACGAGCGGTAGCAGCCATCGCCTGCAACACTTGGTCAGCTGTTACGTCACCAGAGCTAAACCTGGACCACGCCAACGCCAATATTCCAGCAGCCATGGGAGCGGCGAAGGACGTGCCGCGCATCGAATCGACTTTGTTTTCGCTGGCCCGGCGTACCCGTATTTCGCCAACAGCAGCAATCGACACTCCGTCTCCATAGTTCGAGTAATCCGCATAACTGCCATCACGCTCAAGCGCCGCAACACCGACGACTCCTCCCCACAGGTCGAGCGATCGATCCTGATTACGCGTGCTCTCATTACCCATCGCCACAATGACCGGAACCCCTTCGACGACGGCACGCGACACTGCCCACCTGAGCGATTCGCGATCCCGCGAAAAGATATTTGAGGAGATCACGATGATGCCCACACCGTCATTCAGCGCCTCTTCGATCTGCCCCGAGTGATCTCCTAGAACCGACGGACGGTTTCCGAGCGCACAATCTGAACCCGCGTCGTTGCTGTTCGGGACACTCACATAGTTGTAGATGGTTGCCCCCGGAGCGATACCAAAGTCCGGGGCAACGAGAAGCTGGGCGATAGCCGTCGCATGATCATCATCCGACGAACCAGTCTGGACCGTACACGGCGTCATGTCCTCAATACTCGCGCCCTGCAGCTCCGGGATCGTCGTATCCACACGGCCGTCGATGACCGCGATAATCACACCGTCGCCCGTATACCCCTGGGCATGCAGCGCCTCCAGGTTGTAGCGCGAATAGTAGGCTTGATCGCTCGCCCGCGCCTTCGCGTTATCGGCATGCGCGCCGGGCGAGGGAACCACCAGAGCACCCACCGCGAGCGCGAAAGCCGAGGCCAGAACGGAGAGGGCACGCAGGCCTCGGGACCGACCGATCGATCGCATCATTGTGTCTCTTCCTTTCGTGAAGGCTCGGGCACTCCGAGGCCTGTTACTGGCCGTGATAGCGGGGGCTGGTGCCGATGTGTGTCGGGTAGCCGTGTTCGCGGCTGAGGGCGGCCTCTTCGTTCACGCCACGGTAGACGTAGACATCATCATTACGAATCAGAATGGGGTTGACGACGCCATCCACATAGTCGGCAACGTCGTCCCATGAGGGCGACGAACCGTAGACCTGCGGGACGCACGGATTCTCGTTCGTATACTGCGACGGGTCTGAACGCAGGAACGCGATCGGATCAGCGGGGCCGTAGCCGGTGAGCTTGTTCCACTGGCTTCCGCTTCTGCCCGTTGCGGCCAGTGCCTGCAACATCTGATCTGCGCTGACGTCCTCGTCGAAGTGCTGCCAGCCGAGCGCTAGGAAGCCGGCGATAATCGGGGTTGCGAAGGACGTTCCGTTAGCCTCCTCGATACGACCGGTCGAGGTATCACGCGTCAGGACTGTTCCCAGCGCGGTCGTCAGCAGCCCATTGCCCCAGTTCGTGTACTCCGTGAGAGTACCGTAACGGGTCGTCGCTCCGATGCCGCAGATTCCCTTCCACAGGGCGAGCGAATCGCCGGGGTCCTCGGTGGTCTCGTTGCCCATCGAGGCCACGACAATGACGCCCTCGGCAAGCGCCCGGGCCATGGCCCACCGAAGGTCGATGGAATCGTTCGGGAAGCTACTGGAGATCGTAATGATGTCGGCACCGTCGTTGATCGCCTGCTCGATAAGGAGCGGCGTGGCATTCTGTGCTTCACCCGTCCAGCCGGAGATCGTGCAGTTCGTTCCCGGGGCATCGTCGTGCAGGGGGATCGTGTAGGTGTAGAGCGTCGCGCCGGGTGCCACACCAAACTCGGGCGAGACCAGGATCTGCGCAACCGTGGTGCCGTGTGCCGCATTCTCGGGGGCCGAGGTCATGATGCAGGGCGTCCGATCCTGAATGTTCGCGCCCTTGAGTTCGGGGATGTTCGGGTTCACGGCACCGTCCAGGACCGCGATGGTGACGCCCTCGCCTGTGATTCCCTGATCGTGGATGGACTTGAGCTTGTAGAACTTGTAGTAGTCCTGTTTGTCCGCGGTCATCGGCGGGTCGGCGGCGTACGCCGGCGCAACGGGGGCAAGGCTCGCTCCGAGGCTGAGCGCGAGGGTTCCAGCAAGAACTCCCACGCTCCTACCCCAGCGTCGCGTTGTCCGAGTTGTCATGACAGGTCCTCTTCTGAGTCTTCGACGGTGGCGGGCCTACCGCGCAGGTGCGAGAGAATCACGAGGCCTCCGAGCAACGAGGCCCCGAGGACCGCGATCGCAGACACGATGTAGGCGCGAATCGTCAGGTTGTTTTCCCGCGACATCAAGTCCGCCGAGGCCACGGCGGGCCGGGCCGGAGCGGGGTGCTCTGCGGCGTTGGGATGTTCGGGCCCGTACCTGGTGCCGATATCTGTGAAGGTGAGGGCATCGAAAGGTGAGACGACACCCCAGCCGAGGGCGTCGGTGCGCTGATCGGCGGTGCCGCGCAGGGCGGTTACTTCGAGGCGATACTTCCACATGTCGGGCCCCTCATCGGGGTACGCCGAGGCCACGAGGGCCGCGAAGCCGCCCGCGTATGCGGTCGCGTAGGACGAGGACGGCAGGGGCTGGTCCCCCTCGTATCCGCCGACGAGGCAGTCGGCCTGGTCGAACCAGGTCGTGAGAATGACGCCTGCAGGCACAGCGAGCTTGACGTGCGCACCGTGCACCTGCTGCTCCGAGGCCGATCCGTCGGCGTTCGAGGCGGTGACTCCCAGTACACCCGGGTAGGCGGCCGGGTAGACGACCTTATCCGCTTCCTGGCCCTGGTACACGTTGCCGGTCGAAGCCACGACGAGGGCCCTGCCACGCACGGCGTTAATGGCTGCCTCCAGCTGCGGATCACCCAGGGGCGACGACTGCGCGACGACGATGATCTGCGCGCCTTGGTCGGCTGCCCACTGGATCCCGCGACCCACCTTCGACATGAAGGTCTCTTCGCCTTCCTTCTGCGGGATGTGCTGATCGAGGCCGAGGTCGACGCGCACCGGGAGGATCTTCGCCTCGGGGGCGACGCCGACGAGGCCGGATCCCATGTCCTTGGGCAGTTCCTGCGCGGCGATCGCACCGGCGATGGCGGTGCCGTGTTCGCCGACGTCGACGCGCCCGTCGGTGTTTTCACCGGTCAGGTCGATGCCGGGGAGCACCACGGGGCCGTCCGGCCCCTGGAAGTGCTGGTTGCCGGCGGCTACGCCAGAGTCGATGATCGCGACCGTCACGCCACGGCCTCGTGAGACCTCCCAGGCACGACGGACTCCGACGGCGTCGAAGATGGCGGGCGTTTGCTTGATGTACGAGGGCGAGTTCTGCGAGCATTCGCCGCCCTCGGATTCACTTGCGGGAGTCGTTGCCGACGCTGAAGGAGTCGGCGTCGGACGCACGCTCGGGGTCGGCACCGGGTCCGCGTGGGCGACGCCGGGGCCGAACGTGCCAGAGTCCTGGGGAGAGACGACCGGTGCGGCGATAGGCACGAGCGCGAGTCCTGCAATCAGCGAGGCCCCCACGAGGCCTCGGCCAAGAGACCGGGAACGCGCGCGGCGGGCGCTCACTTGATCCCCACTGAGGTGGCGGCGGCCTTCGGAGACATCTCAGAGCCCGGCGGGATGAGCTCGCCCCACGCGCGCGGGACCGACGCAGCCTCCGACGGCTGCCACTCAAGGGCGTTCATTGAAATGGCCGGAACGTCACCGAGGGAGTGACGGAAGCCCAGGTCGGAGATGAAGACGTAGGACGCTGCCTCGCCGCCACCGCCGGACGTGAGGGCGAGGAGGGCCCCAGATCCGCCCGCAACAGTGACGTTGCGCGTCGTGGACGGCCCCTTCGGGGACTGCAGAGATTCCGCATCGTAGGATGCTTCGATGGCACGCTTCTCGGGCATGGTGACCAGGTCGAACTTCGGATTAGCGCGATCAGTGGTGTCCATCGCGGCGCACAGGACCGTCCGGCTGGCCGCGTCTCGGCTCTCGTCGAACCACTCGGGCGATTCAAAGTCCTCGACGTCAGGCCAATCGTCACCGATGAAGACAGCGCGGACAGGCTCGACGTACTTGAACATCTCGGTGGGGAACTTCTTCGAGGGCGGTGCGTCCTGATACAGGCGCGCCGCGGTCGAGTTGAAGACCACCAGATTTGAGTCGTCGATCACCAGGTAGGAGTTTTTCACCTGACCCGCATCATCGACCTGATCGAGGACCATTCCGATGGTGATGCCCTCTTTCTTCAGGTCGCCGGGCAGGTTCGCGGCAGGCTGCCCCGCGTTCTCAATGTCGTTGTAGCTCCAGGGGCGCAGAGGCGTCCCCGAAGGGAAGAGGTCGAGCCACTCGGGTTCGACGGTGATCGGGTAGCTGGCGAGGTTCTGGAAGGACAACGCCCAGTCACCCAGACGGCTCACGCTGGAGTCGATGTAGTACTTCTTGCCTTTCTTCCGATCGACGAAGTACTTGTCTCCGCTGCCGGTCGCCTGCACGAGCGCGGATGTCGCCTCCTTGACCGGGAAATTCTCCTTCGGAAGCTCCTTGGCAATCCACGTGTGGTACCCGGACTCCATGTCGCACGAGAGCCACTGATTACTCAGCTGTTTCGCACTCGGAACATCATCGGGCACATCGGGCAGGCCGATCTGAGCGCCGCGCGGAATGTTCTGAAGCGATTCAGCGGTCGCCTGTCTGTACGGCAGCTTTGATTCGGGGCTGAGGAGCCTAGCAGTTGTCACGTTCGCGATCGGATGGAGGACGCCATTCGCCCAGAAATAGCGGGCGCCCGTCCCCTTCACGTCGATCAGCTCGTACTGCTCGTCCCCGAACCTCGGGTTCGGAGTGAAGATGCGCATGCCGATTCCCACCGCGCTGATGACGATGGCGACGACGAGCCCAAAAATGAGGGGGCGCACGGGCGAGGGCGTGTCGACCTCGCGCCCGTCGGGCGTGCCGGAGGTGAAGGCTGTGATCAGGCGGTTTCGATTGAAGCGCTGGGCTTCGAGAATGTCTTTACTCGACGGCATAACTCAGCTCCACAGGTAGACGGCCAGAGGAAGCAGAACAAACAGCGACAGCACGGAGATCGTATCGGCGATACGTGTCAGGTGCGGGCGTGCACGAGGCCCGACGACGTTCGTGACGACGAGAACGAGGGCGGTCGCGATCGCCGACAGCGTCAGCCACGGCATAATCCTCGGGTCCGTGTAGGCACCGAGCACAGCGACCACGAGGATCACGATGAGGCCGGTCAGTGCACTGAGCAGCACCTCGACGCGAGCGCGGATCGAACGCGTCTGGAGAACGAGCGACACCGCGCCGAGCACGATAAGGGTCAGCGGAAGGGAAACCGACCGCGTTTCAGGTGCCGTCATCAGCGAAATAGCGAGGAAGACAGCGGCGACTGCTCCGCCGGCGCGCAGTGCGACGACGAAGATGAAGGAGGTGGTGACCTGGTCAGTGATGCCCTTCGCGGGAATCTGCTCAGTCGTGTCCGCGTCCAGAATGCGCACCGGAATATGGGCCAACGCGATCCAGGGCGCGACCTGGAGAAGAACGATCACCAGCGCAAAAAGAATGGCGGAGATTCCAGCCTGGGAAAGCTGGCCGAGTCGAACCAGGAGGCTGGTGGCGGCCAAGACCGTACCGACGACAAGAGGAGCCGCGATAGAGATTCGGTACCGCTTGGGCAGCGCGAGAACGGCGAGGGAGCCGATCAGGAGGCCGAGGCCGGTCCACCCCCAGCCGGCAGTGTCCCAGTGGCTCTGGCTCAGGCGCAGAGCCGCCGCAGCCGTGAGGAAGGGGACGGTGTGTGCGAGCGCGATGCCGCTCGCCTGCGGGTACTTCCGGGTCATCACGGCGGACGTCGCAGTCACGAGGAGCGCCGCAACGATGCCGATTGCGCCGGCAATGACGTTGTACCTCGTGACGGAATGAGAATCCAGGGCGGTGAGGGCGTCCGGAGGCGTGGTGGCCAGGAGGAGGGCTGCGACGAAGACGAGGCCCGCCGCGGAGAGCGCAGCAAGAGTGCGAGCGTCCTCACGTGTCCAAGGAGTGGACACTCTTTCGACGACTTGACCGACCGCTTCGGTGAGGTCGTCATAGACCATATCGGCAGCGCCCTCACCCAGGGGCTCGAGGGTGAGCGCCGCACCGGCGCGCACTCCCTGCGCGGACAGGGACTTGGATTGGTCGAGCAGACGGCCCGAGGCCGTACGCACCGCGAAGCCGTCATTCGTTGGCTGATCAGTGAAAGCTCCCACCGTTTCAACCATTCCGGGGAGCAGCTCCACCAGGGGAATCGACTGCGGAAGCGTCACGTCACTACGGTCAACGCCGTACGTAATCGTGAGCGGAATCAGCGCCACTCCTCGTGATGTTTTCGATGCCATTGGGTCCTCCCGAATGCCGCGTGATGGGGTTTTTGGCTACACGACACAACCCTGTAAGTCTAGATTCTCGGTCAGGTTTTGTCATGATTTTTCCGTAACATCGAAAAAAACGATGAAAACATGGTTAGTATTCATGTGTCCCCATGCTCTCACGCATTCCGGCGAGAGAGTCCACTCATACAAATGGAGGTTCACATGGCAGACCAGAGGGCCGCAGAAGGCGCCCTAAAGCAGGGTTTCGCGGCGGTTGAGTCCACCAAGGCCGACATCGACAGCCACCTCAAGCGTCTTGAGGGCGACCTGTCGACCATCGGCAGCTCCTGGCAGGGCGCTGCGTCGGTGCAGTTCTCTTCGCTGATGGCTCAGTGGCAGGAGAACGCAGCAAAGGTTAACCAGGCTCTTCAGGATCTCGCTGACAACCTGCGCGCCACCGATTCGTCGATGGAAGCCAACGAGTCCGAGACCGAGAACTCGTTCGCTCAGCTGCTCGGCGGCCTGTGAGAGATTAGATTAGGAGACTGACATGGATTTCCAGGTAAATTACGGCGCTCTTGACGCCGCTGCCGCTGACATCAACACCGGTGCCGCTAACCTGCAGAACTGCCTCGACGACCTCGAGCAGACGCTGAACCAGCTGCGCTCGTCGTGGGAAGGCCAGACGCAGGAAGCCTACGACGTTGCTCAGCGTCAGTGGAACCAGGGCCTCGAGGGCCTGAAGGACGTGCTGCGCCGCACCTCCTCCGCCGTTGACTCGGCTCGCTCCAACTACCAGCAGACGGACCAGTCCAACGCTGCCCGCTTCTGAGAGCATGAGCGCCTAGCGCTACCGAAAAGGGTCGTCCCATTGGGGCGGCCCTTTTCGGTACCCACGAGAGTCCAATTCCGCGCCACGAGATACCGTTTCCGCACGCACAAGCGACCAGCGGCGTTTTAACGGCCCCACACGCAAGAATTTCCCAGTCGGTTAAATCGGGGCGGGCACGAGCACATACAAAATCGCCGCCGTCCCGTGTCGGGACGGCGGCGGCAACTATTCAAAGGATCGGCGCAGCGAGACGATCAACGCGGAGACAGGACCGACGCACGAGAGAATCAACATGGCGAGGGATCGCCCGCCAACAGGGTCAGTGCACCGAATCGGCGTCCGCGTATACGATCGTGGCTCGCCGATCACCCATGATGACCTCGGTACCGGCGGGCACTTCAACCGCCTGCCCGCCCGTCAGTTCCATGATGCGGCCGTCGGGCGTGCGAATCTGCGTGCCGTTCGCGGAGAAGGAGTCTTCGATCCAGGCGCCGGTGGCCGTGGGCCCCAGGCGCATGTGCGTGCGCGAGAGCGACATCGTCGCGTCGGGCACGACGACTGCACGCGACCCTTCGACGGCCGCGGGTGCGCGCCCGAGCGTCACCGGCATGTCGATGAGCTCGCGCTGCCCGGAGTCAAAGATGAGCCACAGGAGCTGCCTGCGCGGCGGCGTCGCGGGCGCGCCCCACTGAGACTGGCCGGCTCCACCCCACTGGGACGCGCCGGAGCGCTGAGCAGCCTGCACGTCGCGGCGGCTCGGAGGAGGGCCGGGCACGCCGGATGCGGGAGCAGCGTACTGCCCTCCCCCACCGTACGAGGCCTGGGCGGGCTGAGGGGGCACCTGCTGCGCGGGTGCTCCCCAGCTGGGCGGAGCGGGAACCTGGGCGGGAGCGGCAGGCGCGGCGGGCGCAGCGGGCAGCGGAGGCACCACGGGGGCTGCCGGCATGGACGGAGCAGCGGGACGCTGAGGCGCGGGGCGGTGAGTGTCCGGCGCTCCCTGGGGCGGCGCGAGGAGCGCGTCGAACTCGTTGGGTTCGCGCGCTGCGGGTACCGCGGGTGCGGCCGGCATGCTGGGTGCGGCCGGCATGGCGGGTGCGGCGGGCAGCGGGGAGACCGCCGGCATTGCGGGTGCGCTGTAATCCTCCACGTAGGGGTCGTTCGCACGCTGACCGGGCGCAGAGTAGTCCGGCGCCGAAGAGGGCACGGGTGTCAGCGGCGCAGCGGGGGCACTCCACTGATCGGCTCCCTCACGAACGCTATCGAAACCGCTGGGAGCCCGGCTCGGACGCTCGGAGCGCTCAACCTCGCCGGGGCCCGCCGCGAGCGCCGCGTGCTTGCGCAGGTCGACGAAGCGGGTGCGGGTGGGGCCGCTCAACCACGTGCGCCCGTCGTGGACCATCGCATACGAGGCAAGCAGGCCCACGCCGGTGACTTGAAGGAGGACGGCGAGGGCCGTGTAGCCCAGGGCCGCACCGAGCGACGGGGTCTGTGCGTCGTCCTCGTCGCGGATCAGGCACACGCGCATGAGGGCCATGCCCGGGGTCCGACCCGACGCGCCAAGCATGAGCGCGGAGGCAACCACGGCCTCGGCAGTGATCATCCCGATCGTCCACGCCGTGAAGTGCACGTACCACGTCACGCCGACCAGGGCCCCGAGAACCAGTAGGTCGATGAGATACGCGCCGACGAGCCGCGATGCGGGTGCGTGGGCGAAAGGAGTCTTCGTCGTATCAGCCATTACAGGACTGCCCTCCAAGCAAACTCGAAGAGACCCGAGGAGATGACCGCCGCGGGAAGGAGTGTAAAGATGCAGAAAGTCTGCACGAAGTCGAGGATCGTGCCCGAAAGGGCAGCGTGGCCCTTAGGAACGTGCAGCGTCATCCACAGGACCGTCGCGATCGCGATAGTCAGCAGGATGGCCAACGGGAGCAGGGGGAACAAGGGGTACTTGTCATTTTCTGTAGGCACCACCCAGGACTGCGCCCAGGTACCAAACAGGAACGCGCAGCCAACGCCCGCAGCGGCGACGCGAGGCAGGACCTGCCCGGCGTGCGTGCGTACCCCTCGCGGGGCCGTCAACAGGACCAGGATGGACATGATGACGAAGATGAAGCCGGCGAGGCCTCGGCCCAACGTGATCGCGGGAGTCACCGTGTATGCCAGGGGAATACCGCCGGCCAGGATGAACAGCGTCGAGGCGGCTACCAGCAGGGTGTAGCGGGCGTCGGTGTGCCCGAGGGCGTCCGCCATGCGGCCGCCGGTCAGCGTGCTGGGCTTTTGCGCGGGAGGCTGGCGGATACGCGACGCGATCGTCTGCACCGACGCGGAATCGATGAGCTGACTGTCGGGCACACGCAGCGCAAAACGGGGCGCCATCAGGAACAGGAAGACCCCGAGGAGTAGAGCTATCGGAGCGATGTCGATGAGGCTAAACATCGGGTAGGCACCGATCGTGACGAGCGCCGTGGCGCCGATCCACGCGAAGAGAGCGCTGAGCGCGGTGGGGGTCGTCGTCAGCGACACGACCGCCAGCGACACCGCGAGGGCAACCCACACACCGATCACAGGGGCGACCGACAGGGCGTGGATGCCGGACATCGACACGAAGCCGATCGCGCTATATCCGGCCAGCGCGGGCATCAGGAGTAGCAGGGCGGGCCTCGAACGGACCGTGCGCGAAGCGAAAAGCGGGAGGATGGAAGCAGCGCAGCACACGGCGGCACACGCTCCGCGCGCCCACAGCGGGATCTTCGCGACTTCGACGGCCCACTTCGGGCCATCCTCGGGGTGAGCAAAGCCGATCAGGGCCGCATCTCCGAGCATCGGCAGAAGGCACAGGGCACTGACGACACCGATCACGATGAAGCAGTAGCCGAGGAGGGCGAGGACCGGGGACAGCCACTGGTTCTCCTGGCGCTCCGAGGCCTCGTTGACCTGCTGAGCGGACAGGACGCGACTGGACAGAGCGATCGTCGAGCCTGCGGGCAGGTCACGACCGAGGACAGCGGCGCCGTCGAGGGGACGCCCATCGGCGTAGGAGACGCGCACGGAGGGGAGGGACAGATCGATCTCCAGCATGGCGCACAGGCCCGCGACCGTCGTCCCTTCGGGAGCGGCGAAATCGGAGGTGCCATCGGAGTCGATAACAGTCACTGACACCATGGTGGCGCTCATGTAACCTCCGTTCTCAGGTAAACAACAGTGCCCAGTGTAATGCACCGACGCTAACCGCCGGTTAAAACTTGGAAGTCCACTCCGCTACACTGGGTGCAGTCGCATCGAACACGTACGCGCACAGCGCGAGGAGACCTGATGGTTACACGCAAGAAACGGCGGAATGTCGCGGTTCCGGAGCAGCCCTCCGGCACCCTGGCGATCCAGATGCCGCCGGAGAAGGCCGAGCCCGCATCGATCGGTAACGTCCTGATGATGGTCGTCCCAATGCTCGGTTCGACGGGCGTCATGGTCTTCATGGCCATGCAGCAGGACAGCAACCCGCGCTCGATGCTGATGGGCGGCGGTATGCTGGTCGCCATGCTGGGCATGGTCGGCTTCAACATGTACCGCCAGTTCTCCCAGTACCGCACGCGCGTGAAGACGCAGCGCCGCGAATATCTCTCCTACCTGGCTGAGACGCGCGAGTCGGTGCGCAAGGTCGCGAAGAAGCAGCGCGCCTTCTACAACTGGGTCTACCCCTCCCCCGACGCCCTCGTGACGCTGGCCGCCAACGGTTCGCGCCTGTGGTCGCGCGAGGGCAACACGTACGACCTGCTGACGTTCCGTTACGGCTCGGGCACCCAGCCCCTCGGCCTGATTTTCGAGCGTCCCCCGATCGACCCGATGACGGAGATGGACGTCGTATGCCTGTCCGCCATGGACCGATTCATCGGCGTCCACGACCACACGGACAACGTCGGCAAGTTCCTCTACCTGGGTGACTTCAGCCACATCGAGGTCGTCGGCGACGGCGAGAGCGCCTACGACGAAATGCGCGCAATCATGATGCACCTGGCGTGTTTCATCGACCCCTCTAAGCTCAAGATCGCGGTTCTGTGTTCGGCCGATCGACTGGGCGACTGGGAGTGGGTGAAGTGGATGCCCCAGGCTCGCTCGTCCATCGTGCGCGACGCGGTGGGCCCGGGCCGCATGATCTCGACTGACCCGCGCGAGCTTGCCGAGATGATCGGCCCCGACATCGCGATGCGCGGCGCGTACCGCCCGGGCGATGACATGCCCGAGTGGCCCCACCTCCTCCTCGTGTTGGACGGGGCCGAGTTCCCGCCCAACACCCCCTTTGGTTCGGCGGTGGGCGTGCGCGGCGTGACGATCATGTCCCGCGCCCGCGAGTGGACGCCCATGAAGTCGCACACCGCACTGCGCCTCGTCATCCACCCCAACCCGGATCACAAGGGCGCGGACGTGGTCGACGTGGTCACCATGGACTCCCTGCCCGAGCAGGCGTTCGCCGACCGACTCACCGCCATTCAGGCCGAGGCCGTGGCCCGCCGCATGACGCCCTTCGCCACGCAGCAGAACCTGGAAGAGGCGGAGACGCCCGTGGGCCGTTCGGACGAGGCCCGCCAGATGGACCTCATGGAGCTCGTCGGCATCGGCGACATCCGAGACTTCGACCCGGAGAAGCAGTGGCGACGCCGCGAAGGACGCGAGCGCCTCGCCGCCCCCTTCGCTGTCACGCCCGAGGGCCGCCCCGTGGTCCTGGACATTAAGGAATCCGCCCAGCAGGGTATGGGTCCGCACGGCCTGCTGATCGGCGCGACCGGTTCCGGTAAGTCCGAGGTGTTGCGTACCCTCGTGCTGGCCCTGGCGCTCACCCACTCTCCGGAGCAGCTGAACCTGGTTCTCGTCGACTTCAAGGGTGGCGCGACCTTCGCCGGCATGTCGGACCTGCCGCACGTGTCGGCCATGATCTCGAACCTGGAGTCGGAGCTCTCGCTCGTCGACCGTATGCAGGACGCCCTGCAGGGCGAGATGGTGCGCCGCCAGGAGGTCCTACGTCAGGCGGGCAACTACGCGAACGTGTCCGACTACGAGGCGGATCGCCTCGCGGGCAAGCACGAGTTCCCGCCGCTGCCGGCCCTGTTCATCGTCCTGGACGAGTTCACGGAAATGCTGATGGCCAAGCCGGAGTTCGGCGAGGTCTTCATCATGATCGGCCGTCTGGGTCGTTCGCTGTCGGTGCACCTGCTGCTCGCCTCGCAGAAGATGGACCTGGGCAAGGCACGCGGCCTGGAGTCGCACCTGTCGTACCGCATCGCTCTGAAGACCTTCACGGAGAACGACTCTCGTGAGGTCCTGGGTATTCCCGACGCCGCGAAGCTGCCCCCGCTGCCCGGTTCGGGCTTCCTGAAAGCGGGCGGCGACGGCCTCGTTCGTTTCCGCGCGTCCTACGTGGCCGCTCCCCCGCCGGCGCGTACGCTCGCGTCGATTTCCGAGGCCTCGACGGCCGGCGCTCCAACCGCGCCGATCGAGATCCTGCCGTTCACGGTCGCTCCCGTCATCACGCGCGAGGACCTGGGCGAGGAGGAAGAGGTCGACCAGAACCAGGAAGTCGTTCTGGCTGGCGACGAGGTCTGGGCGGACATGTCCGAGATGGACATCGCCGTCGCGAAGATGAAGGGCAAGGGCTACCCGGCGCACCAGGTGTGGCTGCCGCCGCTGGAGATCCCGGATACCTTCGCGACCCTCATGCCCGACCTGCGCCCGGACCCGGAGCTCGGCTTCGTCTCGCGCGCGTGGCGCGAGTCCGGCTCCCTGCGCGTGCCCCTGGGCACGGTCGACCTGCCGCTCGAGCAGCGTCGCGAGACCCTCGTTCTGGACCTGTCGGGCGCGGGCGGTAACTTCGCCCTGGTCGGCGGCCCACAGACGGGCAAGTCGACGGCGCTGCGCACGATCGTCCAGTCCCTGTCGTTGACCTACACGCCGCAGGAAGTCCAGTTCTACGTCATGGACTTCGGTGGCGGCACGTTCGCCGGCTTCGCGGGCGCCCCGCACGTGGCGGGTATCGCGACGCGCGACACTGAGGAGGTGCGCACGCGTATGATCGCTGAGATCGCGGCGATCATGGACGACCGCGAGCGTTACTTCCGCGCGCACGGCATCGACTCGATGGACACCTACCGTCGCGGCCGCCTGGAAGGACGCTACGACGACGGCTACGGCGACGTGTTCCTGGTCATCGACGGCTGGGGCGCGCTGCGCAGCGAGTTCGACGGCCTGGACCGCACGGTGACGACGATGATGAGCCGAGGCCTGTCGCTGGGCGTTCACCTCATCGTGTCGGCCGCCCGTTGGATGGATATCCGTTCGGAGGCGCAGGACATCTTCGGTTCGCGCCTGGAACTGCACACGGCGAACCCGAAGGAGTCGATCGTCAACCGCGAGGGCGCCGCCCGCATTCCGAAGGGCCGCCCGGGTCGAGGCATCGACATGGTGGGCCACGAGATGATGATCGGTTTGCCGCGCGCCGACGACGATCCGGATCCGTCGACGATGTCTCAGGGTGTGACGCGCACGGTGGCGAAGATCCGCGAGTCGCTGGTCCACGGCCCCGGTCCGAAGCTGCGCCTGCTGCCCGAGAATGTCACGGTCCCCGAGATCCTCGCGCAGATGCCGGATCCGCAGATCCTGCCGCGCGGCGGTGGCGACATGATCCTGGGCGTGGAGGAGTCCCGTCTCGGTCCGCTCCTGTTCAACACGCGCGCGGAATCGCACCTGTACCTGTTCGGCGATGGCAAGACGGGCAAGACGACGTTCCTGCGCTCGATCATTTCCGAGGTCATGCGCCTGTACACGCCGGGCGAGGCGAAGATCCTCACGATCGACATGCGTCGCACGCTCATGGGTGCGGTTCCGAAGGAATACCAGCTGGGGTACCTGACGAACCACGCCGAGGCCATGAAGCAGATGCGCGATCTCGCAGGGTACCTGCGCACGCGCCTGCCCGGTTCGGACGTGACTCCCGAGCAGATTCGCGACCGCAGCTGGTGGTCGGGTCCCGAGGCGTGGATCCTGGTCGACGACTACGACCTGGTCGCGACGACGTCGGGCAACCCGCTCATGGAGCTCATCGACCTGCTGCCGCAGGCGGCCGACATCGGCCTGCACGTGATCATCACCCGCCGTATGGGTGGCGCGTCGCGCGCGGCCTACGAGAAGGTCCTGCAGATGATGAACGACCTGGCGGTCACCGGCATCCTCCTGTCCGGCAATCCCAGCGAGGGCGCGATCATCAACGGTGTCAAGCCCAAGCGAGCCGTTCCGGGCCGCGCGCAGGTCGTTCACCGAGAGCTCGGCGTGGTCGCCGCCCAGCTGGCGAACACCCCGCCCGCATCAATCTGACCGTTTGTTGACACGGCGCCCCGTTCGTCGCATATGATTGACCAGTCTGAAAGTAGGAGAAAAATATGTCCTCTCTCGTGTCCCGTCGCGCATGTGCGGCCACCTCGTCCCTGCTGCTCGCTGCCGTTGCGCTGTCGGGCTGCTCCCCCTTCGGTGGGGGTGGCTCTAAGTCCACCGATATCAGCAAGCTGCCCAACATTCCTCAGGGACAGAAGCAGCAGCTGGTGCAGCAGATGCAGTCCGCGTCGGGCGACCAGAAGAAGCAGATCGCCGAGAAGGCCGTCGCCTTGAACAACATGGTTGGCGCGCAGCTGGTGGGCGTGGAGCCCAGC
>JVKM01000033.1 GCA_001072465.1 Xylanimonas cellulosilytica | reverse complement strand
TCTCGTAGTTGTGGGCAATCATGGGGCCTCCCACAGCAGCAACGGTCACTCCCTTACCCCACGAGGAGTATTCGGCGCGCTTGCCGGAGGTGTCGATGGCGCTGACGCTGACCACCCCGGACCACTTGCCAAAGGTGTCAATAGTATCTTCCTCGTTGTCGTTTCCTGCGCCGCTCACCACGATGACACCCAGCGCGTTGGCGCGGGCGATTGCCCACTTCACCGCGTCACTCGTGTCACCACTTGTTGCAGAGATGCTGATGATTTGTGCGCCGTCGGTGATGGCCTGATTGATCAGCCACTCGGGCTCGTAGAGACTGTTGCCGTGGTGGCCTCGGCAATCGGACTCCGCCTTGTCTCCGTCCTTGGGGAAGGAGGTTCGGTAGGCAAGGAGTGTTGCGTCGGGGGCGACGCCGTACTCTTTGGAGACCAGGAGCGAGGCCATGGCCGTGCCGTGGCTCTTGGAGTTGGCCCCCGATGTGACGGTGCACGGTGTTTTGTCGATGATGGTGGCGCCTGCCAGCTCGGGTGCGCTGGTGTCGACCTCGCCGTCGATGAGGGCGATGGTCACGCCCTTGCCGGTGTAGCCCTTGGCGCGCGCCTGATCGAGATGGTAGTAGGCGAAGTGAGGCTGCTCGGCCGCCGTGATCGGGTCGGCGGCGTGAGCGGGAGCGGCGGGCAGGGCGATGGCCCCGGCCGCCAGGGCCAGGGTTATCGCACACGCACCCGTGAGCCGCAGTCGCCGGCGGCGGCCGGATGTGTGGTTCGTGGTCACCATTGCCGGGGATCCCATCCGTCGTCCTTCTGGGAGGCGGGCTTCAGATCCTTATCCGAGCCGTAGGTCTGCGACATCGGGTTGACGTAGCCCGGGGGCAGCGCATCGTCCTCGTCGTCCTCGAACTTGAAGGCCGTGTACTTGCGCCGCTTGCCCTTCTTGTCGTCCTTGCCGCCACCGGCGCCCGCGCCGGCACCCATGAAGCCGCCCATGCCGGGCCGCCCGGCCCCGCCGGCACCGCCAGCGGAGCTGCCGGCACCCGCCTTTCCGGCGGCTCCGGCCGCTCCGGCGCCGTTCGTGCCCGTGAGTCCGGTCGTCCCGCCCGACGCGCTCGCGCTACCAGACAGACCGCCGGAGCCAAGGCCTCCGACGGAGGACGACCCTCCGCGCAGCCCGCCGAGGCCGCCTGCACCCAGGCCGCCGCGACCGGAGGCTCCCAGACCGCCCGCGCCCAGGCCGCCGCGACCGGAGGCTCCCAGACCGCCCGCGCCCAGGCCACCACGACCGGAGGCTCCAAGACCGCCCGCGCCGCCGCGACCCAACGCTCCCAGCGAACCGGTACCCAGGCCCGACGCGCCGCGCGCGCCCAGGGCAGCGGCGCCCAGGGCGCCCGCGCCGAGAACGCCGGCACCCAGGGCTCCTGCGCCCGCGAGGCTCGTGCGCCCGGAGGCGTCGAAGTGGGTGGAGGGCCCCCCGTTAATGTTCCACAGAGGATGGTGGCGATCGTTCGGAGGAGCGGGGGTGTAGCCGCCGCGAGTGAGGCCGTTAGCGTAGCGCTCGCCGCCGATGCGGCTGTGCAGCAGGTCGATGCCCATCAGGTCCTCGGGGTCGGTGATGGGCTTGCTCCGGCTGCCCAGCTCACCGTCCTTGTTGAACTTGTCGGGGATGCGCTGGGACTGGAGCCTGCGTAGCTTCTCGGCGTCCGTTTCCTGTGCGTTTGGATCGTTAAAGCCGTTCGGGTAGGCACCGGAGTTCGGATCGCGCAGGTCCGATCGGCCGTAGTCGGTGTCCCTGTTGCCCGGATACACGCCAGGATCGTGGCTCGATACGTCCTTGTACCCCTTTTCGAGCTGATCGACGACGGACGGATTGGAAGGCTGGGGGAGAGCGCCTGGATCCCAAACCTTGTTGCTATTCTTCAGCTCTTCCTGCAGCTCCTTGATGCGCGCCGCGTTGTTCGCGAGCCCCTGCATCGAGTCGTTGAGCCGCTGAAGGATGTCCGTCGAGCTGGCTTCTCGCTGCTTGTTGGCCTGCGCCGCGACCGCGTCGTAGACGGCCGCGCCGGTCGATGCGACCGCGTTATATGCCATGCCGACGAGGCCGTACTGCTCCATGACCGGGATCGTCACCTCGGCCACGTCGCGCAGCTTATCCAGCCTGGCGTCGACGAGGACGGGAGAGAGCATCTCCGCCTCCTCGCGCGCGTGCTGCATGACGCGACGCATCTCGACCTCGACCTGCGACGTGGCAAGGTACGAAGCCTTCCAGAGCCTGAGGCGGCGCTCCGCGTCCTCGAGCCACTTGTCGATGGCGTCGCCGGTTTGGCCCTGGAATCCCTGGTACTCCCGGAAATGCTGGATGTACTCTTCGGCTTCCTTCATCGCCTCCAGCGTCGCCTTGTGCTTGCTGTCGTAGTCGGACAGGGATTCGTTCGCCTTCGCGTCCTCGACGAAACGCATGAGGCGGTGGTACATGGGGCTGTGAACCATTGGTATGTCGCTTCCTGGAATCAGATTTCGGGCTGCTCGGAGACGGCAGAGGGCTCATCCTCGCCCTGCAAGCTGGCTGACCATGTATTCGAAGCGTTCGTCGATGCGGGCGAACCTGCCCCGGCGCCCACTCCCGATCCGGTGGCAGCGGCGGCGGCAGCAGCGACGGCTGGATCTTGAGACATGGCAGCAGCTGCCTGCGAGAAATAGTTCGCGTTCTGCTCCTCCATTTGCCTGAAAGATTTCTCGGTCTCGTCGACCTTCGTGCCGAAGTTGAGGACGTGCTCTTGCTCGCCATTGAAGCCGTCACGGAGCGTGAAGTATGACTCCTGCAGTGCGCGGCGAGCAGCGTCGACGCCGGCCTCCTCGCCCCACACGGATTCAACCTGTGCGTCTGCGAAGGTGTCGATGCCATCCGCGGCAGTCTTAAGAGACTCAGCACCCTTCGTCGCGTCCTGACGCGTCTGATCGTGCTTATTTGAGTCGAAGCTTACGTCGCTCACGAAAACCTCCAGGCGAAACAAGCGCAGGCGCGGCCTGCAGACACTAATGAGATGATGCTCATCATATGACCAACCGGCAAGGCTCGCAAAAATGTCGGGTAACTGACGGAGAGGCCCGGAAGGAGGCACGCGCCTCCGCGCGCACGGACGACAGTGGCACGACGAATAGGCGGGGG
>JVKM01000032.1 GCA_001072465.1 Xylanimonas cellulosilytica | reverse complement strand
CGAGGTGAGGGTGTCGGGGTGGTCTTCGCCCAGGACGCGGATACGGTCGGGCAGGACCTGCTCGAACAGGGTGATTGCCTCGGTGAGGTGGCCCGCCGCATGGTGTGCGTATGCGAGGTTGTTGCGCGAGGTGAGGGTGTTGGGGTGGTCTTCGCCCAGGATGCGGATACGGTCGGGCAGGACCTGCTCGAACAGGGTGATGGCCTCGGTGAGGCGGCCCGCTGACTCGTATGCGTATGCGAGGTTGTTGCGCGAGGTGAGGGTGTCGGGGTGGTCTTCGCCCAGGACGCGGATACTGTCGGGCAGGACCTGCTCGAACAGGGCGATAGCCTCGGTGAGGCGGCCCGCGGCATGGTGTGCGGCTGCGAGGTTGTTGCGCGAGGTGAGGGTGTCGGGGTG
>JVKM01000031.1 GCA_001072465.1 Xylanimonas cellulosilytica | reverse complement strand
TCGGGTGGCAAGCATCCTAACCCTGGTTCGGGTGGCAAGCATCCTAATCCCAAATCGCCGGGTTTCGGCGGTGGCAGGCCGCGCTTTGGGGGGCGAAGGGGCAGATAGCGCCCTGAGGGACTTGCGGAGGCCTGGGCTGAACGTTTTTCGCTCGGCCCCGCTCCGGCCTCGTCCACTGGGCATACAGCGGTGCCCCCACACATACTCTGTGCGGGGGCACCGTTTGTCCTTGAATTAGGGGCGGTTCGCGAAGTACTCCAGCAGGTGCGAGTCGCCCGACACGATGATCTCGTCGTCAGCGTTGATGCGCGTCGATGAATCCGCGTACTCGAAGCGCTGCTTGGGGCGGCGGATCGCCAGCACGTTGACGCCGTAACGGCCACGCAGGTCGAGCTCTTCAAGGGAGAAGCCACGCACCTCCTGCGGGGGGCGCAGCTTCATGATGGAGAAGCCGTCCTTCTCCATCTCGATGTAGTCGACCATGCGGCCACCCACCAGGTGCGCCGTGCGCTTGCCGGCGTCCAGGTCGGGGTAGACGACGTGGTGGGCGCCCACACGGCGCAGAATGCGACCGTGCTGAGAGGAGGTCGCCTTCACCCAGATCGAGGAAATCCCCATGTCGACGAGGTTCGCGGTGATGAGCACCGCCGCCTCCAGCGAGGAGCCCACGCCGACGACGGCGCTGCGAAACTCACGCGCCCCCAGCTGCTCGAGTGCGTCCTTGGAGGTCGCGTCGGCCTCGACGAGGGGGAAACGACCCGCGAAGGCTTGCACGCGTGCGGGGTTCTTTTCGACGGCCAGGATCTCGTAGCCCAGCTGGTCTTGTGTCACCGCGACGGCGGACCCGAAACGGCCCAGCCCGATGACGAGCGTTCCCGACTGGAGTTCCTTTGACTCGCGTTCATCTGCCATGCCCCCCATTCTTCCCTGCGTGCGCCCCCAACGCGAACGCTGCGTCCGTGAGCGCTGTTTCGTGAGCCGACGTGGATGCGTTGGTGAGCAGATGGGGCCTGTGAGCAGCTCAGTGGCGCATGATCTGTGGCGTGAGAACGTTGCTGCGGCGCGAGGGGATGGCGTTTGGCCTAGTCCAACGGGGCTGGCTAGGTTCGTTACGGTACCGGTGTCGGTATCTGGTCGGTGCGCGTGAAACGCGCGTGAAACGCGCGTGAAACATCACGGCTCGGTTGTTAACGTCCTACCTTCGCGCGGATGGCGACCAGAACTTGGGCGACGACCTCGTCGATGAGTGTCAGGTCCGACCACCGAACCCGAATCACCTTCCAGCCCGCGCGTTCAAGGTCTCTTTGTCGACGCTGCTCGGCCTCAATGCTCTCGTGGACTTCATCGACAGTGTCCCCGTATTTGATGCGCCCGTCGAATTCGATAGCGATCTTCAGGTCGGGCAGTGCAATATCGACGAAGTAGGTGTGGCCGGCTACGTGGACCTCTTCTTGAGTCGTCATTCCTTCGATCCCCGCGCGCAGCAACGCGAGGAGGACCAGGGCCTCGCCGGGAGACTCACATCCAGTGTCAGCGTGGTCAATGATCCATCGGGCTTGCCCGCGTCCGCGGGTGTTGCGCGGAGTGTCGTCCAAGGTCTGGTGAAGCTTCCTCCGTGCCTCATCCTCGCGGTCCCGCGACGCTTCCTGGTGGAAACGATCAAACTGGCATGCCCTGGCTAAACCTGTGCAGGCGATGGGGAACCCACGCTTGTCGCTCAATAGGCGTGAGCAATCAACGAGAACACGTGCCGGTGTCGCGATGCGGAAACCCAAGTATTTGATTGAGGGAACTGGCGATCGGGGGCGAGAAACGGTCGCTGTCACGGCCGAAAGACGTTCATTCTTCTCAACTGTGATTGCTGGAAAATGAATCTGGCGGGGGCAATCTCGTGATGGTGCATACAGTGTGAGCTTTTCGATCTGGTCGTCGGCGGGGAGGCCGAGAAGGTAAGCGGCGACGCCGCCGCTGATGACGTAATCGGGATATCGCAGACTCAGCGCGCACATGCGAGCAATGAAAACCGCTGTTTTGCGCTCACGTGAGTTCAGTCCGTTCAATCGTGCTGAAGGAATGCAAATGCCAGCCAGAAGGCGAATGAGTTCTCCTTTTCGTACACGCCGATGAATGCGATCCTTAGTCGCGTGCGAGTCAGCAATGACTAGGGAAGAACGGATGGACTCCACGCGGTCACGCAACATCGCAACTCCTTCGTTACGGGCTAGTAGGCCTCTTTGCTGGTGCATGAGTCCTACTGTGTGCCGATGGTGGGTGCGATTCAAGCCTTCCGCGTGAGCCTGTGGATAACTACGGGTGGGAGAGGCAGCCTGTGTACGACGAACTGTGGTCAAGGTGTGCGCGCCCTGCATGAGGGCGGCCAGTGCTCCTGAATTACACGTCGAGTGTTGAATCTGCGCGAAATAGTTCGCCCTGCAGGGTGAAGTGGTTTGGGAAACGCGAAAAAGTTCGCCCTGCTCGGCAAAAATGGCTAGATTTCGATGTTTTCGGGCTTGCTGGGCGAGTTTTGTCGCGGTTTGGCCTGGAAAGGGCTGTTGCTGGGCGAGTTTTGTCGCGGTTTGGCCAAGACGGGGCTGTTGTTGGGCGAACTTTGTCGCGCGGGAACGGTTGGAGGGGCCTGCTGGGCGAGTTTTGTCGCGGTTTGGCCGTGCGCGGGCTGCTGCTGGGCGAACTTATTCGCGGTTTGGCCGTGGGTGGGCTGCTGCTGGGCGAACTTATTCGCGGTTTGGCCAAGACGGGGCTGTTGCTGGGCGAGTTTTGTCTCGCACGAGCGCTGGCCAGCAGTTTGGTTAACCGGCCAGAACGCAGGCAACATCCAACGCAGGCAACCGCCCAAGCTGGCGACGCCACCCGGCCTCACGCCGCGACGACGTTACCCGCCCCGCAATCAGCCGATGATTGGTCGTTCTTCCGGCATGCGGATGACGCGCGAGCGCTCGCGCAGGGCGAGGGCCGCGGCCACCGTCATGGAGCCGGTGCGGCCTGCGAACATGAGGAAAATCAACACGTACTTGGCGCCGACGGGCAAGACTGGGGTGATGCCGGTGGACAGGCCTACGGTCGCGAACGCGGAGGCGGTCTCGAACAGGATGATGTCGAGAGAATAGCTCGTCATTGACAGCAGAAGGACGACGGACACGGCCACGAGGGCCAGGCCCAGCAGCGACACGGCAACCGCCAGTCGGACGGCGCTCGTGGGGATGCGTCGCCCGAAGGTTTCGATGTCGCGGTCGCCTCGAGCCTCCGCGATGACGGCCAAGACGAGAACGGCAAAAGTTGTGACCTTCACGCCGCCCGCCGTGGATGCGGAGCCGCCGCCAATCATCATGAGGATGTCCTGCACGAAGTGGGTCTGGGATCGCATGGCGCCGACGTCCAGGGCGGACAGGCCGGACGAGCGGGAGTTCACGCCGGCGAGCATGGCGTTGAGGATCTTGGAGGGAGTGTCGATCGCGCCCAGGGTCGTGGGGTTGTTCCACTCGGTGAGCGCGAGGGCGAGCGCCCCCACGAACGCGAGGATCAGGTAGGTCGACAGGGTGAGCTTGGTGTGGAGCCTCCAGCGCCGCGGTGTGCGCAGGTTCTTGGCGACGTCCATGATGACGGGGAAGCCGATGGCGCCCACGGTGGTGCCTAGGATGATGGGGATGAGCATCCACCAGTCGGTGACGTGGGGGGAGAGGCCTTCGGGCAGGATGACGAAACCAGCGTTGTTGAACACGGAGATCGCCATGAAGACGGCGTCCCACACGGCGCGGACGGGGTCGATGCCCATCGACAGGAAGCGCGGGAGGAACATGGCGGCCAGGAGGGCCTGCATGGTCAGCGACGTGGCGATGACGGCTTTGAGGAGCGTGGAGATCTGGCCCATCGCGCCGGTGCCGGTTTCCTGCGTGGCGAGCATACGCTGGGTGAGGCCGAGGTGGCGTGAGACAGCGAATCCGAGGATCGACGCGAGGGTCATGACGCCCAGGCCGCCGACGACGATGCCGGCGGCGATGACTGCCTGCCCGAAGGGGGACCAGTAGGTCGCGGTATCAACGGTGGTCAGGCCGGTGACGCAGACGGCGGACACGGCGGTGAAGAGAACGTCGACGAAGGGGGCGGACGTGTCGGACGAGGAGGAGATTGGCAACATCAGGAGCGCCGTGATGACGCCGATGATGAGTGCGAATGTGCCCAGAGCGAGGCGCGCGGGCGAATAGCGGGCCTGCTTGGACAGCCACGCGCGCACGCGCTGGACGGTTGTGGTGGGCACCTCGCCGTGCGGGTTTTGGGGGCCTTCGGGCACGCGGCGCACGACGGGAGAAGGCTGTGGGCTCAACGGTTCTTCCGACAGCGCGGGGGACGAGGCCGTGGCGCGTCCGCGCATCAGGGATCGGGTGGCGCCGGGTTCGGGACGTAAGCGAGGGCTCTTGCCTCGCTGCTGACGACCCTTGTGTGCCGGTGCCATCGATGCTCCTTAACGACTCTGCAACAAAAGTGGACAAAGTTGCAGTTTCCATGCGGTTGGGCAGTAGTATATTTCGTGAGGCTACGTAAGCGGTGAACGAATCGGGTTTAGCGCGCCTCGCGAGCATATCTGGGAGTCATTAATGGAACAGCAGTCGGCGCCGCGCTTTATGACTGTCACGGAAGTGGCGGACATCATGCGCGTCTCTAAGATGACTGTGTACCGCTTGATTCACAGTGGCGAAATGCCCGCGATTCGCGTCGGAAAGAGCTTCCGAGTCCCGGAGGCCGCGGTCGCCCAGATGATTCAGGCCGGTATGGCAGATCACTCTGGTGACCAGGCTCGCGTCATTGGCGGGTAGTATAGGCACGATGTGCCCGGCTCGGGCACCCATCATCCATCAGCGGTAGTACCTCTGCCGCACACACTACGAGGGAGGAACCCCATGGGCTCCGTCATCAAGAAGCGCCGCAAGCGCATGGCGAAGAAGAAGCACCGCAAGCTCCTGCGCAAGACGCGTCACCAGCGTCGCAACAAGAAGTGAGCGAGCGGAGGCCCGACCTTTTGGTCGGGCCTCTCGTGTATTCGGGGCCCTATACTTGGGGTTATAGGACACTAGGTGTTGCTGGTGGCGTGACTTTTTGGCTTTCTGGTGCGGGAAAGTCGGTGTTTTAGTTGGTTGGGACCAACTATGAGGATGGACAAATCGTGTTGCTGGGAGGGTGACTTTTCGGCTTTGCTGCGCGGGAAAGTAGCTTTTTTAGTTGGTCGTGTTTGCCTCGTTTCTGTGAATACTGCATCGTGCCCTGTGTGTGGTTGCCCCATGATCCGTCACGGTAGGACTTCATCAGGTCGTCAGCGGTGGCGGTGTAAACCCTGCAAAATCACGACGTTGAACGAAATAGACTCCACGGCCAAGCATCTTGATGAGTTCTTGGCCTGGCTGCTCAGTCGGCGCCGTCAGGCGGATTTGCCTGGCGGGGGACGCTCGTTTCGCAGGCGCTGTGAGCCATTGTGGCAGTTATGGCCGTTTAGCCCGATCGTCGATGAGGTTCATGACGTCATCTTCGTTGACGGTATCCACCTGGGCCGAGGTGCCGTGGTTCTCATCGCTCAAACTCCCGATTGCGTGCTGGGTTGGTACGCGGCTAGGAGCGAGAATTCGCGTGCCTGGGAAGCACTCATGAGCCGCATCGCGCCACCGGCCCTGGTCGTCACTGACGGGGGCAGTGGGTTCGCGAAAGCCTGCAAGAGAATCTGGCCGACCACGCGCATCCAACGCTGCACCTTCCATGCGTATTGCCGTATTCGCCAAGCCACCACAACGCGCCCCAAACTGGCGGCCTCACGAAGCTTATACGCTCTTGGGCAACAACTCTTGCACGTGGAGGGCCGAGAAGAAGCTCAGGAATGGATCGGTGCCTACCAGGACTGGTGCACGCGCTGGAAGGACTTCTTGGAGGAGAAAACACGCAGGCCTGACGGAGGATGGGAATACACCCACGAACGTCTCGTTCGGGCTCGTAACAGTCTCAACAAGCTCATCAGGCAAGGCCTGTTGTTCACGTACCTGGACCCCACCTGGGATCAGCCGATGCCTGCAACAACCAACCAGATCGAAAGCACGAACGCGCGCCTACGCCAGATGCTGCGCGATCACCGTGGCATGCGCCTGACTCGACGCATGAAAGCCGTGTTTTGGTGGTGCTACACCCACTCTGCGCACCCACAGCCAGCAGCCCGCATCCTCGCCACCATGCCCACCGACGCAGACCTCGAAAACGCCTGGTATAACGCCAGCCAAACCCACCAAGCCACCGCCATTATCCCCGGCTGGGGCGACGCAATTTGCTGGAACGAACTCCACCACACCACCCCCTACCACAACACCTGGGACTAACCCCAGCAACACGAAATGTCCTATAACCC
>JVKM01000030.1 GCA_001072465.1 Xylanimonas cellulosilytica | reverse complement strand
CCCGCCCCCGTATGAACAAGGCTCAGTAACCTGCGATTTTCTCCAGTCTCGCAATGCGCTGCTCCATCGGCGGATGCGTCGAAAACATGCGCATGAGGGACTGGCCGCGGAACGGGTTCGCAATCATCATCGCCGCCACGTTGCGCGTGCGCGGGGTGTCCTCCATCGGGCGCCGGTCCGTCGCCATCTCCAGCTTGCGCAGCGCCGACGCCAGTGCCAGCGGATCCTGCGTCAACATCGCGCCATCCTCGTCAGCATCGAACTCACGCGTACGCGACAGCGAGAACTGAATCAGCATCGACGCAAAAGGCGCCATAATGCTCATCGCAAGGAGGCCAAGGAAGCCCAGTCCCCCACCCTCTCGACGGTTCCCACCACGGAAGAAGAGCAGCCCCTGCGCGACCGACGCGATGACGCCACCCATCGCCGCAGCGACAGACGTCGTCAGGATGTCGCGGTTGTAGACATGCATCAGCTCGTGCCCCAGCACTCCGCGCAGCTCCCGCTCATTGAGAATAGCCAGGATGCCCTCCGTGCAGCACACCGCCGCATTGTTCGGGTTACGCCCCGTTGCAAAAGCATTCGGCGTCAAGGACGGCGCCACCCAGATCGACGGCATCGGCTGCTGCGCGCGCGCCGACAGCTCACGGACAATCGCGTACAGCTGCGGGTACTGCGCCTCAGTCACCGGGTACGCACCCATGGACCGCAGTGCAATCGTCGCTGAGTTCCAGTACGAGTACGCGGTCTGGACGAGCCCAATGCCGGCAAACACAACAATCCACACCATGCGCCCCGTACCCGAAGCGACCAACGCACCAATGGCGAGCAGCAGCGCCCACATGCCTCCCAGCAGGAGCGTCGTCTTCAGACCGTTGTGATAGTTGCGGTGCACCATACCGGCGATCCTATGGGGATTACCTGGGAAGCTGCTGAGAACCAGCCGAAGCTCCAATGGGAAACAACCATCCGCGCCACAGCCCCGCTCCCCCACACAACGAGGCCGCGACCGGAAAACCCGGCCACGGCCTCGCAACGATCAGGGACGCTCAGTGACGGCGGCCCGGACCCGTGTAGTCATCGAAGCGCTCAGGGGCGCTCGGCACGCCCATTTCGCCCATGTCGCCGATGAGATCCGTTGCCTTCGGATCCACCTGCGCGCCACGCGAAATATCCGTCATGGCACGACGCGAGACGACCTTGATGCGCTCGCGCGTGCCGCGGCCGCCCGGCAGCTCGCCGTAGTCCTCGCCCAGAGCCTGCTCGTAGGCGTCCAGAAGCTCCCAGCCCTCCCACGTCGTGAATTCGACGCCACGGGACTCCAGGAGCGCCACCATGGCCTCGTGGCCCACCTCGGCGGTGTTCGCGTGCAGGCGGCCCTCGGAGGCGTCCTCGACGAGGTGGGAGATCGTCTGCTGGGCGTCCGACTTCGTCGAGCCGATGAGGCCGACGGGGCCACGCTTGATCCAGCCCGTTGCGTACACGCCCGGGATAACAGGGGCGGACTCGTCCTTCGTGGTGTCACCCTCGATGACGCGGCCCTCGACGTTCGGCACAACGCCGGCGCGCTCGTCGAAGGGCAGACCCGGAATCGGCGAGGAGTAGTAGCCCACCGCGCGGTACACGGCCTGCACGGGCCACGTCGTGATGACGCCCGTACCCGACACGCTTCCATCGCCGTTCAGGGCCGTGCGCTCGGTGCGCAGAGCCTTCACGTGGCCGTTCTCGTCCGCGACGACCTCGACCGGAGCCTGGAACAGGTGAATGTGAATGCGACGCGAGGCCGTGTGCTCCTCCGGATCCGCCATCGCGTAGCTCGTCAGCGTCTTGACGACCTGACGCTGCTGGTTCGACGCGCGCAGCGCCTCCTCCGAGCCCTCGTCGAAGTCAAAGTCCTCTTCCGAGACGATGACGTCTACGTCCGGCACCTTGCCCAGCTCGCGCAGCTCCAGCGGCGTGAACTTCACCTGGGCCGGGCCACGACGACCGAACACGTGCACGTCGGTGATCGGATTCTCGGCCAGGGTCTCGGCCACGTTGGCCGGTACCTCGGTCTTGAGCATATCCTCGGCATGCTTGGCCAGGACGCGAGCCACGTCCAGCGCGACGTTGCCGACACCCAGGACCGCGACCTCGCGAGCCTTCAGCGGCCACGTGCGCGGGTAGTCCGGGTTGCCGTCATACCAGGACACAAAGTCGGCGGCGCCGTAGGACTCGGGCAGGTCCACGCCCGGAATGTCGAGCGGGTGATCGCGGTCCGCCCCCGTCGCAATGATGATCGCGTCGTAGTGGTCGCGCAGGTCGTCGATCGTCACGTCACGGCCGACCTCAACGTTGCCGAGCAGGCGGATGTCACCACGCTGCAGGATCTTGTACAGCGCCACGATGATCTGCTTGATACGCGGGTGATCCGGAGCAACGCCGTAGCGCACAAGACCGTAGGGCGCGGGAAGACGCTCAAACAGGTCGATATTCACCTCGAGCCCCGACTTGGACAGGATGTCCGACGCGTAAATGCCAGCGGGACCAGCGCCGATGACGGCGACGTTGAGCGGTGCCAACCGATTTCTCCTTCTTCGTGACCGCGCGCGTATGCGCGCACCTGGGCACTAAGTCTAGCGCGCCGTTGCCAAGGGCAACCTTAGCTGAGACCCCTCACACACCTCAAGGGTCCCCCGCGCATACGACGAGGCCGGGGCCAGCCACGCACTCACGCGCAGCCGAGCCCCGGCCTCGGTATCGACAATCAGACCAGGCGATCCACCATGAGGTTCGCAAACGCCTCCAGCGCGGTCTTCGCCTCACCCTTGGGTAGCGGCGCCAGCGCGGCGACCGCGTCGTTCGCCCAGGTGCGCGCAAGCTCGCGGGTCTCCTCCAGCACGTCGTGGTTGCGCAACTGCTCAACGACCGAGGCCAGGGCCACGTCCGAGGACAGGTCACCCGTCAGCTCGCGCAGGATGCGCGCGCCGGCCTCGTCGATCGTGCCAGCCGCCTCACGGCGACGCAGCAGGAGGACGGGCAGAGTGTCCACGCCCTCGCGCAGATCGGTGCCGGGCGTCTTACCCGACTGCTCGCCCGAGGACGCCAGGTCGAGCACGTCATCGGCGATCTGGAAGGCGACGCCCACCTTCTCACCGAAGTCGCTCACCACGTCCGCCATCAGCTTGCCGGCGCCCGACAGGAGCGCGCCGAAGGACGCGGCAGTGGACACGAGCGAGCCCGTCTTATCCGCCAGGACCTGCAGGTAGAAGTCGACGCGATCGGCACCGTCCGTCGGACCAAAGGTCTCGTTGAGCTGGCCCTCGCACAGACGCTCGAACGTGCGTGCATGGTGCGCGACCATCTCCGGGCCCAGCGAGGCCACCAGCAGCGACGCGCGGGCGAACAGGATGTCGCCGGCCAGAATCGCGCGGTTGTTGCCCCACAGGTGCTGAGCCGAGGGAACACCGCGACGCGTGGGCGCCGAATCCATGACGTCGTCGTGGTACAGGGACGCCAGGTGCGTGAGCTCAACCGCCGTCGCGGCCGTGATGACCTGCTCGTCGAGCGCGCGCTCGGGCTCGCCCAGCTGCGCGCACACGAGGGTGAGCAGCGGACGCATCCGCTTGCCGCCCGCGACCGCGAGGTGACGAGTCAGCTCGTCCGTCAGGTCACGAGACGAGGAGACGGCGTCGAGGAGACGACGCTCGACGACCTCGAGCCCCGGGGTAATACGGGACTCGAGGTCGGGAACATGAAGATCGGGTGTTTGAGCGCTCACGGAATCAGTATGACGATCTTTTCGAGCAGACTCAACACGGGACCGGGGAAGACGCCCAGGGCGAGCGTCCCAATCGCGCACACGGCGATCGCCAGAGCGGACAGGCCCTCCGACTTCACCACGATGGACTCGTCACTGGGCTCGGTGAAGAACATCAGGCGCACGAGGCGGAAGTAGTAGAACGCGGTAATCGCCGAGGCCACGAGGCCGACGATCGCAAGCCAGCCCACGCCGCCCTTGATCGCATCAGAGAAAATCACGAACTTACCAATGAAACCGCCCGTCAGCGGGATGCCCGCGAACGACAGCAGGAAGATCAGCATCGCGCCCGCGATCCACGGGTTGGTGCGGCCGATACCCGCCCACTTGCGCAGGCTCGTCGCCTCGCCCAGGACGTTGCCGTCCGCGTCGCGGCCGCGCACCAGCGTGACCACACCGAAGGCACCGACCGTCGCCAGACCGTAACCGAGCGTGTAGAACAACACATGGCCCGTGCCGCCCTTCTCCATCGCGAGAATCCCCATCAGGATGAAGCCCGCGTGAGCGATCGAGGAGTAGGCCAGCATGCGCTTGACGTCATCCTGCACGAGGCCAGCGAAGGTACCAACGAGGATCGTCAGGACCGCCACGGCCGCGAAGATGTACAGGAAGTCCCACTGCAGGTAGGCGGCAGCAACCGTGTAGAAGCGGATCATCGCAGCGAAGGCCGCGATCTTCACGGCGGCAGCCATGAAGCCCGTCACCGGGGTCGGGGCGCCCGTGTAGACGTCGGGGGTCCACGCGTGGAAGGGGGCTGCGCCCACCTTGAACAGCAAGCCGACCATCACGCAGAAGACGCCCACGAGGACCATCCACTCCATGTTCGTGTGGGTGGAGATGGCCTCGGCCAGCGCGGAAATGCGCAGCGAGTTGGAGAAGCCGAAGAGGAAGGCGGAGCCCATGAGCAGGAAGCCCGAGGAGAAGGCGCCGAGCACGAAGTACTTGAGGGCCGACTCGTAGGACAGCTGGCGACGACGGCGGGCCGTGGCAGCCATGATGTACAGGGGCAGCGACATGACCTCAAGGGCCACGAACAGCGTCACGAAGTTATCAGCGGCGGGGAAGATCATCATGCCGCCCAGCGAGAACAGGGTCAGCGGGAAGATCTCGGAACGCTGGTAGCCCTTGCGCTCCGACAGCTCCTCGGCGGCAGAGTCCGGACGATCCGACGGCTGGCCGGCGAACGCGCCGTCACCGACGGAGGTGCGGTCGGCCATCACGAGGACGGCGAAGAAGCCGATGATGACGAGGGCCGACTGAGCGGCGACCGTCAGCGGATCCTCCATGTACTCCCCCAGCGTCACCGGAGTCTCCAGGACGGGGACCCAGCGCAGGGCGAGCATGACGCACGCACCTGCGGTCGCCAGGATCGACAGGCCGATCACGAGGGGACGGCGCGCCTTGGCCGGGGCAAAGGCCTCGACGAGGACGCCGAGGACCGCTCCGCCCAGCACGATGAGGATAGGCGCGAGGCTCACCCAGTGAACCTCGGGGGCCTGGAAGTTATCCATGGGTAGAACGTTCACTGTGCGCTCCCTTCAGCGGTGGCGCCGACCTGCGTGGTGGGCAGGCCGAGGTCTGAAGCAACCGGGGTCAGGGCGCTCACGAGAGGCGCCGACCAGATACCAAGGATGAGCATCGCGGCCACGAGCGGCACCATGACGCCGCGCTCACGGCCGTTCAGGTCCGCCAGCTCTTCCTTACCCTTGCCGGGCGCACCGGTGAAGACGCGCTGGTAGGGCATGAGCACGTAGAGGGCGGCGATGACGACGCCGAGAACCGCGAAGAGCGCCAGCGGACCGCTGACCGTCCACGTACCCATCAGCACGAGGTACTCGGGGACGAAGCCAGACAGGCCGGGCAGCGCGATGGACGCGAGGCCGGACACGAGCCACAGGCCAGCGAGGACCGGGGTCACGCGCTGCATGCCGACGTACTCGCGCATGTCCTGCGTGCCACCGCGGCGCGACAGCCAGCCGGAGAGCAGGAACATCGCGGCGATCGAGACGCCGTGGGCCACCATGTAGAACATGGCGCCGACGAGAGCGATCTGCGAGCCGATGAAGATGCCCAGAACCATGAAGCCGAAGTGCGACACCGAGGTGTAGGACACCAGACGCATGATGTCGTTCTGGCCGTTGGCCGACAGGCCACCCCACAGGATGGAGATGACAGCGAGCACGCACATGACCCACTTCGCGGACGAGGCCGCACCGGGGGTGAGCTGCAGGCACAGGGCGATCATGCCGAAGGTGCCGATCTTATCCAGGACGCCGACGAGCAGCACCGAGGTACCGGGGCGGGCGACGGCGGCCGTGTCGGGCAGCCACGTGTGCACCGGGACCATGGGGGCCTTGATCGCGAAGGCAACCATGAAGGTCACGAAAACGACCATCTGAACCGTGTCCGGGGCGGTCGGCAGGAGCTGGGCGAGCATGTCCATGCGGAAGAAGGTCGAGGCATCGGGGTTCGCCTGGTAGGCGATGGCCCACACGTAGAGGATGCCACCGAGCATCACCAGTCCGCCGAACAGCGAGTACAGCAGGAACTTCATGGCGGCCTTGTGACGCGCGGCCTCGTCACCGACGCCGTAGCGTCCGATCATGAGGTAGAGCGGCACGAGCATCGCCTCGAAGGCGAAGTAGAAGACCGTCAGATCGTAGGCCGCGAAAATAACGACCATGAAAGCCTGGAGTGCCAGGACCAGCGCCGGGTAGGCGCCGCGGTCCGCGGCATCGTCCTCGTCCCAGCCCGCAATCAGCACGAGCGGCACGAGGCCAATCGCCAGGAGGATCATGACCAGGCCGAGGGACGTGACGCCGAGGGACCAGGTGATGCCAATCTGGGGGATCCACAGGTGGGACTCGTACACCTGGTACGAGGCCGGGGCGGACCAGTCGAACACGGAGGCGGCCACGTACACGCCGAGCGCGAGCTCGACGAGGGAGACCACCAGGGCGATAACGCGCCCGGCGGCGCGCCTCAGGGGCGAGACGAAGCCGAGGAGGGCCGCGCCCGCAGCCGGAATGGCCACGAGGACGGACAGCCACGGGAAGTTAGCAGCAATCATTGCACTTTCCATTGTCGTGTACCCCTTACAGCCTGAATCCGAGGACGATGGCCAGGGCGAGGATGACGCCACCCAGGATGTAGGCGGCGTACGTGCGCACGAGGCCGTTCTGGGTGATGCCGACGATGCGTCCGAGCAGCTGCGAGCCGGCGCCGAGGCCGTTCAGCGCACCGTCGATGGCGCCCGCATCGCCGACGGTCGCGACGGTGACGAGGCCCTTGGCGGGCATCATGAACAGGGTCTCGTTGACGGTGTCCTGGTAGAGGTCGCGACGTGCGGCCTCGGTCAGGGCGTTGCCTGCGGGGACGGAGGTGGGAACCTCGTCGCGCCCGTACTTCATCCACGCGATAACCGCGCCGAGGATGACGAGGGCGAGGGTGGCTCCCTGAATGACGTACTCGTTGAGGACGGGGTCACCGTGCATGACGTGACCGATCGAGGGGACCAGCCACTCGGTGAAGGTGTTACCGACGGACAGGGCGCCGCCGAGGACGACCGCGCCGATCGCGAGGATGATCATCGGGATCGTCATGAGGGGGCCGGACTCGTGCGGGTGCACGGGCGCGCCCTCGGCCTCGGTGGTCCAGCGGGCCTTACCGTGGAACGTCATGAAGAAGAGGCGCGACATGTAGAACGCGGTGATGCCCGCGCCGATCATCGCGATGGGGCCGTAGACCCAGCCAGCCCACAGGGCAATGTTGCCTCCGAAGCTGTCGGCGCTGAAGGCGGCCTCGATGATCTTGTCCTTCGACCAGTAGCCGGAGAACGGCGGAACGCCGAGGATGGCAAGCCAGCCCATCATGAACGTCAGCCACGTAACCTTCATGGCGCCGCGCAGGGCGCCGAAGCGACGCATGTTCACCTGGTCGCCCATGCCGTGCATGACGGAACCGGCTCCGAGGAACATGAGGGCCTTGAAGAAGCCGTGGGTGAAGAGGTGGAAGATCGAGAACGCCCAGCCGATGGGGCCCAGGCCCGCGCCCAGCATCATGTAGCCGATCTGGCTCATGGTGGAGGCGGCGAGGACCTTCTTCATGTCGTCCTTCGCGCAACCGACGATCGCGCCGAAGAGGAGCGTGATCGCACCGATGATGGCGACGGCGGTCGCCGCGATGGGGGCGGCCCAGAAGACGTCGCCGGAACGGACGATCAGGTAGACGCCGGCGGTAACCATCGTGGCCGCGTGAATGAGCGCGGAGACGGGGGTCGGGCCAGCCATGGCGTCGCCCAGCCACGCCTGCAGCGGGAACTGGGCGGACTTACCGCAGGCGGCAACCAGCAGGAAGAATCCGATAACCGTCGCGGACGCCGCGGGGATCGACTCGACCTGGGAAGAGACGACGGAGAAGGACACCGAGTGGAAGGAGGCGACCATCGCCATCATGGCGATCAGCATGCCCATGTCGCCGACACGGTTCATGACGAACGCCTTCTTGGCGGCCACCGCGTAGGCGGGGACGTGGTTCCAGAAGCCGATCAGCAGGTAGGACGCCAGGCCCACGCCTTCCCAACCGGCGAAGAGGCCGGCGTAGGAGTCCGCGAGGACCAGGGTCAGCATCGCCGCGATGAAGAAGTTCAGGTAGGCGAAGAAGCGACGGCGGGCCGCGTCGTGCTCCATGTAGGCGATCGCGTACACGTGGATGAGCGAACCGACGAAGGTCACCAGGATGACGAACGTGATCGACAGCGGGTCCACGAGGAGACCAAAGTCGACGGTGAAGTCACCGGCGGGGATCCAGGTGAACAGCGTCTGGCCGAAGCGTTGCGCGTCCACAGGAGCGTTCCACATCTGGGCGGCGATCAGAGCGCCGACGACGAAAGTCGACCAGGACGCGAGGGTCGCCAGCAGGTGGCCCCACTTGTCCGAGGCGCGGCCCAGCAGCAGGAGCAGGCCTGCGCTGGCCAGCGGGATGAGGATGAGCAGCCACGCGTAGGCGGCGACTCCGGTGGGCGCGACCGTCTCATAGACGGAGAGAGCCTGCGGGGAGATGAAGGTGGTCATGAGTTACGTCCTCCCTCAGTTCTTCAGCAGGTTCAGATCGTCCATGCTCGTGGTCGAGCGCGAACGATAGATGGACACGATGATCGACAGGCCGACGACGACTTCGGCGGCCGCGACGACCATGACGAAGAACGCCATGATCTCGCCGTCAACGTTGGAGTTAATGCGCGAGAACGTCACGAGGACGAGGTTCGCGGCGTTGAGCATCATTTCGACGCCCATGAGCGCGATGACCGCACTGCGGCGCACGAGGACCGTGGTCGCACCGATGGCGAACAGCACACCCGCAAGGATGAGGTACCAGGCGAGGCTCACTTGCTCTCCTCCTTCTTCTCAATGGGGGTGGTGGTGCGCGCCTTGCGGGCTCGGGGCTGGGCCAGACCGGTGGGCGCGTCCGCGCCGGGCATGCCGAAGGCGCCGGAGCGGGGGACGTCGGGCGTGCGCCCGATGGTGTAGGGCGACTCGTCGACCTCGGAGGCGTCGGCCGCCGTGGTACGCGCGAGGGCGAGCTGCTCGGAGACCTCCGGGGTGACCTCGCCGATCGTGCGGGCGAGGCCGCGCACGCGCAGGACTCGAGGCACCGACTCGTCGACCGGGCCGAGGGTCTCGCCGGAGACGGCGGGCACGTCGGCCGCGTTCGACTGGGCGTAGACACCGGGGGCGGGCAGCTGGCCGATGCGAGCACCCTTCTCGGCGAAGGCGCGCATCTTGTTACGGGCCGTCTCGAACTGGTCGGCCTTCGGGGTGAGGCGATCAGAGTGGGTCAGCAGCATCGCGCCGACAGCGGCCGTGATCAGCAGGCCGCCGGCGAGCTCCATGCTCAGCCAGTGCTCCTGGAACAGCGTGCTCGCCAGGTCGGTGATCGGCTGGTTGGAGTAGGGGTCAACCTCGACGGGCTTGTGCGGAGCGGGCACGGCCTTGAGGATCGCCGTCGTGACGATGACGATCAGGCCGAGGCCACCGAGCACCGCCGCCACGATCGCGCCGCGACTCTGGCGGGCGTAGTCGTCGGACGTACCGATACCGATCAGCATGATGACGAAGAGGAACAGCATCATGATCGCGCCGGTGTACACGACGATCTGCGCGACGCCCAGGAAGGGAGCGCTATTCGCGATGTACAGGACTGCCAGGCCGAGCATGACGCCGACCATGCAGATGACCGAGTGCGCGGCCTTCTTGAAGAAGAGGACACCCAGAGCGCAGGCGACCATGACAATGGCCGTGCATGCGAAGAGGATGATCTCCCCCGTTGACCCCATCATGGGCCAACCGTTGGACAGGTTCATCAGTGTGCCTCCTCGGCGACTCGTACCGTCTTGAGGGAGGGGTCGTCGGGGCGGCGGCTCGCCACCCAGTCAACCTGGGCGGCGGTGGGGCCGGTGACTTCCCCGCGGTAGTAGTCGATGTCGTTCTTACCCTCGACCATGGGGTGGGGCGCTGCAAGCATGCCATCGGAGAGCGGGACCAGGAGGTCTTCCTTCTCGTAGATGTCGTCCTCGCGGGTGTACTTGGCGATTTCGAAGTCGTTCGTCATCGTCAGGGCGCGCGTGGGGCACGCCTCGATGCACATACCGCAGAAGATGCAGCGCAGGTAGTTGATCTGGTAGACGCGGCCGTAACGCTCGCCCGCAGAATACTGCTCCTCGGGCGTATTCGAGGCGGCCTCGACGAAGATCGCGTCAGCGGGGCACGCCCAGGCGCACAGCTCGCAGCCGACGCACTTTTCCAGGCCGTCGTCGTAGCGGTTGAGCTGGTGACGACCGTGGAAGCGGGGCATGACACGCGCGGGTTCGCGCGGGTACTGCTCGGTGACGGTGGGCCGGAAGAAGGAAGCCATGGTGACTCCATAGCCGGCCATGGGCGCGACGAACTGGGCGAACGCACCCTTGGGGTCATGCTCGAAGAGCATTTCCTCGTCGGTGGTCTTCTCACTCATCGGTGGACTCCTTCGGGCTGTCGATTGCCGCGGCCGGGGCCAGCTCGCCCTCAATAGTGGCGAGGCCTCGCGGCGAGGCAACGGGGGTCTGTCCGGGCAGCGGCGGGACGGGGAATCCGTCCTCGAAGCCGGTGTATTCGCGCTCGGCGGCGGGGATCTCCTCGGGCTCGGGCTTGTCGGTGAGCCAGATGATCGCCAGGGCGATCAGGAAGAGGACACCGACGCCACCGAAGAGGACGTGGTTGGGCAGCGCCACGAACTGGGTGATGCCGCGCACCAGGGCGACGAGCACGAGCCAGCCCAGGGCGATGGGCATGAGGCGCTTCCAGCCGAGGTTCATGAACTGGTCGTAGCGGAAGCGCAGCAGCGTGGCGCGCGTCCAGATCATCAGGAACATGAAGAACCAGATCTTCAGGAAGAACCAGAGCAGGCCCCACCAGCCGGAGTTGAGGAACTCGATGTGGGACAGCGGCCACGGGGCGTGCCATCCACCGGCGAACATCGTGGTGGCCACGGCCGAGACGTTGAGCATGTTGACGTACTCGGACAGGTAGTACCAGCCGAACTTCATCGACGAGTACTCGGTCATGTGACCGGCGACGATCTCGCCTTCGGCCTCGGGGAGGTCGAAGGGAAGACGGTTGACTTCACCGACGGCGCTGATGCAGTAGATAACGAATGCCGGGAAGAGGGTGAATGCCCACCAGAACTGTCCCTGGGCTGCGACGATCTGCGAGGTGGACATGGAGCCCGACATGAGGAACACACTCACGAGGGACAGGCCCATGGCCAGTTCGTAGGAGATGACCTGCGCGGAGGAACGCACGGCGCCGTACAGCGGCAGGGTCGAGCGGGTCGACCAACCACCCAGGACGATGCCGTACAGGCCCAGCGACGCAATCGCCAGGATGTACAGGGAGGCGACGGGCATGTCGGCCAGCTGCAGCGGCGTCGAGATCTCACCGATCTTCACGTTCGGGCCCATGGGGATGACCGCGTAGACGCTGAACGCTGCGAACGCCGCGATCGCGGGGGCCAGGAAGTACAGGAACCTCTCGGCCCGGCGGGTCCACATGTCCTCCTTGAAAAGGAGCTTGCCGGCGTCGGCGAACGCCTGGAACAGGCCGAGGGGGCCCGCGACGTTCGGGCCGGGACGCGTCTGCATGCGGCCCAGGCCTCGGCGCTCAACCCACAGGGCGAGGAGCACGTTGGCGATCAGGAAGACGATGATGAACACGGCCTTGATGAGGCTGAGCCACCAGGTTTCCTGGCTGAAGTCCGCGGCGGTGTACTCCGGGACTGCGAAGGGTGCGAGTGTCATCGTGCCACCTCCTGCGTGGCGCGCAGGGTCGCGACGGTGCCGGCACCGCCGAGGTTTTCGTGAATAACGGAGCCGGTCGAGCACTCGGGCACCCACGCGACGGAGTCGGGCAGGTCCGCGATGGCGGCCGGGAGGGTGATCGTGCCACGCTCAGTTTCGAGCGTCGCGTCGGCGCCGGGGGCGATGCCGGCGGCGGCCAGCGTCGCGGCCGAGGCCAGAACGACGGGGCGGCGGGCCGAACCGGCCAGCCACGGAGCGCCATCCTGGAGACGACCGGCGTCGATCATGGGCTTGTGGGAGGCCAGAACGACCTGACCCTTACCGGCTGCAGCGGGAGCCTGCGCCGACACCGGCGTGAACTCCTGCGGGGCGCCGTCCCACTCCATGAGGGGGTTGACTTCCTCGTAGAGGTCGGCCAGGGCGGTGATGCCCAGGTCGAGGTCGAACTCCTCGGTGAGGCGCACGAGCACGTCGCGGTCCGTGAGGGACGTTGCCGAGCGGGCCTGACCGAAGGGGCGCAGGCGGCCTTCCCAGTTGATGTAGGTGCCGTTCTTTTCGACCGCGGGAGCCACCGGCAGGACAACGTCCGCGCGATCGGTGATCTCCGAGGCGCGAACCTCGAGGGACACGAGGAAAGGAACCTCTTCGAGGGCTTCGCGCACGGCGGCGGGCTCGTCGAAGTCGCGGACGTCAACGCCGCCGACGACGAGAGCCTGGAGCTCACCGGAGGCAGCGGCCTCGATCATCTGCTCGGCGTCGAGGCCACGGGCGGGCAGCTCGCCCCAACCGAGGGACTGCGCGCCGGCCTCGTCGAGGCCGCGGCCGAAGGGAAGCAGACCCGGGAGGAGGCCGGCCTCGACGGCGGCGCGGTCACCGGCGCGGCGCGGGACCCACGCGAGGCGGGCGCCCGTGCGCTCGGCCAGAGCGACGACGGCGGAGAGCAGGCCGGGGGTCTGCGCGGCGCGCTCGCCCACGAGGACGATGCCGCCGGACAGCGCCTCGGCCACGTCGGCGTAGGCGCCGCCTGCCGCGATCGCATCCACGACGCCCGGCTCGGAGCCGGGGGCGGCGTGCAGGAGGCGAGCCTTCATCTTGCGCGAACCCGCGGAGGTGAAGGGCGCGACGGTCGCGACCTTCAGGCCCGACTTACGCGTGGCCTTACGCAGGCGCAGGAACATGGCGCCACACTCGTCCTCGGGCTCGAGGGCGACCAGCAGCACCTGACCCGCGCTCTCCAGGTCCGCGTACGTGGTCTCGAGGCCGGAGCCCGCCACGTGCGAGGCCAGGAACGAACGCTCTTCCTCGCTGGAACGACGCGAACGGAAGTCGATCGAGTCGGAGCCGACGACGGTGCGCGCGAACTTCGACCAGGCCCAGGCATCCTCGAAGGTGAGGTGGCCGCCGGGCAGGAAGCCCACGGACGAACCCGCCTGCTCGAGACCCTGACGGACGCGGTCGAGCGCGTCGGACCACGAGGTGGGAACCAGCTTGCCGTCCTCGCGCACGAGCGGGGTGGTCAGGCGATCGACCTTGTCCCATTCGAAGGCGAAGCGGTCCTTGTCGGTGATCCACTCTTCGTTGACCTCGGGGTCGTTGCCACTCATGCGACGCACGACCTCGCCGCGGCGCACATCCTGGCGGATCGCGGAGCCCGACGCGTCGTGCTCGGTCACGGCCGCCGTCGACACGAGGTCGAAGGGACGCGCGCGGAAGCGGTAGGACGCGGCGGTCAGGGCGCCGACCGGGCAGATCTGGATGATGTTGCCCGAGAAGTAGGACGCGAAGGCGCGGCCCGACACGTCGCGCTCAGCGACGGAAAGCTCACCCTCATTGATGGAACCGACGATCGCGTCCGTGCCGTACGGGGACGACAGGGACGAGGTCGAGGCCTCCTTGGCCTTCGGGTCGAAGAAGTCGAGCGTGGTCGAGTCGAAGCCGCCCACCTGCTCGCCCATGAAGTAGTGGTGCTCCGTGGGGGCGGTGCCGCCGCCACGACCCTGCAGGTCCATGAACACGTCGCCCGAGATCTCCTTGCCGAAGCGCACGCAGCGCTGGCACAGGATGCAGCGCTCGCGATCCAGCAGGATCTGGGAGGTCAGGCGCAGCGGCTTCTTGAACGTGCGCTTGGCGTCGGTGAAGCGGGACTTGCCGCGACCCTCCGTCAGTGCCTGGTTCTGCAGGGGGCACTCGCCGCCCTTGTCGCAGACCGGGCAGTCCAGCGGGTGGTTGATGAGCAGGAACTCCATGACGCCGCGCTGGGCGCGGTCGACGACCTCGGAGGTGTGCTGGGTCTTGACGACCATGCCCGGGGTGACGGTCTGTGCACACGAGGGCTGGGGCTTGGGCATGAAGCGCAGCTCGCCCGTGTTGCGGTCGGGCATGCCGACCTCCACGAGGCACTGGCGGCATGCGGCCACCGGGGCCAGCAGCGGGTGGTCACAGAAACGCGGAATCCGGATGCCGGCCTGCTCGGCCGCGCGGATCACGAGCGTGCCCTGGGGAACAGAAACCTGAACGTCGTCGATGGTGACGTCGATCATGTTGGGTGCGTCGCTCATCGGCCACCTCCTCGCGCGTAGTTAGCGGACGCCTCGTAGGGGAAAAGCTCGCGGGCAGGCGTAGTGAGGCCGGCCTCGAACTCGTCGCGGAAGCGCTTGATGCCCGACATGATCGGGGTTGCTGCGGCGTCGCCAAGCGGGCAGAAGCTACGGCCCGCAATGTTGTGTGCGATCTCGTCGAGCAGGTCGACGTCGCCGGGGCGACCCTCGCCTCGCTCGAGACGCAGCATGATTTGCTTCATCCAGTAGGTGCCTTCGCGACAGGGCGTGCACTTACCGCAGGACTCGTGCTGGTAGAACTCGGACCAGCGGGTGATGACGCGGACGACCGAGACGGTCTCGTCGAACACCTGCAGGGCACGCGTACCCAGCATCGAACCGGCCGCACCCACGGACTCGTAGTCGAGGGGCGTGTCCAGCTCGTCTTCGGTGAAGATCGGGGTGGAGGAGCCACCGGGGGTCCAGAACTTCAGCTTGTGGCCGTCGCGGATGCCGCCCGCCATCTCGATGAGCTCGCGCATCGTGATGCCGAAGGGGGCCTCGAACTGGCCGGGGTTGTTCACGTGACCCGACACGGAGAAGATGCCGTGGCCCTTGGACTTTTCGGTGCCCATCGAGGCGAACCACTCGGGCGAGTTGCGGAAGATACCCGCCACCTGAGCGATGGTCTCGACGTTGTTGACGACCGTGGGACGGGCGTACAGACCGGCGACCGCGGGGAACGGGGGCTTGAGGCGCGGGTGGCCTCGGCGTCCTTCGAGGGAGTCCAGCAGAGCCGTCTCCTCACCGCAGATGTAGGCGCCGGCACCCGCGTGAGCGGTGATGCGCAGGTCGCCGAGCACGCCGGCCTCGGTCGCCTCGCGCACGGCCTCCAGCAGGCGGCGGTACACGTGGGTGACCTCGCCGCGCAGGTAGACGAACGCGTGGTCACAGCCGATGGCGCGCGACGTGATCGCGATGCCCTCAATGAGGACGTGCGGGTTGCCCATGATGAGCGGGATGTCCTTGCAGGTACCCGGCTCCGACTCGTCGGCGTTCACCACGAGGTAGCGGGGGCCACCGTCGGCCGGGGGCAGGAAGGACCACTTGAGGCCGGACGGGAAGCCTGCGCCACCACGCCCTCGTAGACCGGAGTCCTTGACGGCCTGCACGATGTCGGCGGGCTCCATGGTGCGGGCCTTTTCGAGGCCCTGGTAGCCTCCGCGGCTCCGGTAGGAGTCCAGCGTCCAGGAACGCTCCTCTCCCCACCCGTTGGTGAGGATCGGGGTCAGCGGTCCGGGCGCAACGTATGCGGTGCTCACTTCGCCTCTTCTCCCTTCGTGTCAGTGGCCTCGTCGGCGACCTCGACGGCAACCGGCTCAGTCCAGCCGTTCGCCGCGGCGATCTCGCGGCCCAGCAGGGTGGCGCGACCCGCGGAGGGGCCTTCGTTCTCGTGGCCGTCCAGGAAGCCGGCCAGGACGCGCTCGTTCTCCTTGAACGTGGGGGCCACGATGGGGCCGCGCGTCGGGTGGATGTCGCGGCCGGCCTGGATGTCGTCGATCATGGCCAGCGCCGACTCGGGGCTCTGGTTGTCGAAGAATTCCCAGTTGACCATGACGACGGGCGCGTAGTCGCACGCCGCGTTGCACTCGATGCGCTCGAGCGTGATCTTGCCGTCTTCGCTGGTCTCGTCGCTGCCGACGCCGACCTTCTCGGAGACCTTTTCCCAGATCTCGTCGCCGCCCATGACGGCGCACAGCGCGTTCGTGCACACGCCCACCAGGTACTCACCGGTGGGGTGACGCTTGTACTGCGTGTAGAAGGTCGCGACGGCGCTGATCTCTGCGCGGGGCAGGTCCAGCGTGGCCGAGATGAAGTCGATGCCGTCCGGGCTGACGTAGCCGTCGACGGACTGGATCAGGTGCAGCATCGGCAGCAGCGCGGAGCGCGAGTGACCGTCCGGGTAGCGGGCGATGATCTGCGCGGCATCCGCCTGCAGGCGTGCCAGGGTGTCGGGTGTGTAGCTCATCGGTCAACGCCTCCGAGAACGGGGTCGATAGCGGCCAGTGCGACGACCACGTCGGCCAGCTGGCCGCCTTCGGTCATCATGGCCAGCGCTTGCAGGTTGGCGTAGGAGGGGTCGCGGAAGTGCGCGCGGAACGGGCGCGTGCCACCGTCGGAGACGAGGTGAACGCCCAGAATGCCCTTCGCGTGCTCGACGGTCTGGTAGACCTGGCCGGCGGGCACGTGGAAGCCCTCCGTGACGAGCTTGAAGTGGTGGATGAGGGACTCCATGGACTCCCCCATGATCTCGCGGACGTGCTCGGCCGAGTTGCCCTGGCCGTCGGTGCCGACCGCCAGGCGCGCGGGCCAGGCGATTTCGGGGTCGGCGACCATGGTGGGCGCGCCCTCGCACTGGTCCAGCTTGGCGAGAACCTGCCAGATGATGCGCATCGACTCGTAGCACTCGTCGAAACGGACCATCGTGCGGTTGTAGACGTCCGACTTGTCGCGGGTGGGAACGTCGAACTCGAAGTTCTCGTAGCCGCAGTAGGGCTGGCTCTTGCGCAGGTCCAGGGGCAGGCCGGCGGCGCGAACGCCGGGGCCGGTGGTGCCGAGGGCCATGAGGCCACTCAGCGGCATGACGGCCACGTCGCACAGGCGCTTCTTGAAGATCGGGTTCTCCACGAGGATGTCCTGGAGCTCGCCGATGTCCTTACGGGCGCGGCGCAGGCGGTCACGGATGTAGTCCGTGGTGCCCTCGCCGATGTCCTGCACGACACCGCCGGGGCGGATGTACTCGTGGTTCATGCGCAGGCCGGTGATGCGCTCGAAGATGCGCAGGATCTCCTCGCGGGCGCGGAAGCCGATCGTCATGATCGTCGTGGCGCCCATTTCGTTACCGGTCGAGCCGATGGCGACCAGGTGCGAGGCGATGCGGCACAGCTCCATCATGAGGATGCGGATGAGGGAGGCGCGCTCGGGAATGTCCTCTTCGATGCCGAGGAGCTTCTCGACGCCGAGGCAGTACGCGGCCTCCTGGAAGAAGGGAGCGACGTAGTCCATGCGCGTGCAGTATGCGACGCCCTGGGCCCACGTGCGGTACTCCATGTTCTTCTCGATGCCGGTGTGCAGGTAGCCGGTGTCGACGCGGGTCTCGCGGACCTTTTCACCGTCGAGCTCGAGGATCAGACGCAGAACGCCGTGGGTCGCGGGGTGAACCGGACCCAGGTTGACGACGATGCGCTCGGAGGTGATGGCCTCGATCTCGTGCAGGACGTCGTCCCAGTCGCCGCCCTGGGTGAGGACCTCGGGGATGTCCTCGATAGGCAGGTCGGTCGCGCCAGCGGGCGCGTGGAAGGCGGTGGTCATCAGTTCACACTCCTACGAACGTCGGCGGAGGCATTGACGGCTCCCTTGAATTCGACGGGGATGCCGCCCAGCGGGTAGTCCTTGCGCTGGGGGTGTCCGACCCAGTCGTCGGGCATCGCGGTGCGCGTGAGCGAGGGGTGCCCGGTGAAGACGATGCCGATGAGGTCCCAGGTCTCGCGCTCCTGCCAGTCGTTTCCGGGGTAGACGGAGACGATGGAGGGGATGCGGGGGTCCTCGTCGGGGCACGTGACCTCGAGGCGGATCATGCGGTTGTGCGTGATCGAGTACAGGGGGTAGATGGCGTGCAGCTCGCGCCCCTTGTCGAGGGGGTAGTGCGCGCCGTTGGTCCCCAGGCACATTTCGAAGCGCAGGTCCGCGTCGTCGCGCAGGTACTTGGCGACGCGCGCGATGTGCTCGCGGGCGATGAAGATGCCGAGCTGTCCGCGGTCGACGGTCACCTTTTCGATGACGTCGGCGACCTCGAGGCCATCGGCGGCGATGAGCTCTTCGAGGACGTCAACGACCTGGTCGAACCAGCCGCCGTAGGGGCGGGAGGCCTCGCCGGGCAGGAAGGAGTCGGAGACCAGTCCGGAGAAGCCGGAGGTGGAGGAGTCGGTGCCCGCGCCGAAGAGGCCCTCGCGGTGGGCGATGGGCTCGGGGAGGGCGAAACCGCGCTGCGACGAGGCCTGGGCGACCTCGGCGGACGCGTTGTCCTCGGGGATGGAAAGGTCGCTCATGCGAGGAGTCCCTTCATCTGGTGGGTGGGGGTCGCCTCGAGCGCGGCCTGCTCGGCGCGGCGCGCGATCTCGCGGCGGTGGACGCCGAGGGGTTCCTTGCCGATCTGCTCACGCAGGACGAGGACCGCATGGATGAGGGCCTCGGGGCGGGGCGGGCAGCCGGGCAGGTAGACGTCGACGGGGACGATGTGGTCGCAGCCCTGGACGACGGCGTAGTTGTTGAACACGCCGCCGGAGGACGCGCACGCACCCATGGAGATGACCCACTTGGGTTCGGGCATCGAGTCGTAGACGCGGCGGATGATGGGCGCCATCTTGTGCGAGACACGGCCCGACACGATCATCATGTCGGCGTGACGCGGCGAGGCACGGAAGACCTCGAGGCCGAAGCGCGCCATGTCGAAACGGGGGGTACCGGCGGCCATCATCTCGATGGCGCAGCACGCCAGACCCATGGTGACGGGCCACTGGCTGTACTTGCGTGCGAGCCCGAGGACTTTTTCGACGCTGGTGAGCGCGATACCCGCGGGCAAGGATTCTTCAAGTCCCACTTGTCTTTTCCTTACTTATATCTCAGTAGTCCAGGCCGCCGCGTCGCCATTCGTAGGCGTAGGGGACGCAGAGGGTGACCAGGAAGCTCATCATGACGACCAGTCCGAACAGGCCCAGCTGGTTGAAGCTGACGGCCCACGGGTACATGAACACAACTTCGATGTCGAAGATGATGAACGTCATGGCGACCAGGTAGTAGCGCACCGGGAAGCGACCCTCGGTGAGGTGAGCGCTGGTCGGCTGGATACCGCACTCGTAGTTGTCGGCCTTGGTCTTGGACTTCTTGGTGGGGCCCAGGATCGCGGAGGCGACCAGGCCTCCGAAGGCTAGTACGAGGGCAGCTGCCGACATGATGAGCAGCGGCACGTAGGGATTCGTCATCGTTCCTCCCGGTTATCGGTGGTGGTGGTCATGCGGGGCGCACCACCTTGGTCAGCATTGTGATGAGTTGGTCGTCGAAGTCGCCCCCGGTCCTCTCGTACCCGTCCGACAGGAGTTTGTGGACGAGCGTCATGAGGCGCGGAATGGGCAGCCCGACGTTCGTGCAGGTGCGCATGATCGTCGGGTTTTCGATGAGCGCGACGAAGATGCGGCCCAGCTGGTAGTAGCCACCGTATTCGTCGCGAAGCATGTGGGGGTATTCGCTCATGGCGCGGTCGATGCCGGCGCGGTGGGAGCGGGAGAGGGCCTGCGCGATGCACGAGGCCGCGTAGCGTCCGGCCTTCATGGCGGGGGCGATGCCTTCGCCGTTGTAGGGGGAGACCATGCCGCCGGCGTCGCCCACGAGGACGAGGCCCTGGGTGTAGTGAGGCTTGCGGTTGAAGCTCATGGGCAGGGCGGCGGAGCGAAGCTGACCGATCTGGTTCTCGGGGGTGAAGCCCCATTCTTCGGGCAGGTTCGCGGTCCAGGTCTTGAAGACCTCGCGGTAGGGCAGGTTGGTGGCGCCGGCGCGCGAGGCGACGGAGCCGAGGCCGACGTTGACGATGCCGTCACCCATGGGGAAGATCCAGCCGTAGCCGGGCAGCAGGTCGGAGGCGCCGGGGGTGCCGCTCCACAGTTCGAGGTGGGATTCCATCCATTCCTCGTCGCCGCGGGGGCTGTGGAAGTAGGCGCGTGCGGCCACGCCCATGGGGCGGTTCATCTTCTTTTCGAGGCCGAGGCTGGTAGCCAGTCGGGCGGCCACTCCCCCGGCGTCGACGGTGATGGATGCGCGCACCTCGAAGGTGGTGGCGTTCTTGCCGCGCCCGCTCTTAGCCGTCACGCCGACGACGCGGCCGGAGCCGTCCTGGATGGCGCCGACGACGGTGACGCCCTCGTAGAGGCGGGCGCCGGCTTCAACGGCCCGCTTGGCGAGCGCGTGATCGAGGTCCGTGCGGGCGCGGGTCATGCCGTAGCCGGGCAGGGACTTCTGGTCGGGCCAATCCATGTGGACGGTGTGGCCGCCGCCGATGACGGTCAGGCCGCGGTTTCGCATCCAGCCGGTGGTGTCCACACCCATCGCGATGAGCTCGTGGACGGCGGCCGGGGTGAGCCCATCGCCGCAGATTTTGTCGCGCGGGAACGGGCTTTTCTCCAGGAGGATGACATCGAGGCCTGCTCTGGCCAGGTGGTAGGCGGTGGAGGACCCGCCCGGGCCTGCGCCGACGACGACAACGTCAGCGCTCATGTCGCTAGGCATGGTGGATGCCACGGCATTCCTCCGTCATGTGGTGCGCGGGTGCATCCGCGCGAGTGTGCAAGGTGGATGAAGTGTGCACATCACTTCATTCCGCGAGCAACCCTAGCTAGGTAACCCTCACCTCGGCGACCGAGCGCACTTTTTCCCACCGTTTCAACGAACGAGGCCTGGGCTAGGCTCGCCCACAGCACTCATTTGCGCAACAGAACATTGTCGTAAATGGTGGCCCCGGCCTCGTCGATGAGGCGACACGACACAGCGAAAGGCGCCAGGACCGACCGGCCCTGGCGCCACACGCATGAGACTCCTACTGCCCACCTACGACACCGGGTAGCAGTGTTCGGGTTCTTCGAGGCCGGGAGCGAAGTCCACGCCCCGCCCATCGAGGCGGAAACGCGTGCGCCCGACGACCTCAACGGCCTCGCGTCGAGCGAGCCACTGGGCCACCTCGGAGCGCTCCTGCTCTGTCAGCCACTCGAGCGGGTCGGAGGAGGACTTGAAGCCGGCGACCGCGGCAACATCCTGCAGCCAGGAGATTTCCCGATCTCCCAGCAGGTTCTTCATGTGCCGGAAGAAGACAACGTCAGGGTCGCAGTCGATGAGGGGACGCAGCCACAGGCGAGCGACAGACGTCATGAAGGCGTTGCGCGCTTCAGCATCGGAGCGGTCCTCCGTCGCGTAGTTTTTCCAGATCGGCGCCACGTCGCAGCCGACGCGGATGCCGTCGTAGATGCCGATCGAGGGGATGATGAGCGCTCCCGAACCGAGCAGGTAGACGTCGTCACCCAGAGCCTCTCGCAACAGTCGCGAGCCGATGACGTAGGCGTCATCTCCCGTCACATCGGCGTCGTAGCGCACGCCGTCGATGGCGGCGGCGTTAACAAAATCGGCCTTCACGTAGCCGATGCCCGCGTCGACGAGGGATCGCGCAAGGTCACGCAGGTATTCCTGAGCGAGCGGGTGCGTCGTGTCAAGTGCGTAGTAGGGGCCTCCCCAGTTGTAGCCGGCGATGGCGAGCTCCCCCGAGGGGGCGTGCACGAAGGCTTCGGGATGCTCGGTGAGGAAGGGCGTGCCCGGCCGCGCGATGAAGGGGGCCACCCACACACCCGGGGTTACCCCAAGCGCGGCGATGTCCGAGGCACGCGCACCCAGGTCCTCGCCGAACTTCTCGTTGGCGCGCCAGTCGCCCACGCCCTTCTGCCAGCCATCGTCGATCTGCAGCGTGTCGAAGCCCAGCTGCGCGAGCCCAGGCAGCTGGCCCGACAGGACGTCCCACGAGACCTTTTCGTAGTAGGAGTACCACGAGCACCACACCCGGGGAGCGCGCCCGGGAGTGCGAGCACGATCGCTCAGGAAACGCACGTAGGCGTCGAAGATCGAGGCTTCGCTCCCCCACGCGAGGAGCCAGAGGGCGGGGCGAGTCTCATCGAACGCGGCCAGATGATCCTCGTCGGCGCGCACGCGGGGGTGGCCACCCTCGAGGGCTCCGACGAGGACGCCGCTGCCGTCCACCTCGTCGACGACGGCGCCCATCCAGGACCCGTGGTGGCGGACCGTATCATCGGCCGCCGGATCGTCCGCGGTCGCCCGACGCTCGTCAGTGGGGATGCGCAGCGGGGGACCCGCGAGGTCGTTCCATCCGGAGGGCGACCAGGAGTTGTGCCCGCTGCGGTAGAACTGGCCATCCGCGCAGCCGTGGAGGACCGCTAGGCGCGAGGAGCGGATGAGAGCGTACCCCTCCCCTCTCTCGACGAGCGTCGCATCGGGGGATGCGCACGCAACTCCGGTGGGCAGAGGGATGGTGAGTCGATCCATGGGAGGCTCCTGGGAACACGGCGATTCGCCGATTCGGGCAGTGGTGAGGGGGTGGGAGGGAAAATGCTCGGGCCCGGCGCGCGTCTCTCGCACGCCGGGCCGCTCGCGATTACTTGAGCAGGGCGTTGGCCTTATCGTTGGCTTCCTGCAGGGTCGAGGCGGGGTCCGCACCGGTGGCGATCGCCTGGATCGCGTCCTGGATGAGGGCATTCACCTCGTCGCCGTGAGCGAAGACGGGCACCGGGAAGGTTTCCTTGTTGTCCACGACGGTCGTGAATGCGCTGTTGTCCTGGCCCTGAGCCTCGCGAGCCTTGAGGGCAGCTTCGGTCGCCTTGGTGACGGCCGGGAAGATGACGCCGGACTCACCGACCTTCATCTGGCATTCCTCAGAGGCCATGTAGGCGATCCACTGGAAGGACTCTTCGGGGTGCTTGGTTCCGCTCCACACGACGTCGTGGAGGCCGTTCATCGCCGAGCGGCGACCGGCAGGGCCGGTGGGAAGCGGCGCGTAGGCGAACTTCTTCTTGGCGTCGGGGCCGAGGTAGACGGAGGTCGTGAAGGAACCGGCGATCGTCGAGGCAGCGTTACCGTTGTTCATCACGGCGTCGGTCCCCAGGGACGAAGTCTTATCGAACTTGGGCGCGTAGCCCTTGTCAATCAGGCCCTTGATCCACGCGACCGTGTCCACGAGGGACTTGTCGCCGAAGTTGAACTTCGTCGGATTCACGGAGCGATCGCCGTAGGTGAAGCCGTTGGCGGCCGCCAGCTCGCCCCAGCCGTTCTGGCCGATCGCGCCGTCGGACCATTCGGGGTGGTAGCCGTAGCGCACGACGTTGTTCTTATCGAACTCGGGGTCGAGGCCGTTGTGGCCGTTGGCGTCCAGGGTCGTCTTCGCGATGAACTGCTCGAAGGTGCCGCCGTCCGTGGGGTTCCACGTCAGGGCCGCCATGTCCTCCTTGGTGTAGCCGGCCTCGGCTGCGACCTCCGTGTCGTAGAGCAGGCCCATCGTGTCCCAGTCCTTGGGCAGGCCGTAGCGCTTGCCCTCGTACTTGGACAGGTCAGCCAGTCCGGGCTGGTAGATCGAGTCATCGATTCCAGCCTTGTTGGCCGCTTCGGTGATGTCCATGATCTGGCCCGAGTCGATGAACTGCAGCATGCGGGTGGAGTGATCGACGAAGGTGTCGGGCGCGTTCGAGGCGGCGAGCTGGGTGGTGAGGGTATCCCAGTACTGGCCCCACGCGGTCTGGGTGATCTTCACCGTGATGTTGGGGTTGGCGGCATGGAAGTCGTCGGCACACTGCTGGTAGAGCGGAGCCTGGCGGTCATCCCACAGCCAGTAGTTGATGGTGACGCCGCTGTCTGCGGAGGATTCACCACCGCCGGTTGCAGCGGTGTTCGCATTGCACGCGGCCAGGGGCAGCGCCATCGCTGCAGCGAGGAAAACGCCAAGGGCGACTCGTGTCTTCATGGGTATTTCTTTCGGTTGGGCACCCGCGGGTGCATTACTTGATTCCGGAGAAGTTCAGGGACTCAACGAGCTTGCGTCCCATGAGGATGAGGAGGATGAGGACGGGAATGACGGAGAGGGTGGACCCCGCCATCAGGCCCGTCCAGTCGGGAGCACGGTTGGGAGACTGCTGCTGGAAGATCCCCAGCGCGACGGTGAGCAGCTGGGCTCCCTCGCGCCCCGTGAGGAGCGGCCAGAGGAAGTCTTTCCACATGCCGATGATGGTGATGAGGGTCATCGTCATGACGGGGCCGGCCGACATCGGGATGGTGATCTTGAAGAAGCGGGAGACGGGTCCCAGACCGTCGATCATGGCGGCCTCTTCGACTTCGCGCGGCAGGGAGAGGAAGAACTGGCGCAGGAAGAAGATGGAGAAGGGAGCCATGAAGAGAGCGGGGAGCATCATGCCCTGCATGGTGTTGAGCCATCCGAGCTGCTTGATGAGCACGTAGTTCGGCAGCAGGGAGAAGATGCCCGGCACCATGAGTGCGCCGATGACGCACCCAAAGAGCAGGTTCTTGCCGGGGAAGCGCAGGCGAGCGAAAGCATAGGCTGCGCATGCGGCGAAGAAGGTCTGGATGATCGCGATGCCTCCGGCGTAGATGAGGGAGTTGGTCGTCGCAATCGCGAAGTTGATCGTCGCCCCGCTACCACCCGCCGCCTGCGCCTCCTCGACGGAGACGAGGCCGAGGATGCGCTTGAAGTTGATGAGCGTGGGGTGCGAGGGCCACAGCTGCGTCGATTCGGCGATGAGGTCCGCTTGGGGGGTCATGGCCGTGCGGATCATCCAGTAGAAGGGGAAGACCGTACACAGGATGGCGACCCCGAGAATCAGCCAGGCGACGATGCGTTGCGGGAGCGCTGTGCGATTCATGATGAGCTCCTTATGCCAGGTCAGAGGATCCGGCGCGCATGAGGCGCAGCTGGATCGCGGTGAAGATGGCGAGTACGACCACCAGCAGCATGGCGACGGCGGACGCGTAGCCCATCTTCAGGAAGGTGAAGCCCTGCTGGTAGATGTAGTAGTAGATGACTCGGACGGCGGGGATCGGGTGCCCGGCGTATCCGATTTGGACGGTGTCGAAGATCTGGAAGCTTCCGATCAGGCCCATGACGAGGACGAGGACGAGGACGGGGCGCAGCAGGGGCAGCGTGATGCTGAAGAACATGCGCGTTTCTCCCGCACCGTCCAGCGCTGCACTTTCGTAGAGCTCGCCGGGGATTTGGAGCATGCCCGCGTACAGGAGCAAGGCGGTGTACCCGGTGTAGGCCCAGATGTTGATGCCCGCGACGATCGGCATGGCGGCGTGGGCGTTGTAGAAGGTCACCCCGTCAATGCCGACGTAGCTGAGCAGGTGGGTCACGTAGCCGATGTTGGAGTCGAGGAGCCAGCCCCAGATGAGGGCGATCGCGACGTTGGGCACCAGCCAGGGAAGCAGGAGCAGGGAGCGCACCCACGTGGATCGGGCGAATCGCTGCATGAGAGCGGCGAGGAGGAGGCCCAGGAACGTCTGCCCGATGATGTTGTAGAGGGCGTAGGCGATGGTCACCGCGAAGGCGTTCCAGACTTCCTTGTCCCCGATCGCTTTCGCGTAGTTGTCGAGGCCGACGTAGTGGGCGTCTCCGATCAGGTTGAAGTCGGTGAAGGAGTACCACAGGCCGCGCAGGGCCGGGTAGACGTAGAAGACGAAGAAGCCGACGAAGGTGGGGATGAGGAAGATCGCGGCGGCGACTCGGTCGTCGCGCACACGCTTTTTCCCCGCTCCTGCACTCTCGCCGGAAGGCGAGATGGCGGCACCCGTACCCTTGCGGGCCGAGGCCTTGGAACCGCTTGTAGTTCCTGCTAGGTAGGGGGCAACTCCGCCCCCTTTTGTAAGTGTTGTACTCGTCATCGAGAACACCTCCAGTGATGCGACACGTAATTATAAAACAGCTCTAACAAACTTTGTCAAGACCGTTGACAAAGTTGCTGCTCACGTGCTTCACTGTGTGTACTGCGACACTTTAATGTGTCGCACGTCCCAGCACCGAAAGGAGTCTCAACGATGAGACGTTTTCCCCGAATTGCCGTGGCTCTGGCGGCCACCGCAGGCCTGACATGCGCAGCACTGCCGGCCTCGGCGACGGAGAATGACACCGTCCAGTGGACGGCGCTCGAAGCGGCCGACGCTCCGATCATGAACCCCCTCAAGGGCTTCTTCCCCTTCGCACCGGAGGACGGCTCCGCCCCCAAGGCCGTCGAGGGGGCACTCCCCTACACGATGGAGTGGGCATACTTCCCCGTCAACGCGGTCGTGACCGGGCGCGACACCTACGACTTCACGAAGGTAGATGCGCTCCTCGACGCCATCGCGTCGCGCGGCGACCAGTCGGCGATCCGTTTCTACCTCGATTACCCCACGCGTAAAACCGGCGTCCCCCAGTACCTCATCGACGCGGGCATCGACACGTCGCGCTCCTACACGGTCTTCGACAACAACAACGTCTCCTTCTCCCCCGACTACAACGACCCGGCGGTCCAGGAGATGCTCCTGCACTTCGTGGACGCCCTCGGCAAGAAGTACGACGGCGACCCCCGCATCGGTTACATCACCGCGGGCCTCATCGGCTTCTGGGGAGAGGACCACACCTGGCCGATGAACGGCGAGAAGAGCGCCGATAACCCCAAGGGCGAGAACTGGATGCCCTCGGACGAGTTCCGGGCCAAACTCGTTGCGGCGTGGGACAAGGCCTTCGACAAGACCTTCGTGCAGTACCGACTCCCCACGTCGGCGACGAAGGAACACCACATGGGCTACCACGACGACTCCTTCGCGTATTCCACGCTGGATAACGTCGACTGGCACTTCATGTCCCACATGAAGAACCAGAACGAAACGGATGCCTGGCAGAGTGCCCCCATCGGCGGCGAGGTCTACCCGCCGCTGCAGACGTGCATCTTCTCCCAGCCCCTCAACTGCGCGGGAGCCGAGGCCGAGCGCGCCCAGGGCCGCAACTTCGACATGATGGGCTCGATCAAGGCCACGCACGCCACCTGGCTCATTAACGAGAAGGCATTCACGGTTGGATACCAGGGCGATGACATGAAGCGCGCCGAGGAAGCGAATGCCGCGATGGGCTACACCCTCCAGGCGACGAAGGCCGCGGCGTCCATCACCGGCAACGACGCCACCGTCTCCGTCGAGATCGCGAACACCGGCGTTGCGCCCTTCTACGCGTCCTGGCCGATCGAGGTATCCCTGGTTGACGGCGTCGGCTCCACGGTCGCGAGCCAGATCGTCGAATCCCCGCTGCCCTCGATCACTCCCGGGACCACCGGCACGGTCACGGCGCACGTCACCGTCCCTGCAGCCCGCGGCGGTGCTCGCGCGGTCGCCGATGATCTGACCGCAACGATCCGCGTCGTCAACCCGCTGCCGAACGGAGCTCCCGTCCTCTTCGCCAACAGCGGCATGAACACGATGCTGCCCGGCGCACTGACACTGACGACCGTCCAGCGCATGGATGCGACCACCTCCCCTAGCCCCGCGCCGCAGGACACGGCTGCTCCGAGCGATCCGGCCTCGTTGCCCACGCCAAGCGCCGCCCCCGTGGCCGCGAGCGCACCGCAGGCGGCCCAGCCCTCCTCGCTGGCTCGCACCGGCACGAACGCGCTGGCTTCTCTCGTCTGCATCGCGGCGATGGCGGGAGCCGGAACGCTGCTCTACAGGCGCGCTCACAGGCGCTGACCTGCATACATGCCCCCGGGGTAGGCCCCGCTCACGCTGAAAAGGGCCTACCCTGGGGGATAGTTCCTGGTGATACCCCCGAGGCTAGGAGGATCCGTGAGTGCCACCCACGGCCCAGACCGCATTCGCGAGCTGAATTCGCTCGCAATTCTCGCCTACCTGCGCACCGTCGACGAGGCCACCGTGAGCCAGATTGCTCAGGAGACCGGGCTGTCGCGCACGTCGGTCGGTGCGACGATCGCAGACTGCGAGGAACTCGGCTGGGTGGCATCGCTGCCGCCGGCCCCCTCGATCACCGGGCGCCCGGCGAAGCGCTACCGTTTCCAGTCCGAGGCCGGGGTGGTCGTCGGTCTGGACATCGGCGCGAACCACATTGACGTGATGGCAACGAACCTTATCGGCGCCTCGCTCGCTTCGGCGCGAGCTGACGTGTCTCCGGACGAGCCTGCGCCTCAGCGCTTGGGCGCGGCGCTCGCCCTCCTCGACTCCGCCTTGGAGGCCCAGGGCGTCGTCCGCGAGCGCCTGACCGTCATCTCCGTTGCGCTGACGGGTCCCGTCGATGCCGAGGGGCGTTCCCCCTACGGCACTCCCCTGCCCGGGTGGGATGCGGTCGATATTTCCCGGGAGCTGCGCGACCGTTATGGCTGCGCGGTCCTCGTCGAGAACGACTGTAAGTGCGCCCTTGCGGCCGAGGCCTGGACCGGCCAGGCGCAGGACCTGTCATCCGCCGCGTACATCGTGGCGGGCGCGCGTATCGGCGCGTCTTTCATGATCGATGGGACGGTGTGCCGGGGCGCGGGAGGGGCTGCCGGCGAGGTCGGCGCCCTGAAGGCGCTGAAGTGGAGTTCCACTCCGGCAGTGTTCCTCACGCACTCGCGTCTGCCCGCCGACATCGCGACGCACCGGGCCGCCCAGTGGGTGTGCGATCAGGCGCGCGAGGGGGACCGCGAGGCTATCAAGATCGCGCGCTCCTTTGGCCGCAACCTGGCCATCGGCGCCTCCGCTCTGGTCCTCACGGTCGACCCGGAGGCCTTGATCGTGGGCGGCGGCATTTCGGCCTCCGCCGATGTGTGGATGGATGCTTTCACGCAGCGCCTCACGGAGCTGGTCCTGCGAGTCCCGGATGTGCGCACGTCCAACCTGGGGTCCCAGGCCGTCGTCCTCGGAGCCGTGCGCCGAGGCCTCAACCACATCGAGGCTCTCACGCTCGGGGATACGCTGAGAGGGCCTCAGGCACTCTTCGACGAGCAGCGCTGATATCGACGCGAAAGGCGGGTGGCCACCGGGCCACCCGCCTTTCTGATGCGTTGCGTCAGGCGACTGCGCACCATGGGGCGTAGAGCTCCATGAGGCGGCGCACCTCGTCGCGGACGATTCCGGTTGCGGGGCCGACGTACTTGCGCGGGTCGACCAGGCCTGGATCGTGCAGCAAGATGTCGCGGATGCGGCTGGTGAACACGACGTTGAGGTGGGTGGAGACGTTGATTTTTGTCATTCCCGCGTTGATCGCGGCGACCATTCCGTCGTCGGGAACGCCGGAGGAGCCGTGCAGGACGAGGGGGACGGGGACAGCGCGCTTGATGGCGGCGATGAGCTCGGTGTCCAGGACCGCGTCTCGCGTGGCCATGGCGTGGGAAGAGCCGACGGCGACAGCCAGGAGGTCGACGCCCGTGTCGGCGACGAACTGGGCGGCATCCTCGGGCTTCGTGCGGGCCTTGGGGTCGTGGACGCCGTTCTTTCCTCCGACTTCCCCGAGCTCGGCCTCGACGCTTACCCCCGAGGCGTGCGCCATCTCGACCATCGCCGCGGTCGTCGCCCGGTTGACGTCATCGGGCAGGACGGAGCCGTCGTACATGATCGAGGTGAAGCCCAGGTCGACGGCCGCACGGCACAGGTCGGTCGATTCGGCGTGGTCCAGGTGAACGGAGACGGGGACGGTGGCCTCGGAGGCGAGTTCGATGAGCGCCCGTCCGATCGGCGCGAGTCGGCCTCCGTGGTACGCCACAGCGTTTTGCGAGAGCTGGAGGACCAGGGGCAGCTGCGCCTCCTGTGCCGCGTCGATGAACGCCTCGGCGTGGTCCAGCAGAACGACGTTGAAGGCTGCCAGACCCTGCCCTCGCTGCGCTGCGTCGCGGGCGAGCTCTGCGGTATCTGCGAGCATTATTCGCTCCTTTCGTTGGTCTGAAAATGGTGGAGGTTAGTGGGTGGGCAAGGGCGAGAGGCGGACGGGCGCCGTGGATTGAAGAACGCTGGCGCGCACGCTCATGTCGATCTCTCCCGCCGTTGGGCGCACGACTGCGGCCGTCGAGGTGGCGACCGCGTCGGCGAGCGCCATGAGGCCGTCCTTTTCGGTCAGGACCACGCGCCATTCGAGGTGCGTCGCGATTGCTGCCACCGCAGCGTCGCCTGCCCCGGTCGGGTTTCCGGTGATGGTCGGGTCACTCGAGGCGTGCCATGATCCGCCGTGCGTGTACAGGTCCATGCCGTCGGCGCCTCGGGAGACGAACACCCAGGTGGCCCCACGACCCAGGAGCATGCGCGCTCCTTCGTCGATGGTTGAGCACCCGGTCGCGACCCTCAGCTCGTGCTCGTTGGGCTTGAGGACATCCGCATACGAGGCGGCATCGACGAGGGCGGTCCCGGAGGTGTCCAGGATGATGCGGGCACCCGAGGCTTTCGCGGCCTCGAAAATGGGGGTGATATCGCTGGCGCGACTGTCTCCCGGGAGCGACCCGCAGATCGCGCAGACATCGCCGGGCGCGAGCACGGAGGCGAGGGACTCGGCGCAGCGGGACCACACCTCACGCGGAGGGGCTTGCCCGGCCTCGTTGAAGATCGACACCTGCTCATCGACGAGGGCCACGGACCTGCGCGTGGGGACCGGGGAGGCTATCCAGCGGGTCTGCACCCGAGGCGCGAGGCTCGCGAAGAGCTCGCGAACCCGTTCTCCGGTCGCACCGCCGAGGGGACCCAGGGCGCACGCATCGGCACCCAGCTGATCCGCCACGCGGGCGACGTTGAGGCCTTTCCCGCCGGGGCTCTCCATGATGTCGGTGACGCGCGTCGTGGATCCGCGTTCCCATCCGGGCACGCCCCACGTGATGTCCAGCGCGGGGTTGGGGGTCACGGTGTAGATCATGCGTACACCTCCTCGAGTTCGAGGGAGAGCGCGACCGCGCCGAGGGCCTGCGAGTCGGCCCCGAGGCGGGCGCGCAGCAGCGCGGGCGGGGGCGCGACGATCGAGCCGAGCGTGAGCGCCCGGCGCAGCGGCCCGTAGATGAGTTCTCCGCCGCGCGAGAGCCCGCCGCCCAGGACGATGGGGATGGAGCCGACCTGGTGGGCGACGACGGAGAGGACGTGCCCGAGGGCGCCCATCGCCTCGTCGAGGATCCGCACCGCCTCCTGGCTACCCATGACGGCCGCGTCCTCCACGTCGCGCGCTCCCGCCCCCTCGGGGACGATCCCGGCGTCCGCGGCCCTCCTGGCGATTGCCGAGGCCGAGGACACCGACTCGAGGGGAACGATCACTCCGGTGGCGGGGTGCGCGACGCCAACCTGTCCGATCTCACCCGTCCACGGGCGCGACGGGGACAGGTGGCCGCCGAGGACCAGGCCCGAGGCGATTCCCGTCCCTACGGCCACGTAGAGGCAGTCGGGGACGCCCACGCCCCAGCGGGCCTCGGCGAGGGCCCCCGAGCGCACGTCGTGCCCCAAGGCGACGGGGCACCCGCACAGGTGGGCGATAAGGTCACGCAGGGGCGCGCGACGCCAGCCGAGGTTGGCGGAGAAGACGCCCATGCCTCGTTCCTCGTCAACGATCCCCGGCACGCACACTCCCAGGGCGGCCCCCGGGCCGGCGAGTGCCAGGAGGGGCTTCGCCATGGACGCGACCACCCGGGCGACGTCCTCGGCCCCGGTGTGCGGGGTCGGTGCCGGATCGACGCGCTCGCGCACAACCCCGTCATCGCCGGCGAGAACCGCCTTGATGGTGGTTCCGCCGACGTCGACTCCGACTCCCAGCGTGTTCACGGCAGGATGACGGATCGGGTGAGGTTGCGGGGCGTATCGGGGTTGAGGCCGCGCGCGAGTGCTCGTTCGACGGCCAGGCGCTGGGCGAGGACCAGGTGAGCGATCGGGCACCCGTCGAAGGTGACAAGCTCCGCGCCCGTCTCGTGGACCTGCTCGGCGAGGCCGTCCGGAACCGGGCCGAAGACCCAGGTGAGGCGTCCGGGCTGGGCGATCGAGATGGGGCCGTGGCGGTATTCCATCGCGGGGTAGACCTCGGTCCACGACTGCGAGGCCTCGCGCAGCTTGAGTCCGGCTTCCGCGGCCAGTCCGATCGTCCATCCCGTGCCGAGGAAGGAAATCTGGTCCGCTTCGACCCAGCGCGAGGGAATCTCCATCGCCAGCGCGCGCTCAGCGTCGGCGGCCGAGGCCTCGACGTCGTGTCCGAGGGAGCCGAGGAAGTACTGCAGGGCGCTCGTCGCGAATCGGGTCTGGACCACGGAGGTCTCGTCGGCGAAGTCGAGGACGACCTCCTCGCTGGCGTACTCGGCGGCGGGGCCGCCCGCCACCGCGGTGATGAGGAGCGCGGGACGGCCCTCCTCGTGCAGGCGCTTCATGACCTGGATGATCTCCGTCGTCGTGCCGGAGCGCGACAGGCAGATGACCCGATCGAACGTGCGTCCCCACGGGAACTCGGTGGCGGTGTAGGCGTCTCCCGCACCCTTGCCCAACCTCTCGCGGTACACGGTGTAGGCCTGCGCGATGAACCACGAGGTGCCGCATCCAACGACGGCGATGTGCTCGCCGTCGGCGGGCAGCGGGTCCGTGGAAAGCTCGGCGACGCGGCGCCACAGGTCGGGCTGGCTGACGATTTCATCGTGAGTACACGACATTGTTGTTCTCCTGGTGTGTGGAATGACTGAGGATTGGGGGCGCTATCGCAGCTGGTTTCGGTTGAAATACTCGGCGATCTCGAGGCGGACTCGAGGCACGTCCACGGGGACGTTTCCGCCCCTGAGCGAGGCCGTGGCGGCCACTCCGGCGGCGACTGCCTCGCGCGCGCCGAGGGGGGTCGTATCGGTGACGTCCCCATCGACGACGAAACGGATGAACTCGTCCATGGTGTTGACGTCAGCGTCGCCGTGGCCACCCGCGTCCCCGCGCAGGGGGATCTCGAGGTCGGGAACGGGCTCGTAGCCGCTGCGGTGCGCCCACACGCGAACGCTCCCGCCTTCGCCGTCGCCGAAGTTTTCGGCTCGGCCGCGCGTGCCGATGACGGTGTAGTTACGCCAGTAATCCGGGGTGAAGTGGCACTGTTCGTAGGAGATCATGACGCCGTTTTCCTGGCGCGCGAGCAGCATGGAGAGGTCTTCGACGTCGATAACAGGGTTCAATCCGGTCTGCGTCTCGGGCGGCCAGTTGTCGAAGGAGAACCAGTCCTCCATGACCGCTCCGTCGCTCTGGCCGCTGCGGTCCGCGAGCGCCCCGTAGACCATCAGGTCTCCCATTGCGACGACGCGGGTGGGCACCGAGTCGGACAGCCAGTTCATGACGTCGATGTCGTGCGCTGCCTTTTGCAGGAGGAGGCCCGTCGTGCGGCTGCGATCCGCGTGCCAGTCTTTGAAGTAGTAGTCGCCTCCGTTGCCGACGAAGTGGCGGCACCAGATCGCTTTCACCTCGCCGATGCGCCCCTCCTGGATGACGCGGCGCAGCGTGCGCACCACGTCCATGTGGCGCATGTTGTGGCCGACGTACAGGGGCGTGCGTGTCCGGTACGCGGTCTCCAGGACTCGGTCGGCTCCTTCGATCGTGATGGCGATCGGCTTTTCGAGGAAGACCGCGACCCCTGCCTCGAGCAGCGAGCAGGTGACGTCCTCGTGGGTGTCGTCGGGGCTGGTGACGATGGCGGCGTCGATCGACAGACCGAGGAGCTCTTCGAGCGTGGCCACCCACTGCCCCTCCCCGAGTGTGCGCGTCGCGCGCTCCCGCATGGCGGGGTTAGGGTCGCATCCTCCGACGAGGACTGCGGGGTGGGTGACCGACGCGAGGTGGTGAGCGATTGATGATCGGGCCCCAAGTCCGACAACACCGACGCGTAATGGCGCGTTCATGGGTTCTCCTTTTGGGCGGGAGGTCTTCCTTGACGCAACCATTATGCGCTCAATCACCCCACTTATGCAAGACCCTTAACAAATAGTCTCGACAAACCCCCTCACATCAGCCGCAACACACAGCCCACACACCCGCACACAAACACTTGTCATGAAATCACTTACTGACACACTTTTCCGTAATATTGCGCGCATTGATGACAACATGGTTCACTTGACAGCTGTGGAGCCCTCGCTCGCACGTCACTGCACCGTCGCACACGCAGACTCCACGCGACGCGCCCACGCCGCACCTGTCCCCAGCCGCAGCACTCATGACTGAAAGGACCTCGCGATGAGAACATTGACTCGCATCGCCATCGCTCTCGCGGCGACCGCAGGACTGGTGGGTGCCACCCTGCCGGCCACGGCCTCGTCGGCCGCCACACCCCAGTGGACCGATCTGAAAGACGCACCCGCCCCGGTCTCGAACCCGATGAAGGGCTTCATGCCGTGGGCCCCCGAGGACGGGAGCGCGCCCGGAACGGTCGCAAACGCGCTGCCCTACACGCTCGAATGGGCACCCTTCCCCGTGAAGGACGTCGTCACCGGACGCGACACCTACGACTTCACAAAGGTCGATGCGCTCTTGGACGCGATCGCGTCGCGCGGACACCAGGCCGTCATCCGCTTCTCCCTGGATACCCCCGGGAAAGAGACCGGCATGCCCCAATACCTGATCGACGCAGGCACGGACAAGAGCCGCACGTACGACTTCTACGACAACAAGAAGATCTCTTTCTCCCCCAACTACAACGACCCGAAGGTCCAGGAGATGCTGCTGCACTTCGTCGCGGCCCTCGGAGACAAGTACGACGGCGACCCGCGCATCGGCTACATCACGGCGGGCCTGTACGGCTTCTGGGGCGAGGAGCACACCTACCCCTACAACGGCTACGTCAACGACCAAAACCCAAAGGCCATCAACTGGATGCCGTCGGACGAGTTCCGCGCCCGCCTCGTCGAGGCCTGGGACGAGGCCTTCGACGACACCTTCGTCCAGAACCGCTATCCGACGACCGCCACGAAGGCTCACGGCATGGGGTACTTCGATGACTCCCTCGGCTACGCGACCCTGGAGGGCACCGACTGGCATTTCATCCCCAAACTCAAGGACCAGGGTGAGGGGGATGCCTGGCAGCACTCCCCCATCGGCGGAGAGCTCTACCCTTCCTTCCAGGAATGTGCTTTCTCTGAGCCGCTGCGCTGCCCGAGCATGGAGGCTGGGCGCGATTACAAGGCCCTCGAGTCGATCCAGAAGGCTCACGCGACGTGGCTCATCAACCAGCACGCGTTCTCGACTGGCTACACCGGCGCTGAGCTGACGCGCGCCAAGGCAGCGAGCGCCGCCATGGGCTACACGTTGCAGGCCACCCGCACGTCGGCGACCTACCACGGCGCGAAGGCCGCCGTGGCCGTGGAGATCAAGAACACCGGCACCGCCCCGTTCTACGCGACGTGGCCGCTCGAGGTCGTCCTCGTCGATGAGAACAATGAGATCGTGGCCAGCCAGACCATCGAGTCCACCCTGCCCTCGATCCTCCCGGGTCAGAGCGGGAGGGTGACCGCGCGACTGCCGCTGCCCACGCAGTACCGGTCGAGCAACTCCGCGCAGAAGCTGACCGCCGCGATCCGCATCGTCAACCCGCTGCCGGCCGGCGCGCCCGTCGCCTTCGCCAACGCGACGATGGACAAGCCGCTGCCCGGCTACCTGGGCCTGGCACAGCTGACCCGGGGCCGCGCGCCGAAGAACTAACAACGAGGCCGGGGCGGGGCAGCCGCGCCACGTGCACGCGGGTGCACGCGCGCTACCCCGCCTCAGCGGCGCGGCTGCGCCTTCCGCGCCCAACGCAAGAGGCCGGGACCCCCAGACAAGGGACCCCGGCCTCTCACTACGTCTGTCGAGGCTGGTTCTACTTCGCGTGGTAGCGCGGGCTCGTACCGAGGTGTGTCGGGTACGGGTTCGTGGTTGCGCCGAGGACGGATTCGTCCAGACCGCGGTAGGTGTACGAGTTATCGAAGACGATTTCCGCCGGCGGGACGACGCCATCGACGTACTGCGCGATCTCCTCGGGGGTCGGGCTGGAGCCGCCTCCCTTATCCGCGAGGGGATTGACGTCGGGGTACTGACTGGGATCGGTGTTCATCATCGTCGCGGGGCTCGCGACGCCATAGCCGGTGTACTGATTCCAGCCCCCATCCGGGTTCACGGTCGTGTGCACCAGGAGTTGCAGCAGCTGGTTCGACGTCGCATCGGGCCACTTCTGGCGAGCCATCGCGAGGAATCCTGCGACGATGGGGGTGGAAATGGATGTCCCAACAGTCTGTGTAATCTGTGCAGTCCCGTAGTCATACGCCTTGATAGGGCCTCCAACGGCTGCCGTAGTGACGGATGACCCCCATGATGAGTAGTCTGCTCGTGCACCGTTGATATCAACTGCGGAAACACCAACTACTCCAGACCAAAATGACAGGCTTCCCTCATCATTTGCGTTAGCTGTATTACCGATGCCGGCAACGACGATCGTCCCCGATGCAGCAGCACGAGCTAAAGCCCATTTCAGAGACGCTTGTCGCTCTAGGGACGTGATAGAGATACTGACGATGTCCGCACCGTCATTAATCGCATGATTGATCAGCGAGGCGTACGTGTAAACGCTTACATCCTGGCAAGCCGGATCTGGCTCGGAGTCTCCGCTAACAGTCTGATAACTATATAGAGTGGCTTGCGGAGCAACCCCGTAGTCACGCGCAACGAGAATCGAAGCGACCTCAGTCCCATGACGCCGACTACCGTCGTCAGGTTTGATCTGGCAAGGACTCTTATCAAGAACTGTGGCACCAGCGAGCTCTGGTCGCGAAGTGTCAACTGGCCCATCAATCATTGCGATCGTGACGCCCGCACCCGTGTATCCTTTAGCTCTCGCTTGGTCGAGGTGGTAGTAGGAAAAATAGGGTTGGTCAGCGGCAGTGATCGTGTCGGCGGCACGTGCCGGCGCAGCGGGAACAGCAACGAGTCCCAGGGCACAAGCAGACGCGCAGACTGCCGTGAGGGACGCGCGCACAGTCGAGCGGTAACGAGTCACCATTGGCGGGGATCCCATCCGTCATCCTCGCGCTTCGCTGGGGCCAGGTCCTTGTCCGATCCGTAGGTCTGCGACATGGGGTTCACGTAGCCTTCAGGCAGTGCATCGGGATCATCGTCCAGGTACCTGTATGCCTGGTACTTGCGGCGCTTTGCTTTCTTGTCATCCTTCGAGCCACCCGCACCTGCTCCCATGCCACTGCCCATGAAAGCACCCCGGTTCGCACCGGAAGCGCCGCCTTGAGCACCGGAAGAGCCTGCCGCTCGAGGAGTACCGGTCGTTCCACTTACACCGGTTCCAGCTGCATTTCCACTTCCCGTCTGCGAAGGGGCACCATACGTTCCAGAACCCTTCCCACCATATATTCCAGGGGTCACAGGAGATGCTCCCGAACCGCCAAAAGATCCCGCTCCCATGCGCGCAGCCCCACGCATGCCAAGGGCACCGGCTCCCAGCGCGCCGATCCCGGCGAGGCGCCCGGCAGAACCGTTATTAGCAGCGGGTCCTCCATTGATGCGCCACAGCGGGTGATCGATGTCGGTGGGATTAGCGGGAACGTGACCGCCCCACACGACTCCGTTTCGGTGGTGATTCGCGTCCACCCTCGTGTGCATGAGATCCATACCCATCAGGTCCTGCGGGTTCGTGATGGGACGATCATAGGAGCCATCCATATCGGGCGGCAGGTATCGCTTGGAGACTTGCTGTGATGCCAACGCGCGGCGGCGAGCAAATTCGTCAGTCTCCGGATCGGCATAGCCGTCCGGATAAAGAGACTTATCTGAGCGTAGGGCTGCACGTCCGTAGTCATCTTCCGCAGTACGACCGTAGATTCCCGGATCATGGGGTGAATACTGCACGTACCCGCGATTGAGGTTTTCTTGCGTTTGCGTTGGGAGTGGAAGGTCAATCCTCTGACGTCCAGCTCCAACCTTCACGCCGGTTTGCATCAGAGTATTGACGCCGGCACTGAGCTCATTCAAACCGCCATTCAAGCGCTCAAGGATTTCTGTTGCAGCCGCCTCGCGCACGGCGTTCGCCTGCGCCTCCACAGCATCGACATAAGCCGATCCCGTCGACAACACGGTGTTCGCAACCAGTCCTGGAACTGCTCCCCCCACGACACCAATAGCGGGCGTATAGGGCAGCACCACCTTCGCAGCATCGCGCATTGCAGCCGTCTTCGAGTCGATGAGTGTCGGAGAAAGACGACGCGCGTCCGCAGCGGCCTGCGCAATAGCCTGACGGGCAGCAACATATCGAGCGATCCCACCCATGTAGTACGAGCGCTTAGCCTCGAGGCGCGCCACAGTATTGTCTGCCCATGCCTTGAGGGCTTCTCCAGTCTTTCCTGTAAACCCCTGATGCTGCTGGAAATGCTGCACGCGCTCGATCGCCTGATCGAAGCCGTCAATAACACGCTTATGTTCGCTATCCCATGGCTGCAATTGCGTATTGAAATCCGCCTGAGCGGCAAAAGTCATGAGGCGATCGTACATCGGCGAAGAAACCATGTGTCGTCCTTAGAAACTCAGAACTCGGGCATTGCGCCGGCTGCGGAAGGCGCATCATCGGGCTGCGCACTCGGCGCGGCGTAAGGAGCACTTGTCGTTCCAGCAGCTGAGGAGGCAGCAGCGACCGAGGGATCCGACCGAAGCGCTCGATTGATTGCTTCGAGAACCGACGCGTTTGATTCCTCGCTGCTGACAGCTTCACGAACAGCGTCCGTCAGGTTCATCTGAAAGGTATCGAAGATGGCGCGCTCATCGGCAAGCATCTCGTCAACAGAGTCGAAGAACCGCACTGCACTATTACGAAAATCCTGCGCGCCTTGCTCGTCGGTCCAACGGGTTGCGATTTGGGCTCGATTCAGCGAACCGGCAGCATCATTCGACTGGGTGAGGCCGTGCCCACCCTCATCCATATCGCCGTTTGTTTGAGCGTGTTTCTCCCCATCGAAGCTATAGTCGGCACTCATACGCTGTCTCCTGTCAGCAATCGAAGAACACCATCGGTCAGGATTCATATTAAGACTCTAGTGTAGGCCCGGCACCGACTAGCTCACAACCAGCCAAGGCGGTGGCTAACCGGCGCAATCGAGTAACTCAGCCCCGGCCTCGTCGTTCACGCTTTACGGCAGCGGCTTGACCGCGCGGTGCATGCAGGCGATGCCGCCGGTGAGGTTGCGGTACTCGACCTCGCTCCAACCGTTGGCGGCGATCATGCGGCCCAGCTCCTCCTGGGCCGGCCACGCGCGAATCGACTCGACCAGGTAGTCGTAGGCGCCGTCGTTCGTGGAGACCAGGCGCGCGATCGCCGGCATGACGGTCGACTGGTAGACGTTGTACATGCCGCGGAAGACGCGCGAGGGCGGCGTAGAGAACTCCAGGACCACGAGGCGGCCACGCGGGCGCACGACGCGCGCCATCTCGCGCAGCGCGAGCTGCGGGTCCGGGATATTGCGCAGGCCCCACGAGATGGTGACCGCGTCGAAGGAGCCGTCCTCGAAATCCAGGTCCATGGCGTTGCCGTGCACAAACTCGATCTCGGGGTGGCGCTCGCGGCCCACCTCGATCATGCCTTCGGACAGGTCGCAGGCGACGACCTCAGCGCCGCCCTTGGCCAGCGCGGCCGACGACGCGCCGGTGCCGGCCGCCAGGTCGAGAATGCGTTCGCCGGGGTGCGGGGCGACCGCCTTGCGCAGGGCGGTCATCCACACCCTGTCCAAACCGCCCGTCATCAGCGCATCCATCACGTCGTATCGAGAGGCGAGGGAGTCAAACATCGAGGCGATCTCTTTGGGATCCTTGTTCAGGTCCGCGCGCGGGGATTCAGTCATGCGTCAATACTCGCACGTCTTCCAGCGCGCCGCCGCCCCTGCTCCTACCATGGAACCCATGCACAACGACTTCGGATGCTCGCGCCTCGTCTTTCGGGCGTTGGCCCTACCCCCGCAGCACCCGGGGTCTACTTGCTCACTGACATCTCTGCTTCCCGACTCCGGGGGCGCCGCCTGGCTGGGTGAGCGCCGCCAGATGATCGGCTTGGGACGGGCGCTCACGATCGAGTCCGCAACCCCGGGTGCGATCGCCGACGTGCGCCGCGCGTGGGAGGCCGCCCCCGCCTCGTCCTGCGTCGAGGGAGCCCCCTCCCCCGTCCTTTTCGCGTCCTTCGCGTTCCGATCCCCCGCCCGCTCGGTCGCCTTCGTGCCCGCACTGACTCTCATCGACGAGGCCGGGGCCCGCTGGGCGATCACCGCGGGTATCGGGGACGCCCCGGATCCGCTGGCGGCTGTTGACGAGGCCCTGGCCGAGGCGAGGCATGCCCCGCGCGTGCCGGAATCCCTGACGTTTGGACACGGGTCGATGTCGCGGGGCCAGTGGCGCGACTCGGTGCGGGCGATGGCGCAGCGCCTGCGCGATGGGGCCGCCGACAAGGCCGTCATGGCGCGCGACATGACGGTGCGGTGCGCCCACGGATTCGACGAGCGTTTCCTGCTTGAACGCCTCAGCGACCTGTATCCGTCGACGTGGCGCTTCTGCGTGGATTCGCTGGTGGGAGCGTCCCCGGAGATGCTGATCGCGGCCTCGGACGGTACGGCGAGCTCGCGTGTCCTGGCGGGCACGTGCAAACCCGGCGAGGGCGAGGCGCTCGCATCAAGCGCGAAGGACCTGCGCGAGCACGACCTGGCCTCCGAGTCCGTGTCGTCAATCCTGACGCAGCTGTGCTCCTCGGTGACGACTCAGGGGCCGTTCCTCCTGTCTTTGCCCAACGTCGTTCACCTGGCGACGGACGTTCACGCACGCCTGGGTCAGGCGCATCTGCTGGATCTGGTGGCCGCCCTGCATCCGACGGCCGCCGTGTGCGGCACCCCGCGCGACGCGGCGATGCACCTCATCGAAGAGCTGGAAGACACCGGGCGCGGCCGCTACTCGGGGCCCGTGGGATGGGTCGACACGGCTGGGAACGGCGAGTTTGCGATCGCGCTGCGCTGCGGACTCACGTCGGGCACGCGCCTGCGCCTCTTTGCAGGGGCCGGCATCATGCCGGATTCCGACCCTGACGCCGAGCTGGCCGAGACCGAAGCGAAGATGCGCCCGCTCCTGGATGCCCTCGGGGTCTGAACAGCTCGTTGACGCACAAAGGCCCGCCGCCCCTTCACGGGGGCGGCGGGCCTCGTCAGCGCGTGCAGTTCACTGAATCCGCACGGACACATCCTGCGTGGCGCCGTCACGCACGATCGTCATGGTGACGGTGTCGCCGGCCTTGTAGCGGCGCACGTAGCCGATCAGCTGCTTGGGGCTGGTCACTTCCTGGCCTTCGACCTTGACGATGACGTCACCGGCTCGGATGCCCGCCGCGGAGGCGCCGGAACCTGCGGAGACGTCCTGGACCTCGGCGCCCACGTATGTGTCAGAGCCGACGGTCGTGGTCGCGGCCTTGACGGTCACGCCGAGCATGCCGTGCGAGGCGCTGCCGGAGGCGATGAGCTGGTCCGCGATGGACACGACCAGGTCGGAGGGGATCGCGAAGCCCAGGCCGATCGAGCCCGCCTGCCCGTCGGAGGACGAGGAGAGCGACTTGATCGAGGAGTTAATGCCGATGACCGCGCCACTCGCGTCGAAGAGCGGGCCGCCCGAGTTACCGGGGTTGATGGACGCGTCGATCTGGATCGCGTTCGTCACCACGAGATCCGAGGAAGCCTGCGTGCCGTCCTCCGAGGTCGCGGATTCGTCCACGGAGACCTCGACGGGACGGTTGAGCGCGGAGACGATGCCGGTCGTCACCGTGTTCGACAGGCCCAGGGGCGCGCCGATCGCCATGACGGGGGCGCCGACCTCGAGGTTCGCCGAGGTCGCGAAGCGCGCGACGGTGAGGTCCGAGGGCGGGTTCTCCAGGCGGATGACGGCCAGGTCGGTGGTCTTGTCGTGGCCGACGACCACGGCGCTGTACAGGCGCCCATCAGCGAGGGTCACCTGGATCTGTCCGCCGCCCAGGACGGATGAGATGACGTGATAGTTCGTCACAATGTCGCCCTGTGCGTCATAAATGACGCCGGAGCCGGTGCCTCCCGAGGAGGCGCCCTGCGCCTGAATGGTCACGACGGCGGGCGACACGGCGGCGGCGACGTCCGTCCAGTCGGTCCCGGAGCTGTTCGAGGCGGGCACGGTGGCCACCGTTCCCCCGTTGAGGTTCGTGGGCGTGGACGCGCGCAGCATCGCCGGACGCGCGTAGAACACGGCTCCGAGAGTCAGGCCGATCGTCAGAAGCATCGCGCCGAGGAGGGCGCCCCAGCCCGGGCCCTTCTTCGTGACGACGACGGTGGGAGCCACAGCCGTGGGAGCGGGAGCCGCCTCGGGCGAGGCCGGGGCCGCGTATCCGCCGTAGGGTTCGCCCGTGGGGGCAGAGTATGCGCCACCAGCCGCGGGGGCCTCCTGGGCGGAGGGCGCGGGGGCCGGCGGCGCGGCGGGTGCCGTAGGCTCTGAGGCCGACGGAACCGTGCCAGCGGTCGGCGCAGGGATCGTCGTGGCGGAGGGCATCTCGCGCGTGGCGTCCTGCGCGGAGGGAAGCTCCTGGGTGGCCGAGTGGTCCTGAGCCGTCGAGCGCTGCGGGTAGCTGGGGGCCGAGGCCGTCTCAGCGTCGCGCGCCGAGTCGGCCTCGTCGGCCGGAATATGAGGCTGAGTCATGGTTTCCTCTGGTGTCAGTTCGTTATCTGTCCACCAGTATGGGCCGTTTCCTCAAAGGGCCACTGAAAGCGTCCTGGAAGTTTCCTGCAAACCGTTCAACCTCACAGCGAACACGCGTCCCCTCAGGAGAGCACGTCGCGGACAGCCGCGTACAGGTGCGCGGCGCGCTCGATGGGCGCGTGAATCAACCGCGGGCCGCTGGCGGGTTGAGCGAGCAACGACTCCAGTTCCTGAGGCTCGTCGGCGCGCGCGAAGGCCACGCCGTACGCGGCCGCGAGCGCCTCGTAGTCCACCGACTGAGCGAGGCCGAACCACCGGTCGTAGGCCTCGGGGCTGGTGGCGCGCCCGTGTTCGAGGGTGGCGAAGATGCCGCCGCCTCCGTCGTCCGCGACGACGATATCCAGGTGCGCCCGAGCGGCCGCAGCCAGGGCGAGGGAGGAGGCGTCGTGGCAGGCCGTGAGGTCGCCCATGACGGCGGTGACGCGCTCGCGCGCAGGGGCCAAGGCCTCGCCCGCGTATCCGGAGCCCAGGCAGATGCCGACGGCGGTCGCGATGGTGCCGTCGATACCGGCCTGCCCACGGTTCGAGTGGACGACGCGGCCTTCCAGCGTGGGGACAGCGAGGTCGAAGGCGCGCACGGGGTTGGAGGCGCCCAGCACGAGGGGCCCGCTCGTCGAGGCTGCGACGGCCCGCGCCAGGTCGAGCATCGTGCGCCCGGAACCGGCGGCGAGCAGGGATTCGATACGCTCGCCCGCATCGCAAGCGGCTTGGCGCACGCGAGACGCCCACTCGGCCTGAGCGGCGCGGATCGGCTCGCGTGCTGGCTTGAGGTCGTCGACGACGACCGATGCGTTGCCCGAGACGTCCACCCACGGGGTATGCGGATCGACGACGGTAACGCACACGTCGGGGCGCGCGAGCAGGGCCTGGATCGGGCGGGACAGCGTCGGACGCCCGGTCACGACGACCGCGTCGACCTCTCGCCCCAGCGACGAAGCGACGAGGGTCTGCTCGAAGGGGGTCACTCCCCCGCCGCTCCACGCGCCCGATGCCGGTTCGGCGAGCAGCGGGAAGCCCGAGGCCTCCGACCACTCGCGGGCGAAAGGCGAGGCCCCCTCACCAGCAACAATCAGCCCGGCGGCGGCGGGACCAACCACGCCCTCCCAGCGTACGGGCACGGGGAACGCAGCGACCACCTGCGCCGGGCGAGGGACGAACGACGCCCCGGCCTCGTTCCCCGAGGCGGAGGCGGGACGAACGGGGGTCAGCGGATCGCGGAAGGCGACGTTGACCTGCACGGGGCCGGGCGTTCCACTCGGAGCCCCGCAGGCGGCCGCGACCGCGCGCGTCAGGTGCCCAACGAGGGAGGGCGAGGCCTCCTGCGGCTCCAGGTCAATGCTCGCGCGCACGTGCGTGCCGAAGAAGCCTGCCTGATCGGTCGCCTGGGACGCTCCAACGCCGCGCAGTTCGCCGGGGCGGTCGGCGCTCAGGACCAGAAGGGGCAGGCGCGCGTGTGAGGCCTCGAGGACAGCGGGGGCCAGCTCGGCGACGGCGGTGCCGGAGGTGACAACGATGGCGGGCAGCGCTCCGGTGCGCGCCAGGCCGACGGCCGCGAAACCGGCGCCACGCTCATCCAGGACGGCGCGCGCATCCCCGCCGAAAGAGCCCGCTTCGAGAGCGTAGGCGAAGGGCGCAGAGCGCGAACCCGGGCAGTACAGGACGTGCGTGACGCCCAGGGTATCCAGGGACTCAAGGATAGCGCTGGCGGTATCAACGGAGGGCATAGGCCCAGCCTACCGGCCACCCACCTTGAGGTGCTCGGCCATTCCCTCCAGGCGCATGCCCCAGCGGGACACGAGATCTCCGTCGACCGGGGTGCGATCAATGAGCTCCTGGTCGGGCTCGAGGCGCCCCACGGGGAGGCGACCACGGTCGGGAATCAGAGGCTCGGTCACGTCCCCCACCAGCAACGAGGCCGTGGCCAGGCCAGCCGCCCGAGGCACACCGGGCACGGCTGCGGCTGCGGCGACGCCGACCGACAGGCCGACGGACGTCTCGAGCGCGGAGGAGACCACAACTCCGAGCCCGCTCTTGCGGGCCACTCGTAGCGCGGCACGCACGCCTCCGAGAGGCGCCACCTTGATGATGACCACGTCGGCGGCCTCCTTGCGGGCCACCTCCAGGGGGTCCTCAGCGCGGCGAATCGACTCATCGGCGGCGATCGGCACGTCCACGGATCGGCGCACCTGGGCCAGCTCATCCACCGTCAGGCAGGGCTGCTCGACGTATTCGATGGGAACGACGCCGGCGGCCGCAGCCATTGCCGGGATTGCCTCTCGAGCCTGATCGACCTCCCACGCGCCGTTGGCGTCGAGGCGGATCATCGCCTGCCCGCCCACGGTCTCACGCAGGGCGTCGGCGACGGCGGCGATGCGCGCACAGTCACGCCCAACGCTGACGCCGGGCTCCGCAACCTTGATCTTCGCGGTCGCACACCCGCCCGAGGCCTTCACGCGCTCGTATGCTTCCTCCGGCGAAATGACGGGGATCGTGACGTTGACGGGCACGAACTTGCGTCGAGGCACCGGCGGGAAACGGCGAGCAGATTCGAGGGCTGCGGCCAGCCAGCGCGAGGACTCCAGATCGTCATAGTTCCAGAAGGGCGCAGCCTCTCCCCAACCCGCGTGTCCGTGCAGGAGGAGCCCCTCGCGGCGAGTCACGCCGCGGAAGCGCGTCGTCATCGCTACCTTGTACACAAGGATGTCGTCGACGCCTTCGAGGGCGTAACGCGTTTGACGGCTGAGCGTGCGCATTGGGATGCGCATGAGCGTCGGTTGCTGCGCTGCGTTCACAAGAGCCCTCCTTACTTATCGGTAATATTATCGCGCAACCTCGCATTATCGACAAATCCTACACACATCAACTTGTAACCAATTGCGCAGTAAGCACGCCAAAGTGACAGACTCTTTGGAACGGTTGAACACGTGGCAAGTAAGCGCGTCTGGCAGGACACACCCTCAAGTGTCTAGACGCCATATAAAACGGTTACAAGAAAGTAGCCTTTGTTCCGATTGGTTAGGTTGCGCATCCTATCGCCCCACGCATGTCCTTCGTCCCAGGCTGGTCGGCAACGCCGCCACCCCTCTCAAGCACGCACGCCCCGACGCCTGCCACTGCCTCGTCGATTAGAATCCGACACATGAGTGCTCTCCCCTTCGTGTCCGACACCTTCGACCCGACTCGCTGGCGCGAGGTCGAGGGATTCGACTTCGCTGACATCACCTACCACCGCGGCATTTCGCGCGGCCCCGAGGCCGACGGCCGTCCCGAGGGCGCCGACATGCCGGTCGTGCGCATCGCCTTTGATCGCCCCGACATTCGCAACGCCTTCCGCCCCGGCACCGTCGACGAGCTGTACCGCGCGCTCGACCACGCGCGCCAGACCTCCTCGGTCGCGGCCGTCATCCTGACGGGCAACGGCCCCTCGGCGCGCGACGGAGGATACTCCTTCTGCTCCGGCGGCGACCAGAGGGTTCGAGGCCGCGACGGCTACCGTTACGAGGTCGAGGGCGCGGACCCCGAGGCCGCCACCGCCCAGCGCCGCGAGCAGATCGACCCCGCGCGCGCCGGACGCCTGCACATCCTTGAGGTCCAGCGCCTCATCCGCACGATGCCGAAGGTCGTCATCGCGGCCGTCCCCGGATGGGCTGCCGGCGGCGGCCACTCCCTCAACGTGGTCGCGGACCTGTCGGTCGCCTCCATCGAGCACGCGGCTTTCATGCAGACGGACGCGAACGTCGGATCCTTCGACGCTGGCTACGGATCGGCACTCCTGGCCCGCCAGGCCGGGGATAAGCGGGCGCGTGAGATCTTCTTCCTCGCCGAGCGCTACGACGCCGAGACCGCCGAGCGCTGGGGTGTCATCAACCGGGCCGTCCCCCACCCCGAGCTCGAGGAGACCGCCCTGGAGTGGGCCGCGACCATCGCGACGAAGTCCCCGCAGGCCATCCGCATGCTCAAGTTCGCCTTCAACCTGGCCGACGACGGCCTGGCCGGCCAGCAGGTCTTCGCGGGCGAGGCCACGCGCATGGCCTACATGACGGCCGAGGCGCAGGAGGGGCGCGACGCCTTCCTCGAGCACCGCGCCCCCCGCTGGGAGGATTACCCCTACTACTACTGAGTCACTACTGCGGCTTGCTCCACTTCTGGGTCGCACCACCGTGGCAGTCCCAGACCGTCAGGCGGTTGCCGTTCGTGTAGTGGTCTCCGTCCAACGTCAGGCACTTGCCTGAATGCGGGTTGTAGTACTGGTTGCGCGGCGTGTAGTACCAGGTTTGGGAGGGCGCGCCGTTGCAGTCCCAGAGGTGGGTGTAGGTCCCGTTCTCGGTGCCCTGGTATTCGAGGTCGACGCACTTGCCCATGACGGAGAGTGTGTTGCCGTCGTAGGTGACGCGCTGGGCGGGAACCGAGGCACAGTCGTAGAGCTGGATGGGCGTCCCGTTGGCGGATGCTCCTTCTCGAACGTCCATGCACTTTTGCCCCTGGTTCACAACGTTGCCGTTGCCGGCCGTGTTCTGTCCCATGAAGAGGACGTCCCAGGCGTGGAGGTTGTCGACGTCGATATCGACGTAGTTGCCCGTCTCGTCGGTGCCGAGCCTTGAGGGCAGGGCGACGGCTCGCGTCCCACGCTCAGTGTCTGGGGTGACCTTGTAGACGGTGCCCGGCGTGGGCGAGTCACCGTAGTGGTAGCGCACGGTGAAGGAACCCGTGTCCGTCACCGAATTGCCGGGATCGCGCCAGAATTCATCGTTGTTGAGCAGGTTGATCAGGTGGATGACGTCCATTCCGCCCGAGCGCATGACACGGGCGTAGATCGTGTTTTTCAGGCCGTTGCGCGACACGTTGTATCCGGGGATCTCCACGATCGAGTCGTCGAGGGGACGCAGGGTCGGCCCGTAGAACAGTTCCTCGTAGCCGGTAGTGACGTCGTAGTAGCGGGTGATCCACTGCGTCAGTTCCTCGTCCATCCACTTGGTGCGGTCCGGGAAGTAGGCGGCGGCAATCATGCGGTCGCCCTGCCCCATCTCAATGTGGCTCGCGCCGTTGGCCGCGAGCGCCGCGTCGAAGAGCTGGACGGAGGGGGTGGAGAAGGAGTTGATGTGCAGCTCGTCGAGGTTGATGTACCCGTAGTCTCCCTCGTCAACGCTGATCGTCACGGTGTGGTCGCCCTGACTGAGATAGGCCCAGGTGCCTCCCTCGATGTTCCAGTGGTCCCAGTCCGGCGTGAGGCCAAGAAGGACGTTGCGCGAGACGACACGCCCGTCGACGGAGAAGGTTCGCGCCGCCATGTCTCCCGTGGCGTTGGACCACCGAGGGACGAGGCCGTAGTTGCGCGAGGCGTCCACGTGGACGCGGAAGGTCACGGAGTCTCCACGCTCACCGAAGTGGTCGATGAATCCCGCACCTGAGTAATCGCGGTGATCGATGGCCACCTGCACGCCCATGCGCGACACGGTCGATGCTTCAGCCTCGAACCCGGGGCCGTTGTTCCACTTGTTGTTGACGTATCCGGCGACGACGGCGGGCTTGTTACCCGACAGGATGCGCTGTTGCTGGAGATAGTTTTGCACTTCCTCATAGCGTTCGTGGGAGTCCCACATTTCCGTGTACTCGTAGGTCGCAGATCCAGCGGCCATGTGGTCCATGCCGAAGCCGTCCACCGCGTTCATTCCGACGGGTTTCCCGGTGGCGTCCATGGTCTGATCGATGAGCGTGCCGAAGGCTTTGGGCAGATCGACCGGAACGCCTCCGGTTGTCGCCATGCCTCCCTGGTGATCCTCGCTGTGGCCCCAGTCGCCGAGCTGGTCGAGGTGGGTCCCGTCGAACCCAATGTCCTCGCTCTGGTGGACGTACTGGGAGACGATGTGCGAGCGCCACGCAGGGTTGGATGGGTCCATGATCCACAGGGTGGAGTCCGGACGGTTCGCCAGCATTTCGAAGGACCAGGGACTGCCACTCGAGCGGTAGGTTAGCCTCCAGTCGGGGCTCACCCCGTAGGATTCGTAGCCGTTGAGCGCCGCGTAGCTCATGGAGTACGGGTAGGCCTCGACGGAACGCCACTGGGCGGCGTTGATGAGTCCTGTGATGGTGTCTCGCGACATTTTCTCCCCGCCCCACGAGGACCAGGTGGGGGCGACGCCGTTTCCGTCGTAGGGAACCGGTGCCTCGTGGCGGTACATCCAGTCGTAGAACTGCAGGGCGTTGATGTGGTACTTCTGGGCGAGGTCGTCGACGACCCTCTGCTGGTCCGCCCCGCTCATGCCCTCGGGGTAGGAGTCCAGGAACCCGAAGCGCAGGTAGCGATACGGGTCGGAGGACACGTCCAGCGCTGTCTCGCCCTGCGCGCCGTTGTCCGAGTCGGCTTCGATGACGTAGCCGGTGTAGTCGCGGTCGGGGGCGCTGAACTCCCAGGATGCGCGCCCGTATCCATCAACAGGCAGGTCGTCCGAGGCCATGACCTGTTCGCCCAAGTGCATGAGGCGGAAGCGGACGTGTGATGCGCCGGTGACCTGGGCGGTCACGTCGACGCTCTGGTTGGGCAGGTATCGGGCGTTTTCTGTCCATACGCGCGTGATCTGCGCCTCGGCGTGCGTCGGAGTCACCATCCCGATGATTCCGACAGCGGTCGCCACGGCCGTCGCGACGATCGCTACTTTCGCGGGTAATACTCGCGATTTCATGGTGTGTTCCTTTTCAAGACATCGTTGTCTACCCCGCGCGTGGGTCGGGTGAGGACGGAGCACAAATGGCCTCCGTCGAGCGCGCGTGCTGCGTGCGCGCGTCGAGGCGTCGTCTCCTTCGTCGGTGACGAAGCCTATGAAGACCCCCGGGGCCATCGGTGCCGGCCCCGGGGGAATCGTCATGTGGAGTTAGCGAATGTAGACTCGGGCCTCCCATTCTCCGAGGCTCTCCGGGATACCCCGGTCCTCCTCGGGCAGGTCGCGGTTGGCCAGGAGGAGGTCCCCGCTCACCCCGCGCACGGCCTCGCCGAGGGAAGCGGGCTGGGAGGAAAGGTTGACGAGGACGGTTGCCACGGCCTCGCCGAGTGTGCGCCTATAGGCGAAGATCGCGGGCGAGGGGGTCTCGATGCGCTCAAACGAGCCGGCCGCGATGACGGGCAGGCCATGGCGGATGTACGCGAGCGCGCGGTAGTAGGCGTACACGGAGGACGGGTCGCCGACCTGGGAGGCCGCGTTGATGTCGCGATAGTTCGGGGTGACGCCGATCCACGGGGTGCCCTCCGTGAAGCCCGCATTTTCGCTCGCGTCCCACTGGACGGGGGTGCGCGCGTTGTCGCGGCCGGTGAAGGCCAGCCCCTTCAGGACCGACTCGGGGCTCTCCCCCGACTCCACGGCCTCGCGGTAGTAGCGCAGCGCCTCAACGTCTCGGTAGTCGTCGATGCCACCGAAGACGCTGTTGGTCATGCCGAGTTCCTCGCCCTGGTACACGTAGGGCGTGCCACGCAGCATGTGCAGGGCGGTAGCCAGGGCCGTTGCCGACTCGTAGCGCCACGCCTCGTCGCCGAAGCGGCTGACGGCACGCGGTTGGTCGTGATTGTCCAGGTAGAGGCTGTTCCAGCCGACCTCACCCTGGGCCTCCTGCCAGGCGCTCAGGCAGTCGGCGAGCTCACCGGGCCGCAGCGGGCGCGGGTGAAACTTCCCCGCTTCGAGGCCGAGGTCGACGTGGTCGAATTGGAAGACCATGTCGAGCTCACGCCGGGCCGGGTCCGTGAACAGCAGGACGTTGTCGCGGCGCACGCCGGGGCACTCGCCGACCGTCATGGTGCCCGCGCGGCCATCGAAGACCTCGCGGCGCATCTCGGCAAGGTATTCGTGCAGGTGCGGGCCTTCGGAGAAATGCGGGAAGCCCTCACCCCACGCGCGCCCGGGGTAGACGATGCCGTCGGGTAGGCCCGGGTCCTTCGAGATCAGGTTGATAACGTCCATGCGGAAGCCGTCGACGCCGCGGTCGAGCCACCAGTTCATCATCTCGTAGACGGCGGATCGCACGTCGGGGTTGTCCCAGTTCAGGTCGGGCTGCTTCCTGTGGAACAGGTGCAGGTAGTACTGGCCCGTGGCCTCGTCCCAGGCCCAGGCCGAGCCGGAGAAGAAGGACCCCCAATTGGTGGGCTCCGCCCCGGCCTCGCCGCCCACGAACCCGGGGCGGGGGTCGCGCCAGATGTACCAGTCGCGCTTCGGGTTCTCCCGCGAGGCGCGCGACTCGACGAACCACGGGTTCTCGTCCGAGGAATGGTTGACGACCAGGTCCATGACGAGGCGCATGCCCCTCTCGTGGACGCTCTCCAGCAGGCGATCAAAGTCCGACAGCGTGCCGAACATCGGGTCGATGTCGTAGTAGTCCGCGATGTCGTAGCCGTTGTCCGCCTGCGGAGAGGCGTAAATCGGCGAGAGCCACAGGACGTCCACGCCCAGGGACTTCAGGTAGTCGAGCTTGGAGCGGATGCCCTCGAGATCGCCGAAGCCGTCGCCGTTAGAGTCTTTGAAGGAGCGCGGGTAGATCTGGTAGACGACCGCGCCCTTCCACCACTCGTCGGGGCCCAGGCCGTTGCCTGCGGGGTTCAGCGCATCGTTACAGAAGAACATGGAGCACCTGCCATACGTTGAGGTCGGGGAGGGAAACAACGGCCTGGCCGTCGATGATGCGCACGTCCAGGGGGATCAGAGTCGAACCCGAGTCGGGATCCGCCTCACACACCCGCGGCACGCGCCCGAACAGGGGTTTCAGACGCAGCGTACCGCCTCGCAGCACGATCGCCGGGCGGTGGGGGCCGTCCCATACCGTGTCGGACTGGCCTACGAGGTTGATGAGGTGGACAACCAGGGCATCACCCGCGCGGGTGATGCGCCGCCACACGCAGCCCGGGGACGCCTCCCAGCACACGGGTGCTGCATCGAAGGACACGTCGATGTCCGCGTTGTATGCGCCCACGTACGAGGCCGTCACGTCAACAATCCCGGGGTCCACGAGGATCTCGTCGTTCGCGACGAGGAAGTCGTACCAGTTCGCAAGCATGTCGAGGGTCTCGTCCTCGGCGGGCATGTTGCGCACGTAGTACGGATCGACGAGGAGTCGGCCGTCTTCTCCGGCAAGGAGCTGAGTGGCACCGTGTGAGAAGAGCGTCGCCATCGTCAGGCGCGTCGATGCGTCGGCCACGTCCCGGGCAACCTTGTCATAGATGGACTGATAGGCGGCCAGGACGACGGGCTTCCCGCCTGCGACGAGGCGCGCCCTCGTTGCCACCCGAGCCAGGGCCTCGTACGTGGTGACGGGCTCCCAGGGCTCGATATAGACCGCGTCCTGAGGGGCTGCCGGCGAGGACCAGGTCGGGAAATCGTTGACGTTGTTGAACACGAGCGTCGCGCCGGGCCCCGCCTCGCGCACCCCTCGGATGAGGGTGTCGAAGGAGGCGGCAACGTCGACGATCTCGCCGTCGGGGCGGACAGCCATCTTCGGGTAGCCGTACTGGTCGAGGTGGAAGCCATCGAAGCCGACCTCGCGCGCGGCAGCCGCAACATCGGCGGCGAAGTGCTCAAGCCAGCGCGGATGGGCGGGATCGACGATGCGCAGGAAGTCAGCGAGCGAGTACGGCTCCCCCGCCGCATCCAGCAGGGCCGCATCCTCCCACTGTTCCCACTCGTCATTGCCGACGCCGTACACGGCCGCGTAGCCAATCGACCGCGTGCCCACCGCGCGCAGCGCCTCGATGAGGGCGCGCACGGTCGCCAGGGAAATCGGCTGATCGAGGGCGTCGAGGTACTCCTCTCCCCCGCCCAGCAGGTTAGCGTGCCGATACGCCCAGTCGTAGAACTGGATGCCGGTCAGGTGCAGGCGACGTGCGAAACGGGCCACGGCCTCGACGTCCTTTCCCGGGCGGAAGGAGGCAACGAAACCGTAGCGCAGCCGATCCGACGCCGAGGCACACACCTGCACGGCGCTCGACGCGCCCGTCGACGGCTGGGCGACGCCGTACCCGCCAACGCACAGTTCTCCCAGGTCGACGAAGCCGGGGCGCTCGCACGGGACCTCGCGCACGGTCTCGCCCAGGTGGGTGACGACGAGGTCGCCCGGGTGGGAGGTTTCGACGCGGATCGCCTGGCCGGGCAGGTAGACGGATTGTGTGGGGAGGAGCAAGGGAGTCATCCTTTCACGGCTCCTGCGGTCAGGCCCGCGACGAAGTGACGCTGAAAGATCAGGTACACAACGATAACGGGGAGGATCGCGATGAGGGACGCGGCAAACACGAGCCCCCACTGCGTGGAGTTTTGCCCGTGAAACAGCTGAATGGCGATCGGGAGGGTGCGTTTCGTCTCCGTCGAAATGACCGTCAGGGCCCAGGCGAACTCATCCCAGGTTGCCAAGAAGGTGAAGATGACGGTCGTCGCCAGCGCGGGCCGGGCCAGCGGCATCGCGAGGCGCCAGTAGCGGGTCCACACGTTCGCGCCGTCGACCTCCATGGCCTCGTCGAGCTCACGCGGGATCCCCTCAAAGAAACTACGTAGCAGGAACGTGTTGAGCGCCAGGTTTCCCGAGACGTAGAACAGCACGAGGGCCCACAAGTTGTCGATGAGGTGCAGCTGCTTGGTGAGCACGAACTGCGGGATGATCAGCATCATCGAGGGGATCATGAGGCCGAGGAGGAGGGCGCGGAAGAACCACTCCTTGCCCGGGAAGTCGAAGCGCGCGAACGCGTAGGCCATCATCGAGGAGAGCCACACGGCCAGCACCGTCGAGGTCACGGACACGAACGCTGAGTTCAAGGCGTAGCGGGAAAAATCCTGCGTCGTCCACGCCTGCACGAAGTTGTCGACCGTGCCCGGGTCGGGGATGAACTTCGGAGGCGTCTCCAGGACGTAGGCCTGAGGCTTGAAGGCCGTCGACACCATGTAGGCGAAGGGCAGGATCATAACGATCGCGCCCACCGTCAGGACGACGAAGCGCAGCGACGTTCCCGCAGCTCGAATCGTCTTGCGTGACGTGCTCATGCTCCGGCCCTTTCGTCATCGCGGTTCAACACCTTGAGCTGAACGATCGAAATGATGAACACGAGGATCGTCAGGACGACGGCGATCGCCGAACCATACCCGAAGTTGAGATCGGAGAACGCGAGGCGGTACATGTAGGTCAGCAGCACCTCGGTCTGGCCGTTGGGCCCGCCCTTCGTCATGAGCAGCACCGACGTGAAGACGTTGAGCCCGCCGATCACCAGCATGACGATAACGAAGACGGTGGCCGGCCAGATCGCCGGAACGGTCACGGCCTTGAAGCGCTGCCACCAGTTCGCCCCATCGACGAGGGCGGCCTCCTCCAGCTCCTTCGGCACCCCTTGGAGGGCAGCAAGGAAGATCATCATCGACCAGCCGATCCCCTTCCACACGCCCAGCGCACAGATCGCGACCATGGCGGTCCAACGGTTCGACAGCCACGAGGTATCACCCGCACCGAGGTGGGCGCTGCCCAGCATGTAGTTGATGAGCCCCTGGTCGGCGAACAGGTACTTGAAGAGCAGGGATACGACCACCCAGGACGTGACCACGGGCAGGTAGTAGAGCACCCGGAACAGGGGCTGCAGGGGCGCCTTCGAGCGCAGCAGCATCGCGACGGCGAGGCCGAGGATGATCTGCGGGGGCACCGTCAGAGCCATGTAGATCCCGGAGTTTCCCAGCCCCGTCCAAAAGGACGGATCATGGAATGCCTTGACGTAATTGTCCAGGCCAACGAAGTCCGAGTTCGAGCCCTTCACGATGTTCCAGTCGTAAAAGCTCATCTGCCCCGACCGCACCATGGGGTACAGGATGCACAGGGCGAACAGGATCATGCCCGGGGCCAAGAAGAGGTAGGGGGCCACCGGGTTCCTCCGGGAGGAACGCCGACGCGCCCGAGGTGCCACGGCCTCGTGCGCGGTGGGGGTGCTCATGAGTTGTCCTTTCCCGGGCCCAGCCCCGCGCGTGGGGGCCGGGCCCGGTGAGTGGAGCGACGCCGGGTTACTTGGCGGCGCTCAGGAGCGGGTCGATCTGCTGCGCAGCCTTCGTCAGGGCTTCCTTAACGGTCACCTTGCCTTCGAAGGCGGGGGTCAGCTCGGTCTTGAGGATCTCATCAACCTTCCCGGCGTCGGGGATGGAGAGGCGAGACTTCGCGGTCTTGAGCTGCTCGGAGAAGATCTTGGTGCCCGGAGTCGCCTCGGCCTCCTCGGCCGCGTACTCGGCAACGACCGTCATCTGGCCGGCCTTGCTCATCGGCAGCTGGAACTCGCGCGACTGGGTGAACTCTAGGAACTTGTACGAGGCCTCAAGGTCCTTGGTTTGCTCCGTGATGACGATGGACTCGCCGCCGACGACCGAGATCGAGCCGCCCTCACCGGCGGGAACCTTGGAGTAGGTGGGCTTGAAGTCCGGGTACGAGCCCGCCCAGATCTGGTCCATCCACGGGCCGTCGAGGATCGTCGCGTACTCGCCGTTCGGCATGCCGTCCTGGGTCTTGGTCGCGCCCTCGTTGCCGATGATCGCGTTGGGGATCTGCCCTTCCTTGTACAGGTCGACGAGGAACTGGACGCCGGCCACGGACTTATCGGAGTCCAGGTAGCCCGAGGCCTTGGTCTGGTCGGGGTCGGAAATGTCGCCGCCCGCGCTCCAGATCCACGGCATGATATTCCACTGCGAGATGTCCCCATCCGCGAAGGCGTAGACCGAGCCGCCCGCATCCTTCGCCTTGGCGGCGAGGTCCTTCAGTTCGTCGAAGGTCTCGGGGGCCTTGTCGACGCCGAGCTTGGCGAGGGCATCGGGGTTGGAGATGAGCACGCGCGTGTTCGTATCCAGGGGCAGGCCGTAGTGGTGGCCGTTGTACAGGGTCGTGCCGAGCAGGCCAGGGTAGACCTTGGATGCCAAGGCCTCGTAGTTCGGCATGTTGCCGTCGAGCTGCTTGAGGACACCCAGCTTGGCGAACTGCGCGTTCCAACCGAGGTCGGTACGGATCAGGTCGGGCAGCTCCCCGGCCGCGGCACCGGTCGTGAGCTTCTGCTTGAGGCCGTCGTAGGGCATGTCGACGTACTTGATGGTGATTCCGGGGTTGGCCTTCTCGAAGGCGGGGATGATTTCCTTTTCCAGCGCATCCTTCTGGGCGCTGTTGGAGCCCGCGCCGTACGTGCCCCACAGGGTAAGTTCGACGGTCGAGGAGCCGGATCCGGAAGACGATGACTGGTCGGCTGTGTTGCCGCCACAGGCTGCAAGCATCGAGGCCGCAGCGAAAAGGGTGACACCGACGGTAAGGAGACGCTTCTGCTTCATTGCACTGTGCACTTTCTCGTGATCGCGGCCACCATTGGCCGCTTGCCACTAATTTCACCACGCAAAATTAGTCGTGTCAATATGCTAGGCAAAATTGAAATTTGCATGTAATCTTTCTTTCACCAGAAAGGAATGGTCATGACCTGGCAGCCCAAAGACGAGCTCGCTTCCGCGGTCGCTCTCGAAGTCCTCATCCACGGCCCACTCGGCCGCGCTGAGCTGGCGCGACGCCTCGGCCTGGCCCCCGCGACGCTCACGCGCATCTCGACGGAGCTCATCGCCTCCGGCCTCCTCGCCGAGGTCCCCGAGGCCACCCAGCGAACCTCCGGCCGCCCCACCATCCCCCTCGACGTCGTCCCCTCCTCGCACTACTTCCTCGGCATCAAGCTGACGGACAGCGCCCTCGACGCCACCGTCATCGACTTGAAGGCGACACCCCGCGACTCCTACTGCGTCCCCCTTGAATCCCTCACCCCCGTCCGCGTCGTCCGCGCGATCGCCGATCTGGCCCACCTCGCCCGCTCGACCTACCGCGTCGACGCGATCGGGATCGCCGTCGGCGGCATCGTGAACGCCGACGGCGCCGTCGAGTCGGCCCCCTTCCTCAAGTGGAACAACGTCCCCCTCGCCTCCCTCGTCTCCGAGGCCACCCACCTGCCCGCCTTCGTCGCCAACGACCTATCCGCCTACACACAGATCCAGCACTGGTTCGGGTCGGGCACCGGGCATTCCAACTTCGCGGTCATCACGGTCGGCGTGGGCGTGGGATACGGATGCGTCGCTAACGGGGCGCGCCTGGAGAACGAGGACTCGGGCATCGGCCTCGTCGGCCACTGGCCACTCGATCCACTCGGCCCCATCTGCTCCCAGGGGCACCGTGGCTGCGCCGAGGCCATGCTGACGACGCCCGCTATCTGCCGGGACGTGTCGGCCGCTGTCGGACGCCCGCTCGACTGGAGCGACGTCATCGCGCTTGCCTCCGACAAACACCCCGCGGTGACGGCGATTTTGGCGGCCTCGGGACGCGCCCTCGGCAGGCTCATCGGCCTGGTCGCGTCGCTCACGGCTCCGGAACTGGTGATCGTCGGCGGCGAGGGTGTCGCCCTCGCATCACTGAGCGGCGAGGCTCTGCGGGCCGGCATCGCCGAAGTACGAGACCCGCGCGCCTCATCGATTCGCATCACCCTCTCTGACGGCTCCAACGAGGCCTGGTCGCGCGGTGCCGGCGTCATCGCATTGCAGGGTTTCATCGCATCCCAGGCCGCGTAGCACGTTCCGTCGCGGCGCCGCGTCGGGCCTGCGAGGTCGGCCCAGCCACCGCGCTGGACTGGTTCTACCCAACCGGTACGTGCACCTATGGGCACAACACCACCAACAACCAACCCTCACAACACCCGGTCCACACAACCAGTCCAGGCCACCACTTCCACAATTTCGCATGCAATTCCCACAGAGCCCACATGCACAACGGCACTAAAACGACAGAATTTCAACGGTTCGAGTTCATAACTTGAAATACCTTGAGGGGAATTGCATACGAAATTTGTCCCCGGGTGACGACGAGCAACAGCGAAGACTGCTGACGCACATAGACACGTTCACAATGAGGACCTTCAGCGATTCTTCCGCGAAAAAGTTCGCCCAGCGCAGCCCGTCCCGCAGCACTTCCGCGAAAAAGTTCGCCCAGCGCAGCCGAAAACACCGTTTTTCGCATGTTTTGATCATGCAGGGCGAACTTTTTCGCGCTCACACCCACACCAGGCCGAGCAGGGCGAGTTTTGTCTCGCCCCGAGGCCAGACGCTGGATTGCTGGGCGAATTTTCGCACGCAGCAACGGTGGACGAACGATCACCCCCACCGGTTGTCGTGGGTCCTGGCACACAGCAGGCCCCGGAAAACTCGCACGTAATTCGTTTGAAGGAAGTTTCAACAAACGCTGAAAACGTTGCAATTCCAACGAGGCGCATTCAAGATTTGAAAGAGTCACAGGGGAATTACGTGCGAAATTTGTGAGTGTCAGCTGCGGTGCCCGCGGGCGGCAGGGCCCGGGCACACCAGAACGACAGGCGCCGCCGGTGTGGAGGGCGCCGGAGGAACCGGAGGCCAGGCTGCGGTGCCCATGGGCCGCGGGGCCTGGCTGCAGCACCCGTGGGCGGCGGCGGGGCCTGGCCGGGCTTCGAGACGACGCGCCGAGCGAAGCTCGCGGCGCGGACGGTGAGCGGGCGGGCCGCCGCCCACGGGCGCACCAAGCAGCCCGGCCCCACAGCAGGATCAGACGGCGCCCGGAACACCAGCGGAGCCACAGACACAAACACAGACACAAACACAAACACAAACACAACAAAGCGGGCCGGAACCCTTCGGTTCCGGCCCGCCCTGATGCTCAGCGCAAATCAGTAGTGCACGACCACCGTGTCGCCCATGTCGGTCCAGTCGTAGATGAACTTCGCGGCGTCGACGGGCATGTTCACGCAGCCGTGGGAGCCGCCGTAGCCGCTCCAGCCGAAGGAGGAACGCCAGGGGGCGCCGTGCATCGCGTAGCCACCGCTGAAGTAGGTGACCCACGGGACGCCTTCGGTCTCATACTTGGTGCCGTCGGCGTTCTCACCGCGCATGGTCTGCACGTCGTACTTGAGGTACACGTGGAAGGTGCCGACGATGGTGGGTGTCTCGGGGGCACCGGGGACCATGTAGAAGGGGCCGCCGGCGACCTTGCCGCCGACGTAGGCGGTGACGGAGTTGTCGGAGAGGTTGATGTCGACCCACTTCTCACCTTCGGCTGCCTGGTAGACCAGGTTTTCGGTGCCTTCGGCGACCTGCTTGGTCTCGGAGCCGGGCTCGACGTCGTCGTAGTGGAACAGACCCTCGTAAGCCTTGCCGTCGGTCATGGCGGCGACGACGTCCTTGGTGATCTGCTCAGTGTTGTTGGTCTTGAGGCCCTTCTTGCCTTCGCGGGCGACGGTCAGAACATTGCCGGAAGAGTCGACGTTGTCGACGCGGTTCTCGGGCTTGACGTCGGTCTTGGCGGCCAGGGCGTTGACCCAGTCGGCGACCTTGACAGCGTTGATGGACGGGTCCTCGAGGCTGCCGTCATCCTTCGTGAGGAATTCGACCCACTTGACCTTGTCGGAGCGCTCGGCGGAGAAGGTGTCGATGCCGTCGGAGATTTCGATGTTCGTCTCGAGGAGGGCGTTGGCCTTCTCGGCGACGGCCTGCGCGTTCTCGGTGGTGACGGAGGGCTCCATCTCGCGCACGCTCACGTCCTGGGTGACGGAGGCGAGGGTGGCGCCCGCCTGCTTGACGGCGGAGGCGACGTCATCGGTGGACACGCCGTTGCCGTTCTGCGCGGGGGTGAAGGTGAAGGATTCGCCGTCTTCGGCAACAACAACCGCAGCATCCTTCATTTCCGAGGTGAGGGTCGAGTTTGCGGTCGCGGCGAGCTTCTTGATGGATTCCTCGCTGACGGTGACGACGGGTTCGACGTCACGCTCGGAGAAGAGGGCGCTGACGAACGCGGGAAGGGACGTGGAGCCCTTCATGGCGGCGTCGGCGGTCTCGTCGGCCTCGACCGTGATGCCTGCTTCGTTGAGCGAGGCCTCGGTGGTCTTGCCTTCGACGGTGAGCGTGACGGTCGCGGCGTCGGCGCGCTCGTTGACGGCGGCGATCACCTGGTCGCGGGTCATGCCCGCGACGGGTGTGCCGGCGACGGTCGTGCCCGGCAGGGCGCGCCCGGAGTAGTTGGCCGCATACACGATGCCGGCGCAGACGACGAGGAGGACGAGGGCGCTCACGACGCCGATCGCCCATCTGGTTTTCAGGGATAGTTTCTTGAGCATCGTTTCTTATCGTATAGCCTCGTGTGCGCTTGCGGGTAAATTCCGTTGAATTTTCAGCTGAGTTATCGACCACAAGGAAAGGGGCGAAATCCCGCCCTTTCATCCAACAAAACAACCGACAAACGTGATTATTGCCGCGAAGCCCCTCACCACCTGCAACAACGCAAGCCTTTATCCTGGTTGTATATGCGTTCGCCGTCGACTTTGGGAGGCTCATCATGGCTGCGCCGCGACTTCTTGTTGTGCCGGGAGGCACCGCTATCGGTGCGGTCGCTCTGGCGAACGCATCGATCCACAAGCTCGTGGAGCTGTACGAGGAGCGCCAGGCGGACCCCAATCATCCGGCGCCCCACACGGTTGTCGTCCTGCGCGCCCCGGAAGATGTGCCCCCGGCGACGCTGCGCGGCTCCGCGGTGACGCCCGAGGAGGCTTTCCCGGAGGACCGCTACCCCGGCCTCGCCAAGGCGATCAACGCGGACCCGAATTTCTTCGACGGTATTGACCTGGTTGTCCCAACGTCGGGGTCGAGTGCGGGCAGCCCGCGCCTCGTTGGCCTGTCGATCGAGGCGCTCATGGCCTCGGCGAAGGCGACCGAGCTGGCCCTAGAGGGCCCGGGCCGTTGGATCCTGGCGATGCCGGCGCACCACATCGCGGGCGCGATGATCCTGCTGCGCGCGGCAGTCGCGGAGACGAACCCGCAGATCGTCGACACCTCCGAGGGTTTCGACCCCCGCGCCCTCCTGCCTGCGATTCAGGGCGCCACGCAGGACGACATGCCCGGCTACCTGTCGCTCGTGCCCACCCAGCTCGCCCAGTGCCTCGACGCTGGCGAGGAGGTCGTGGGGCCGATGCGCTCCCTGGCGGCGATCCTCGTGGGTGGGGCGGCGACCAACCAGCAGCTGCTCGCACGCGCCAGCGAGGCTGGCCTGAAGGTGCGCCTGACCTACGGCATGACGGAGACGGCGGGCGGCTGCGTGTACGACGGCAAGCCCCTGCCGGGCACGTCGGTGCGCGCCGTGGATTGGGACGGGCGCACGCGCCTGGCGATCCACGGCCCGACGCTCATGACACGCTACCTGGACGCGGAGAGCCCCTTCTTCGACGAGGGCGGCCACCGTTGGCTGCTCACCGGGGACCTGGGCATTATCCGGGCTTCGGGGACGGTGGAGGTGCGCGGCCGCGCCGACGACGTGATCGTCTCGGGCGGCCTGTCGATCGCGCCGGGTCCGGTGCGCCGCGCGGTACGTTCCTTCGAGGGCGTGTCGGACGCATGGATTCTGGGCACCCCGGACGAGAAGTGGGGCCATGTGGTGACCGCGCTCGTGGTTGTCGATCAGATGCCGTCGGATTCGCTGGAGATGGCGGAGCTCGGCTCAGCGATTCGCGAGCACGCGGCGGCACACATCGGGCGCGCGCAGGCTCCTCGCCGGATTGTGGCCGTCGAGGCCCTCCCCTACCTAGGCTTCGACAAGATCGACCGCGCCGCCGCCGCGCAGGCTGCGGCCGAGGCCTCGGGCACCGAGCGGGAGTGGGTGCGCTAACCCGCTGCCCGGACCCGCGCCCGCTCCAACTACACTGGTGGGCATGGCTTCCGTTTCTGACTGGATTGAAGGCGCTCGCCTGCGCACCCTCCCTGCCGCCGCCGCGCCCGTGATCGTGGGTTCTGCGGCCGCGCACTACCTGGGGGGTTTCAGCGCAGCGCGCGCTGCCCTGGCACTGCTGGTGGCGCTGGCCCTGCAGGTGGGGGTCAATTACGCGAACGATTATTCGGATGGCATTCGCGGCACGGACGACAACCGCAAGGGGCCTGCGCGCCTGACGGGCGGCGGCCTCGCCAAACCGAAGACGGTCCTGGCGGCCGCGCTCGGTTCGTTCGCGGTGGCCGGCGTGGCAGGCCTCGCCCTGGTTGCCGTGTCGGGCACCTGGTGGCTGATCGCTGCGGGCGCCGCGGCGGTCGTGGCCGCGTGGTTCTACACGGGCGGTAAGCACCCGTATGCGTACATGGGCATCGGCCTGTCGGAGCTGATGGTCTTCGTGTTCTTCGGTCTGCTGGCATGTGTGGGCACGGCGTGGACGCAGGTGCAATCGGCTCCGTGGTGGCTGTGGATGAGCGCGTCGGCGCTGGGCCTCCTGTCGGTGGCGCTGCTGATGGCCAATAACATCCGCGACATTCCGACGGACCGCGAGTCCGGCAAGATGACCGCCGCCGTGCGCCTGGGCGATCGCCCGTCGCGCTGGGTGTTTGCGGCGTGCGCGTGGCTTCCCGTCGCGTTGATCGTCGTGCTGGGCGTCGCGGTGGGGCTGCATCCCCTCGCGACGGGCGCGCTGGGCGTGGGCGCGGGAGCGTGGGCTGCCGGAGTGAGCCTCCCGGTTCTCACCGGTGCCTCGGGCCGCGAGCTCATCACAGTGCTACGCAACACGGGGTTCTTCACCCTGGCGTGGGCGCTCCTGGCTGCACTCGCGCTACTCCTGTCCTAAGAACGAGGCCGGGGCTGCTCTGCGCTCCCCGCCTCAGCGCCCGCGGCGGTACAGGTATTCGTGCAGCCAGTCCCCGGCGATACCAGTCGCTGCCGCAACGACGCAGATGAGGGCGATAGCCCGGAAGGCACCCGAGGCGAGCAGGGGCGTGAACACGCCGATGCCGATCGCGGCGCTACCCTGCATGGCGAGGTCGTTCATGGCGACGGCGCGCCCATTCTGGCCGGGGGCGACGGTCGCGAAGACCGTGTCGTAGATGGGCGTGAACAGGGCGCCGAAGCCCGCGTAGATGAAGCACATGGCGGCTGTGATCACCCACGGGCCCATGCTCATGCACAGCGCAATGAGGGCGGTGCCCACGAGGATGAGGGTCACGCACACGCGCACGGTACGGCCGCGCCCGATGCGCGACATGACTGCGCCCGACGTCATGGCGGTGGCCAGGGCGACGCAGTAGGCGGGCAGCAGGCGCACGGACACCTGCGCGGGCGTAAGCCCGTAGTTGGCGGCGCCGATGCCGTTCATGAGGGGCGCGACCGTGAAGTTCATGCAGTAGACGATGACGATGAGGCTGATCGAGCGCGCCCACGGCACGTTCATGAAGAAGGAACGCGTGATGAAGGGGGCGCGCGCACGCCCGATGTAGCGCCAGAAGAGGACGCCGCCGAGGATGAGGCCCGCGATGAGCCACCAGTGCGGGTTCGCGGCGACCAGGGTGAGCAGCAGAGCCAGGGAGGAGAAGATCGCGAGGCCAACGACGTCGACGCGCCCGGCGTGGGCGCGCGCGGGGACACGACGCCCCATGATCGGCAGGCAGGCGAGGCCGGCCAGGGGAATGAGGAGGAGCAGAGCCCAGTTGATGTCGGCGAGGATACCGCCAGCCAGCATGCCGATCGCGGTGCCGCCCTGGAAGGCCGCGCACATCAGGCCCACGTAGAGGCCTCGTTTCTTCGGGTCACGGATGGCGGTCGCCAGGATCATGTACGCGGAGGCGGCAGCCTGGTATCCGAGGGTTTGGAGTGCTCGGGCGACGATGACGCCGACCAGCGACGAGGAGAAGACGAAGCCGAGCAGGGACCCCGCGACGATGAGTCCGATGCCCACGTCGACGATGCGGCGCAGCGGGATGAAGTCTCCGAGGGTTCCGTACAGGAAGCAGGCGACGCCGAGGACGATGCCGGGGATCGCAGTGATGAGGCCGGAGGCGTCCCCCGCGCCGATATCCTGGGCGACGCGCAGGTAGACGAGGTTGAACCCCTGGAGGGAGACGGTCCCGAGCGCGTAGATGCCGAGAAGCGGCAGGAGCACGCGCGCCGGCCCGTCCGCGTATTCGCCGTCCGTGGCGACGGTGCGCACGTTGACCGCGGGGGCCGAGGCCTCCCCTCGGATGACCTGCGAGGGGACGGTGGCGACGCGGCAGGTGGGACCTGCCGCCCGCGAGGAGATGAAGAACCGGAGCGTGCGCACGGCGATTAGTTCACCACAAATCAAACATTTAGTACTATTACAGGAAACTAGTACTCGAATGAAGCTGTACTTAATTCAAGAGGGGTGAACAGACGCGGAGCACATACCGACACGTAAGTGTCCAAAGCCACAACGCAGCACCCCTGACGTGGCACAATGAATCATCCCTCGCAAAGGAGCACCATGTCTCGCGTCATCGTTGTCGGTTCCATCAACCAGGACGTCACGGTCACCGTCGACCGTTTCCCAAACCCCGGCGAAACGCTCTCGGGTACCTCGCTCACCTACGGCCTCGGCGGTAAGGGCGCAAACCAGGCTGCCGCGGCCGCGCATTCGGGGGTCCCCGTCTTCTTTGTGGGCGCGGTCGGCAAGGATCCCTCGGGCCAGCGCCTGCGCGAGGAGCTGGCATCTCATGACGTGGATGTCACCCACCTGCGCGAGGTCGACGGGCCCTCCGGGACCGCACTCATCACTGTCTCCTCCTCGGGTGAGAACACGATCATCCTCGACGCCGGGGCGAACGCAACCGTGACCGTCGAGCGCGCCAAGGCCTCGTTGTTCCCCGCCCCCGCCGACATCGTCGTCCTGCAGGCCGAAATCCCTGCCGAGGCCGACGCCGAAGCCCTCGCGTGGGCGCACTCGTTTGGCGCGCGCGTCCTGCTCAACCTGGCCCCCGCCCGCCCCACCGACGCCGCATTCATGGCGCGCGTCGACGTTCTCGTCATGAACGAGACGGAGGCAGGCCTGACGCTCGGCATGCCCGCCCCGGCCAGCCCGACCGAGGCGATCGGCGTCGCGCGGGCGCTGCGAGGCCTCGGCCCCAAGCACGTCATGGTGACGCTCGGCGCGGACGGCGCGGCGTGGGCGTCGGGCAGCGAGGCCGGGCACTGCCCCGCACTCACCCTCGGCGAGACCGTGGACACCACGGGGGCCGGGGACGCATGCGTGGGCGCGCTGGCGGCCGCCATCGCCCTCGGCAAGCCTTTCGCCGAGGCCGTGGCCGACGGCATCCGAGCCGGGTCGACGGCGGTCCTCGCACCGGGTGCCGCCCCCTCGTACGCGAACCTCCCCCGCGTCACACGCACCTGAACGCCGCGCGGCTCCTCCGATTGCTCCGGGAGTGAACGCGCCAGCGTGAGACGGCCCACGCCCCTATGCTAGGGGCATGGCCAGGATCGTCTTCGTCGTCGCAATGCTCGCAGTCACCATCTACGCTGCCGCTGACTGGCACCGCACGCCCGAAGACGAGATGCCCGGAAAGATCGCCAAGCCCATCTGGCTGATGATCATCCTCTTCACCGCGACGATCGCCGCCATCGGCCCCATCGCCTGGCTGGTCCTGCGCTGGGTATCGCGCGCGGAAAAGAAGCAGGCGCGCACGTCCGAGGCCCCCAAGCGCCCCTCCGCCCCCGACGACGACCCGGAGTTCCTGTTCCGACTCGAGCGCGACATCCAGCGCAAGCGCCGCGAGGAGGAACGTCGCACGCAGGAACAGCGCAAGCACTCCGAGGATGAGGGGACCGACCCCGCCGAGGATTCCGGCGACGAGGCCAACTGAGCGACGCTCACACCGCACGCCTCGGACACTGCCCTGCCTGGGCGCGACGCGGCCGCCCGGCGGGTACGGTCAGCGGCGCAGATCTGCCTGCGAATCCCCCGGCGTCATATCCTTCGCCATCGCAACGAGGTCCGCTGCAGGCTCCGCGTAGGAGGTGCCCACCAGCGTCGCCCCCGAGAAGATAAACGACGTGATCGACGCGAGCGCACAGTGGCGTGACTTCGGCGCGTGGGCGAGTGGCTGGCCGTTCACGAAGCGCGTCAGCGTCACGATCGGATTCTGGTGGGACACGACGAGCGCCTCACGCCCCCGGGCCTCGCGCAGCGCCGAGGAGAGGGCCGCACTCATACGCGACGCGATATCCCGATAGGGTTCACCCCACGAGGGACGCAGCGGATTGCAGTAGTACTTGTAGTACTTCGGGTTCGCCAGCATCGCGCGGTTGGTGTTCACCGGCAGACCCTCGAAGACGTTGTCCGACTCAATGAGGCGCGGATCGGACTGGATACTCAGGTCGTACGCGGCCGCCGTCGGAGCCGCCGTCAACTGCGCGCGCAGCAGCGGTGACGAAATCACGCGAGCAATATCCGCACCCGAATCCACCAGATACTCTGCGACGCGGGCAGCCATCGCGTGCCCCAGCTCCGTCAGCCCAAAACCGGGCAGCCGCCCGTACAAAACACCGTCGGGATTGTCCACCTCGCCGTGGCGCATAACGTGAATAATGGTGCGGTCCATGACACCCAAGTATAGGGTTATAGGACATTTCGTGTTGCTGGGGTTAGTCCCAGGTGTTGTGGTAGGGGGTGGTGTGGTGGAGTTCGTTCCAGCAAATTGCGTCGCCCCAGCCGGGGATAATGGCGGTGGCTTGGTGGGTTTGGCTGGCGTTATACCAGGCGTTTTCGAGGTCTGCGTCGGTGGGCATGGTGGCGAGGATGCGGGCTGCTGGCTGTGGGTGCGCAGAGTGGGTGTAGCACCACCAAAACACGGCTTTCATGCGTCGAGTCAGGCGCATGCCACGGTGATCGCGCAGCATCTGGCGTAGGCGCGCGTTCGTGCTTTCGATCTGGTTGGTTGTTGCAGGCATCGGCTGATCCCAGGTGGGGTCCAGGTACGTGAACAACAGGCCTTGCCTGATGAGCTTGTTGAGACTGTTACGAGCCCGAACGAGACGTTCGTGGGTGTATTCCCATCCTCCGTCAGGCCTGCGTGTTTTCTCCTCCAAGAAGTCCTTCCAGCGCGTGCACCAGTCCTGGTAGGCACCGATCCATTCCTGAGCTTCTTCTCGGCCCTCCACGTGCAAGAGTTGTTGCCCAAGAGCGTATAAGCTTCGTGAGGCCGCCAGTTTGGGGCGCGTTGTGGTGGCTTGGCGAATACGGCAATACGCATGGAAGGTGCAGCGTTGGATGCGCGTGGTCGGCCAGATTCTCTTGCAGGCTTTCGCGAACCCACTGCCCCCGTCAGTGACGACCAGGGCCGGTGGCGCGATGCGGCTCATGAGTGCTTCCCAGGCACGCGAATTCTCGCTCCTAGCCGCGTACCAACCCAGCACGCAATCGGGAGTTTGAGCGATGAGAACCACGGCACCTCGGCCCAGGTGGATACCGTCAACGAAGATGACGTCATGAACCTCATCGACGATCGGGCTAAACGGCCATAACTGCCACAATGGCTCACAGCGCCTGCGAAACGAGCGTCCCCCGCCAGGCAAATCCGCCTGACGGCGCCGACTGAGCAGCCAGGCCAAGAACTCATCAAGATGCTTGGCCGTGGAGTCTATTTCGTTCAACGTCGTGATTTTGCAGGGTTTACACCGCCACCGCTGACGACCTGATGAAGTCCTACCGTGACGGATCATGGGGCAACCACACACAGGGCACGATGCAGTATTCACAGAAACGAGGCAAACACGACCAACTAAAAAAGCTACTTTCCCGCGCAGCAAAGCCGAAAAGTCACCCTCCCAGCAACACGATTTGTCCATCCTCATAGTTGGTCCCAACCAACTAAAACACCGACTTTCCCGCACCAGAAAGCCAAAAAGTCACGCCACCAGCAACACCTAGTGTCCTATAACCC
>JVKM01000029.1 GCA_001072465.1 Xylanimonas cellulosilytica | reverse complement strand
TCGCCTTGAACAACATGGTTGGCGCGCAGCTGGTGGGCGTGGAGCCCAGCCTGATTGCTTCCCAGCAGTTCAAGCTGGATCCTAAGGGCCAGACCGTGGTTAACAAGAACGACACGGTCTACCAGATGATGTCGGCCACCGACTTCTGGCGACTGGGCAATGACACCTACGACCTGTGCGTGGAGCAGAACTGCGAGTACTACTCGTCCTGGACCGTGGACGTGGAGGGCTCCGGCTCTGATCTGACCTACGTGTGGACCCTGAAGATCGAGGGCTCCGACCAGCCTGATAAGCCGCTGGTCCGCCGCTTCAAGGTCGCCAAGTAAGCAACCGGGCGCATTGCAGCGCTCTTTCATCTTCCATCGACAATTCACTCAGGAGCCAATGATGACTGGAAACGCAGACGCTGCTTACGACCATGAACTTCAGGAAAAAGCTGCTCCGAAGGTCGTTGAGACCTGGGATGCCGTGACGGGTTCGCGTAAGCACACCTCCGCTCTGGGATCTGCACAAACTTCCACGTTCTGGGGACATGAAGAAGGGCCGACAGCTATCCGGATCCGTTCTGCCGACATGTTCGATGCTGTTTCCGAGCTACTTAATCGCGAGACAGCGATGCTTAAGGACTTTGAGGAGAAGATGCACGCCGCCATGACTCGTTTTACGGGTACCGAATACGAGAACGCGCTGGGCTTCAAGGAAACGCAGGCTGATATGGAAGCTCAGTCAATTCGCTCAAAGGAACAGGACGAATATACGGCTCTACTCCACAAGATCGGCTTGACCTTGGAAGACATCATTCACCTGCCGGTTGGTTCTGGCACCTCTACGACTGGGCCCCAGTCATCTTCTGGCGGTGCGGGAGCACCGAGCGGCAGCGGTCCAGCCACCCAGCCAGGCCAGAAGAAGATCTGAATTAACGAATAGTCTTTTGAAGGGAGTATCCGCATGGTTTCATCACCGATGTACGAACGTCTCAAAACATTCATGGAGGCTGCCCGTGCCAACAAGGGACTGGAGGCGTGGGATAGGGATCATGAGAAGGCCTTGGAGTACTTTGACGACGCTGTCGAACGCCTCCGCTCCTATCGAGACGGCCACGGCTTCACCGGTGCAACCGGTACCGCCATGGACCGCTGGGTTGATGCATCTGTCCAGCGAATTACGAAGTACCGAGAGGCTTACGAGCGCGGCTTTAGGAGCTACTCGAACGGTCGTGGTGTCATGGCGACTGCACTTGCCGAGGGTGAAAAGATCTCCGCAGACCTCATTGACGCAGAGACCGAAGCAATGCGCGATGACTGGGTCGTCTCGGTTCCCGACAGCGAGCCTGGCCCGGGTATCCGCGCAATGGGCAAGCTCTACACCACGGGCGCAGCATACGTTGAAGCCGTTGAAGCGCAGGCCAATGCGCAGCGCGAAGCTGCCGCAGAGCGTATCCTCACGATGCTCAACTCCAGTACTAAGGCGATTAGCGTGGAAATGGAGGGACGGCCTAATTCTGCAGAACCCGGAAAAGGCCTGGAAGATTACGAAGAGGAAGAACACCAGAAGGAAAACAACGCCGGCAGTGGGGGCGGCAACCGCAGTGATAGCCATACTGCGGGCAGAGGGGCCGGTGGTTGGGGTTACAGCCGTGATGACGACTTTGGCCGCGCAGCAGACCGCAGTTCTGCATCGGGAAATTACCCCGGTGGTTTCGATCAGCCGTGGTGGAGCGAGGCCGACGCGGCAGCAGCCCGTAGCCGCATTGTGTCTTCGGGCGCCGTGGAGACGCGCGAGCTCCCATACGGAGAGCTCGGCTCGCGCACCAACCCCATCACGGACCCCCAGGAGCTGATGAGCAGGGATCTGCTGCACACGCGCGTCAACGGCACTACCTACCGCAATGGCGTCCTCGGCGGTCATACCCCGGCGCCCCCCGCGGATGTGGATCACCCGCTGTGGCGCCTCAACGGTGGCCCTGCCTCCGACTCCGCCACGGCCGGCCGCCTCGGCGGTGCGGGTGTCCTTGGTGCGGGCGTGCTCGGCGTGCGCGGCGCAGTCCGCATGGGCTCGGGTAGCTTCGGCGAGTCCGGTTCGGCTACCGGGCTGTCCGGTGCCGGTCGCATGGGTGCCGCGGGCATGCGTGGTATCACCGGTACGACCAATGGCATGGGTGGCGCGGGTGTCTCCGCCCTCAAGGTTGGTTCCTACTCCGGTTCCGGTTTCGGCTCCTACACTCCCCCTGCAGGTTCTGCGGGGTCCATGGGTGCGACTGGCGCTGGTGGTGCGAACGGTGCTGCCGGTACCTCCGGAGTCACGGGTACTACGGGAGCGAACGGTGGTGGTGCAGGAGCTACGGGTAAGGGCGGCTCGACGAGCGGTGGCTTCATGGGTGCCGGCGCGGGAGCAGGCACTGGTGCGGGCAAGGACGACAAGAAGGCGCGTAGGCGCCAGTACGTGGCCTTCAGGTTTGAGGATGATGATGATTCGTTGCCTGCAGGCTACGTGAACCCCATGTCCCAGACTTACGGCACAGACAAGGACATCGCGCCGGCCAGGCGGACAGATGACGGATGGGATCCCCGCCAATGGTGAAGCTTTTCTCTAACGCCGCGCGTGCCCTGACCACCGCCGCCTCTGCTCTGGCTCTGGCCGTTGGTGCCCTGACGCTAGCACCCGCTCCGACCCTTGCGGATGATGCGGTGCCTTCGCAGGATTATTTTTCCTATTACTATCTGGACTCTGCTCGCGAGAAGGGTTTCACGGGTAAGGGTGTGACCATTGCCCTCATTGATGGCCCCGTCAACACTAGTGCCCCGGCCCTCAAGGGAGCCAAGATTACGGACAAGAGTCGATGTGCCATCGAGGCTTCCCCGGAAAATGCGCGTCATGGCACCGACATGGCGACCATTTTGGTCTCTCCGTACACCGGTGTGGCGCCCGACGCGACTTTGTACACGTACCAAGTCTCGAACCTGACTTCGGTGTCGGGTGGAAGCTGTGATACCAGTACGGGGCGGCTTGATACCTTTGGCAAGCTCATCAATCAGGCTGTCGAGGACGGTGCCCAGATTATTTCAATTTCCCAGAGTGATCAGGATACAACTGCTGAACTCAAGTGGGCCATCGCGAACGCGATAAGCAGGGGCGTCATTATTGTCAATTCCGCTGGAAATGGTGCCAGCGATGACAATGTGACGCACATAGGCAGGTTCTCTGGGGTCGTTGGTGTGTCTGCGATTAATGCCGACGGTACGTTCGCGTCCTACTCCTCTTGGGGTGATGGTGTGGTTACCACTGCTTTCGGGGGTCCGTTCAACACCTACGATGTGAACACTGGCGCTCCGACGACGGTCAATGGATCATCAGTAGCAGCCCCTATCGTGGCGGGCATCCTTGCTTTGACGCGGCAGAAGTGGCCTAACGCCACAACCAACCAGATTCTCCAACTTCTAGTTCACACAAGCTTGAACCCCAACCATGAGTGGAACAAGTACACGGGGTATGGTGCTGCGTCTCTCTCTGACTTGATTAACACGGATCCGTCGCAGTACCCGGACGAGAACCCCATCATTCAAAAACCCAATGGTTCCAGTCCTACCGTTAAAGAGATTCAGGACTACGCGGACGGAATCGCTTTTTCCTCATACCAAGGTGACTTCCCTCCGTCTTACGTCTACCGGGGTGTGGATGAAGGTGTCGTTTCCGTAGCAGTTGAGGGAATGGAACTCCACCTGGGCACCAGCCCGCGCTACCACCGGAAGTGACCATGACACTCGCGCGATCGAGCGCGCAGCCGGTGCCTCGTTCTCCCTTCGCTTTCATGGGGAGGGCGGGGCGCGCCGCGCGTGCCCTGACCACCGCCGGCTCTGCCCTTGCGCTTGCCGCCGGGGTCCTCACACTGGCCCCTGCCCCCACGCAAGCAGACGACGCGGTGCCTTCACAGGATTATTTCTCCTACTATCCCCTGGATACCGTACGCGCCAAGGGATACACCGGTAAGGGCGTCACGATCGCTGCCATTGGCGGTCCGGTTGATACGAGTGACCCTGCGCTCAAGGGGGCTAAGGTCACCGACAAGAGCCGCTGTACGGTGGAGGCGACCCCCGAGGGGAAGCGTCATGGCACCGATATGGCGATCATTTTGGTTTCCCCCAAGACCGGCGTGGCACCCGACGCGACTCTATACACCTACCAGTCGTCGACGGCATCGACAACGTCGAACGGAACATGCAGCTCCGATGGCGGTCGGCTCAACACTTTCGCCAGCCTCATCAACCAGGCCGTTGAGGACGGTGCTCAGATCATTTCCGTCTCCCAAAGCGTCTCAGAGGAGAGTCCTGAGCTGAAGTGGGCGATCGCCAACGCGATCAGCAAGGGTGTCATCATCGTCGCCTCCGCCGGAAATGGCGCCAGTGACGACAATGTGACGCACCTGAGCAGGTTCTCTGGCGTCGTTGGTGTGTCCGCGATTAACGCCGACGGTACGTTCGCGTCCTACTCCTCCTGGGGCGACGGCGTAGTCACAGCTGCTTTTGGCGGGCCCTTCAACACTTTCGACCCTGCGACAAACCAACCGCAAACGGTCAATGGGACATCTGTGTCTGCGCCGCTTGTGGCAGGCATGCTGGCTTTAGCGCGCCAGCGGTGGCCCGAGGCCACTACCAACCAGATCCTCCAGCTCCTGGTTCGCACGGGCCTGAACCCCACTCACAACTGGGATAAGTACACCGGCTATGGTGCGGCGGCTCTGGGGTCGTTGGTCAACACGGATCCGTCGCAGTACCCGGATGAGAACCCCATTATTCCAAAGCCCAATGGCTCTTCCCCCAGTGTCCAGGAGATGCAGGACTACATGGACGGGATCGCAGGGGACACACTGACGGACTCATTCCCGTCGTCCTACGTCTATCGTGGAACGGACGAAGGGGTCGTCTTGAATGACAACAAGACAATCACCGTCCACCTGGGAACCAGCCCGCGCTACCACCGGAAGTAACCATGACATTCGCGCGATCGAGCGCGCAGCCTGCGCCCCGTTATCCCTTCGGTTATGAGGAGAGGGCTAGCACACGTCGCACCTCGTAAAACGACGAGTGCCGCGCAGCCGGATGTCCGGCCACGCGGCACTCGTGCCGTTTGTGCGGCTACTTCGCGGTGCGCAGGCGCAGCGAGTTGAGGACCACGAACACCGACGAGCAAGCCATCGCGGCGCTCGCCAGCATGGGGGAGAGGAGCCCAGCGATCGCGAGCGGCACCATCAGCACGTTGTAGAAGAACGCCCAGAACAGGTTCTCCTTGATGATGCGCAGCGTCCGGCGCGACACGCGGATTGCGGTCGCCGCCGAGGTGAGCGAGGAGTTCATGAGCGTCATGTCCGCGACCTCGATCGCCACGTCCGTGCCCGAACCCATCGCGATGCCCAGACCCTTCGCGCTCGCCTGCGCGAGGGCGGCAGCATCGTTCACGCCGTCGCCCACCATCGCGACCGTGCGGCCCTGGGCTTGTAGATCGGCGACAGTGTCGCGCTTGCCGTCGGGCAGGACGCCCGCGATGACGCGCTCGATCCCGACCTGGTCTGCCACGTGTCGCGCCGCCGCCTCGTTGTCGCCCGTCAGCAGGATCGGCTCGATGCCGAGCTCGCGCAGCTGAGCGATCGCATCTGCGGAGGAGTCCTTGACCGTGTCGCGCACGATCAGCGCGGCGATCGCACTGCCCTCGACGCGCTCGGGGATCACCAGGGAAGAGGCCTGGGCCCCCTCCCGCTCGCCCGCAGACGGGGTGGTGCCCGGCTGGGTGGGGGTACCGGTATCCCCACCCGCGCTGCCGCCAGCCGCGGGTGCAGCGTCGGCGGTCGCGGCCTCAGAACGGGAGGTGACGGTGCCGGAGTAGCCGGCTGCGTTGACGACGGCCTCGAGCTCCTCGTCGCTGTGCGGGGCGGTGAGCGTGATGCGCGCGGATTCGGTGGCGAGGTTGACCTCGGCCTTCACGCCGTCGAGCTTGCCGAGCTTGCGTTCGACGCGGCTAACGCAGGACGCGCAGGTCATGCCGCCCACGCTCATGGTGAGGGTTGCGAGGGGCAGTTTGGCGTCGGGGCCGGGCAGAACGATGTGCGTGTGGGCCTCGGGCATGGGGGTGACGGCTTCGGTGGTCGCCACTTGGCCGAGCTGCGGCGCGAGGGCCGCGACGACGGCGGAGGCGCCCGAGGCCTCGGCCTCGCGCACGGCGTCGAGGAGGGACGAGGGCACGTCGATGCCCAGGGATGCCAGCCACGACGGGCGCCCGACCAGCACGCCGCCCTGGGCGGTGATGCCGACGACGCCGAGCCCGGCCTGGTTCGCGAACGCGGTCACGGGGACGAGCGACAGGCCGCGGTCCGCGGCGCCCGACGTGATGGCGCGGGCGACGGGGTGCTCGGAGTGCGACTCGACGGAGGCAGCGAGGGAGAGGGCCGAGGCCTCGCCCGCGCCGGGTGCGACTGCGACCGACTCGAGGGACATGACGCCCGTGGTGACCGTGCCCGTCTTGTCCAGGAGCATCGTGTCGATCGAACGCGTCTGTTCGAGGATTTCCGCGTTCTTGATGAGGATGCCGAGCTGCGAGGCGCGCCCCGATCCGACGAGGATCGCGGTGGGCGTGGCCAGGCCGAGCGCGCACGGGCACGCCACGACCAGGACGGCGACGGCCGCCGTGAACGCGGCCTGCACGCTGCCGCCAGCGAGCAGCCAGCCCCCGAGGGTGAGCAGGGAGACGGCGATGACGATCGGGACGAACACGCCCGAAATCTGGTCCGCGAGTCGCTGGACGGGGGCCTTGCCGGCCTGGGCCTCGGCGACCATGCGCCCGATCTGTGCGAGCGTCGTGTCCGAGCCGACGCGCGTGGCGCGCACCAGAAGGGATCCCCACGTGTTGACGGTCGCGCCCGTTACTGCGTCGCCGGGGGCGGCGTCCACGGGCACGGACTCGCCCGTCAGGAGCGAGGTGTCCAGGGCGGAGGAACCCTCGACGATGACGCCGTCGGTCGCCACCTTCTCGCCCGGGCGCACCGCGAACAGGTCGCCGACCTGCAGGGACGAGGCGGGCACGACCGTTTCCGTGCGCTCGCCGGTCGCGGGATCGACGCTCACGAGCGTCGCCTCCTTCGCGCCCATGCGCAGCAGCGACCGCAGTGCGTCGCCCGCGCGGTAGCGTGCGCGCGCCTCCAGGTAACGACCCGTCAGCGGGAACACGACGATCATGCACGCGCCCTCGAAGTAGATCTCCGCGTGGCCGGCGTGCGCCGCGCGCGGGATCAGGCTCATGTGCATGCGCATGCCGAGCATCCCGGCACCGCCCCACAGCAGCGCCCACCAGCTCCACAGCGTCGAGGAGATGACGCCGAGCGAGACCAGCGTGTCCATCGTCGTCGACCCGTGGCGACCCGCCGCGAAGGCCGCCCGGTGGAAGGGCCACGCGCCCCACGTGACCACCGGGATCGAGGCCGCCGCGACGACCCACTGCCACCCCGTGAACTGCCAGGCGGGCACCATCGACAGGATCATCGCGAGGATGCCCAGTGGCGCGCAGACGATGAGGCGTCGGCGCAGGTCGGCGGCGTGGGCGCGGGTGCCCTCGCCGACCTGGGGGGTGGGGGCCGAGGCCGGGGTGGCCTCGGGGGAAGAAGAGGCGGCCTGGGGAGTGGTCGTCACGGAGTTAGTGGACATGGGTACCCTCCGGGGGTATGTATTTGGTGAAAGGAAACGAGGCCGGGGAAGGTGTCCCGGCCTCGTCGGTGAGGCGTGGAAATCCTCAGAAGTCGCGCGCGATGCCGACCAGCGTGAAGCCGGCCTCGGACACCGCGTCGCCCAGCGCCGCGTCGTCCAGGGGGGTGTCGGTCAGGACCGTCACCTTGGAGGTGCCGCCCGAGTTGAGGATGACCTCGACGTTCTTGACGCCGGGGATCTCGCTCAGCTCCTCGCTGACGCTCATCACGCAGTGGCCGCAGGTCATGCCGTCGACGGACAGCTCAATGGTGCGATCGATCTCGGTGGTCATGATGTCTCCTTGTTATTAGGACTTGATGAGGCGCGCGATGGCCGCGGCCGCCTCGTCGACTTTGGCCTGCGCGGCCTCGTCGGATTCGCGCGCCGCCGTGACGACGCAGTGGTTCATGTGGTCTTTGAGCAGGTTGACCGCGACGGAATCGAGCGCGGACTGGACGGCGGAGACCTGCGTGAGGATGTCGATGCAGTACTCGCCCTGCGAGATCATGCGCTGCAGGCCGCGTACCTGGCCTTCGATGCGGCGCAGGCGCGCGAGATGATTCTCGGTGTTGCCGTGGTAGCCGTGCTCGTTGCTCATGAGACTGAGGGTACCCCTAGGGGGTATGGGTGTCAAGGGGGTGCCGTCAACACGGGCTGTGGGGGTGGCGACACGCATCCCCCAATGCGGCGCGCCCGGCTCCCACCCGCCGTAGGGTGGAGGCAGCACACAGGTAAGGAGGGGACATGAAGCGACGCCCGCGTCGGCGCTACCACGCGATCCGCCGCGTCCCCCAGGCGTACCCCGGCCTCTACCTGCGCCTCAAAGTCGCCCCCATCGTCCCCGCCCTCGCGGCCACGGTCGCAGTCGGAGCGCTCGCGGAAATCTCCGCCCTGCCCGAGGACGTGCGCACCCGCGCGCGCTCCCTCTCGGACGACATGGGAACCGCGATCAGCGAAAAATCGCAGCGTATCTTCTTCGATACCCCCGGCCTCGACACCCTCCTCATCCGCTCCCTCTCGCACGTCGCGCGGCGCACCGCGACCGTGGGGCGCGCCTGGGCGCGAGCGGTCGTCGCCGTCGGCGCGGACAAGGACGGGCGCATGGCCCGCATGCTGCCCCTCATCCCCAGGCGCGCATACGACGCCCTCATGACCGGCATGCTGACGATCGGCACGGCAGTGGGCGCCCTGCGCGGCGGCGAGGTCCACGTCGCACTCCTGCGCGACTCCGACGCCGACCCCGCGTTCCAGGACCCGCTGCCGGGCCACCCCGAGGCCCAGATTCGCCGCGTCGACGCCCCCGCGCTCCTCTCCGACATGTGCGCCGACATCGACGAGCTCTACTGGTCGCGCACGATCGGCCCCGCCGTCAAGATCACCCGCGTCGGTGAGGGCGATGCCCGCCGCTGGCTCCTCTCCCTGGTCGGCACCGAGTCCATGACCTGGCGTTCCACGAACAACCCGGCCGACGTCGAGACGAATATCCGCCTCATGCTCGGCCTGGAAAGCGCGATGAGCGTCGGCGTCGTGCGCGCGCTCCATGCCGCCATGGAACGCGACGGCGTGCCCGCCGATCGGTGGCCGCGCGAGCCCGTCCTCATCTGCGGCCACTCCCAGGGCGGGATCGTCGCCGCCGCCCTCGCCTCGGTCCCACCCGACGAGGCCGGGGTCAACGTCGCCGGCATCCTGTCCACGGGCGGCCCGAACCGGCGCATCCGCGTGCGCCCCGACGTGGTGACCGTCGCCGTCTACCACGACCAGGACGTCATGCCGAGCCTCGACGGCTCGCCCGATCGTGCCCCCGACCGGCGTGTCACCGTTGGACGCAGCCTCGTGAGGCCTCGTACCCGCCCCCTCTACTACGCGCACTCATCCTCGACCTACACCGAGACCGTCCGCCTCCTCGAGCGCAAGGTTCGCGTGACCCCGTGGGGCCGGCTGGCCTCGTCGATGGCGGCCCTGCAGGATTTCCTGCCGACTTCCGGCGAGCCCACGCGCGTCATGCACTACGAGATCTGGCAGGACATCCTGACCCCGACCTCCGAGAGCACGTGGGACACGGTCGCCGCGCTTGAACGCGGAGGCTCCTTCGAACCCGCCACCTACCCGATCGACTACGCGGTCACGGCCCCCCGCCTGCCCCGTATCGCCCGAGCCAGGCGCCGCGTGGCCCTCCCGGCGCGCATCGCTTCCGCCCTCTCCTCCCTCAGAAAGGACAGGTCATGACCGACCCCAACGCCCCCCTGCGCGAGGTGCGCCGATGGATGCGCGTCTCGACCCCCGTCAACAAGGCGGCCTCCTCCGGCCTGCGCGGGCGGCTCCCGCAGATCGCCGGGCCGCTCATGATCGGCGCGCTCGGCGTGGGCGCCCTGGGTGCGGGCATCGCGTGGCGCGCCCTGTCCTCGACGAGGGGCACCGGGCGCACGCAGCGCTTCGTGGACCTCGCGACCGCGGCGCTCGAGTCGGACTTCCCTGCGCACGCGCACGAGGCCGGTGCGGGTGAGGCCCGCGCGCCGCGCCGCGTCGTCCACGTCGAGGTCGGCGAGGGCTTCGGGCGCCCCTCTCTCGTGTCCATCGACGTCGTCGTGGCCTCCTCGGACGCGCTGTCCGAGCGTGAGGCAGCGACGCGCGCCCTCGACGCGATCACCCGAGCGACCTGGAACAATCCCGAAATGGCGCCGGTCAGCGTGCGTGCCCGAGTCCTCGTCGCCCACGACGAGGCCGACGATCTCGAGGCTCCCGGCGCGCAGACCGATACGGTCGTCGATATGAGTGCCCTCGGCTTCGCCGACGAGATCGCGCGCCCCGACGAGCTCTACGACCGCTACGGCGCGCCCGAGTGCGACCCCGCATGGAGGCCGTGACCGTCCGGCGAGAGTCGGCCTCGTTCCTGTGACGAGGTGGGGTGTCCCGCCCCTTGGGGGCGCTGTTGTTCGCCTTGTGACCGTTTGGTAGGGTCTGGCTTAACAGCACCGAAGTGACGTCGAAGGAGCATCATGGCCGGCGATCTTGTCATCGAAGAGGGGGAC
>JVKM01000028.1:26719-59641 GCA_001072465.1 Xylanimonas cellulosilytica | reverse complement strand
GTGTGTTGTGGCGGTGTCCTACTCTCCCACAACCTGGCGGTTGCAGTACCATTGGCGCTGCCGGGCTTAGCTTCCAGGTTCGGAATGGAGGCTGGGCGTTTCCCCGGTGCTATGACCACCACAAGTTTTGGTGTTCAACACGCTCCCCACGCACCGTTGTTTGTTTTGGTGGGGGTGTGGGTTGATCGTGGTTTGTATAGTGGTTGCGGCACGAAGTCTTTGTTCGTGTTTTTTGTTTACCCGGTTTGTTGGGTTGTTGTTTAGTGTTGGCCCATTAGTACCAGTCGGCTCACGAGCACATTGCTGTGCTTCCACCTCTGGCCTATCAACCCGCTAGTCTGGCGGGGGCCTCTCACCCCACGGGGGGGGCGTGGAAATCTCATCTTGAAGCAGGCTTCCCGCTTAGATGCTTTCAGCGGTTATCCCTTCCGAACGTAGCCAACCAGCCATGCACCTGGCGGTACAACTGGCACACCAGAGGTTCGTCCATCCCGGTCCTCTCGTACTAGGGACGGCCCTTCTCAAATTTCCTGCGCGCACAGAGGATAGGGACCGAACTGTCTCACGACGTTCTGAACCCAGCTCGCGTACCGCTTTAATGGGCGAACAGCCCAACCCTTGGGACCAACTCCAGCCCCAGGATGCGACGAGCCGACATCGAGGTGCCAAACCATGCCGTCGATATGGACTCTTGGGCAAGATCAGCCTGTTATCCCCGGGGTACCTTTTATCCGTTGAGCGACCACGCACCCACGTGCCATGGCCGGATCACTAGTTCCTGCTTTCGCACCTGCTCGACCCGTCGGTCTCACAGTCAAGCTCCCTTGTACACTTGCACTCGCCACCTGATTACCAACCAGGCTGAGGGAACCTTTGAGCGCCTCCGTTACATTTTAGGAGGCAACCGCCCCAGTTAAACTACCCACCAGGCACTGTCCCCAACCCGGATTACGGGCCAAGGTTGAGGTGACCGCTTGAACCAGAATGGTATTTCAACGACGACTCCACCACCGCTGGCGCGGCAGCTTCACAGTCTCCCACCTATCCTACACAAGTCCAAGCGAACACCAATACCAAGCTATAGTAAAGGTCCCGGGGTCTTTCCGTCCTTCTGCGCGAAACGAGCATCTTTACTCGTACTGCAATTTCACCGAGTTCGCGGTTGAGACAGCGGAGAAGTCGTTACGCCATTCGTGCAGGTCGGAACTTACCCGACAAGGAATTTCGCTACCTTAGGATGGTTATAGTTACCACCGCCGTTTACTGGGGCTTAAATTCACCGCTTCACACCCACAAGGAGTGTTGACGGTTCCTCTTAACCTTCCAGCACCGGGCAGGCGTCAGTGCGTATACATCGCCTTACGGCTTCGCACGCACCTGTGTTTTTGATAAACAGTCGCTTCTCCCTATTCTCTGCGACCCCACAACCCCACCCGCACGCAAGGCGCGGGGAAGTGACGGGGTCCTCCTTATCCCGAAGTTACGGAGGAATTTTGCCGAGTTCCTTAACCACGATTCACTCGAACGCCTCGGTATACTCTACCTGACCACCTGAGTCGGTTTAGGGTACGGGCGCGTCATGCCCTCACGTCGAGGCTTTTCTCGGCAGCTTAGGATCACCACAAGTCCACACACGCGTGTGTCCCTCATCAGTTCTCACCCTCGTGTCCTCCGGATTTGCCTGGAAGACGGGCCACAACCTTAAATACGCACAACCATCGGCGCACTGCAGCTACCTGTCTGCGTCACCCCTGTTAACACGCTTGCCTACAATCACCGGGGCCCCAAGACCCACACACACCACGCGACCCGAAGGTCATGCGGTGGCGTGAGCAAATTGGTTAGCACAATGACTTCAGCATGGGCGGTCATAACGCGGTACCAGAATATCAACTGGTTGTCCATCGACTACGCCTGTCGGCCTCGCCTTAGGACCCGACTAACCCAGGGCGGATAAACCTAGCCCTGGAACCCTTAGTCAATCGGCGCTGCGGATTCTCACCGCAGATTCGTTACTCATGCCTGCATTCTCACTCCCACACAATCCACCAGAAGTTCCCTCCAGGCTTCACCTCGTGCAGGACGCTCCCCTACCCAACAACACACCGACATCCAGTTCCTGGCGCCAGCTATGCGTGTTGTTGCCACAGCTTCGGCGGTACGCTTGAGCCCCGCTACATTGTCGGCGCAGAACCACTTGACCAGTGAGCTATTACGCACTCTTTCAAGGATGGCTGCTTCTAAGCCAACCTCCTGGTTGTCACCGCGACTCCACATCCTTTCCCACTTAGCGTACGCTTAGGGGCCTTAGCTGATGATCTGGGCTGTTTCCCTCTCGACTACGAAGCTTATCCCCCGCAGTCTCACTGCCGCGCTACACCTAATGGCATTCGGAGTTTGGCTGACGTCAGTAACCCATAGGGCCCATCGGCCATCCAGTAGCTCTACCTCCACCAGGGACCACGCGACGCTGCACCTAAATGCATTTCGGGGAGAACCAGCTATCACGGAGTTTGATTGGCCTTTCACCCCTACCCACAGTTCATCCCCCAGGTTTTCAACCCTGGTGGGTTCGGTCCTCCACACAGTCTTACCTCTGCTTCAACCTGACCATGGGTAGATCACCCCGCTTCGGGTCTAGAACACGCGACAGGCGCCATATTTCAGACTCGCTTTCGCTACGCATACCCCACACGGGTTAAGCACGCCACGTATCACTAACTCGCAGGCTCATTCTTCAAAAGGCACGCCATCACCCCTCAAGGCTCTGACGGCTTACAGGCACACGGTTTCAGGTACTATTTCACTCCCCTCCCGGGGTACTTTTCACCATTCCCTCACGGTACTATGCACTATCGGTCATCAAGTAGTATTTAGGCTTACCAAGTGGTCTTGGCAGATTCACACGAGATTTCACGAGTCCCGCGCTACTCGGGTACCACACCCACACCACACGCCACCGGTCCGTTTACACGACTATCACGCTCTACGGTCAGACTTCCCAGACTGTTCAACTCCCAACAACAAGTGATGCGATCCCCCGGCAGAAGGATCCAGCATGGCCCCACAACACCAAACACGCAACGGCCGCCGCCTCTCACACGCATCTGGTTTAGCCTCCTCCGCTTTCGCTCGCCACTACTCACGGAATATCTTTTCCTGCGGGTACTGAGATGTTTCACTTCCCCGCGTTCCCCCCACCACCCTATACACGTTCAGATGATGGTAACCCAGCACAACCCAGGTTAGGTTCCCCCATTCGGACACCCTCGGATAATAACGCTCGCTCGCCAGCTCCCCGAGGCATATCGCAGGCCGCAACGTCCTTCATCAGCTCTTGATGCCAAGGCATCCACCGAATGCCCAATAAAACTAAACAAAACACAAAAAACAGTACAGAACAAATATGCTCGCAACCACTATACAAATCACAAACAACCCACCACACACACCCACACCAACAACACAAAGCCGCCAGCTGGCTGCGCAGGCAACCACCACACAACGTGGCGGACGCTCACACGGTGTTGAACGTGAACCCGACAGTGTGCTCGCTCGTATAACTTTTTATGCCCAACCCAAAACACGCACCCACACCCACCACCCACATCAGGTGGCGTACATGCGCAGGCACAAGAAAACAACCAGGCACAACCCAACAGGCCATGCCGAACTGTTCCCCACAAACTGGGCTCCCTAGAAAGGAGGTGATCCAGCCGCACCTTCCGGTACGGCTACCTTGTTACGACTTCGTCCCAATCGCCAATCCCACCTTCGACCACTCCCCCCGCAAAACGGTTAGGCCATGGGCTTCGGGTGTTACCAACTTTCGTGACGTGACGGGCGGTGTGTACAAGGCCCGAGAACGTATTCACCGCAGCGTTGCTGATCTGCGATTACTAGCGACTCCACCTTCATGGGGTCGAGTTGCAGACCCCAATCCGAACTGAGACTGGCTTTAAGGGATTCGCTCCACCTCACAGTATCGCAACCCTCTGTACCAACCATTGTAGCATGCGTGAAGCCCAAGACATAAGGGGCATGATGATTTGACGTCATCCCCACCTTCCTCCGAGTTAACCCCGGCAGTCCCCCACGAGTCCCCACCATCACGTGCTGGCAACATAGGGCAAGGGTTGCGCTCGTTGCGGGACTTAACCCAACATCTCACGACACGAGCTGACGACAACCATGCACCACCTGCACACGACCAACTAAATGCCACCACATCTCTGCAGTGTCGCCGTGCATGTCAAGCCTTGGTAAGGTTCTTCGCGTTGCATCGAATTAATCCGCATGCTCCGCCGCTTGTGCGGGCCCCCGTCAATTCCTTTGAGTTTTAGCCTTGCGGCCGTACTCCCCAGGCGGGGCACTTAAAGCGTTAGCTACGGCGCAGAAACCACGGGTGGCCCCCACACCTAGTGCCCAACGTTTACAGCGTGGACTACCAGGGTATCTAATCCTGTTCGCTCCCCACGCTTTCGCTCCTCAGCGTCAGTAACGGCCCAGAGACCCGCCTTCGCCACCGGTGTTCTTCCTGATATCTGCGCATTCCACCGCTACACCAGGAGTTCCAGTCTCCCCTACCGCACTCAAGTCAGCCCGTACCCACCGCACGCCCCCAGTTAAGCCAGAGGATTTCACGGCAGACGCGACCAACCGCCTACAAGCCCTTTACGCCCAATAATTCCGGACAACGCTCGCGCCCTACGTATTACCGCGGCTGCTGGCACGTAGTTAGCCGGCGCTTCTTTACCCACTACCCTCACCACAACCACTGTTGCGGCTTGACCATGAGCGAAAGAGGTTTACAACCCGAAGGCCGTCATCCCTCACGCGGCGTCGCTGCATCAGGCTTTCGCCCATTGTGCAATATTCCCCACTGCTGCCTCCCGTAGGAGTCTGGGCCGTATCTCAGTCCCAATGTGACCGGTCACCCTCTCAGGCCGGCTACCCGTCAAAGCCTTGGTAGGCCATCACCCCACCAACAAGCTGATAGGCCGCGAGCCCATCCCCCACCAGAAAAAACCTTTCCACCAACCCCCATGCGAAGGCCAGTGAATATCCAGTATTAGCACCCGTTTCCGGGCGTTATCCCAAAGAAGGGGGCAGGTTACTCACGTGTTACTCACCCGTTCGCCACTCATCCACCCAGCAAGCTGGGCTTCAGCGTTCGACTTGCATGTGTTAAGCACGCCGCCAGCGTTCGTCCTGAGCCAGGATCAAACTCTCCGAACAAAAACAAAAACGTTAAAGCCCAGAAAAACCAACCAACCAAACAAGGCCAGCCAGCAATCCCAACCAAAAACACTCAAAAACAAAAAACAGGCATAAAAAACAAACAAACACACTATCGAGTTCACAAACAACACCCACACGATCAAGCACACACGAATATCTCGCATGATTTCGAAAGGTGTTCCGCGCCATGTTTCCGCGACCCGAGCCTCTCGCTTCGTTCGCTGCCGTTCGGCGCAACAAGGAAAACAATACGCACTTGTCCGAGCATCGTCAAATCAAGCGCAACCGATCCAGTTACGCTTCGACTTTCGCAAGATATCAACGATTTCTCGCTTCACACACAGCCAAACAGCCCCAAAATCGGCGATTTTCATGCCCCAGACCACAGAGTTTTCACCAAAATGTGCCCCAGCAAACTCAACATTGGCGAGTAAGCGTGGCTCAATAGCTGCGCACCAAGCTCACTACCTGCCCACATGGCCGAAACCATCACGTTTTTTAGTAAACTCTTTACCTTCCATTGACCGAGGCGCTATACTCGGGACCATCAGCGCGGCCTCGCCGCGTCCACGAACATCCATCAACGCTAGGAACAACGATGAATGGAACCCTGCGCCCGGCCTTTGATCTTGCCGGCACCCTGGACACGATCTCGGGCTTTATGTATACGTACCTGCTCGTCGCCCTTCTGATCGGCGTCGGCCTGTACTTCTTCGTCCGCACGCGCGCTCTTCCGCTACGCCTGTTTAAGGAAGCAATTCGCGTCGTGACCGAGCCTCCCCACGAGGAAGGCGAGGTGTCCTCGTTCCGCGCTCTGATGGTCTCCACGGCCTCGCGCGTGGGCGTCGGCAACATCGCCGGTGTGGCGACAGCGGTGACGCTCGGCGGCGCTGGCTCCGTGTTCTGGATGTGGGTCATCGCGACCCTCGGCGGCGCATCCGCGTTCATCGAGTCGACGCTCGCGCAGATCTACAAGAAGCAGGGTCCCCACCACTCCTACGGTGGTCCCGCCTACTACATTCAGATGGCCCTCAAGCAGAACTGGCTTGCCACGCTCTTCGCGTCGGTGCTCATTCTGACCTACATGGGTGGCTTCAACCTGCTCGCCTCCTTTAACGTTGCCGACGCGTTCACCGAGTACAGCTGGGCGAACGAATGGACCCCGTGGATCGTCGGTGCCGTCCTCGCGGTCCTCATGGCCGGCTCGATCTTCGGCGGCACGCGTCGTCTCACCGACGTCACCGCCCTGCTTGTGCCGGTCATGGCCATCATCTACCTGGGCGTCGGCCTCGTCGTCGTCGCGCTCAACTACCAGAACATCCCCGCAATGTTCTCCGCGATCTTCTCCGGCGCTTTCGACTTCCCGGCCATCTTCGGTGGCTTCGCTGGCTCCGCAATGATGTACGGCATCAAGCGCGGCCTCTACTCGAACGAGGCGGGCGTCGGCTCCGCTCCGAACGCCGCCGCCTCCGCCTCCGTGTCGCACCCCGCTAAGCAGGGCCTCGTCCAGATGCTCTCGGTCTTCATCGACACCATGGTGATCTGCACGCTCACCGCGTTCGTGGTTCTCTCCTCGGGCGTGGGCAACGACAACGGCGTGACGGGCGCTCCCCTCGTGAAGGACGCGATGGCCACCGTTTTGGGTCAGCCGGTCGCGCAGGTCTTCATCTCGGTCGCGCTGTTCCTCTTCGCCTTCACGACGCTGGTCGGTAACTTCTACTACGCCGAGGTGAACTTCCGCTTCCTGCTGCGCAACAAGCACATGAAGCACTGGATGCTCTCGATCTTCCGCGCCGTCGCCGCGCTGCTCGTCTTCGCAGGCGCGCTCCTCAAGTTCGAGGTCGCATGGAACCTGGGCGACATCCTGATGGGCCTCATGGCGCTCATCAACCTGCCCGTCATCGTCATCCTGGGCAACCAGGCCATCCGCTGCGCGAACGACTACGTCGCCCAGCGCAAGGCCGGTCTTGAGCCGCACTTCAAGGCCTCCTCGATCGGCCTGAACCCCGACGAGCTGGACTTCTGGAAGGACGACGCCCCCGTCGCCGCAGAGAAGACCAACGCGTAACGGGCCTCTCCCTCAGCAAACTTGCCCCGGCCTCGTCTCAACGGACGAGGCCGGGGCTTCGTTATGCGCGACGGCGCGGCAATCGGATGCTACGCCGGCGCGTGAGCGAAGCGCACTCTGATCTGCACTACCCCGGTGTACCCGCACGCGGACAGGGCGCGAGCCACTGCGTCGGCAGCCCACCCGAGCATCTCAGGGCCCCCGTGCGGGGCGCGCAGAACGGCAGTCACTCCGGTGCTGGAGGCCATGGAGGACTCTACAGAGAGCCCCATCTGCACCCACGAGGCCACGGCCTCGTCGACGCCCAAGCAGGACATAACCTGTCCCTCATATCGCACGCTCGCCTCCACGTAGATGAGTGGACCGGGGATCACCAGAGACGAATCGAGCGTGCCGATCGGCAGGCTCCCGTCCTCCCACGGGCAGTTCGCGGTGGAGCGCGCGTAGCCCGGCAGCAGGTCACACTCGAAGACGCATTCGTCGACGCTCACGTCGGCGACGAGCTCGAGGGTGGCCACGGAGGCGATCACGGAGGCCACGAACGGGATGCGCCTGCCCGTTTCCCCAAGCCACGTGTCGACGAGGGCGTGGCACATCGCCGGGGCGGCGGCGTCCGTGGCAGACTCCCCCGCCATGCCGGGCGCCCTCTGCCCATCAACGCCCTTGTCTCGCGGCGGCACCTTGATGTCGCCCACGAAAAAGTCGAAGACGTAGAGCCCGTGATGGGCTTGATTATCGTCGTAGTCCGCGAACCCCAGGCCTGTACCCACAAGCACTGACAGAAACGCGTCGTAGAGGCACTCCCTGTCCTGCACAAAGAGGTCCGCCGCGTGCGGCGTGCGCGGGTCCAGCTGGCCGACCAGCCACGCCTGCAACGCCACGTAACGCTCCTGCAAGGCGGAATCGTTGACTGTCATGGGAACCTCCTCGTTCGCAACTCAACGCTTGCCCCCTCATTATCGCAGAAACGCGAAGGCCCCGGCCTCGTCGAAACAGACGAGGCCGGGGCGAAGGTCGAGACGGAGTGCTCAGCGGGTGGCGAGCAGCGCCTCCTCGGCCTCCTTGGTCCACAGGCCGGCGGCGTCGAGCTTCGCGGCAACCGTCGGCAGCTTCTCGGCGAGCTCGGACACGGGGGTCAGGCCCAGGTCGTGCATCATCGGGAAGACCATGATCTTGCCGCCCGAGGTACGGTCCATCACCGCGTTGATGGCGTCGCCGAAGCCCGCCATGCCGGTGATCGCCCACAGGGAGATCGTGGTGTCGATGATGCCAGCCTCGATCTTGCGCAGGACCGTGCGCATGTCGGAGACGTCCGAGCCGGAGGTGCCCAGCATGAAGATCTGACGCTCGATGATGCCCTGCAGGTCGAAGTCGCCGAACGTGCCGGCCGGGATACCGGCGAACGCGTTCAGGATGCCACCCTCAGCCAGCAGGTCGACCGCCTGGGAGACCAGCGCCGGGACGGGCACGAGGCACGTCGCGTAGGTGTAGCCGTACTCCAGGGGCGTCGAGGAGGTGTTGACGATGTCCAGCGGCACGCCGTTCTTCTCGGCGGTCGGACCGACAACCTTCGTCAGGTTGGCCAGGCGCTCGTCCGACAGATCCGTGCCAACAACGCTGAGGCCGGGAACACCCGAGGTGACGGCGCGCATCGTGTGCATGACGCCCATCGGGCCGGCGGCGCCGACGAAGACGCACTTGTCGTTCTCGCGCAGATCACCGTTGGCGGGGATCCAGGCGTAGCCCTCGCGCGGATCCGAGCCGGTCGTGCCGCAGAAGCGGGTGAAGTCGTAGTGGACGCGGCCGATGTCCAGGGACACCTTGCGCGAGATCTTCTCGCCGCCGAGGACGACACACATGGTGCCGCGGGTGCCAATCAGGAGCGCAGCCTTCTCGATGGCGTCGGCGTCCGCGCCGAAGAACACGATGTCGTCGAACTCGCCCTCGACGCCCTCGATGGCGTCGGCGGCAACGCGCACGACCTCGGCGGGCTTGTGCTCGGCGGTCAGAGCGTCGATATCGCCCTCGCCGACGACCAGCAGGCGACCACCGTCGGCAACGTGGTTGCGCTCGGCCCACGCGTAGGAGCCCTCGACGGTCGCCCAGGGCTCGATGAGGCCGACGGCTGCGGCCGACGGCCCCTCCGACACGTGGATGAGGAACTCTTCCCCATCCGGGGACACGACGCAGCGCTCGTCGACGACGACGAACTCCTCGAGGGCGCCGTCGAAGTTGTAGCCGAAGGCACCGTTCGACTTCGCGGTGCGCAGGTGCTTCCAGTCAGCCTGAACCAGCAGGCGGTCGCCAACCTTGAAGTGCGTGACCTTCTCGCCGACCTGCACGACGCGGACGACGGGCTCGTGGCCGGGCGTCACGGCTTCCTGGTTCGGGTGGTAGGACGGGATGTCCTTGAGAGCATCCAGGTCGATACCCGCCACCACGTCCGACTTGCGCGGGTGGCCATCGAACTGGTGGAGCAGCTTCGTATCAGAGAAGCAAATGCCGCACGCTTCGACCTCGAGCATGATCTGCGTCGGGCCAACGGGGTCAACGGGCTTCGCCGGGTTAACGACGAACTCTTCCTTGCCGACGATCTGAATCGCGTACTGGGTGGAGGGAATCTGGGTCATGACTGACTCTTTCACTGGAAAAACTACTGGACGTGGGAAGAAAGGACGAGGCCGGGGAGCTGGCGAGAAACCCGCTGGGATCCCCGGCCTCGTGACACTGTCAGGAGAGCATCACCTGGCCGCCCGTGACGGGCACGGCCTGGCCGGTCTCGTATTCCTGCTCAACGATGTAGAAGATCGCACGCAGAACGTCGATGCCCTGGGCGCCGCGGCGCATGGGGACCTTCGCCTCGTAGAACTCCTTGACGTCGGCGACCGTCTTGGCGCCGGGCACCTTGCCGGAGTTTAGGTACTGGACGAAGAGGCCGCGGTCCGGGTCGGACCAGAGCGGGCCGTCGTAGAAGTTGCCGGGGCAGATCGCGTTGACCTTCACGCCGTGAGCAACCATCTCGAGGGCGAAGGACTGGACCAGGCCGATGCCGCCGAACTTCGAGCCCGCGTAGGCGGCGTTCTTGTTCGAGCCGACGAGGCCGGACTTGGAGTTGATCTGGATGATGTCGGTCAGCCACTCGGGGGCGGTGGAGTGCTGGCGGGCCAGGAGCTGTCCCAGGTGCTTGGTGACCAGGAAGAAGGCCACGTAGTTGATGTCCGTGGACAGGCGGAACGCGGAGGCGTCCTGCTCGAGGACCGATCCGGCGCGCACGATGCCCGCGTTGGAGACGACCAGGTCGAGGCCGCCGGTGACGCGCTCAATCTCGGAGGCCATTGCCGCGACGGATTCCTCGTCGGCGACGTTGACCGTGATCGGGTGGGCGACGCCTTCGCCGCCGAGCTCGGCCGCCTTGGCGGCAGCGCCCTCACCGTTCAGGTCGGCGACGTACACGAAGCAACCGGCGTCCACCAGGCCGCGCGCGATCTCCGCGCCGAAGCCCTGGGCACCACCCGTGACGAGGGCGACGCGGCCGTTGATGGCGCGCTCACCCGTGGCGGTGGCGCGGACCTCGAAGGTCTCCTCGCCGGCGCGCACGACGACGGGAAGCTCCGTCTCCTTCAGGGAGCAGGGGCAGACCTCGGTGAGCGGGCCGTCGAAGGTGACGGTCGGCTCGGCCGAGCTGGGGGCCACGATGACCGGGCGGCCGAGGGCCTTGAGGAAAAGCCCGCGTACCTCGGGGGCGTTACTCATGATGTCTCTCTTTCTTGACGATACTCGTCAGTTAATCGAAGTGGCTCGGGCGGCAACAGCGGCGGCGTCCTCGCCGTCGGCAATCGCGCGACCCAGGGGTGCGTACTGGCTGATGCGCTCGGCGAGGGCCTCTGGGGTCAGGCGACCCGTGCGGCCCAGCAGGTGCAGGGAGGGATCCACGGAGGACAGGGCCTCGTGCGCGACGAGGGCCCACGTGGCCTCGTTGAGGTCCGCGAACTCGGGGCGGCGCAGCTCCTCGCAGGTGAAGCGCTGGCGAGGCTGGTTGATGTCCACGCCCGAGATTTCGAGCATGCCGTGGGCGGCCGCGAGCGCGTGGATGCGCTCGAGCTGCTCGGGGGTGTTGCGCGGGGGCATGTAGGTGACGGCTCGCAGGCCGATCGACTCCATGTGCTCGAAGAGTTCGTCGAGGAAGTCGTCCTCGAACTTCTCGGCCTTCTTGTCGCCGGTCGGCGAGGCCGACACGTCGCCCAGGTAGGCGTAGGTGGCGATCGCGCCGACCGAGTCGGCGAACTCGACAACCTCGGCAGCGCTGGGCAGCTCGTCGGTGGGCTGGATGTAGATGCGATCCAGGTAGTTGGCCTTCAGGACGCCCAGCAGGTCGTACATGAGGTGCGGGTTGTCGGCGTCGGACAGGACGCGCGCGAGGGACTCGGGGATCTCGACGCCCATCGAGTCCAGGCCCTGGACCAGGGCGGGACCGCGGCCGAAACCGCGGATGAGGGCCGAGGCCATGGCGGCCAGCAGGTGGCGCTCGGTGATCCCGCCGCCATTGGCGTACTGGGAGATGCCGACCATGTCGGCCTGCGGGTCGAAGGGCTCCAGGCCCAGGTCGGTGAGGATCTTGTTGGCGCGCTCGGCCATCGCGAGGGTGCGCTCCAGGCGTGCGGCGCGCTTGGGGGCGAGCCACTCGGCGACCTTCTCGCGGGCCGGGGCGGGCACGCCCTGGACCGTCATGTAGGCGACGCCCTCGGAATCGGGGTTGTTGAGCTTGCGCTGCGCGAGCGGCGTGCCCTCGCCGAAGCGGGCGCGGATCTCGAAGCCGGTGACGGAACCCATGCCCAGGATGCGGGTCGCCTCGCTCATCTCAGCGGCGGCGCCGATCGAGTCGTGGTCGACCGAGCCGACGACGCGCAGGCCGTTGCGACGCGCGAGCAGCGCGGCGTGCGTGGGCGTGTAGGGGCTGAACGAGAAGCACGTGTGGATGTGGTTGTTCGACTCGGGCACCCAGCTGGGGAAGTGCTCGTCGGCCACGCCGGCGCGCAGCGCCTCGATGCGCTGCTCCGGGGTTGCTGCCGGGTCGTTGGTGATGTCCATAGGTTCTGCCATCTCTTCGTTGGGTGGAGAAAAACGGTAATGAAACAAGTATGTGGGCGAGGCCGGGGCACGGTGAGGAGGAGTGTAGCCCCGGCCTCGCGGGCTCGCGTCAGGGAGTGCGAGCCAAGGACGGGGGCGGGCCGGAAAGGGGAACGGCCCGCCCCCAGCGCCTCAGAGTCCCGCGCGGTTCAGGCGCGCGATCTCGGCCTCGGTCGCGTGCTTCGTGGTGGGCACGTGGCCGGGCAGCGGGAGAATGCGCTCGTGGATCGCGTCGAGGATCCAGGAGACCTGCGGGAAGAAGTAGGACTCCATCTCGGGTCCGGGCGTGATGCCGTTGCGCGAGGCGACGACGGCGATCGGCGCGTCGAGCGCGTCGAAGGCCAGGGTCTGCACGTTGGCGGCGACCGTGTTGAGGAAGGAGCCACGCTCGACGGCGTCCGAGGTGAGGACCAGGCGACCGGTCTTCTTCACGGAGGCGATGAGCTTGTCGTAGTTGAGCGGTGCGACGAAGCGCAGGTCGATGACCTCAGCGCTCAGGCCGTACTTCTCAGCCAGGACGTCAGCGGCTTCGAGGGCCTTGTACACGGTCGCACCGTAGGCAGCGATCGTGATGTCGGTGCCCTCGCGGCGGATCGCCGGCTCGCCCTCTTCGGTCTCGTAGTAGCCCTCGGGCACGCCGCCGGGCTCGAAGTCCTCGCCCTTGTCGTAGAGCTTCTGGCTTTCGAGGAACACGACCGGGTCGGTTCCGGCCAGCGCCAGGTTGAGCATGCCCTTGGCGTCGGTCGGGGTGGTCGGGAAGTAGACCTTCAGGCCCGGGATGTGAGCGACGAGCGCGCTCCAGTCCTGGGAGTGCTGAGCACCGTACTTCGCGCCCACGGACACGCGCAGGACGAGAGGCATCTTGAGCAGGCCGGCGCTCATCGACTGCCACTTGGCCATCTGGTTGAAGACCTCGTCACCGGAGCGGCCCAGGAAGTCGCAGTACATGAGCTCGACGACCGCGCGGCCACCGGCCATCGCGTAGCCGACGCCGGCGCCCACGATCGAGGCCTCGGCGATGGGCGAGTTGAACAGGCGACGGTAAGGCAGGGCCTCGGTCAGGCCACGGTAGACGGCGAAGGCGCCACCCCAGTCGCGGTTTTCCTCGCCCCAAGCGGCCATCGTCGGGTCGGTCTTGAAGCGGTGCAGCATGGCCTCGAACAGGCCGTCACGGAACTGGTACATGCGCATCTTGGAGACGGGCTTGCCGTTCTCGTCGACGGAGGTACGCACCTTCTTGGCCAGCGCCTTGACGCGCGGGTTGTCCTCGAGGTCGATCTCGGGGGTCGCGTCGTCGAAGGCCTCGACCTTCTCATTGGAGAACATGACGGAGTCGATGTAGCCGTCGGCGACGCGCGGCGTGGCCTCGTCGTCGATCGAGAGCTTGAGGACCTTGACGAGCTTCTCGGTCAGCGAGGCCGTGTAGCCGTCGATCTCGTCCTGCGTGGTCAGGCCGTTGGAGATCAGCAGGTTGCTGTACTCCTTGATGCAGTCCACCTGCTCCCACAGCTCGACCTCTTCCTTCGTGCGGTACGAGGAGGCGTCCGACGGCGAGTGGCCGGAGAAGCGGTAGGTGATGGTGTCCATGAGGACGGGGCCGCGGCCCTCCTCGAGGATCTTCTTCTTGCGGGTGGTCGCATCCGCGACGGCCAGCGGGTTGAGGCCGTCGACGCGCTCGGCGTGCATGGCCTCGGGGTTGAGGGCCGCGCCCACGCGGGCGAGGATCTCGTAGCCCATGGTCTCGCCGAAGGTCTGGCCGCCCATGCCGTAGAAGTTGTTGAAGAAGTTGAACAGGATCGGCGGGTTGCCACCGTCCTCCTCGCGCCACAGCGAGCGGAACTGGTCCATGGACGCGAAGTTCATGGCCTCCCACACGGGGCCACAGGCCATGGCGGCGTCACCGATGTTGGAGATGACGATGCCGGGCTTACGGTTGATGCGCTTGAAGAGGGCCGCACCGTTGGCGACGGGGGCGGAGCCACCGACGATCGCGTTGTTCGGGTAGGAACCGAAGGGCAGGAAGAAGGTGTGCATCGAGCCGCCCAGGCCGCGGTTAAAGCCGGACTTGCGGGCGAAGATCTCGGCGAGGGCGCCGAAGAGGATGAAGTTCTCGGTGAGGTCCTTCGTGTCCTTGTAGTCGATCTTCTCGGCGTAGGACAGGGTCTCGCCGCCGAGGAAGCCCTTCATGATGCCCTCGAGCTGGCTCTCGTCCATCTGGTGCATGGCCGAGTAGCACTTGGCAAGGATCTCGCCGTGGGAGCGGTGCGAACCGAAGATGAAGTCATCGGGCGACAGCACGTAGCTCTGGCCGACGTAGGCGCTCTCCTGGCCGATGCCGAGGTGGGCGGGCCCGGGGTGGTTGTACTCGACGCCTTCCCAGGCGCCGGTCTTCTTGATGGAGTCCAGCATCGACTCGAAGGTGCGCACGACGATCATGTCGTGGAGCATCTGGACCATGCCCTTTTCGCCGTAGCGGGCGATCTCGGTGTCACGGTCGAAGGTGTACTGGTTGACGGGGACCTCGGGGAACTTCACGTACCCGGGGCGACGCACCTCATTGGGATCGATGATAAGAGACTGAGTCATTTTTCTACTCTTCCTTGACGTAGGGGATGTTCGTTAGAGCTTGACGGCCCACGCGGCTTCGCGGATGACCTCGGAGACCGTGGGGTGCGGGAAGACGACCTGGCGCAGGTCCTCGACGGTCAGTTCCATCTCGAGGACGGCCTGAGCGCCCCAGATCATCTCGGCGGCGTACGCACCCAGGACGTGGATGCCCAGCACCTGGTGGGTCTTGGGATCGACGAGGATCTTCGCCTCGCCGGGGGCCTTGAAGCCGTTCTCCGCGATGAAGCGGCCGGACATGAGGGCGGGAACCTTGGCGACGAGGACCTCGCGGCCTTCGCGCTTGGCGGCGGACTCGGTCAGACCGACGCCGGCGGCCTCGGGGATCGAGAAGACGGCCCACGGGACGGTGTGCCAGCGCATGACCTCGCCGCGCTTCTTGGCGGAGGGGTCGAGGATGTTCGCCGAGGCGATCTCCGCCATGCGGTAGGCGGCGTGCGCCAGGAGGGAACGTCCGGTGACGTCGCCGATGGCCCACACGTTGGGCAGGTTGGTGCGCATCGTGTCGTCGACGACGATGCCGCGGTTGATCTCGAGGCCGGCCTCTTCGGCGCCCCAGCCCACCGTCGCGGGACGGCGGCCAACGGCCATGAGGACTACGTCGGCCTCGACGCTCAGCTTCTCCTCGCCCTTGGAGTAGTGGACGGTGCCTCCGTCGAGGGACTCGACGCGGCAGCCCAGCTCGAAGGTCACGTCCTTCATGGCGGCGCGGGCCTTGGCGGCCAGGTCGTCGTCCATGAAGGGCAGGATCTCAGGGGCCATCTCGATGACGGTCACCTGGGAGCCGAGGGTGGAGTACAGGGAGGCGAACTCGACGCCGATGACGCCGCCGCCGATGATCGCGAGGCGAGCCGGGACCTCGGGCAGCGAGAGGATGCCCGTGGAGTCGACCAGCGCGGGGTTGTCCTGGGTGCCGGGCAGCGGGGGCATGGCCGGCACGGAGCCCGTCGCGATGATGACGTGATCCGAGGTGTAGGTCGTGCCCTCAACGGTCACGCGACCGGGGGCGTCGAGGTGGCCTCGTCCGTTGATGACGGTCACGCCCGCCTTGCGCTCGGTGGCTGCGACGCCGGCGACCAGGCCCTTGACGACCTGATCCTTCCAGGCCTGCATCTGCGTCCAGTTGACGGCAACGCCCTGGGCATCCACGCCGAACTGGCTGGCTTCCTTGGCGTGCAGGTAGTTCTTCGCGCCGTTGAGCAGGGTCTTGGTGGGGATGCAGCCCACGTTCAGGCAGGTGCCGCCCAGGTACTGCTCCTCAACGAGGGCGACCTTCTTGCCCGCGTGTCCGAGGCGCTCGGCAGCCAGGTAGCCGCCGGGGCCCGCACCGAGGACGATGACGTCAAAATGCGTGTCACTCATGAGTATTCCTCTTTCCTCAGGCCAGAACGGTCACGTCGATGTTTTCGATGGCGGCGACCAGGTCGCGCAGGAAGCGCGCGCCGTCCGCGCCGTCGATGACCTGGTGGTCGATCGTCAGCGACAGGTTGAGGCGCTGCTCCACGCCGATCGAGCCGTCCGCAGCCACGGTCGGGCGCGGGGTGATCGCGCCGACGCCCAGGATGGCCGTCTGGGGCAGGTTGATGACGGGGGTGAAGGTCTCGATACCGAAGGAACCGATGTTGGAGACCGTGAAGGTGCCGCCGCTCAGGAAGTCGGGCGACAGGGAGCCGTCGATCGCGCCACCGGCGAGGCGCTTGGCCTCGTCGGAGAACGCCTTGAGGCCCAGGGCCTGCGCGGAGCGGATGACGGGGACGAGGAGGCCGCGCGGGGTGTCGCACGCGAAGCCGAGGTGGACCTGCTCGAACTCGGTGAGGACGCCGTCCTCCAGGTGAGCGTTGAACACGGGGTACTTGAGCAGGGTGCGCGACACCGCAAAGCAGACCAGGTCGTTGAGCGTGATCTTGTTCAGGCCCAGGGCCTCGTCGGCGTTCTTGACCTTCTTGCGCATCGCGAGGATGCCGGCGGCGTTGGCCGTCGTGTTGAGGGTCAGCTGCGCGGTGGAGGTCAGGGACTCCATCATGCGCTTGGCGACGACCTTGCGCACACCCTTGAGCGGGGCGGAGGTCGAGGCGCCGGGGAAGTCGGCGGCAGCGGCGGGGGCGGCGACAGCGGCGGCGGGGGCTGCCTCTGCGGTACGGCCAGCGTCGGCGACGGACACGCGTCCACCGATGCCGGTGCCTTCGGCGGCGCTCACGCCGGCGGCGCGCGCGGCGGAGGTCAGGACGGGGCCGGCGGCGATCGCGGCGGCGACGTCACGCTCGATGACGCGGCCGTGGGGGCCGGAGCCCTCGGCGATAGCGGAAGCGTCGACGCCGTTCGACGCGGCGAGGGCGCGGGCGCGCGGGGAGACGGCGCCGGTGGCGCGCTCGGTCGCGAAGGCGGGGGCGGCAGCCTCGGGGGCAGCGGCGGCCTGCTCGGCGGGAGCGTCGGCTTCGGCGGGGGCAGCGTCGCCACCGGGAACGAGGCCGGAGATATCCTCTCCGGGCTCACCGACGATGATGAGCGGATCCTTCACGGGGACCTCGTCGCCTTCCTCCCACAGGAGCTTCAGGACGGTACCCTCGGCGGTCGAGGGCACCTCCATGGTCGACTTGTCGGTCTCGATGGACGCGAGCGTCTGGTCGACGGAGACGGTGTCGCCTTCTGCGATCATCCACTCGACGATGATGCATGACTCAACAGAGTTGCCCAGCTGGGGCATCACCACGATGGTGGCCATGTAATTCCTCCTAGACGATGCGCAGCTTCGTGCGCTCGGCCAATTCCTTGATGGATTCTTCGGGGATCTCATCGTCGGTGATGATTCCGGTGACCTCGTCGATCCCCATGAAGCTGACAAAGCCGGCTTCCCCATACTTGGAGGAGTCAGCGAGCAGCCACGTCTCTTGTGCGCGGGTACGCATAATGGAGCCGACCTGTCCACCTTCTACAAGCTGGGTGGTCAGACCCCGATCAACGCTGAACCCGTCGGTCCCGAGGAACGCGACGCGTGCGTTGAAGTCATTGATGGCGCGCTCGGCGACCGGCCCCACGAGGGACTCGGACTCGGCGCGGAAGTGCCCACCCGTCAGCGTGATGTTCAGGTTCGGGTTGGAGCGGGCGTTAGCGAAGACCAGCACGGAGTTGGTGAGAACCTGAACCCCGCGCTTGCCGGTGAGGTACTTGACGATGAGGGCGCAGGTGGTGCCGGCCTCGATCATGATGCGATCGTCGTCGTGGATCATGTCGGCGGCGGCACGAGCGATGCGCTCCTTGATCTCAACACGATCGTTCTGGCGCAGGTGAATGTTGCGGAAGGTGGTGGGACGCGCTCCTCCATGCGTGCGCACGAGGTAGCCCTGCTCGTCGAGAGACTTGAGCGATGCGCGCACGGTGACGGGCGAAACTCCCAGATCGGAGGCAAGCTGCGCGACGCTCACCTCACCCTCCCGGGCGAGGCGATCCAGGATGTAGTTCGTGCGCTCTTCTGCACGTCCCATGGGGCACCTCTTCACAGAATCAGCGACTTTCTTTGTCGCTTTCCCTTTCGTTAAGAAAAGAATAGTCACTAAAACGAAAGTATGCAACATCACGAGAAGAAGATTCACGCAGGTGCAGACGGGGCGCACAAACGTTCAGGACAACACTGTCCATTCTTCATTATTCGATGATATTGCAAGGATAAATGCACTGGTGGGCGGCTCTTACGAGCCACCCACCAGCTATGAAACTGCCTTCTCTGCCCCGGAGCCACCATTCAGTTGAAACGAAAACGAAACGAAAGCGTTGTCACCGATGCAACAAGGCACGCCCTGGGGCGGCAAACGGGTTTTACTCCCCGGGCTGGCGTACGCCGACCGTCAGGAGCAGGTTGCCGTACAGGCGCTGCTCGCCCGTCGCAACAATGATGCCGACGTTCTCGTCGCGCGCGGCATCGTAGAAGTCCCACCGGGAAATCTCGCCGAATTCCACGCCGGGCAGAGCCGCGCGGAACTCGTCGTGAATCGGGATCTCCACCGGATCGGCGTCGGGGGCGGGGGTCATGATCTCTGCGCGCTCGATCGGAATCGTGCGCTTGAGGACATCGAGGACCTGGCTGACATCCAGGAGACCCGGGGCAAGGTTGAGCGAAATGAGTTCGCAGCGCGGGTTCACACCCGTCGTGTGCGGGTAGTTCGCATCCGCCAGCAGAATCTTCGAGCCGTGGCCAGCAGCCGCGAGCGCGCGCAGGAACTGCGGGTGCGTCATAGGTCCATAGAGCATGAACGTGCCTTTCTTACAGGTGTGAACTGGCCCGGATGACCAGCTCGGGGTCGAGGACGATGTCCTGTGAGGGACCGCCGCCCATGAGCGAACGCACGAGGCGCACGGCCGTGCGTCCCAGACGATCGAAGGGCTGGTGGATGGTCGTGAGCGGAGGTGCGTAGGAGTCCGCGCCGTCGATGTCGTCGAAGCCGACGACCCGCACGTCGCGCGGAACCACTCCCCCACGCTCGTAGATGTAGCGCATGGCGCCGAGGGCCAGCTGGTCGTTCGCGGTCTGGATACCCTGGGGCAGACGGCCGGCCGCGCGCATGACGTCGTAGCCATCGCGCGAGTCCCACGAGTCGGGCTGAAGCACGACGGGCTCGATGTCGTAGGACGCGCACGCCTGCTCGTAACCAAGCCTGCGCATCTGGGCGTCCGACCAGCCGGCGGGACCCGAGACGTGAACGACGTCGGTGAGCCCCTGGGCGAGCAGGTGCTCGGTGGCCAGGCGCGCCCCGCGCACGTTGTCGACAGCGACGGTCGAGATACCGTCGAGGCCCTTTTCGCTCGTCAGGACGAGGACGGTCGGGAAGCGCTTACCCGATTCAATCGCAACGTCGATCGTCGGGTCCTGGCCTCCCAGGATGATGACGCCGTCGACGTCGAAGGGAGCGAAGTCGTTGCGCAGCTGCCCGTCCGGCCCGTACGCGTAGGACAGGGACACGTGGTATCCGGCCTGCGCCGAGGCGTTGAGGATCGACAGCAGCACGCGCCCGTGTCCGTGGAACATGGGGGCGGCCAGGACGACCTGCAGGACGTTGGTGCGCTTGGCTGCGAGCGCTCGCGCCGCGTAGTTGGGCACGTAGCCCAGCTCCTCGACGAGCTTCGCAATGCGCGCGCGCGTCTTTTCCGACACCTCGGGATCCCCGCGCACGACGCGCGAGACCGTATTGGTCGAGACGCCTGCACGCCGCGCGATGTCGGCCAGCGAGACCTTCTTAGCTGCGGGTCGGGACGTGGACATGGGTTGCTGCACTGGCTGCGATGACGGAGGCACGATCTTCCTCGGCGAGAGCACCGATGGTTTCGAGCTGGGCGAGGAGGGAACCGAAGGTCGAGGCCTCGATGGGGCCGCGCACGACGGTGACTCCCGAGATCTGGGCGGTCAGGTCACACAGGAGGCGGTTGCGCGCACCACCGCCCACGAGGTTGAGCTGGTCGGGGGCCAGTCCGGTGGCCTCGGTCAGCTCGCCGATCGCGCGGGCGTAGCGGCGAGCGAAGGACTCGATGATGACGCGCACGTAGCCGGCCATGGAGTCGGGACGGGCCGCGCCCTGCGCATCCAGGGCCTCGTCGATCTTGCGCTGCATGTCACCGGGGGTGGCGAAGGCTTCCTCGTCGGGATCGAAAACGCCGGAGGCTGCGGGCAGTTCGCGGGCCTGCGCGACCAGCTCGTCCGTGTCGGTGGGCGTGCCCTCGCGCTCCCACTGGCGCTGAATCTCCTGGAGGATCCACATGCCGGTGATGTTGAAGAGCGGGCGCACTCCCCCGTCGGTGCGTCCCTCGTTCGTGATGCCCAGGTCGAAGGCGGCGTCGCTCATGAGGGGCTTATCCTCGATGGCGCCGAGGACGGACCAGGAGCCGCAGGACAGGAAGTAGGCGCGCTTGCCTTCCTCGATGGGCAGGCCGTGGACGGCGCACGCGGAGTCGTGGGCGCCGCCGCGCACGACGGTCAGGGTTTCGAGGCCGGGAACCGTGCAGGGGCCGACGACGGTGCGGTCGGCGGCGAGTTCACCGAACCAGCCGCGCGGAATACCGAGACGGCTGAAGACCTCGTCGTTAAAGTCGCCGCCGCCCGGGGTGAGCAGGCCGGAGGTCGAGGCGATCGTACGCGACCAGCCGACGACGCCGGTGAGGCGGTACGCAAAGTAGTCAGGCAGGAACAGGGCCGCGGCGACGCGCTGTGCGTCGGCGGGGTTTTCCTGCAGGTAGGCGAACAGCTGGTTCGCCGTGTTGATGGTGGCCGGTTGGTTACCGGTCAGGTCGAAGAACTCGCGGTCGCCGATGCGATCGCGGAAAGCGTCAAGGGTGCGGGAGGTGCGCTCGTCGCGGTAGGCAATAACGTCACCAACGAGCTCACCGTTCTCGTCAAGGGGAGCCCAGTCCACGCCCCATGTGTCAATGGAGACCGCGCGGGCGTCCGGGAACTGTTCGAGGGCCTTCTTCAGGCCGGTGATCGTCTCGGCCTCCATCGTTGCCACGTCCCACGTGAGGGTGCCGTCTTCGCGGCGGCGGGCCTCGTGCTTAAAGCGGTGGATATCTGTGACGTCGAGGCGTCCGTCGTGCAGCGTTCCGGCGAGGACTCGTCCGGATGCGGATCCAAGGTCAACAGCAAGTACGGTGGTCATTGAAGGTCTCCTGCTCAAAACGCCCTCGCGCGGCGCGTCCCGTCGTTGGGTTCTCGTGCGGCTTTCCTCATCGGCGAGGCCGGGGCCGGATCCCGGTGTTGTGCCCCGCGTGGGGGCGAGCCCGGTCGGGCTCGGGGAGAGAGGACACCCGAGCCCGACCGGTGGTTGCATCAGCGGTACATCGGACCGAAGGTCTCGCAGGCGCGGAAGTCCGCGGCCTCGAGGGACTCGGTGCCGAACAGCGACCACGCCTTGGGGCGGAACACGCGCTCCTCGGGGACGTTGTGCATGTTGACCGGGATGCGCAGCATCGACGCCAGCGTGATGAGCTGGCCACCGATGTGGCCGTAGGAGATCGCACCGTGGTTGGCGCCCCACGCGTTCATGACGTCGTAGACGCTCTTGAAGGCGCCCTCACCCGTCAGGTTCGGCACGAACCAGGTGGTGGGCCATTCGATGTTGGTGCGCTCTTCGATGGTGAAGGCGACCTCGTCGGGCAGCTCGACCGTGTAGCCCTCGGCGATCTGCATGACCGGTCCGAGGCCACGCACCAGGTTGATGCGGCACATCGTCACGGGCATCTCGCCGGAGGTGCGGAAGTGGGTCGAGAAGCCGCCGCCACGGAAGTAGCCGGTCGAGGCCGGGTGGAAGGTCGTGGCCGCGAGCGTGGCCTCACGGTCCTCCTCGGTGAACTCGTACCAGGGCTTGATGACGTTCTCGCCGTCGCGCACGGCCTTGCCGGCGCCGTCCAGCGTGGTCGAGCCGGAGTTACGCAGGTCGAGCAGACCCGCGGCCGCGCGGCCCTCGGGCTTCCAACCGGTGGCCTTCTCGATGGACTCGGGGCTCCAGTAGGTACGCACGTCGGAGAAGATCTGCGGCGTGTTGGTCAGCAGGTAGCCGAACAGCATCGAGGCACCGTTAAGCGAGTCGTTCTCGGTGGCCACGACGGAGGGCTGGCGGATGCCGGTCCAGTCGAAGTTCGTGTTGAGGATGGTCTCCAGAACGTCGCCGTTGGGGAAGTGGTCGGTCCACTGACGCTGGCCCTGGAAGCCGGCCGCGATGGCGCCGTGGCCGCCGGCCTCTTCCTCAAAGCCCAGCTCGGCCAGGCGCGGGTTGCCGTGCATGAGGTCGCGGGCGATGATCGTCATCTTGGTGACGAACTTCCACCAGTCCTCGTGCTTCTCGGGGTACTGCCACTCCGGCGGGTTCCAATCCTTGCCCTGCTTGAAGTTCTCGCGGATCCACTGGTAGGCCTGCTCGTACTCTTCGTGATCGTAGATGCCCTCTTCGATGCGGCGGGTGAACTCGGTCATGTCGATGTACTCGTTGCGCATGCCGAGGTAGGAGCCGAAGAAATCGGGATCGACGACGGAGCCGGCGATGCCCATGGAGACGGAGCCCATGGACAGGTAGGCCTCGCCCTTCATCTGCGCAACGGCCAGGCCGGCGGTCGCATAGTCGAGGAGACGGGTGCGCACGTCCTCGGGGATGGAGGTGTCGTCAGCGTCCTGCACGTGCTCGCCGTAGATGCCGAAGGCGGGGATGCCGATCTGGGCGTGGCCGGCCAGGGCGGCGGCGAGGTACACGGCGCCGGGGCGCTCGGTGCCGTTGAAGCCCCAGATGGCGTGCGGCATCGCGGGGTCCATGTCAGTGGTCTCGGTGCCGTAGCACCAGCAGGGGGTGACCGTCAGGGTCAGGCCGACGTTGTTCGCGCGGAACTTCGCGGCGCAGGCCTGGGCCTCGTGGACGCGGCCGATCGTGGTGTCAGCGATGACGACCTCGACGGGGCTGCCGTCCGGGTAGCGCAGGTTGGAGGTGAAAAGCTCGGCGACGGACTTCGCCATGTTCATGGTCTGCTCTTCGAGCGACTCACGAACGCCCTTGCGGCGGCCGTCAATAGTGGGGCGGATTCCGATGCGGGGGTGGTTTGTCATTATTCCTTCATCCCTCATGGTGACGTCGATGTCGGAGCGCGGGGGCGCTCGCCCCCTCGGATCCTTTGAACAAAAAAGTGCCGGGTCCGCAGGTCCCACCCCACTGGTGCGGAGTGGGACCCACGGCGGGCCACCGGGTCAGTTTGTCACTTCCCCAGCCCCGGCCTCGTGCCCGATGGAGCTATCGGCTCACTCGTACAGGTTCGCCTTGATCTCAGCGTTGTCGATGTTGGTCTTGTCGTACCACGCGAAGCCCGAGTCGATGACCTTGGGCAGCTCACCCTTGTTGATGGCGACGACAGCGGCCTTGACCGTGTAGTAGCCGATCTTCACGGGCGACTGGGTCACGGCGCCAGCCTCGGTGCCGGCCTTGATGGCGTCGATCTGGGTCTTGCCCGAGTCGAAGCCAACAACGGTGACGTCCTTGCCGGTCTCCTGCGAGCCCTGGACGATGCCGGAGGCGGCGGCCTCGTTGGAGCCGTACATGCCGACGATGTCGTCGTTGGCCTGGATGATGGCCTTGGAGGTGTCGGCAGCCTTGGTGACCTCACCGGCGATCTGCTCGTCGAGGAGCTTCAGGTCGGCGGGAGCGTTGGCCTTGAAGTACTCCTTGAAGCCCTCGCAGCGCTGCTTGCCCGTGGTGGAGGTCGCGTCGTGGCAGACCATGCCGACGGAGCCCTTCTTGCCCTTGAGGAGCTCGATCATGTGCTTGGCGGCCTCGGCGGCGGCGGCCTTGTTGTCCGTCTGGACGGTGGTGACGGGGATGTCGGACTCAACGCCGGAGTCGAAGGCGACAACCGGGATGCCCTGCTTGTTGATCTCGTCCAGCAGGTCGGCGGCAGCCTTCGAGTCGAGGGCGGCGAAGCCGATGGCGGCCGGTCCGGAGTCCAGAGCGGACTTCAGCTGGTCGGTCTGCTCGGTCACCTTGGTCTCATCCTGCGGGCCGACGAACTTGACCTGGTAGCCCAGTTCCTCACCAGCCTGCTCGGCGCCTTCCTTCACGGCCTGCCAGAAGCGGTGCTGGAAGCCCTTGGAGACGAGGTAGATGGTCTTGGTGCCGTCGCCCTTGACCGCAGCCTTCTCCCAATCCTGGGCGTTGGCGGAGGTGTCGACCTTGGTCGCACCCGAGGCCTCGCTGGGCTTGGCGTCAGAGGAGGGAGCGGAGGAGTCCGACGAGGTCGTGCAGGCAGCCAGGCCCAGGGCCATGGAGCCGACGGCAGCGGCGGCGAAGATACGTCCGATGGGGCGCATTGGTTTTCCTTTCGTGGGGTGGCGGGGCCATTCCCGCCCTTGTGGTTTGTGGACCGTCATCGGTCCACGATGGGTGAATTGAATGGGTAAGACTCAGGCGGCGTTCTCGCGAACGCGGCGGATGTTGTCGATGACGACGGCCAGGAGCAGGACGATGCCGGTGACGACGAACTGCCATTCGGCGGCGATGCCCATCATCGTCAGGCCCTTCTTGAGGGTCTCCATGATGATCGCGCCGACCAGGGCGCCGGGGATCGAGGCGCGGCCACCCGAGAGGGAGGTACCACCGATGACGGCTGCGGCGATGACGTTGAGCTCCATGCCCACACCCTCAGCAGGCTGGACGAGGCCACCACGCGAGGAGTAGAGGACGGCACCGATGGCCATGAAGGCGCCGGCAACGACGTAGATGATGATCTTCCACAGGCGGACGTTGACGCCGGAGAGGCGGGTGGCCTCCTCGTTGGAGCCGATCGCGAGCGAGTAGCGGCCGAGCAGCGTCTTGTTCATGAGGAAGGTGGCCAGGACCGTGAGGACCACGAAGATCAGAACAGCGTTTGCAACGCCGGGGATGATCTCGCCACGCGCGATGGCCTTGTAGCCGGTGTTCGCAATCGTGATCGAGGCCTTGTCCGAGATGATCAGCGCGAGGCCTCGGGCGACCATCATCATCGCGAGTGTTGCGATGAAGGGCGGCAGGCCCAGGATCGAGACGTTCAGGCCGTTGACGAGGCCGATCGCCATGCCGACCAGCAGCGTCAGCAGCAGGCCCACGCCGAGCGGCAGGTTCATCTTGTCGCCCGCCAGGAAGATACCGGCCATAACGGCCACGAGGCTCATGCCCGTACCGACGGACAGGTCAATGCCGGAGGTCGCGATGACAAAGGTCGCGCCCAGGGCCATCACGCCCGTGTAAGCCGACTGGAGAACGATGTCCAGGTAGATGTTGGGCTTCGCGAAGCCGTTGGCTGCGATGCTGAAGAACAGCAGGATGACGAACAGCGCAACCGTGACGAGCATCAGCTGCATGTTGTTCTTCAGGAAGGTCTTGAAAGGCGACGGCGCCTCCAGGCCCTTGTTGTCGACGACGGTGCTCACGCGACTTCTCCGTTCGCTTCTTCCTGGCCGACGGTGGCCAGTTCCATGATGTTTTCTTGGGTGGCGTCCTCGTTGTTGAGGGTGCCGATGATGCGGCCGTGGGCCATGACAGCGATGCGGTTAGCCAGGCGCAGAACCTCGGGCAGCTCCGAGGAAATCACGATGATGGCCTTGCCCTGCTTCGCCAGGTCCTCGAGCAGCGTGTAGATCTCATCCTTCGCGCCCACGTCGATGCCGCGCGTCGGCTCGTCGAAGATCAGGATGTCGGTATCACGTTCCAGCCACTTGGCCACGACAACCTTCTGCTGGTTACCGCCCGAGAGGCTACGCAGCTCAACGTCCACGGAGGGGGTACGGGTACGCAGCTTCGCCACGTAGTCCTTGGCAACTTCGCGCAGCTTCTTCGTCGCGACGACGGTCGCGGTGCTGAAGTGGCCCATCGCAGCCATACCCGTGTTGAAAGAGATGTCCTTGTCGAGGAGCAGGCCGTACTGCTTGCGGTCCTCGGACAGGTAGCCGATGCCGTTCTTCACGGCGTCGTTCGCGCCCTTGATGGTGACCTTCTTGCCGTGGACGTAGATATCGCCCGAGGTGTGGGGGTCAGCGCCGAACAGGGCGCGGGCGACCTCGGTGCGGCCGGCGCCGACCAGGCCCGCGAAGCCGAAGATTTCGCCCTTCTTGACCTCGAAGGACACGTCATGAACGGCCTTGACGGTCGACAGGTGCTCGACGCGTAGGACGGCCTCGTCGGACAGCGGCTTGGTGGTGGGGCGCGCGTCCGCGGGGACCTCGCGGCCGACCATCATCTTGACGACCTCGCTCATGGGGGTCGTGGCCGTGTCCACCGTGCCGATGTACTTGCCATCGCGCAGGACCGAGATGCGGTTGGTGAGCTCGGTGAGCTCGGGCATGCGGTGCGTGATGAAGATCAGGCCGGTCGTCGGGCACACGAAGTCGCGCACCAGCTCGAACAGGGACTCAGTCTCGGTCGTGGTCAGAGGAGCCGTGGGCTCATCCATGACCAGGATCTTCGAGTCGAAGGACAGCGCACGCGCAATTTCCACCATCTGCAGGCGCGCGACCGGCAGGTCACGGCAGTAGGCGGTGGGATCGATGTCCATGTTGAGGCGCTCGAACAGCTCACGCGCATCACGAACCATCTTGCGGTCGTCGACGTATCCAAACTTGGACGTGCCGGGTCGGCCGATGTACAGGTTCTGGGCGACGGTCAGGTCAGGAACGATGTTGAGTTCCTGGTGGATGATCGACAGGCCGAGGTCACGCGCGTGCTCCGGCGACTGAATGTCGACCTTCTCTCCCTGCAGCCAGATCTCGCCGCCCGGGTCGGACTTGTGGATACCGGTGAGCACCTTCATGAGCGTGGACTTGCCCGCTCCGTTCTCACCGCAGAGACCCAAGACTTCACCGGGTCGAAGGTCGAGGTCCACGTCGGACAGCGCCTTCACACCGGGGAACGTCTTTGAGATCCCCTTTAGCTCTAGTAAGTTCGTCACTTCTCACCCCTTGGGTACCAGTAACTTCTCTGTTTCTGGAGTTTGCTCCCCCGGCTTCGTTAACGCTAACGGTCACTGTTCCGGAGGATCGCCCTCTTCGGCGTCCTCTTAAGAGTAGAGCATCACAGTGTTCCACGCGACCCAAATGTCTGCGCATGTAATCAAATCGTAACCGAATGTCAGGACGATTCAGTCTGACATTTCCGCACCATCCTGCAGTTTTTCAATGACTGAAAGCGCGACACCGTCCAACCACTCCTGCTCCACCACGCAGTTGTTGATCAATACTATTCCGCGTGTCGGATCGTGAGGGATCCCCTCTCGCTCCCACTCCAAAATTCCCTCACCTCGTACAGTTGTCGGGAAAGTTCCGTGAACGTTCACGACGCGCCACCACGGGACACCACCGCCCCAGTCATGCATGATCCGCCCGACGACGCGCGGACCGGTACCGACCGCACGGGCGATCATGCCGTACGTGGCCACACGCCCCTCAGGGATTTCCTCTACGACCCGCAGGACGGCCTCGACGAGTTCTTCTCTCACCGTTCACACCTCCTCGTCTGTACACGGCAGTGAACAGTCACAGCTCGACCATCTTCTCCACGGCCCACAGCACCTCACGTGGATCGATCGGGACCACCGCGAGGTCCGTGTCCGCCAGCGGCTCGGGTTCGCGTTCGGGCAACTCAGAGAACTCCGGTTCTGCAACCTGCTGCTCATCACAGCCGGACACAACCGTCTCCTCGGCCGAGCTACGCCTCCTCCTCAGGCTACGGCGCCTGCTCGGGCGGCCACGGCCTCGTCGAGAAGCACGCTCCTCCTGCCCCTCATCAAGCTGCAGCGAGAACGCGTCACCCACCTGGTAGGTCACGCCAGAACAATCCAGAACGCGCAGGTGTGCGTACGGCTCTTTCCACGCGCTCTCAGAACGGAAAGCGACGAAGGCGAACGCGTGGAAGTCCGCAGCATTCAAGGCATCGGCGACGGTCGACCCCTCGGGAGTCACGCAGGAGATGTCGCGCATCGCGCGGAAGGTATTCCATAGGGGCTTGGCTCCCAGCTCCATGGTCTCGGCGGGCAGCCAACGCAGGCCGTCCACTTTGCCCGTGCGCGGGCCCAGGCGCGTGAAGCCTCGGACAAAGCCGACGACCTCGCTGGGGAGAATCTCGTCAACCTTAACGACGCGCGTGCGATGCAACTCCACGAGCGCACGATCCCTACTGAGCCACACGCGCATGAGACGAGGCTTCTGCGCCGCCTTAGAGTGCAAGGCCCACACGTCGAGACGCATTGTCGCCCACGACGACGGGGCCAGCTCGCGCCTCGGCTGAACCGCATCGGCGGGCGCGTCAAGCATCGCCAGGTAGCTGCGCTTATCGACCATGACCTTGCCGAGCTGACTGTCATGGAAGCGCCGAGGGAAGGAAGCCCCCTGCTCCGGGCTCCCCCAGATGCTCGCGGCCGTCACGAGACGGTCAGTGTCGCCTCTCCCCCGCGGTTGGTCCAGCCACTCCCGCCAACGGTCTCCGAAGGCCGCGTAGCGCTCTCGCATGCGCTTCTCACGATCGACTGCGCTCTCCCTGGGGGCGACGGGTCCGCGCTTCTTTTTGCGAGGCGTCCTCACCACCTTGATAACCGCCTGGACGATCGTGGTAGCAACGAAGGCGATGATCAGAATGTGGTAGGCGTGATCAGCGATCGCCTGCATGCTTCACTCCTCCCTGATCAACAAAAAGCCCCGAGTTCATGAGAACTCGGGGCATCTGCTCCTGCGACTGGATTCGAACCAGTAACCGTCCGATTAACAGTCGGATGCTCTGCCGTTGAGCTACGCAGGATTGCGACAAGAGAAGATAGTAGCAGAGACTATTCGAAACTGGCAAGCCAGATACGGGCCTCCAGCTATGCTGCGTGTCACTGCCATCCGACTCCCCCGCCTGGGGCGTTCACTCCCACGTGGGATTCTGGATATCCAGCCCCTGCCGCCTTGCGACGCACTCGATCGCATCGGCCAGCCACCGTGCGAAGCCAACCTGCTGCGAATCGTAGTGTTCGCGGAATCGCTCGTCGTGGATGTACCCGCGCGACATGATGTAGTGCTTGGCGGGCATGACCGGAAAGAACTCACTGAGAGCTTCTCTATGTTCCTCGACGAGGCCGGCCGCCCTCTCGCTGTCAGGAGCGGCACCATCGCGAATTGCGTCGATCATCCTGCGTTCGATGTCGTGGAATCGCTCAGAGTTCTGACGCCATTCCGCAGCGCGCCACGCGGCTGTACGCCTGCGCGATTCACGCCAGTCATCGGTATCTCCGTAGCGTTCTTCGGCCTCGTTCTGGTGAGCCGCAAAGTCGGCGTCTCCCAGGATCTTCCCGACCTCTTCCAGGGTGAGCTCGTTGTCATTCATTGCGTCCTCCAAAAGTATGTCTAGTGCTTCGATCATTGCGTCTGTTTCGCGACGCTGAGCAAGAAGGCTCTCTCTTTGCCTCTTGAGGTGTTCGATCTCAGAGTCTCCACAGTCGAGGAGAGCCTTGATATCCATCAGCTTCATCCCCGTCGCCCGGTAGATGACAATCCTCTGGACACGCACACAGTCCTCGCGCGAATAGAGCCGGTAGTTCGACCAGCTCCGCGCGGCGGGAGCGAGAAGGCCCTGCGCCTCCCAGTGGCGCAACGTTCGCACCGTCAGCGAGAATCGCTCAGCGACCTCCCCGACCGTGTAGAGAGCGGTGTCGTTACTCATGACATTGATTCTGACCCCTGACGCCGCGTCATGGTCAAGCGGAGGAAGACGCACGCGTCATAATCACGCGGAAGAGCATGTCCGTGTCGCGGCCACATGGACAAAAATGCCAGTGTCACAGTCTGATTGAAACCACCGCAACACCCCGGTCACGCAGAAGAACACCCCGGTCACGTAGAAGAACACCCCAGCGCCCTGGGCGCGAAAACATGCGCCCAGCACGAGGCACATCCGGCCCCTTGCGCGACAAAGTTCGCCCAGCAGAGGCACGCAAGCGGCGCTTTCGCGAAAAAACTCGCCCAGCGGGCGTAGAAACAACGAATGTAGAGCGTTTTGAGCGTGCTGGGCGAACTTTTTCGCGTTTACGGCTAAAGCATGCCGAGCAGGGCGAACTTTCTCGCGCACAACCCTCGGCGACGACGCAACTTTGAAACCAGCAACACCTCTCCAGGCACAAACAACGCCGAAGAGGAAATTACACGACACGAGGCTCCGATACGCCGATAACGCGCCACCAGGGGGCTTCTTGTCGTGCAAAACCCCCACTGCCACGCAGCAAGCAAGCCACCAGGCCGGCACACACCACCAAACTGGATAGGAAACAACAATCTGGATAGGTTATTGCGTTCTGGATAGGTTAATTAGCTATCCAGAAACACCGTTCCTATCCAAAACAGAGCTTCCTATCCAGAACACGCACACCATAGGAGGGTCCGGAGGACCTGGGCGCAGGGGCGGTGGGCGGACGACGTTACAAACGTCGTCAAACCGGAGCGATTTGAAGCCCCTTGCGAGGCCTGCTGTTACAAACGTCGTCAATCTGCGTCCAAAAACCACTATTTTCGGCGAAAAAGCCGTTGGATTGACGACGTTTGTAACAACGGATCAGAAAACCACTCGAAAAACGCCTTGGATTGACGACGTTTGTAACAACACGCAAAAGATCGGCCAGAAATCACAGCGCGCAAGGCCCCACTGGCGTGGAGGCCGCCGGAGGGTCCGGAGCGCGCGGGCTGCGGTGCCCGTGGGCGGTGGCAGGGCCTGGCCGGGCTTCGAGACGACGCACCGAACGAGACAACAGCACCGCAAGCCCCACTGGTGTGGAGGGCGCCGGAGGTCCGGAGCGCGCGGGCTGCGGTGCCCGTGGGCGGTGGCGGGGCCTGGCCGGGCTTCGAGACGACGCGCCGAACTAGACATCAGCACCGCAAGCCCCACTGGTGTGGAGGGCGCCGGAGGGACCGGAGGGCACGGGCGGGCTTCGAGGCGCGGCGCCGAACGAAGTGAGNNCGCCTAGCCTCGCGGGCGGCCGGGCCCTCCGGCGCCCGGAACACCAGCGGGGCCACAAGCAACCCAGCACTCCCAGACATGCGGAAACCCCGCCCCGCGGATGCGGGACGGGGTTTGCCCACCCAGTCGGGTGGAGAAGTCTGAACGATTCAGACGGGGAAAGTCACTTAAGGGTGACCTTGCCGCCGGCCTCTTCGATCTCAGCTTTGGCCTTCTCGGCGTCTTCCTTCTTCGCGGCGGGGAAGATGGTGGAGGGCGCGGAGTCAACCAGGTCCTTGGCTTCCTTGAGGCCCAGGCCGGCCAGGTTCTTGACGACCTTGACGACGGCGATCTTCTTGTCACCGGCGGACTCGAGGACGACCTCGAACTCGTCCTTCTCTTCGGCGGCGGGGGCGTCGGCGGCCGGGGCGGCAACGGCGACGGCTGCGGGGGCAGCGGCCTCAACGTCGAAGGTCTCCTCGAAGAGCTTCACGAAGTCGGAGAGCTCGATGAGGGTCATTTCCTTGAAAGCTGCGATGAGCTCGTCATTGGAGAGCTTAGCCATGAGTGGCATCCTTCCTAATTGGCCTGCACGAGTGCAGATTGTTGGGTAGTTTCACGCAGCCGGGGTGGCGGCGTGGAACATGGCCTGTCTCGTCAGGCCGCCTCGCCCTGCTTTTCGCGCAGAGCATCGATGGTGCGCACTGCCTTGACGGGCAGAGCGTTGAATGCGAACGCCGCCTGACCAATCTTGGCCTTGAGGACGCCTGCGGCCTTGGCCAGCAGGACCTCGCGGGACTCGAGATCGGCAAGCTTCTTGACACCCTCGGCGCTCAGCTGAGCGCCGTCCATCGCGCCGGACTTCAGCACGAGGGCGGGGTTGTCCTTAGCAAAATCACGCAGGGTCTTGGCAGCCTCGACGGGCTCGCCGGAGACGAAAGCGATGGCCGTGGGACCCTTGAGGTCCTCAGCCAGGAAGTCGAGACCGACCTCCTTGGCAGCCAGGCGCGCCAGCGTGTTCTTTGCCACGGCGTAGGTCGCGTTCTCGCCCAGGCCGCGACGCAGCTGCTTCAGCTGGCCGACGGTCAGGCCGCGGTACTCGGTCAGCAGGACAGCGTCGGCTGCGCGGAAACGCTCCACGAGCTCGGCAACTGCTGCCACCTTGTCGGACTTCGCCATGGTCCTCCTTCCAGATACGTGACCGTAGGTAAGAAAAAACCCGACACGCAGGATCGTGTCGGGCATACGCTCGATTGCAGCACAGGGCTGCTCACTCACCTGCGTTGGATTTTCCTCCACTAGCGTGGACACCAACGGTCTTCGGCACGGATCAGCTTAACAGGCCCAGCAAAGGCGTGCAAGCAACGGGGCGAGCATCACAGACGAGGCCGGGGCCGGCCACGCGCACACTCCGCC
>JVKM01000028.1:0-26700 GCA_001072465.1 Xylanimonas cellulosilytica | reverse complement strand
CCCCGCCACTACTCAGACGAGCCTCCACCCCGCTGCGCGAGAGCGCGCGTCCCAGAATGCCCGGTATTGGCCATCTGGCTGGGTGTAGAGCTGCTCGTGTGTGCCGATCTGTGCGACGCGTCCGGTCTCGCTGAGGACGACGATTTGGTTGGCGGCCGTGATCGTGTCGAGCTTGTGCGCGATGACGATGAGGGTCGCGTCGCGCCGGAGGGCGTCCATGGCGTCGGTGACGCGCGATTCGTTCTCGGGGTCGAGGGCGCTCGTGGCCTCGTCGAAGAGGACGATGGGCGCGGCTTTCAGGAGCGCGCGGGCGATGGAGACGCGCTGGCGTTCGCCTCCTGACAGGGCTCGGCCGGCCTCGCCGACGGGGGTGTCCCAGCCGAGGGGCAGGCGTTCAACGATCTCGTCGACTCCGCTCAGGCGGGCCGCTTCCTCAATGTCAGCGCGGGTCGCGTCGGGGTTTCCGACGCGCACGTTAGCCTCGAGGGTGTCGTCGAAGAGGTAGACGTTCTGGAAGACGAGGGACAGCTGTGCCATGAGGTCGGCAGTGTCCCAGTCCCGAACGTCCCCATCGCCGACGAGCACACGTCCGGCGTCCACGTCGTAGAAGCGTGCGATGAGGCGCGCGATGGTGGTCTTGCCACACCCCGAGGGGCCAACGATTGCCGTCATGGTCCCGGGTTCCACGCGGAAGGACACGCCCTGTAGGACCGGGCGGTCGGCCTCGTAGGAGAAGGAGACGTCCTCGAGGGCAACGGATGCGCCCGACGAGGCCGGGGCCTCGCCGGAGGATCGCCGACCGTCGGGCGTCGGCAGTTCGGGGGCGGAGAGAATGTCGTGGCTGAGGTCCAGGACGGGGCGCCGGGTTTCGAAGGCGGAGGCGAGCGCCCCGATATCGACAAGAATCTGCGTAAAGCGCAGCAGCAGGCCGATGGAGACGACTGCCTCCACCGGGCCGACGGTACCTGCGATTGACAGCCAGCCAATCGCGCAGATAAGCGTCACGACGACGGTCTGGGCGGCCATGCCGTTGACGATCTGGCCAACCGTCTCCCTCATGAGTGAGCGTCGCGCTGCCACCCCGTATGCGTCCTCTGCTCGCACGAGGGGCTCGTAGGAGGAGGAGCGCCCGCACGCGCGCAGGGCGCCCTGCTTCGTCGCGTACTCGACGATGCGGTGGGACAGCTCGCGAGCGGGAGGCTCTTTCAGGGAAGCCCCGGACTGCAGGCATCGGCGTGCCACCCACACTCCCCCGCCGACGATTGGGATCGCTGCCAAGCACACCACCCCGAGCACCGGCGAAAACACGGTGATACCGACGAGCATCGTCAGTGAGGTGACGATCGCGGCGATGAGGGGCGAGTACATGTGCGCGAAGATCTCGCCCAGGACCATGAGCTCGCGCGAGACGAGGCGAGACGTCTTTCCGGCCGTGTCTGCGCGGAAGGAGCCGAGCGGCAGGGACGCCACCTTGTCGCCGATCGCTCGGTGCATGTTCGACAGGAAGTCGAAGGCCACCGAGTAGGAGCGCATGGCGAGCAGGTACTCGACGATGAACGAGGCGACGGCACACACGCCCAGCACAACGAGCCAGGCACGCAGGCTCATGCCCCATGCGGGATTGCCCGAGGTCAGAGCAATAGCAGCCGGGATAAAAGCAACCAGGGAGACTCCGCGCACCACGCCAACGATGCAGGACAGGACACTCGCCTGGGCGAAGTCGGCTCGCCCCTGCTCGGAGAGGGGTTCGCGTAGCCGTGAGATGAGGCCGAACATGTCAGTGTCCTTTCGCGGTCGCGCTCATGCGCCGCATGTACGGGTGGTCGGCGAGCTGGTCGGGCGTGCCCAGCGCGATGATGCGGCCCGCATCGAGGATGGCGATCTGGTCGACGCCGGCGATGGATGCTGCGCGGTGCGCGATGACCAGGACCGTCTTCCCCTGCACGAGGCGGGTCAGCGCCGCCTGGATATCGGCTTCGGCTTCCGGATCGGTGAAGGCCGTGGCCTCGTCGAGGACGAGGATGGGGGCATCGACGAGGAGGGCCCGAGCGATCGCGATTCGTTGCGCCTGCCCACCCGAGGGGTGCGCGTCCTCCCCGATGACGGTGTCGAGGCCTCGGGGAAGAGAACGCACATAGTCGTCGATGCGTGCAGCCTTGGCGGCCTCCCACACCGCTTCGTCGCTGGCATCCGGGACTCCCAGCGCGATGTTGTCCCGCACGGAGATGTCGAGGAGTTGCGGATCCTGGAGGACGAAGGACACGTGCCGGTAGAGCACATCGGGGGCGATGTCGCGAGCGTCGACCCCACCAATACGTACGTTCCCACTGTCCGGGTCAGCGAAGCGCGCGACTAGCGTCGCGAGCGTTGACTTTCCCGAGCCGGAGGAACCCACGAGGGCGGTCACCGAGCCCTCGGGGATGGTCAGACTGACGTCGTCCAGCGCGAGGGTTGCCCCGTATGAGAAGGACACGCCATCAATCTCGATGTCGGCTCCCTCCGGCACTGAACTCCCCTCGGCAGGCAACGGGGCGACCGAAAGCAGGTCCACGATGCGCAGCGCGGCGGCCCCGGCGATCTGGTAGGCCCAGGTCGTCGTCCCCAGTACCTCGATAGCCGCCGGGATGACGAGGGCGATGAGCGCGCAGGTGATCACCTGGACCGGGCTGACGATGCCCGAGGCCGCGAGCGCGGACCCTCCCGCCGTCGAGATGAGCAGGATCAGGGAGGGAGACACGGTCACCTGCCCGAGCGCAGAGCCTTTCAGCAGGGGGCCGCACCAGTCGACGTAGAAGCGAGAGAAGTCCTCGGCGGCCCGGGTGAATCGCTCGTGCGAGCGCCCCACGGTCCCGAAAGCTTTGACGACGCTGATGCCGGAGACGAACTCGACCATCGTGGACGAGACGCGCGTCAGGTGCCGATCCATCTCGGCGGTCTTTTCCCCCATGCCTCGCATCATCCACGCGTTGAGGAGTCCATAGATGGGGAGCGTGGCGATCGAGAGGAGTCCGAGTCGCCAGTCGACGACGAAGGCGTAGATGAGCAGGGACAGCGGTGCGCTGACGGCGGCCGCGGATTCGACGGGGGCATGCGCGATGACCGTGTGCACGTCGTGCGTGTCATCCTGGATCGCCTTGCGCACGGCCCCCGAGTTCGTGGATGTGAACCATGCGAGGGGCGCGGAGGCGAGCACATTCACCATGCGGGAGCGCACGATGTGCCCAAAACGCACGTCCGCGAAGTGAGTGACGGTCAGCGCGATGAAATAGATGCCGTACCGGAGGCCGAACGCGCCGGTCAGCCACATGAGCAGCGTCATCACCTCGGCGCGATCAGGCGAGGCACCCGAGCGGGCCGCCTCCAGCAGTACCTCCCCAAGCTGGACGAGGATGACGTAGGGAGCGACCGCGAGCGCACCATAGATGAGCCCGAGCACCCGGGAGAGCATCATGGATCCACGGATGGGAGCGGTCAGTTCCTTGAAAGCGCGCTGGCCCGCGAGGTGCGCCGCGCGCGGGTCGCCAGCAGCGGTCGTGTCAGCGTGCGGATCGCTCGGGGACGAGGCAGTGGTGTCCTCGCGCTCGTCAGTGTCGGTCATTGGTGGTCTCCTTCGCGGGCGCACATGGCACCCGTCGGCGTGAGCGTGATGAGTCGATCCGCGCAGGCCGAGGCGAACTCGCCGTCGTGGGTAACGACGATGACGGCCGCACCTTCGTCGGCAATGCGGCGCAGGGTGGACGTGATGGAGGCGAGGTGTCGCGCGTCGACCCCTGACGTGGGTTCGTCAAGAATGACGATGCGGCGCCCTGTGGCACGCGCGGCTGCGATGACGAGGCGTTGTTTTTGGCCTCCCGACAGGCTCAGCGGGTGCCGATCCCCCAGGTGCGCGAGGTCGAAGTCACCCAGGAGCTTCTCCGCGTCCTCGCCGCTCGCCTCCGAGGCTCCGATCATGAGTTCACCCGCAAGCGTGTCGGAGAATAGCTGGCGTCCGGTGTCCTGCATGACGAGCGCGCACGCTGACCGGCGCTGCCGACGATTGGTAGCCCGACCATCCAGGGTGATCGTCCCGGATCCGGGAGCGGCCAGCCCGCACAAAACGCGCACGAGGGTCGTTTTCCCAACGCCGTTCACTCCCGCGATGCAGGTGATCTGCCCTGCCGGAAAGTCCGCGTTCAGCCCTTCGAACACGGGAGTGTTCCCGTAGGAGAAGCTCAGATCCCGGCAGGACAGGCGTGCTCCCCCTTCAGGGGAGGCCTCCTTGTCGGAGTTCCGCGAGGGCACCCATGCCTCGGGCGGGCCGGGATCCACGAGGGTGCGCAGTCCGAGCGACTGCCGCTGCGCGTCATCCATCGCGTAGAACTCCTCACCGCTCCACGCGCGCGTGACCTCTCCGTCTTCCATGAGGAGAACCTGGTCGGCAAGCCCCCGCAGGAAGTGGAGGCGGTGCTCGACGACGACAATCGTCATCCCCTGCTCTTTGAGGATTGTGAGGGCTCGACGCACGTCGGCAATGGCATCGGGGTCCAAGTTCGAGGTTGGTTCATCGGCGAGGAGGACCGGGGCACCGGATGCCAGGGCGCAGGCGAGCGCCACCTTCTGCAGCTGTCCACCCGACAAGGTCGACAGCTTCCTGTCCATCAGGTGCGAGATGCCCATGAGATCGGCGGCGCGCGTGCTGGCCTCGATCAGGGCCTCGCGATCGCGGCCGTAGTTCTCACCGCAAAACGCCAGCTCCTCGGCGACGGTGTCGCAGAAGAACTGGGTGCGCGGGTTCTGGAAGACCGACGAGCACAGGTGACCGACCTCGGTCAGGGGAACCTCGGCGAGGTCGCGCCCATCAATCCGCACCACGCCTTCCAGTTCTCCCGGGGTCATCTGTGGGACGAGGCCGGTGAGCGCCCGCATGAGCGTCGACTTTCCGCAGCCGGAGGCTCCACACACGAGCGTGAGGGTGCCAGGCCGGGCGGACAGATCGACCCCACGCAGGGCTTCCACTCGGTCCCCCGTCAGCTCGCTCACGTAGGAGAACGATAGGGATTCAACGTCAATCATGGGAGTACTCCGAGGTGAGCGCTGACCTCAATGGCGATAACGCCGGCGACGCACACGAGGGCGACCGCGTCCCAGACGCTGGCCCGCAGCCGCGTCAGCGACGTGGGGCGCGTCGGGCCGCCGAGGCCTCGGATAACGCTGGAGGCCGCCAGGTCGTCGGCCACGCGCGCGATAGAGGACAGCAGGGGAACCAGAAAGCGCTCAGCGATCACGAGGGGGTGACGCAGAACGCCACGCACCCCGAGGTCGACGCCACGCATCTCCATCGCTTCACGGATGGCCACCGCCTCTGAGCCCACCGTCGGAATCACGCGGAAAGCAACGGCAAGAGCGTCGACGAACACACGCGGCAGGTGAACCGCGCGTAGCGCCGCTTTCATCTGACCGATTCTCGTCGTGCGGTACACGTAGAGGGCCAGGCCAAAGCCCGCGAAGAAGCGCGCAAACCAGAATGCGATCGCACTGCACGTGCCGATCACAAGGACCACGCCTCGCGGCGATCCCATGCCCTCGAGCCAAGCGACAAGGAGGGGCGAGCCAAGGCTCAACGCGTCGCAGACGAGGCACCCAAGCCCCGTGCGCACCGCCGCCCGACCGCCGGCCTCCCACGCGAGGGCGACCACCGCAAGCAGTTGGACCGCAAGGAGCGTGGACGTGGGGCTCGCGCGCATGACGAGCGCGTTGAGGACGAGGAGGGCCAGAAGTTTCGTTCGCGGATCGAGCTTGCTCGTGGCCTCACCTGGGGCGGCCTCGGCGAGCGAGATCTCAGGCAACGCCGGCCTTCGCGAAGTGCTTGCGCAGCAGGAAGCGTCCAATGAGTCCACCGATGCACGCGACGATCATCGCGACGACAACCCACACACTGATGACTGCGGGGCTGAAGAGGGCTCGCATGCTATCCGCGTAGTCCTGGCCCATCTGGGATGCGACGTCCTCGTAATAGGGATCCGGAGCGAAGAAAATGGGGGCAAGCGGACCGATCATCCACAGGGAGAACAGCATGTATGCGGCGATGTTTCGAGGGGCACTGACGTAACCGCCACCCCGGGCGATGAGATCACCCAGGAAACCGAGGATCAGGGTAACTGGAATGGTCACCCACGCGTGCCCGGTCACCACCATCAGGAAAGCGACGATGCCTCCCATGATCGTGAGCGTGCCGAACATACGCGAACGCACCAGCATCAGCATGACGACCGATCCGTTGAGCAGCAGTCCGACGATCCAACCGACAAACATGAACGCCGGACCAAAGAATCCCAGCATTCCCGAGCACCACATGAGAACGAAGTAGACGGCGGTGAACGCACCAATCGTGACGGCCGAGCGCGCCTTTGTAACGCCCGAACCTGCAACCTGAGACATTATCGTGACCCTTCACGAACATAGGTTTATAGAAGCGAAATAAGGTTACCCTATTCCGCGCCTATTGTGTGTGACCTATGTCCCCTATTTCGTCCGGGGACGCCACCAGCTCATCCCACGAGCACCCCACAAACAAAGCGGGGCCCCGCGCAGCGGTGCTGCGCGGGGCCCGGATGCTTGATCAGCGAGCGCGGCTCACTTCTCGATGAGGTCCTTGACCTTGGTGACATCCACGGGGATGCCGGGGCCCATCGTCGTGGCGACGGCGCCCTTGAGCAGGTAGCGGCCCTTCGAAGAGGTCGGCTTGAGACGCAGCACCTCGTCCAGGACGGCGGCGTAGTTCTCGGTCAGCTGCTCAGCGGTGAAGGAGGCCTTGCCGACGATGAACGCCAGGTTGGCGTGCTTGTCGACGCGGAACTCGATACGACCACCCTTGATCTCCTTGACGGCCTTCGCGACATCCATGGTCACGGTGCCCGTCTTGGGGTTCGGCATGAGGCCACGGGGGCCGAGGACGCGGCCGAGGCGGCCAACCTTGCCCATCAGGTCGGGGGTAGCAACGGCGACATCGAAGTCGGTGTAGCCCTTGGCAACCTTCTCGATGAGCTCGTCGCCGCCGACCTCGTCGGCGCCTGCGTCGATCGCTTCCTGAGCGCGCGGACCAACGGCGAAGACCAAGACCCGGGCGGTCTTGCCGGTGCCGTGCGGCAGGGAAACGGTGCCACGGACCATCTGGTCCGCCTGGCGGGGGTCGACACCCAGTCGGAAGACGACCTCAACGGTCGAGTCGAACTTGGTGACGGTGGTCTCCTTGGCCAGCTTCATGGCCTCGAAGGGGGTGTACAGCACGTCCGCGTGGACCTTCTCGGCCGCTGCGCGGTAGCTCTTGGAGCGCTTGGTCATTCTGCTTCTTCTCCTTGCAGTCGTGGGTGTCGGGCAGCGCCTGCCCTACCACGGGGGGGGTTGGTTGAGGTCAGCCCTCGACGTTGATGCCCATGGAGCGGGCGGTGCCGGCGATGATCTTGGCCGCAGCCTCGACATCGTTGGCGTTGAGGTCAGCCATCTTGGACTGGCCGATTTCGCGAGCCTGATCCATCGTGATCGAACCAACCTTGACGGTGTTGGGGGTGCCGGAACCCTTCTGGATGCCAGCAGCCTTCTTGATGAGCTCAGCGGCGGGCGGCGTCTTGAGGACGAACGTGAAGGAACGATCCTCGTAGACGGTGATCTCAACGGGGATGATGTTTCCACGCTGCGACTCGGTGGCCGCGTTGTAAGCCTTGGTGAACTCAACGATGTTCACGCCGTGCTGGCCCAGAGCGGGGCCGACGGGCGGTGCGGGGGTAGCGGCGCCGGCTGCGATCTGAAGCTTGATCAGGCCGGTGACCTTCTTCTTCGGTGCCATGAATGCGGGTCTTTCTTCTGAAGTTCTGGCCGACGGGTGTCGGTCAGGGCGGAGCGCCGGGCGATGCTCACTGGGTTTCAGTGGGCATAGTGCGCCCTACGCACACAAAAGTGAATCATAACGCGATTCCGGGCTTGATCCCAAGTCCGGGTGCGTGATGTCACTGCTCGAGCTTCTCCACCTGGTCGAAGCCGAGCTCGAGCGGCGTCTCGCGCTCGAAGATGGTGACGAGGACCTTGAGCTTCTGAGTCTCGGGCATGATCTCGGAGATCGTGGCCGACATGGTCTCGAAAGGTCCGTCGGTGACGGTGACGATCTCGCCAACCTCGAACTGGGTCTGGACGACCTGGACGGGGGCAGGCTGATCCTTGGCGGCCTCGGCGGCTTCCTCGAGGACGTTGGGCGTCAGGAGCATGACGACCTCGTCGATCGAAAGCGGCACGGGGTTGTGCTGGTCACCCACGAAGCCGGTGACGGCGGGGGTTTCCTTGACGACACGGTACGAGGCCTCATTGAAGTCCATGCAGACGATCGCGTAGCCGGGGATACGCACGTGGCGCACGCGCTTCTTGGCGTTGCCGCGGTACTCCATGACGTACTCATCCGGGACCTCGACGGCGAAGATGTAGTCTTCCATGTTCTGCGTGGTGATGCGCTGCTCGAGGTTGGCCTTCACCTTGCGCTCGTGGCCGGAGTAGGTGTGGATGACGTACCAGTCGCCGGGGGACATGTAGAGCTTGCGGCGCAGCTTGGCGATCGCTTCTTCTTCGGACGAGGCCGGGGCCTCCTCCTCGGATGCGCTTTCCTCGGCGGCGACCTCCTCGATCGTCTCCTCGACGACGTCCAGGGCCTGCCCGTCGGCCTGAGCCTCAACGGTCTCCTGCTTGACGGTTTCCTGGGTGGCCTCGAAGACCTGTTCCTCGGTGTAGTTTTCGTCGCTCACAACGTTTCCCTCCTGCAAATGGGGCCGGACCGTAGAAGAAACCCGCCTGCAGTGTCCTGCGGGCGGGTTCGTCGGTCTCAGCCGAAGATCAATGCACTTAGCTTACCGAATCCGAAGTCGAGTAGGCCAGCGAAAAGCATGATTGCGGCGACAAACACAACGACGACAAGGAAGTAGGTCCAGGTCTCGGATCCCGTGGGGTAGGTGACCTTCTTCATTTCGTCAATGACCTGCTTGAAGAAGAGCCAGATACCACCGAAGAATCCAGGACGCTTCGTCTGCTCCTTGGTGGCGGCGCTACGCTTGCGGGTAGCTTCGTTCTTAGTGCGATCTCGGCGCGAGGATTCAGCATCCGAGGCAACACGATCGGCCATGGGAATCCTCCTACGAAAATGATCAGCCTAATCCGCAGGGCAGGCGGGACTCGAACCCACAACCGCCGGTTTTGGAGACCGGTGCGCTACCAATTGCGCCACTGCCCTACGCAGGAAAACCTGCCTGACGAACATTAGTGGATAAGGCGGCGCTTTGTCCAACCGAGATGCGCGCCGGCGGGTCGCTTGCCGCGTAATACCAGCCCCGACCTAGTAAATGAGAGGTAGCCCACGCACGCATCGTGTGCGCTCTCCGCCACACGCGCGCGCGACGTGGGACCATGGAGGGGTGACCAATACTCCTCGCACCCGTGTCTCTGATCGTTTCAACGCCATCACCCCGTCCGCGACCCTGGCCGTGGACGCGAAGGCCAAGGCCCTCAAGGCCGCCGGCCGCCCGGTGATCGGCTTCGGCGCCGGCGAACCCGACTTCGCCACGCCCGACTACATTGTCGAGGCCGCCGTCAAGGCCGCGCGCAACCCCGCGATGCACCGCTACACGCCCGCCGCCGGCCTGCCCGCGCTGCGCGAGGCCATCGCGGAAAAGACCCTGCGCGACTCCGGCTACGAGGTCTCCCCCGCCGACATCGTCGTCACCAACGGCGGCAAGCAGGCCGTCTTCCAGGCTTTCGCCGCGCTGCTGGGCCCCGGCGACGAGGCGATCCTGCCGACCCCGTACTGGACCACGTACCCCGAGGTCGTCAAGCTCGCCGGCGCAACCCCCGTCGAGGTGTTCGCGGGCGCCGACCAGGACTACAAGGTGACCGTCGAGCAGCTCGAGGCCGCGCGCACCGAGCGCACGAAGGTCCTCCTCATGTGCTCGCCGTCCAACCCGACGGGCAGCGTCTACACGCCCGAGGAGCTGACCGCGATCGGCCAGTGGGCCCTCGAGCACGGCATCTGGGTTATCTCCGATGAGATCTACGAGCACCTGCTGTACGAGGACGCGCAGACCGCGCACATCGTCAAGCTGGTGCCCGAGCTGGCCGACCAGGCCGTCATCCTCAACGGCGTGGCCAAGACCTACGCGATGACCGGCTGGCGAGTGGGCTGGATGATCGGCCCCTCCGACGTCATCAAGGCCGCGCTGTCCTTCCAGTCGCACCTGACCTCCAACGTCAACAACGTCGCCCAGGAGGCCGCGCGCGCCGCCGTGTCCGGCTCCCTGGATGCGGTGAACGAGATGCGCGTCGCCTTCGACCGTCGCCGCCGCACGATCGTTGACATGCTGCGCCAGATCGACGGCTTCGACGTTCCCACCCCCAAGGGCGCGTTCTACGTCTACCCCTCCGTCGAGCGCCTGCTGGGTCGCGAGATCCGAGGCCGCGTGGCCAACACGTCGGGCGAGCTCGCCGACCTGATCCTCGACGAGGTCGAGGTCGCGGCGGTTCCGGGCGAGGCCTTCGGTCCCTCCGGCTTCCTGCGCTTCTCTTACGCTCTGGCCGACGATGACCTCGTCGAGGGCATCACCCGCGTGCAGGAGCTCTTCGCCTGATGCACGTCTCGTTCGAACGGACAGCGCAGGAGGCCCCCCTCGGGACGGTCCTCCTCGCCCACGGGTACGCGGAACACAGCGGGCGCTACGCCCACCTGCGCTCCGCGCTCACCCGTGCCGGTTACGACGTCGCCTACTACGACCACGCGGGCCACGGGACCTCTGAGGGTCCCCGCGCCCGCGTGGACGTGGGCGCGCTGATCCGCGACTTCGGTGACGCGCGCCGGGCGACCCTCGCACACGCGCGCACGCCGAACCTGTTCCTGTTCGGACACTCGATGGGCGGCATCATCGCGGCCGCCTCCACGATCCTCGACCCGACGCGGCTGCGCGGCACCGTCCTGTCCGCGCCCGCACTGCGTCCACTCCCCCACGTCTCCCCGTCCCAGGCGCGCAGGCTGCTGCCGATCGCCCGGCTGCGCCCCGGCCTCGTCGTGGCGAAGGGCGCGTCCGACATGGAGGTCTCTCCCCTGTCGCGCGACCCGCAGGTCCAGCGCGACTTCGACGCGGACCCGCTCACCTACAAGGGCGGCGTGCCGATCTTGACGGGCGCGACCATGATCATTCAGGGCGACGAGGTCATCGCGCGCGCCTGCCGCCTGGCCTCGCCGACGCTCGTCATGCACGGGTCGAATGACCTGATGGCGGACCTGCGCGGTTCGCGCGAGCTCGTGCGCGGGGCACGCGCGGCGCACCCGGATGCCGACATTCACCTGCGCATCGTCGACGGCGCCTACCACGAGCTGCTCAACGAGCCCGAGGGTCCCGGCCTGATCCGTGACATCATCATCTGGCTCGGGGAGCACTAGGCCGTGGAAGCGCCCGCTGTCCCTAACCTGACGGCCCCGCGCCCCACCCCACCGGGCAGGCGTGACCTCGCCGCCCTCCCCAAGGCTCACCTGCACCTGCATTTCACGGGTGCCATGCGGCCTACGACCATGGTCGAGATGGCGCGCACGCAGGGCGTGCGCCTGCCTCCTCACCTGCTGCACATCGACGCGGCGTCCATGCCGGCCGACGGGCGCGGGTGGTTCCGTTTCCAGCGCGCCTACGACTCCGCGCGTCACCTCGTGCGCTCCGAGGCCGCGATGCGCCGCCTCATCCGCGAGGCCGCCGAGGACGACGCCGCCGAGGGCTCGGTGCGCATGGAGATTCAGGCCGACCCCACGTCCTACGCACCCTACGTCGGGGGTATCACCCCGGCCCTGGAAATCATCATCGACGAGGCCCGCCTGGCCTCGCGCGATACCGGCGTCGACATCGGGGTGATCGTCGCGGCGTCACGCATGAAACACCCGCTGGACGCGCGCACACTCGCGCGCCTGGCCGCCTCGTTTGCTGGAGATGGTCCCGGCGAGGTCGTTGGTTTTGGCCTGTCGAACGACGAGCGCATGGGCTCCACGGCGTCGTTTGCCCCCGCGTTCCGCATCGCGCGCCGCGCGGGGCTCGTGGGCGTTCCGCACGGCGGTGAGCTCCTGGGCCCATCCTCCGTACGCGAGGTTGTGTCCGCTCTGGCACCCGCCCGCCTCGGGCACGGGGTGCGCACCAGCGAGGACCCGGATCTGCTGAAGGCCGTCGTGGATGCGGGTATCGCCCTGGAGGTGTGCCCGACGTCGAACGTGCACCTGGGCGTGTACACGGACTTTTCGCAGGTGCCGCTGCCGACGCTGCTCTCGGCGGGGGCTCGTATCGCGCTGGCTGCCGACGACCCGCTGCTGTTCCGCTCGCGCTTGGTCGCCCAGTACGAAGTCGCGCGCGACGTGTTTGGCCTGTCCGACGAGGCCCTGGCAGACCTGGCGCGTTCCTCTATCGACGCGTCGCTGCCCTCGCCGACGCGCAAGGCGGCCTGGAAGGCCGACATCGACGCCTGGCTGGCGGCCGAGCCCGTGGCGTAGTGCTTGTGCGGGGTGCACCCACAGCAATGCCCACATCGCAGAGCACCGCGACGACCGACGGTTCGCATCCGGATAGGTTATGAACACGCGGATAGGTTACGAAGATCCGGATAGGTTATTAACCTATCCGGATGCGCATAACCTATCCGGATCGTGACAACCTATCCACGTAACGGATCCGCGAGCGCAGGATCAGCACAGTTCTCCCACAATCTCGCACGTAATTCCCCCCACGCCTCTTTCAAACATTGAAACCAGAACGTTGATATCCTGCGGTTTTCAGGGCGCGCTTCAAGACAACCGACGGGGAATTACGTGCGAAATTTGGGGAGGTCCCTCTACGGGATCTCCGGAATGATGCCAACAACGGGCGCGGCGCACAACGGCCAGGTGGCCCGCTACCAGGCGATGCCGACCGTGACCGGCTCGGGCACCAGGGTCACGCCAAATGCCTCAAAGACCCGCTCGCGCACGGCGCGGGCCAGGGCCTCGATGTCGGCGCCCGTTGCGCCACCGCGGTTCGTCAGGGCCAGCACGTGCTTGGTGGACAGGGACGCGCGCGGCGGGTCCCCGGCCTCGGGCAAGTGGAAGCCCTTGCCACAGCCCGCGTGATCGATGAGCCAGGCGGCGCTCGTCTTGACGAGGCCCTCCCCCGCACTAAAGCGAGGCGCGCCCTCGGGCAGGGAGGCGGCCACGGCCTCTGGCAGGATCGGGTTCGTGAAGAAGGAACCGGCGCTCCACGTGTCGTGATCCTCCGCGTCCAGGACCATGCCCTTGCCGCGGCGCAGATCCAGGACGGTGGAGCGGACCAGGGATGCATCGGCGCGTTCCCCGGCCTCGACGCCGAGGCGGCGCGCCAGCTCGGCGTACATGACGGGGGCGCTCAGGGGCGAGCGCTCGAGGCGGAAGTCCACGGAGAGCACCACCCAGCGGCCGGTGGGGCCCCAGGGGCGGTCGTTCAGGCCGGGCTGGCCGACGCTGCGCTTGATCGCCGAGGAGCGGTACGCGAAGCCAAGGTCGGAGGGCAGCAGGCGCACGACGATGCCCGTCAGGCGGTCGTAGGCCTCGACGCTCTCGATGGTCTCGGAGACCTCGTGGCCGTAAGCGCCAACGTTCTGCACGGGGGACGCGCCGACGGTTCCGGGGATGCCGGAGAGTGCTTCGACGCCGCAGAGCCCCTCTGCCAGCGTCCAGGAGACGAACTCATCCCAGACCGTGCCCGCGCCAGCGCGCACGACGACAGATCCGGCAGGGTCCTCGTGGATGATGGAGGCGACCTCGCCGAAGGGCTGCACGTCGACGACCGTGCCCTCAAAGGGGGCGTCGGATGCCAGCAGGTTCGACCCTCCGCCCACGACGAGGAGCGGGCCGCCAGCGGCATCGGCCGCAGCGACAGCGTCCACCAGGGCATCGGAGGACGTGGCGGGCACGAGGCGGGCGATGGGCCCACCCACGCGCAGGGTCGTCAGATCAGCAAGGGTCGTCATGCCCCTAAGCCTAGTCGCCGAAGGCGAGGTCCGTGTGTTTCGTCCCGCGGCGGTCGGGCACCTGCCCGGCGAGGACGATCGCGAGGAGGACCGGCAGGGCCACGAAGGCCAGCGCGCGATGGTAGCCGATGTGGTCGGCGATGAGGCCAAGGAGCGGTGGGCCGATGAGGGCCGCGCCGTAGTTGACGGTCGAGAGCACCGAGACGCGCGCGGGCGTCATCACGGGGTCGACGGAGAGCGCCGAAATACCCAGGGGGAAGCCGAGGGCCGATCCGATGCCCCACAGAGCAATACCCGCGACCGCGAACAGGTGGTGCGGGGCGAATGCCACGAGCAGCAGGCCCACGACCGCGCCGGTGAAAGTGATGCGCAGCAGCATGGGCGATCCCAGGCGGGCCTCGAGACGCGGGGACGCGAAACGCACGATCGTCATCATGAGCAGGAAGAACGCGAACGCCGCAGACGCTGCCGCCGTCGAGTATCCGTAGCCGTCGACCATGGACAGGTTGAGCCAGTCATTCGCCGCGCCCTCCATGAGGCCCGCGCTCATGACCATGAGGGCGATGAGCACGGTCTGCTTCTCGCGCCAGGCAACCCGGGTGAGGCCCTTCGCCTTGTTCGACGAGGCATCTCCCCCATCGCCCTTGTCCTGCGCGGGTGCGAGGGCCGCGACCTCCTCCTTCGTCAGGTAGAAGCCGACGGCAGTGCCGCAGGCGAGAAGCTCGAGGGCAGCCAGGCCGAAGAGGTGGGCACCGAGGGGCAGGCCCATCTGGGAGGCGAGCGCACCGAGGAGGGCGCCACCGAGCATGCCGACCGCGTACATCGCCTGGATGATGGGCACGACGGTGCGGCGCACGGCCGCCTGCACGAGACCCGCCTCGATGTTCATGGTGGCGCCCCACAGGCCGTTACCCGCAGCAAGCAGCACGAGGCCAAGAGTGGCCAGGGGGATCGACACGTTGAGCGCACCGATACCCGCGCATACGATGCCCAGAGCCCAGATGGCGACGCCAATGCGGCCCGAGGCCCGCGCGCCGATCTTGGTGACGATCGGGCCGGAGGTCGGCAGGGTGAGCAGAGAGCCGAGGGAGGCGATGAGCAGCATCGTGCCGATCGTCGCCGGGGTCAGCCCGAGGTCGTCGCGCACGTCGGGCAGGCGCGAGAGCCACGCGGAGGTGCCGAAACCGAGGCACACGTAGACGACGCAGGTGGCACGAAGGGCGGCGTGAGCACGAGAGGACGGGACAGACATGCGGGGTAATATACGCGCTTTCCCGGGAGAAAAACGCAGTGCGCGGGCGGGTGTTGATCACCCGCCCGCGCACTGTCACAACAGCGACAGGATCAGCCCTCGACGGCAGCCTTGAACCAGGTCGTGATCGACGTGGGGTGCGTGATGGCGGTGCCGACGATGACGGCGAAGGCACCCGCCTCAATGGCGGCGGCGGCCTGCTCGGGCGTGTGAACGCGGCCCTCGCAGATCACGGGGACGTCCGGGAACGCGGCGACGACCTCGCGCAGCAGCTCCAGGTCGGGGCCGTCGGTCTTGACGCGGTCACCCGTGTAGCCGGCCAGGGTCGTGGACACGATGTCCACGCCGGCGTCGACGGCGCGCTGGGCGTCCTCGAAGGAACCGCAGTCAGCCATGACGAGGGTGCCGTCCTCGCGCAGGGCCGCGACGGTCTCGGCAAAGCTCAGGCCGTCGAGGCGCGGGCGGCCCGTCGCGTCCAGGGCGACGATGTCGGAGCCGGCCATGACGCAGGCGCGGGCATGACGCAGCGAGGGGGTGATGTACACGCCCTCGTGGCCTTCCTTCCACAGGCCGATCACGGGCACGTCGACGCGGCCCTTGATCGCGGAAATGTCGGACAGGCCCTGGCAGCGAATCGCGGCGGCGCCACCGATCTCGGCGGCGCGGGCGATCTGGGCCATCGTCTCGGGGTGGCGCATGGGCTCGCCCGGGTACGCCTGGACGGAGACGATGAGCTTGCCCTTCAGGTTTGCAATGAGCGGGTGCATGGTTTTCTCCTATGCGTGCAGGAAGAATGAAACGGCTCCGAGCAGCGGCGCATCGCCGCCGAGGGAACCAACGAGGATGGGGGTGTCGGCGACGGGCGTCATCGCGGAGGCCGCGAAGCCTTCGCGCAGGGCGTCCCACCAGATGTCCCCGGATCGGGTCATGGACCCGGAGAGGATGACGACGGCCGGGTCCACGCAGTTGACCAACGAGGCCGTGGCCTCGCCAAGCGCGAACGCGGAGCGGGAGAAGCAGGCGGCGGCCAGGGCGTTGCCGGATTCGGCAAGATCCTGCAGGGCGCGCCCGCCGTCGACCTCGGGGTCGGACTCGCCGCGCAGCGAGTCGTACCAGGCCGTGATGCCCGAGCCGGAGCAGAAGGACTCGATGTGTCCCTTGCGACCGCACGAGCACGTCATGTCGGGGGCGAAGTGGTGGTGGATGTGGCCCACGTGTCCGGCGATGCCCCGCGACCCGAAGAAGACCTGGCGGTCTTCAACGAGGGCGCCGCCGATGCCGGTGCCGACGGCGATCGACAGGACGGTGCGGTAGGGCTGGCCGGCGCCGAGCGTGGCCTCGCCCAGGCCGTGCGCGTGCACGTCGTTGAGGACGCGCACCTTCAGGCCGGTTGCCTCCTGAAGCAGAGAGCCCAGGGGGGTGCCTCCCCATCCGGGCATCGTGCCCGTGGCGGAGACGATATCGCCGGTCGACGGATCGACGACGCCAGCGCTGGCGACGGCGACACCCTCGACCTGCGGGTGAGAAGCGACCAGGGACGAGGCAAGTTCGCAAATGCGTGCCGCCACGTCCGCTCCGCCGCGCATCGCGTCGGTGGGGATCGATCCGCGCTCGGTGACCTCGTAGGTGTCACCGGCCTCGACGATGCCCCACCCGACCTTGGTGCCACCGATGTCGAGGGCAAGGAGCGTAGTCATGAGGATCCTTACGAAAAGTCAGGGGTATAAGAAAATCGACGAGGCCGGGGCGCGCGCCCGAAGGCGCGCAATATGCGGAACGGAACTGCCCCGGCCTCGTCGACGTATCAGGAGAGCAGGCCGACCGAGCGCAGCACGGAGGCGACGTGCTCGACGTTGTCACCCTCGAGGGCGGCGACGGGGCGCGGCATCTCCGGCGAATCGAAGACGCCGAGCAGGTGCAGGGCGGCCTTGAAGGCGCCGACGCCCGCTCCGAAGCCCTGCACGCCCTTCACCTGGACGATGCGCATGAGCTCCGCGAGGCGGTCCTGCTCGGTGCGCACGGCCTCCCAGTCGCGGCGCTCGTAGGCCTGCCACTGGCGCACGTAGCCCTCGGGGTCCACGTTGGCCAGGCCGGGCACGGAGCCGTCCGCGCCGGACATGTAGGCGCCGTCGACGACGACCTCGTGGCCGGTAAGGAGCTGGAGCGGGTGGCCGGCGGCCTCGTTCGCCAGGCACAGCCAGCGGAACGCGACGTCGTCACCGGAGGAGTCCTTGACGCCGTCGATGACGCCATCGCGGCCCAGGCGCATGAGCAGGTCGGGCGACAGCTTCGTGTGCACGCACACGGGGATGTCGTAGGCCCACAGCTCGAGGCTGGTGTTCTCCTTGAGGATGCGGAAGTGACGCTCGACCTCGGTCTCGCCGCCGAGGGCGTAGAACGGGGCGGTCGCGACGACGCCGGTGGCACCGCCGATCTCTTCCACGGCCTTGATGTTCTCGATGACGCGCTCGGTCTCGGTGTCGATGACGCCGACCAGGAGCGGGATGCGGCCGTCGACGATGCGCACGGCTTCACGCTGGATCTGGGCGCGACGCTCGGCGGTCGAGAAAGCGACCTCACCGGTGGAGCCGGACACGAACAGGCCGTCGAGGCCTGCCTCGATCAGGCGGTTGATGTGACGCTCGAGCGAGGGGACGTCGAGCTCGCCGTCCTTGAGCGGAATGGCCAGGGGCGGCACGACGCCGCGGATCTTCGAAGACATAATTACTTCTCTCCTTCGAGGTTGGGGTGCAGCAGCGAGGGCGCGGCGCCCAGGAGCTTGCGGGTGTAGGGGTCCTCCGGGTCGGCGAGCAGCTGTGCGGCCGGCCCTTCTTCGACGACCTTGCCGCCGTTCATGACGGCGATCCGGTCGGACACGTAGCGCACGGTCTGGATGTCGTGCGAGATGAAGACCATCGCCAGGCCCAGTTCCTTCTTGAGGTCCGTGAGCAGGTTCAGGATCTGTGCTCGCACCGACACGTCGAGTGCGGAGGTGGGCTCGTCTGCGATGATCGCATCCGGGCCGATGGACAGGGCTCGGGCGATGGCCACGCGCTGGCGCTGGCCACCCGAGAGCTGTCCGGGAAGCGCGTCGAGCGCGCTCGAGGGCAGGCCGACGAGCGAGATCAGTTCACGCACGCGCTTGGCTCGCGAGGCCTCGTCCCCGATGCCGTGCACGCGTAGCGGGTCAGCGAGCTGATCCTGGACGTGCATGCGGGGGTTCAGGGCCGTCGCGGGGTCCTGGAAGACCACGGAGACGACACGACCGATCTCCCGGCGGGCGGCGGCGCTACGCTTCGTGACTTCCTTGCCGTTGAAGAACACCTGGCCGGCGGACGGCATCTGCAGGCCACACATGACGTTCGCGGTCGTGGACTTGCCACAGCCGGACTCGCCGACGATGCCGAGCGTCTGTCCGCGCTCGATGCGCATATTGACGCCACGCACCGCGTGGACCTTGTTGGGCTTGAACAGGGAGCCGGTACGCGAGGTGAAGGTCACCTCGACGTTCTTCAGTTCGATGATCGGGGTGTTGTCGCTCATCGCGTTTCCTCCTGACCGTTCGTTTCCTGCGCGAAGGCGTCAGCCTCGTCGCGGGGCGGCAGAGCCGCGTACACGTGCTCGGGACCGACCTCGGTGAGGACCGGGCGAATGTCCAGTCCGTAATCGGGGTGCGAGGACCGCGGTGCGAAGCGGTCGCCCACGGGGAAGTCGCGAGGCGAGGGCACCGTGCCGGGGACCTGGTGGAGTCGGCCGGAGCCGGACTCGATCGAGAGGACAGCGCCCAGCAGGCCGCGCGTGTACTCGTGGGTCGGGTGCGTGAGCAGTTCCTTGGTGGGGGCCTGCTCGATAACCTGGCCGGCGTACATGACGGTGATGTGGTGTGCCACCTCGGCGACGAGCGCCAGGTCGTGGGACACGAAGATCATGGCGAAGCCGAGCTTCTCGCGCAGCTCGTTGAGCAGTGCGATGACCTGCTTCTGGACGGTGACGTCCAGGGCGGTGGTCGGCTCGTCCGCGATGATGAGCTTCGGGTCGCGGGTCAGGGCCATGGCGATGAGAACGCGCTGGCGCTGGCCGCCCGAGAGCTCGTGCGGGTAGGACTCGAGGGTGCGCTTGGGATCCAGACCCACGAGCTCGAGGAGTTCCTCGGCGCTGCGGGTACCACCGCGGCTGGTCAGCTGCTTCATCTGAGCCTTGATCAGCATGGCGGGGTTCAGAGACGACAGGGCGTCCTGGTAGATCATGGCCATTTCGTGACCGAGCAGAGCGCGGCGCTCCTCGGCCGACTTCTCGAGCAGGTTCTCACCCTGGTAGAGGATCTCGCCCGTGATCTCGGCCTTGGGATCGATGAGGCCCATGATGGTCAGAGCCGTGATCGACTTACCGCAGCCGGACTCGCCCACGAGGCCCATGGTCTCGCCGGGGCGGACCTTGAAGGAGACGTGGTCGACAACGTTGACGTCGCCGTGACGCTCGAACTTGATGCACAGGTCGTTGACCTCGAGCAGCGGGGTCTTCTCCAGGTGCGCCTCGAAGCGGTCGGTACGCTTGCCTTCGACGGACTCGAGGTCGTCGAGGCGAGCCTGCAGGGATTCGGCCTGCTCGGCGTAGGCGCGACGCGGGTCGAGCAGGAGCTTGTCGGCCTCGCGGTCGGTGTCCTTGTCGACCTGAGCGACGGCCGCAGACGCGGGAGCCGCCACCATGGCGTCGGTGATGCCCTCAGACAGAATGTTGAGGCACAGGACCGTGATCATGATGAACAGGCCCGGGAAGAACGCGGTCCACCACTTGCCCAGCAGAACCGACAGGTTCGACGAGGCCTCGGACAGGACGTTGCCCCACGTGGCCACGGTGGTCGCCTGGAGGCCCGAACCGATGAAGGTCAGCGAGGCCTCGAGGATGATCGCGTCGGCGACGAGGACGGTCGCGAACACGAGCACCGGGGCGGCCGTGTTGCGCATGACGTGCTTGGTGAGGATCCAGGGGGCGCGGGCGCCGGAGACGATCACCGCGCGGACGTAGTCCTCACCGTAGGCGGCCATGACGTTCGCGCGAACGATGCGCGACAGCTGCGGGATGTAGACGAAGGCGATCGAGCAGATGATGACGACGACCAGGCCGAAGGTGTTGCCAGACTTGGACAGCGTGCGCCCGAAGACCAGGACCGAAACGGCCGCCATGGCGATACCGGGCACCGCCATGATGATGTCCATGACGCGCATGATCGCTTCGGAGAAGGACTTGCGCACGACGGCTGCGACCGAACCGATGATCGCGCCGAAGAAGAGGGCGATCAGGGTCGAGCACAGACCGATCATCAGCGAGAAACGGCCGCCGTATAGGACGCGCGCGAAGATGTCACGGCCGACGTGGTCGGTTCCGAACAGGTGCTCGCTGGACGGGGCGCTCCACTTGTCGAAGATCTCATCGGGACCGTAGGGAGAAACGTAGGGCGCCAGGATCGAGACGAGGACGATGAGGGCAAGGAGGCCCATCGCGATCTTCGATCCGGTGGACATCGCACCGATACGCGAGAAACGCGCGCCCTTCGCGGTGACCTTGCCGAGCTTTTCTTTCTGATTCATGCCTCACACCGACCTAATACGCGGATTGATGAGCAGGTAGAGCATGTCAACGATGATGTTGACGACGATGAACGCGATCGCGACGACGAGCGCGCCACCCTGCACCAGGGTGACCCAGTTTTCCTGGATGCCCTTGAGCAGGACCGCCTTACCCATTCCATCGATGGAGAAGATAATTTCGATGACGACCGCGCCACCCATCAGGTAGCCGATGCGCAGGCCGAGGACGGTCACGGGCGTGATGAGCGCGTTACGCAGCACGTTGCGGGCCACGACGATGCGCTTGGGGATGCCGGCGCCAACCGCGGTGCGGACGTAGTCGCGATCCAGTTCCTCAACCATTGAGGTACGCACGACTCGCGTCATCTGACCGATGACGGGAACCGCCAGGGCGATAGCCGGAAGGAGCATCCGCAGGAACCAGCCGCTCGGATCTTCACTGAACGCGGGCAGCGGGCCGGAGACCGGAAGCTTCTGAACAAATCCCAGGACCAGCAGCGCTGCCAGCCAGAAGGACGGGGTGCCGATGCCGATGACCGAGAACACGCGGATGACCTGGTCGGGCCAGCGGTCGCGGTACAGAGCGGCGAGAACACCGAGGGGGAAAGCGATGATGACGGCGAAGAACAGGCCGAGGAAGGTGAGCTGCAGGGTGATCGGAAGAGCCTGAGCAACCAGATCGGTCACGTGGTTGGACGTGCCAACGCCGTAGGTGCCGAGGTCACCGTGGAGCATGTTCCACAGGTAGTGACCGTACTGAACGAAGAAGGGGTCGTTGAGACCGTGCTGCACACGGTACTCTTCGAGAGCTTCGGGGGTCGCGGTCTCACCCAGTGCCGAGTAGGCGGGGTCAATCGGAGACAGCGACATGATGAAGAAGACGAGGAAGGACACGCCGACCACCATGATCGGCAGAGCTACCAAACGTCGTCCGATGAGTCGCAGAAGGTTATTCACTGCTAGACCTCCATTTTCAACGGATTTTGGCAATAAGAAAGGAGGGGTGGCGCCCGACTGTGGCGTCTGCCTCAGGGCGGGGCTCCACCCCTCCTCTCTTGTGGTCCCTCGAGGGGACTTACTTAGCGCTCACACCCAGCAGCTGCAGGCCGGTGGAGGAGATCGGCTGGAATCCTTCCACCTTCTGGGGGTTGGATCCAGTGATCATGTTGCGGAACACGAGCGGGAAGATCACGGTCTTCTCAGCGAGCAGATCCTGAGCCTCGCCCCACTTAGCCTTGGCGGCGTCACCGTCGAGCTGAACGGCCTCGTCCATGATGGACTGCAGCTTGTTGAAGGACTCGGGATCCGAGGCCTGCCAGCCGTCGCGCTTCTTGGTCCAGACGTTGTCGCCGTTCCACCAGGAGATGATGATGCCGGGGTCGGTGCCGAAGACCGAGGGGTCGCCGGGGGCCAGGACGATGTCGTAGGAGGGGTTGTCAACGTCGGTGACGTTGGCGTAGAGGTCAGACGAAGCCATCTGGGTGTGGTTGACCTTCAGACCCAGGGCCTCCAGGTCGGACTTGATCTGGGGAACCAGGGAGAGGACCCACGGGTGGTCCGTCGACACCAGGTTGACCTCGAGGCCAGAGACGCCAGCATCGCTCAGGAGCTTGGTGGCGGCATCCTTGTCGTAGGACAGATCGGTCGAAGGCTTCTTGTAGGCGGGGTTCGCCTCGGGCAGGAAGGAGGTTGCCTCAACGGCCTGGCCCTCGAGCGAGGAACTGATCAGCTTCTGCTTGTCGATGGACTTGAGGATCGCGCGGCGAACCTCGGGCTTGTCGAAGGGTGCCTTCTGCGTGTTGAACATCAGGAAGGGGTTGCCGTAGCCGGGCTTGGACTCAACGTTCCAGCCAGCGCCCTTGAGCTGATCCTGCGCGGAGGCGGGAACGGCTTCCATGATGTCGACCGTGCCACCGATGGCGGCGGCGAGGCGGGCGGAGTCATCCTTGAGGGACTGCCACTTGAGGGTGGCGACCTTCGCGGGCTCGTTACCGGTGTAGTTTTCGTTCGGAACAGCGGTGATCTCGGTCGCCGTGATGTTCTCGTACTTGTAGGGGCCGGTGCCGATCGGCTTCGCCTTGAGCGAGTCTTCGTCCATCGACGCGGGGACAACGCGGACGTTGACGAAGCGCTCCTTCAGGTTGGCGAAGGGGTGCTTCAGCTTGATCGTGATGGTGTTGTCGTCCTTAGCTTCGACGGAGTCGACGAAGGTGAAGAACTGACGGTAGATCGACTTCTCGGAGGTGGCGCGCTCGTAGGAAGCGACGAAGTCGGCGGCGGTCACGGGGGTGCCGTCGGAGAACTTCGCGCCGTCGCGCAGCTTCACCTCGTACTCGGTGTCGGAGATCTTCTCCGGGTCACCGGCGGCCAGCGCGGGGCTGACGGAGTAGTCGGCCATGTTGAAACGGTACAGGCCCTCGAGGACCTGCCAGTTCGCACCCATGCCGAGAGCCGAGGTGGTGATCGGACCGTAATCGGTGGTCTCATAGGCGACACCGGCGGTGATCATACCCTTCGGTCCTTCGGAGGCCTTGGAGCCGCCGTCGGTCGACGTGGTGCTGGTGGACGATCCGCCGCCGCACGCGGTCAGGATCATGGCGGCAGCTGCGGTCAGTGCAGCGCCGGTTGCGAAGTGTTTGCGCATTCGCATGTTCTCGCTCCTCATCTTCGAGAATTGGGACGTGCGGTTCTGTTGTTCCGCTCGCTATACTAATTCTATGTTGTCAGACAAATTAGTGCAAGCGATATCACCACAATCGCCCCAAGGAACCAGTCCGAACCGACCCGTACCGACACAGATTGACTCAAGATCCTCGGTAACGATGGATGCAATCAAGTCCTACATTTTGCGACATGGATTACATCCGGGCGATCGCCTCCCAACAGAATCGGCACTATGCGCCGATCTTGGCGTTTCGCGCTCATCCGTGCGAGAAGCTCTCCGACGCCTCCAGGCGCTCGATATCGTGACGGTCCGTCAGGGTTCTGGATCATACGTCGGCGAAATGTCCATGCAGCCGCTCGTCGAGACCCTCGTCCTGCGCGCAGCCCTCGACGAGATCAACGGCGCACAGTCCCTGCACGCAATCATCGACACGCGCCGGGCCCTCGACCTCGGGATCGCGGTCCCGCTCACCCGAGCCATGAAGGGCACGACGAACCCGCACCTGTGGGAGCTCGTCGAGGCGATGACCGAATACGCGCACACGGGTTCGACCTACCTGGAGCAGGACATCCAGTTCCACTCCGGCCTCCTCGCCTACGTCGAGAACGAACTCATGCACCAGCTGGTGGCCGCCATGTGGCTCGTCCATCAGAGCGTGACTCCACAGCTGGCCGCAGCGTCGCGCCAGGAAATGGAAGACACCGCCGAGGCCCACGCGGCCATCCTGCGAGCCTGCGAGGCCGGCGACCTCGAGGCATACACCGCCGCCGTCGAGGCACACTACGCCCCACTCCTCGCGATCATCGAAGGTCGCTAGAGCACACAGAAAAACCCGGAGCGTTGTGGGGGCACACGCACCGGGTTTTCTGTATCCACTTAGCGACGAATCGCAGCCTCCCACAGGCCGCGGTCGCGCTCGAAGACCACCACGACCTCGTCCCCGTCGACCGTCGCATCGCTGTACCCGAAGGTGTCATCCCCGAAAGTGGCGACCACCTCGGCGCGCACCTGACCCTCCCACGGTGGCGTCAGGCGAACAATCTCGCCACCGGCCCGCGCGTCGCGCCGACCGGGATGCACGAACAGATCGCCAACCATGCGCGCGTTACACCCCGGGTCATCAACCTCCCACAGGCGTCCACCCTCCCAGGTGCGCCCGTCTCCCCACGCGAGGTAGCGCGCACCCGAGCCTCGCCCTTCAAAGCCCTGGATACGGCAGTTCGCGACCAGGCGACCATCCCACACACTCAGCGTCGTCTCGTCGAGGAGCACTCCCCCGTCGCCAACAAGCGGGTCCGCCGCACCGACGAGGCTACCCGCCCGGGCGTAAACGACGCGCACGTGCGTCTCATCCCCCACACGTACGACGTAGGGCAGAGCCACAGCCCCATCAAGCGCGACCGTGCCGCCAGACGTCGCAAACAGCGCATCGGCACCCGTGAGCTCATAGAGCTCGTCCGTCATGTCCACATAGGCGAGGTCATCGGGGCCGCTCCCCCACGCCCACCAGGCGCGCAGTCGCTCACCATCCGCGCGAGAGTCCATGTAGCCCACGCGCCCATCCGTCGACGCGAATGCCAGATGCGTGAGCCCGTCACCGTCCACGCCGACACACGCATCCGAAGAGACGGGCGGGCCGCCGACGGGAAGCGGGCATGGCTCACTCCACCGTCCCACACCCTCGCGTTCCATCCACACGATACGGTTCGGATTCGGCAGATCCGAGGCCATCGTCAGCCCGTTGAAATCAGATCCCGTGCCCGAGGCCGGGGCCGGCCGCTCGTCAAAGAAGAGGACGGTGCGCTCGTCCGTGAGCGTCACAAGGCCAGGGATGCGCACCTCGCCCGCACCCTTCGGGGCGACGATGCAGCGAAAAACAACGGAGTCATTCATGTGCCCAGGATAACAGAGGCGCCCGCCCGCAGATACAAAGAACCCCGGGGAACCAGTGTTCCTCGGGGCTCTGAGACGGAAGCCGTCAGCGGGTCTCGCGGTGCGCCGTCGACTTGTGGCAGCGCGGGCAGTACTTCGCCAGCTCGAGACGATCCGGCGTGTTACGACGGTTCTTCTTGGTGATGTAGTTGCGCTCCTTGCACTCCGAGCAGGCCAGAGTGATCTTGGGGCGAACGTCCTGGGACTTGCTTGCCACGGTTGTTTCCCTCGCTTAGTTTCGTCGCTCACGCGACCTGTCGGATCAAAGAATTGGTAGCGGGGGCGGGGCTCGAACCCGCGACCTCACGATTATGAGTCGTGCGCTCTGACCAGCTGAGCTACCCCGCCGCCGGAAGCGGATGAATCCGCGACCGGAGCCCCGAAAGGGAATCGAACCCTTGACCTTCTCCTTACCATGGAGACGCTCTGCCTACTGAGCTATCGGGGCAACGCCGGAAAGCCTATCTCATCTCCGACCGCCGAAGCAATCCCGGAGCCTGAGAATGACATCACAGGCGTTACTCACTGGAACCAGCGAGTGGTGGCAGGTGAGGGATTCGAACCCCCGAAGCACGAAGCGTCTGATTTACAGTCAGATCCATTTGGCCGCTTTGGTAACCTGCCGTGCGCCGCTCTCGCGGTGCCGTGAAAGAATAGCATTAAAATGGTTCCGAGCGCCAATCGGAACGACGATTGGCTCAATTCCAACGAAAGGTGCACCCATGGCAGACTCCTCCTTCGACGTTGTCTCCAAGCTCGACCGCCAGGAGGTCGACAACGCCGTCAACCAGACCGCCAAGGAGATCGCCAACCGCTACGACTTCCGCGGCGTCGACGCCGCCATCACCCTCAGCGGCGACACGATCGCAATGGAGGCAAACTCAGCCTCCCGCGTCATGGCAATCCTCGACGTCCTCCAGTCCAAGCTGATCCGCCGCGGCCTGTCGCTGAAGGTCCTGGACTACAAGGACCGCGAACCCAAGGCCTCCGGCAAGCTCTTCAAGCTCGCCTGCCCCCTCAAGGAAGGCATCCCGCAGGACACCGCGAAGAAAATCTCGAAGCTCATCCGTGAGGAAGGCCCCAAGGGCGTCAAGGCACAGATCCAGGGTGACGAACTTCGCGTTTCTTCGAAGTCCCGCGACGACCTGCAGGCCGTCATCGCCCTCCTGAAGGGCCCCAAGGGCGAGGAGCTGGACGTCGCCCTCCAGTTCGTGAACTACCGCTGACCAACGCGTGTGCGGGGGCGG
>JVKM01000027.1 GCA_001072465.1 Xylanimonas cellulosilytica | reverse complement strand
GGTGTGAGTCGTGATCTGGTGAGGATGTCGAGGCTGAGGTAGCGTCGGCCTTCGGCCCATTCGTCGTTTTGTTCGGCGAGGACGGCTCCGACGAGGCGGATGATTGCGTGGCGGTTGGGGAAGATTCCCACGGTGTCGGTGCGTCGGCGGATTTCGCGGTTGAGGCGCTCATTGGGGTTATTGGACCAGATCTGGGTCCACACCCCGGTGGGGAAGGACGCGAACGCAAGGACGTCTGCCCTGGCTTGATCGAGGTGATCACACACGGCGGGGAGCTTGTCGTGCACGTAGTCCAAGAGCCGGTCGTATTGAGCGTTGACCGATGCGGCGTCGGGCTGGTCGTACACCGAGTGCAGCATCGCTTTGACGGCGGGCCATAGTGCTTTGGGGGTGACCGACATGAGATTAGCGGCGTAGTGGGTGCGGCATCGTTGCCAGGTGGCTCCGGGCAGGTTGGCGGCGATGGCTTCAACCAGGCCCAGATGGGCGTCACTGGTCACCAGGCGCACGCCGGTCAGGCCCCGGGCGACCAGGTCAGAGAAGAACTCCTTCCAGGCTGGAGCGGTCTCACTGGTAGATACGCGTACCCCCAGCACTTCTCGGTGTCCGTCATTGTTGACTCCGGTGGCAACCAGGACCGCGCACGAGACGACGCGGCCTCCTTCGCGTACTTTCATGGTGAGCGCGTCAGCGGCGACGAAGGTGAAAGGCCCGGCATCGTGGAGGGGACGGTTGCGGAACTGATCGACGTGTTCGTCTAGGTCTGTTGCCATCCGTGAGACCTGGGACTTGGACAGTCCTGTGATCCCCAGGGTTTTGACGAGCTTGTCCATGCGGCGCGTGGATACTCCTGCTAGGTAGCAGTCAGCGACCACTGTGATCAAGGCGCTTTCGGAGCGTTTGCGGCGTTGCAGCAACCATTCTGGAAAGTAGGTGCCTGAGCGCAGTTTGGGGATCGCCACGTCAATGGTGCCGACCCTGGTGTCCAGGGGCCGGTGGCGATACCCATTGCGCTGGGTGTGACGCTGCGGATCTTGTTGGCCCCACTGGGCCCCGCACACGGCATCAGCGTCCGCTGATAGCAACGCGTTGATCATGTGCTGAAGTAAGGAACGCATCAGATCTGGGGATGCCTGGGACAACGCCTGGCCAAGCATGCCAGCAGGGTCGATAATATGAGGAGCGGTCATCGTTGTGCCTCCAAATCGTTTCGAGTCAGAAGTAGAGAGCTTTCTCGAAGGATCACACGGTGACCGCACCCATATCAAACGAGCCGACCACCACACGGTTACACCACTATGCGGGACGCTACTGTCGAGTGATCCTGTTGGGAGAACTTTGTCGCGCCGTAGCCCTGGTAGCCGGCCCCTCTGCTGGCAGTGTTAACCCTTCAATGCGCAGCTAAACCCTATGGGTGGCATGGTGGGCAGCTCGCCCAGGCCACCACCCAGCGGGTTAACGTGCGGATTAGAGGGCCCACGTGCGTATTAGCGGGTTAACGTGCGCATGAAGGGGCCCAGGCCGCCAGCTGTCGGCCTGAGTGCGGCGGCTGGGTGCAACGTGCGGCGGCTGGGTGTGGTGCGTAAGCGGTCGGGCGTCATGTGCGGCTGGTTGTGCTCGCGCGTGCGTACAGGAACGCCCCGCCCGAGGCCGGGCGGGGCGTCACGGCATCCAACAATCAGACGTTCTGCAAAGCTCCCTGCATGGCGAACATCAGGCCCACCATGATCGAGTTGTTGAGCGCGTGGAACAGCCACGAGTACGCCACGTTCTTCCCGGACATCACGTACACGAGCGTCAGGACGATGCTGATGGGCAGGTAGGAGAAGAAGTCCTGCCACTGGTGAGAATGCATGTACGCAAACAGTGCCGCGGAGATTGAAGCGACGAGCCACGTGGGCGCGTATGCGCTGAGTTTGCCGATGAGGATGTGGCGGTAGAAAATCTCCTCGACCATGGGCACCCCGATGGCAACGAAGAAGCAGAAGATGAGTCCCGTGCCGCCGTCAAAAATTGCGTTGATGACGGCCTGCTGGTTATCGGCGATCGGCGGCTTGATCCCATAGAGGGCGATGCGGGTCGCGGCCTGGACGATGACGACCAGGATCCACAGTCCGAAAAGCAGCAGGATCTTCAAGAAGGGGCGCGTGCGCAGATAGGAGAACGCGGGGAAAAACTCGCGCGAAAAAAGTGCCAGGACGATGATCAGGAAGACCGTGTCGACAGCGAGATTGATGGCCGTCAGGTTCCACGACTCGGGGAAGAGGAACATGGGAACGGCGCCCAGCAGGAAGAACGCCGCATAGGGGATGCCGAAGATCGCGATGCGCACCCAGTCGGCGCGCGTGGGGCGCTCAGGGGACGAGGCCGGGGCCGCCTCGCTCGAAACAGCCTCGCCGGGCAGGGGGAGGGGAGCGGTGGATGCAGGGCCCTGCGGGCTTGCATTCGTCACGGGAGAATCTGCCGCCTCGCTCAGGGGCTGTGCATTCGGGTCGGTTGCCATGAGTGGGATCCGCTTTCTGCCGCAAATTGTACTGCCCGAATATTATGACAGAATTTGAAATAAATTGGCGGTGCATGTGTGTGAGAGTGCGGTAGCGCCCCGCCCGAAGCCGGGCCGGGCGCTACCGCAAACCAACAATCAGGTGCTCTGCGGCAGTGTTGGCACGAGGAATATGACAGCGACCATGATCGAGTTGTTGAGTGTGTGGTACAGCCACGAGTAGGCAATGTTCTTGCCGGATTTGACGTACACGAGCGTCAAGATGATGCCGACGGGCAGGTACATGGTCATGTCCTGCCACTCGTGGCAGTGCATGTAGGCGAAGAGGAATGCGGAGATTGAGCCGAGAAGCCAGGTCGGTGCGTATGGGCTCAGCTTGCCGATCAGGATGTGACGGTAGAAGATCTCCTCAACCAAGGGCATGCCAATAGCTACGAAGAACGCGAATGTGAGACCGAGAGCGCTGTCGGATAGTGCGCTGACAACGCCCTGTTGGTTCTGTGCGACCGGCGGGTTCGGACCATAGATTGCGAGGCGTATAGCGCCTTGGGTCATGGTGACGAGCAGCCATAGGCCCAACAGGAGTGCAATCTTGCGCACGGGGCGCCTACGCAGGTACGAGAATGCGGAGAGGACCTTGCGTCCAAAAAATGCCAGCGCCATCACCAGGAAAATCGAGTCGAGTATGACGTTGACGAGGGTGGCGTTCCATGACGCGGGGAAGATCGATGTCGGGATGATGTCGAGTAGGAAAAATGAAGCGTAGGGGATCCCGAAGATTGCGATGCGCACCCAGTCGTCGCGCGTGAGGTGCTTGGGGGACGAGGCCGTGGCCGGCTCGTCCGATACCGCTTCGGTGCGGAGGGGCGAGGGTTCTGTGTCTGTGGGACTCTGCGGGCTCGTCATCGTTGCTGGAGTGGTGTCAGCTTCCTCTGTGTGGGATGCGCTGGGATCTGTCGACATGGATACTCAACCGCTTTCTGCGTAACTATCGGCGCCTGAGAATTATGACAGAATTTTAAATTCTGATGCAAGTTTGCTTTGTTTTTGGGCATTCATGCAGATGGCGCGCCATTTTTATGGCGTCGTGTCAGCAAGCGATCATCCTGGGCCCTTAGTCCCTCAACGGGGCTATGTTCCCGCGCTAGACACCGTCACAGCATGGTCACAATTTAGGACGACCTAAACGGACTGCTTTTCACCTGGGTGAGATGTGGCTACGCTCAATGCTTAGGAATTCCATCATCCCGGCGTTGCCTAATCGCCGGATCCTCAGGAGGCAAGCGGTGACAGTGCTTCGCGCTCACGCGCATAGTATTCGCGCTCACGTACACAACATCGGTCAGCGACTCAGCCGCGTCCTCATCGTCGCCGTGATGGCGGCTCTGGCCGTGGCGATGTTCGCCTCGCCCTCGCGCGCCGCGGATCAGACGTGGAGCGATGTTTCGACGACGATCAATGGCCTGATCGACGAAGGCGTGTCCACCTTCAAGGCGGGCGACGCTAAGGGCGGCAAGGACAAAGTCAACGACGCCTACTACAAGCACTACGAGATCACCGGCATGGAGAAGCAGGTCATGGCCCGCATCTCCGGCTCGCGAGTGTCCGCAGTCGAGATGGAGTTTTCCCTCCTGAAGAAGGCCATGAGTGACGCCGACAGCGCGGGCGTTGATAGCCACGCTACGACCCTCAAGCAGTACATGGTCGAAGACGGCGCTTCCCTGGACGGCGTGGCCCCCGGGTCGGCAGCCCAGGCCTCGTCGGACGATTACAGCCCCGGCGCGTGGGGCGAGGTCGCCAAGACGATCAACGGCATCCTCGAAGACGGCGCTAACGCCTACAAGGGCGGCGACGCCAAGGCCGGTAAGGACAAGGTCAACGAGGCCTACTACAAGCACTACGAGATCACCGGCATGGAGAAGCAGGTCATGAGCCGCATCTCCGGTTCGCGCGTCTCGCAGGTGGAGATGGAGTTCTCTCTCCTCAAGAAGGCTATGACCGACGACGACTCGGCGGCGGTCGACCAGCACCTCTCGACGCTGACGAACTACATCCGCGAGGACGCCAACAGTCTTGACGGCTACACCGGCAAGGCCGCCGAGAAGGCCGCCGACGGCTCGGGCACCTCCCCGTGGATCGCCCAGTTCCTGCCCTCCCTCCTCGTGATCCTGCGCGAGGGCATGGAGGCGATCCTGGTCGTCGCCGCCGTCCTTGCCTACCTGGCTAAGGCCGGCCACAAGAACAAGGCCCCCATCGTGTGGGGCGGCGTGGCCCTCGCCCTCGCCCTGTCCGTGGGCCTGGCCTTCCTCTTCAGCTACGTGACCTCCCTGGCGGGCGCCAACCAGGAGCTCCTCGAGGGCTTCGCCGCGCTCTTCGCGGTCGTCATGCTGATCTGGGTCTCCAACTGGATGATCAACAAGTCCTCGAACAAGGCCTGGGACGAGTACATCAAGAAGCAGACGGATGCCTCGCTGACCAGCGGCTCCCTGCTGGGCCTGGCGTTCATCTCCTTCCTCGCGGTCCTGCGCGAGGGCGCCGAGACGATGCTCTTCTACGTGCCGATCGTCGCGGCTGCGGGCGACAAGGTCCACTACGTGTGGATCGGCCTGGCGGTCGGCCTCGTGGCCCTCGTCGTCATCTACCTGCTCATCCAGTTCGCAGCGGTGCGCATCCCGCTGCGCCCCTTCTTCACCATTACCTCGCTGCTGATGGCCTTCATGGCCTTCACGTTCACGGGTTCTGGTATCGCGGAACTCCAGGAGGCGGACGTCGTGTCCCTGACGCCCATCTCCGGATTCCCGACCATTGACCTCTTGGGGATCTACCCCCGAGTGGAGAACCTGGCCGCGCAAGCCATCGTTCTCGCCATCATCGTCGGTCTCTATTTCTTCGGAAAAGCTCGCCTCGCCCGCGAGGCCGCCGCCCAGTCGCGGGCTGAGGACTGACTCCTCTCGAGCGACACCGACGTTTCACCCAACCAACACGCACAGGAGATCATCACTATGAAGCGCTCTCTGTTCCGCGTCGGCGCGGCCCTGGCCACGCTGGCCCTCGCAGGCACTCTGGCTGCCTGCTCCAACAACTCTTCCTCGTCCTCCAGCGAGAAGCCCGCGGGGCCGGCCTCGGCTTCGGCTAACCCTGCCGCCCCCGCCCCCGGTGAGGATGCTGGCTTCGAAGAGCAGCCCCTCGGCGACGAGGTCCATGTCGGCCCCCTCGTTGTGGGTGGCGTCTACTTCCAGCCCGTCGAGATGGAGCCCCAGGTGGGCACCCCCGCCGCAGATTCCTCGATGCACATTGAGGCTGACATCGCCGCTGCCGCCGACAACAAGCTCGGCTACGGCGCGGGCGACTTCGTGCCCGGCCTGACCGTGGACTACGCGATCAAGGACAAGTCCGGCAACGTCGTCCAGGAGGGCACGCTCATGCCGATGAACGCGTCCGATGGCCCGCACTACGGCCTGAACCTGCCCAAGCTGGACGCCGGCACCTACGACGTGTCCTTCATGATCAAGCCCCCCAGCGTGTGGCTGCTGCACACCGATAAGACCACGGGTGTCGAGGGCCGCTTCTGGACCGAGCCGCTCGTCGCCGAGTTCCCGGATTGGCAGTGGGATCCCACGGCCGTCTCCTGGTGATCGACGCGTACTCTTCGCGGGGCCGAGGCGGTGGTTCTTTTTTGGGACCTCTCGCCTCGGCCCTCGCCCCGTGAGGGGACTAGACTCGACACCGTAGCTACGACTTCGGTGAACCTTTATTTCGGGAGGAAAGCCAATGCTTCAGCAGATGAGTGAAGCAACCCTGACGCTGCTGTTGACGATGCTCGCGCTCGGCGCCGTCATCCGCTTCATGCCCGCCGCCGGGCGTGGTCGCCGCGGTAAGAAGGCGCGCTCGCTGGCCGTGTGGGCCGGCGTCGGCCTGGGTATGGTCTCCTCCCTGGCTCTGACGATCATTAACGTCGAGGCCCCCAAGTCCGTGAACCGCCAGACCGTCGGCCTGTTCACACTCCCCGTCGCGATCGTCCTCGCGGTCCTGTTCCTCGCGCTCATCGCGGTGCGCTCGCGCCGCGTACGTTCCCTCCTGCCTGGCGATGCCGACGACGAGGCCCGGGCGGCCTCGTCGATGGAGACTGCGGTGAGCGGGGATACCCTCGTGCGCATCGTCGGTGCCCTCTACATTGCGGCCGCCCTGTTCCGGGCCGTTCCGACCGCCATGAACCAGGCCGTCATGATGCTCTCGGGCGGCGTCGAGATCTACTCAACCCCGGTCGTCCTCGCGCTCGTCGGCTATGTGCTGGCGTGGGTGCTCGTCTGCTTCGTCACATGGGTCTCCTACCGCCTGTGCTCGTGGAACAACCGCGTGTGGCCGGCGGCCTTCATCCTGATCTCGCTGCTGGCCAACCACGCCCTGATGATCGTGCGCATTGTCAAGGCCAAGCGCTGGATCACGATTCCCAAGGACGCGTGGAACGTCATGTCGTGGTTCATCAACCACGAGGCCGTCTTCACGATCGCCGCGGGCCTGGCCCTGTGCGCCGTCGTGGTCCTGACCTGGCTGGCCTCGCGCTCCATCCCGACCGTGGGTGCCAACCCCGCCGAGGGACGCCTGGGCCGCGCGCGCTCCCGCCTCTACAAGTCCATGGCGGGCACCGCCGCCCTCGGCTACCTGTGTGGCGCGCTGCTCATCACCGTCGGCGTCGCCTACGGCAGTCAGGAGATCGAGCTGTCCCCGCCCGAGTCCTTCAGCGTCGTCGACGACCAGGTGAGCGTCAACCTCGCCGACATCTCCGACGGCCACCTACATCGCTTCGAGTACACGACCTCGGGCGGCGTGAAGGTGCGCTTCATCGTCATCCAGAAGTCCGGCTCCTCCTTCGGGGTTGGCCTGGACGCGTGCGAGATCTGCGGCCCCTCCGGCTACTACGAGAAGGACGGCAAGGTCATCTGCAAGCTGTGTGAAGTGGCGATGAACATTGCGACCATCGGCTTTAAGGGCGGCTGCAACCCGATCCCCATCGACTACAAGGTTTCCAACGGCACGCTGACCGTGCCGATCTCCGCCCTCGAGGCCTCGGCCTCCATCTTCGCGAAGTAAGGCTCACGCGTGTTTTTCCGAATGCTCCGCGGTGCCCTCACGAGACGCGGTAACCGCCACCTCATGATCGCCCTGACCGTCGCGCTGGGCGCCTGCGTCGCCACGTCCATGCTCTCCGTCATGTTCAACGTGGGCGACAAGGTCAACCAGGAACTCAAGTCCTACGGCGCGAACATCGTGGTGCGCCCGCAGGGCGCGGCCGTCCTCGATGATCTCTACAGCACGGGCGAAGCCACCGAGGCGCGCTCCTACCTGCGCGAGGACGAGCTCGGCAACATCAAGACGATCTTCTGGACGTACAACATCCTCGACTTCGCACCCCTGCTGAACGTGTCCGCCACCGACGCGTCCGGCGAGCACGTGCCCACGACCGGCACGTGGTTTGGCCACCACCTCGAGCTGGCCACCGGCGAGAGCGTCGAGACCGGCCTCGACAAGCTGCGCGGCTGGTGGGGCATCGAGGGCGCGTGGCCCGCAGACGACGACGAGGATGGAGCCCTCGTCGGCACCACCTACGCGACCGCTCACGGCCTGAAGGTCGGCGACACCTTCACCCTCACCCGCGAAGGCATCACCCGCGACTTCACAGTGCGCGGCATTCTCACCAGCGGTGACGACGCCGACCGCGGCGTGTTCATCCAGCTTCCGCAGGCCCAGGCGCTCCTGAACCGCGAGGGCGTCGTCGGCAGCGTCGAGGTCTCCGCCCTCACCACCCCCGACAACGACCTGGCCCGCAAGGCCGCGAAGAACCCGAACTCGCTGAGCGTATCCGAGAAGGAAACCTGGTACTGCACCGCCTACGTCTCCTCGATCGCCTACCAGATCGAGGAAGTCATGACGGACTCCGTGGCCCGCCCGGTCCGCCAGGTCGCCGAGTCCGAGGGCACGATCCTCGAGAAGACCCAGCTGCTCATGGTCCTCGTGACCGTCCTGGCGCTCATTGCCTCGGCCCTGGCCATTGCGAACCTGGTGACCGCAGGCGTCATGGAGCGTTCCAGCGAGATCGGCCTCATGAAGGCCGTGGGGGCCAAGGACAAGCAGATCATCGCCCTGTTCCTGACCGAAACGGTCATCGTCGGCCTGGTCGGTGGCGTCCTCGGCTACGGCGGAGGCCTCGCGCTGGCCCAGGCGATCGGCTACATGGTGTTCCACTCGTCGATCTCCTTCGTGCCCGTCGTCGTTGGCCTCGTCGCCGTCCTCGTCATTCTCGTCGTCCTGGGAGCCTCCATCCCGGCGATCCGCTACCTGCTGCGCCTCAACGCGGCGGAAGTCCTGCACGGAAGGTGATGCCCATGTCCAGACGAGCAATGTTCTGGCGGATGGTCACCTCCTCCATCCTGCGCCGTCGCTCCCGCGTCTTTATCGCGATCCTCGCCGTCGCAATCGGCGCGACCACACTGTCCGGCCTCGTCACGATCGCCGTCGACGTGCCGGCCCAGCTGGCCCGCGAGATCCGCTCCTACGGCGCCAACCTCGTCGTCACCCCCGCCGGTGACGTGCCCATCACGGACGAGGCCGTGGCCGCCGCGAGTGCCCAGGTGCCCGCGAGCGCTCTGGTCGGATCCGCTGCCTTTGACTACGAGACCGTTACCATCAACGACCAGCCCTACGTGGCGGGCGGCGCCGACCTGGAGGCCGTGCACGCCATGAACCCGTACTGGTTCGTGGACGGTGAGTGGCCCGCTGCGACGGGCCAGGTGCTCGTGGGCGAGCAGGTCGCCTCAACGATCGACGTGAAGGCCGGGGACACGATCACGGTGAGCCAGCTGGACGCCGGCGCATCCTCGAAGGGCGCGCAGGTGCAGTCCGGTGCCCCGGCCGCGGGCCTGAAGGTCGATCCGCGTACCGTCACCCTGACCGTGTCCGGCATCCTCAAGACCGGCGGCAACGAAGACGGCTACGTGTACATGTCCAGCCAGGACATGAGTGCCCTGACCGGGCAGAGCGGCACCGTGTCGCTCGCCGAGTACTCGATCGCGTTGGAGGGCGATCAGCTCAGCGCCATCGCCGACGCGATGAACGCCGCGAACCCCGACATTCACGCCCAGACCGTGCGCCGCCTCGCCCAGTCCGACACGGGCGTCCTCGCGATGCTGCGCTCCCTCCTCGTCGTCATCACCGTCATCGTGCTCGCGCTGACCATGATCGGCGTGTCCACGACGATGATCGCCGTCGTCACCGAGCGCCGCAACGAGATCGGCCTGCGCAAGGCCCTGGGCGCCACCTCCCGATCCATCACCCGCGAGTTCATGGGTGAGGGCGTCATGCTCGGTCTCATCGGAGGCATCCTGGGGGCCGGGGCCGGCTACGGCCTCGCCGTCCTCATCTCCACCTCCGTGTTCCACCGCTCCATCTCGCTGCACCCCGTCATCCTCCTCGGCACGGTCGCCTGCTCGATCCTCATCGCCGTCCTTGCCTGTCTCCCGCCCGTGCGCCGCGCACTGGCCGTCGACCCCGCGCTCGTCCTGCGCGGAGAATGAGAGTCACCATGACCACCTCCACCGCCACCCCGGCCTCGTCGGCCTCCACGGACGCGCTGCTGAGCCTCGAGGGCGTCTCCAAGATCTACGGGGACCTGCACGCCCTCGACAACGTGTCCCTCGAGATCCCGCGCGGCCAGTGGGTCTCCATCGTCGGCCCCTCCGGATCCGGCAAGACCACCCTCATGAACATCGTCGGTGCCATGGACACCGCCACCAAGGGCACCGTCATGCTGGACGGCCACGACATCTCCGACCTGACCGCCGACGAACTCACCGAGGTGCGCTGCCGCACCATCGGCCTCGTCTTCCAACAGTTCCACCTCATCGGCCACCTGACCGCCCTTGAGAACGTCATGGTCGCCCAGTACTACCACTCGATGCCCGACGAGAAAGAAGCCCTCGAGGCCCTCGACCGCGTCGGCCTCGCCGACCGCGCCACCCACCTGCCGCGCCAGCTCTCCGGCGGCGAGCAGCAGCGCGTGTGCGTGGCCCGCGCCCTCATCAACTACCCCAAGCTGCTGCTGGCCGACGAGCCCACCGGTAACCTGGACGAAACCAACGAGGAAATCGTCCTCGACCTGTTCAACCAGCTCCACCAGGACGGTACGACCCTCATGGTCGTCACCCACGACGCGCTCGTCGCCGAACAGGGCCAGCGCGAAATCCGACTCGACCACGGCAAGGTCGTCAAAGAAACCTGGCACGACCACGACTTCGAACAGCGCGCTTCCGGCCTGGTTCTGCCCGGCCGCGACGGCGACGCGCGCAGCGGAAAGGACAAGGTGCGATGACCACGCCCACCACCCCCGATACCCGATCCCGCTGGGTCGCCCCGGCCTCGTACGCGGTCCTCGGCGCCCTCGGCGCGACCATCCTGGCCGCGTGCACGCCCTCCACCGGCCTGGACATGACCAAGCCCATGAGCGACGGCACCTGGACCGCCCAGTCCAACGCTGACGACCAGGGCTCCATCGGCACCATCACGATCACCGTCGAGGGCGGGCGCATCACCGCCACCTCCTACGAGACGACACTGGCCGACGGCACCGACAAGGGCGCCGATTACGGCAAGAGCTCCTCGGGCGAGGTCTTCAACGAGGACTACTACAAGAAGGCGCAGGCCGCCGTCGCCTCCTACCAGGAGTACTCCGACAACCTCACCCAGGTCGGCGACCCCGCCAAGGTCGACGTCATCACCGGCGCCACCGTCGCCCACCAGCAGTTCGTGCAGGCTGCCATCCGCGCCATCGCCGCCGCCCAGGGTGTCTCCCCGGACGGCGCCGACGACATCAACATTCCCGGCCTGAACGACGCCACCAAGGACGGCGACCTCGACAGCTCCGACAACTGAGTCCGTGCACTGCGCAGGCATGCCTGGGGACGAGGCCGTGGCCGGGTCCCCGGGGTCTGCACGCGTTGTTGGTGCCGGGGATACTGCCGCGGTAGCTGATCCGGCGTCCGCCGCAGGCACGGAGGCTGCTCCTCAGCCTCCTTCGAATGTGCGAGTCGCGCCCACGTGGCGCTCCTCCTTCCCCGCGATGGGCACCCGCGTCGACATCATCGGCTGGGGCGGGGACGGCATGGCGATCGTCAACGCTATCGTGGGCGTTGTCGCGCGCCACGAGGACATGTGGAGCGTGTTCCGGCCTTCCTCTGAGGTGTCGCGACTTAATGCCGCTGTCTGTGATGCCGCGCGCGGCGAGGGTGCTTCCCGTTGCGGGGCCGATTCCGCGCAGGCCGGCCCCGACCTCGTCGTGAGCAAAGAAACCGACCGGCTGCTGCGCGACGCGCTGGCGCTCGCGGAGGCGACCGGGGGAGTGTTCAACCCGCTGATCGGGCCGCTCGTCGCCGCCTGGGACGTCAAGGCGATGCGGGCCGCGTACGTCGCGGGTGTGCCCCTGCCGCCCGCGCCGTCTGCACGTGTCGTTGAGGCGGCGTTGCGCGCGTCGTCGTGGGGCTTGTTGTCGCGCGTCGGTGAGCGGTGTTGGGCGATAGGGGGCCCCGGTGAGTCCGTGGCTGGAGCGGATGTGCCCAGCCCGAGCCTCGACCTGGGCGGTATCGCGAAGGGATACACCGCCGACGCGTGCCGCGACCTGGCGGTGACCATGGGGGCGCGCGGCGTCTTGGTGTCTGTGGGGACCTCGTCCGTATCGGTGTTTGGGACCCGCGCCGACGGCTCTTCGTGGCGCGCTGGCCTGCGCGACCCTCACGGCGGGCCCACCGCCTTTTCTGGCGTCGTGGAGCTGCCTGCGGACGGCATGGCGTCCCTGTCGACATCCGGGGACAACCTGGGGCCGCTGGGTGAGGTTCGTGTGGATCCTGTGGCGGGGCGTGCGGCTGGGGCCGCGGCGAGGTCCGTGTTGGGGCCTGCGGCCTATCTGCACGCGCGTGAAACATCGCGTGAAACATGCGCGGGTGGCGGTCGAGTGTTCGACCACCACATCATCGACCCGCGTACGGGTTACCCCGCGAATGCGGGCGTTCGACAAGTCAGTCTCGTGGCCTCGTCGGGCGTGCTGGCGGAGGCCCTGTCCACGGCACTGCTCGTCGACCCATCCATCGATGTCTCTGATGTCGTGGCTCGCTGGGCCCGCGTGACGGGCGCCCCGGCCTCGGCGGAGATTGTGGGCCTTGTACGTGCGGGGTGATGAACGAGCAGTTGATACGTGGATGGGCCTGGGATGGGAAATGATTGGTGCAGGGGTCAACCTGATCGGGAACATTCAACCTGATCGGGAACATTCAACCCGATCAGAAGAGGTTGAACCTTACCGATCGGGTGTAACACCTCATCGGTAACAAGTGAATACCCGGGCAGGTGCTGTTGTCGGCCACCATTGTCAGGAGCTGGGGGCATTTATCCACAGTCCTTTGTTCGTGTCGCGTGTTTTCCACAGGGGCAGCCGTTCTAGGTGAGGTGCTCTCGCCGTGCTGCAATCATCCACATATGAGTGACAATCAGCTGACCGTAATTCGTTCATCGTCGGGCTGCCGAATTCCTCGCGATATGCAAGATACATGCGTGTATCTACACATCATGAAGGGGTGCTACGTACGCGTCGACGATGCTCAATTCCTGAGTTCGCGATGGGCTGTCTGGGAAGCCGTGTCACGAGCACGATTGTTGGCTGTGCAGCATGCGGGGAGTGAAGATCGTGTCTTCATCGGAGCCAGTGCGCTCGTTGCTCGAGGTATTCCGTTGTGGGAAGCGAACCCCGATGTTTGCGTGTGGACTCCTTCGCGGCGTGGGCACAAATTGCTGCGCGCAGTCCAAGCGGAGGCTGTTCGGGTGCCTGCTGTCTCGGTCCGGTGGAGCGTCGTGCCGCCCAATGCGCCGGAGCTTGAGCAAGTAGAGGGCATCACCGTCGAAGGAGTCGTTGATGCTGGAGTGCGCATGGCTCTCTTCTCTGAACACTTAAGTGCCTTCGTAGCACTGTGTATGCTGCTCAATCGACAGTCGCAATTTTCAGTGTTTACGCAGGACGTGGTGGAGGGGTCTGGGTTTTTCGGACCGTTTGTTTTGAGAGGGTTGTTCTGAGTAGTCCCGGCTGCTTGTGGCCGGGCAGAATGGATGACCATGAGGAAGTTCTCGAAGCACACGCCTGAGCAGATTGTCGTGAAGCTGGAGAAGGCCGAGGCGTTGCGAGGTGAGGGCATGAGTACGGCCCAGGCCTGCCGCGTGCTGGGTATCAGTGAGGCGACGTTGTGCCGGTGGCGTCAGCGTTATGGGTCAATGAATCGTAGTGAGGCCAAGGAACTGCGTGAGTTGCGTGAGCAAAACGCGCGCCTCAAACAGTTGCTGGGCCAAGCAGAGCTAGAAAAGGCAGCGTTGCGAGAGCTGGCGGAGGGAAACTTCTAAGCCCGGCGCGCAGGCACGAGGCTGTGAGCTACCTGGTTGGCCAGGGGTTTTCTCAGCGCCTTGCATGCCGCGTTGCCGGGCTGTCCCGGTCAGCGTATTGCCGGGCCCGCGCGGCGGGCGGGGCGAAAACGCTGCGTGATCATGGGCCTGTGCGCCAGTGGATGAACGATTTTGCCGCCACGCATCGACGCTGGGGCTATAAACGCGCCTGGGCGCGGGCCAAGAGTGAGGGCGTTGTCGTGGGGCGTGATACGTTCCGGCGCTTGTGGCGCACCGAAGGACTGCGCGTGCGCCCGCGCAAAGCCCCCAAGCCCCGCACTGCGCCGCGCCTCCAGCGCCTGGTCAAGGCTAGTACGCCGGGGCAGGTGTGGGCCATTGATTTCCAGTTCGATTCGGATTGGAGGGGGCGCGTGTTCAAGGTCTGTAACCTCATCGATGAGTTCACGCGCCAGCACCTGGCTTTCCGCGTCGAGCGGCGCATGGGAGCCGCCGACGTGATCGAAATGCTTGACCTGGCTGCCCTAACCCATGGGGCACCCCAGGTGCTGCGCGCCGATAACGGGCCCGAATTCATCGCCGCCGCCTTGGGGCGCTGGGCCAACGAGCACAACACGCTCCAAGCGTTCATCCCGCCGGGCCAACCCTGGCATAACGGGTTCGTGGAGTCCTTGCACAACCGGATGCGTGATGAACTCCTGGAGGACAACATGTTCGAAGGGCTTGACCATGCGCGCGCCCTGATCGGTGCTTGGTCCCAGCGCTACAATGAAGAGCACCCCCACAGCGCGCTGGACTGGCTCTCACCCAACCAATACGCGCGCCAATGGGCACAACACCACCAATAACAACCAACAACCCTCAAAACACCCGGTCCACAAAACCAGACCAGGCCA
>JVKM01000026.1 GCA_001072465.1 Xylanimonas cellulosilytica | reverse complement strand
ACGAAGTGAGGCCGCCTAGCCTCGCGGGCGGCCGGGCCCTCCGGCGCCCGCAACACCAGCGGCGCCACAAGCAACAACACAGCACAGGGGCGCGGGCCCGCAGGCCCGCGCCCCTAGACGCTACGATTCAGACGCGAACGCTCAGAAGTACTTGCGTCCGGTCTCGCTCAGCTCGCGCAGCTCGTCGATGGAGGCGATCCAGCCGCAGCCCTCGCCTTCGGCGGCAAGCAGGTCCACGCCGCTGATCGCGAGCATGTCGCCGCCCGTGGTGCCGATGCGCACGGCGTCCACGCCCTCGGCCTCGGCGGCCGCGAACACGGCCTTGACGGCCGCCTCGGGAACCGCGACGAAGGCGCGGGCCTGGGACTCGGACAGGAGCATCTCGTGGTCGCCGACGCAGTCGCGGCGGGCGGCCCCGGCCACGTCAAAGACGCCACCGATGCCGAAGCGCAGCGCGGAGTCCACGAGGGACTGCACGAGGCCGCCGTTCGACAGGTCGTGCGCGGCGCGCACGAGGGGTCGGCCGTCGGGGCCGTCGGCGGCGCTCAGCGCACGCACGACGTTACCGAGGGCGACCTCGGCCTTCAGGTCGACCTCGGGCGGCAGGCCGCCGAGGTGCGAGCGGGCGATGCGCGCCCACGCGGACCCGTCGAACTCCTCGCGGGTGGTACCCAGGAGGATGACGGCGAGGCCCTCTTCGGTGAAGCCGGAGGGGTTGGCTCGCGTGACGTCGGGGAGGATGCCGAGCATGCCGATGACGGGCGTCGGGTTGATCGACGAGTTCGGCAGGCCCTTCTCAGTGCCGGACGAGTTGTACAGCGACACGTTGCCGCCGGTCACGGGGATCTCGAGCTCGATGCAGCCGTCCGCGAGCGCGGTCATGGCGGTCACGAGCTGCCACATGGCGTCCGTGTCTTCGGGGTTGCCGAAGTTCAGGCAGTCCGTGATGGCGACGGGCTCGGCGCCGACGACGGCGACGTTACGGTAGGACTCGGCGAGGGCCTGGCGGGCTCCCGCTGCCGGGTCAAGCTTGGTGTACCAGCCGTTCGCGTCCGTGGAGAGCGCGACACCCAGGCCAGTGGCCTCGTCGATGCGGATGACACCCGCGTCGTCGGGCTGGGCGAGGGCCGTGTTGCCCTGCACGTAGCGGTCGTACTGGTCGGTCACCCACGCCTTGGAGGCCTGGTTGACGTCGGAGAGCACTGCGCGCACGTCAGCGATCAGCTCCTCGCGCGAGGCGGGACGCGAAAGCTCTTCGGAGGTGGCGGCCTGCAGCTCGTCCTGCCACGCGGGGCGCGCGTAGGGGCGGTCGTAGACGGGGCCGTCGTGGGCGACGGTCTTCGGGTCGACGTCGACGATGCGGTGACCGTGGTGGTCGATCGTCAGGCGTCCGTCGCCGGTCAGGTGACCGATGACCGCGGCCTCGACGTCCCACTTGTCGATGATTTCGAAGAAGCGCTCGCGATCCTCGGGTGTCACGATCGCCATCATGCGTTCCTGGGACTCGCTCATGAGGATCTCGCCCGCGGTGAGCGTGGGGTCGCGCAGGAGCACGTTCTCGAGGTCGACGTGCATGCCGGAGTCGCCGTTGGAGGCCAGCTCGGAGGTCGCGCACGAGATGCCCGCTGCGCCGAGGTCCTGGATGCCCTGGACGACGCCGGCCTCGAACAGGTCGAGGCAGCACTCGATGAGGACCTTCTCCATGAAGGGGTCGCCCACCTGGACGGAGGGACGCTTGGCGGGCATGCCGTCTTCGAAGGTTTCGGAGGCGAGGATGGAGGCGCCGCCGATGCCGTCGCCGCCGGTGCGCGCGCCGAAGAGGACGACGAGGTTGCCTTCGCCGGTCGCGTTGGCCAGGTGGATATCGTCGTGGCGCAGCTTGCCGATGCACAGCGCGTTGACGAGGGGGTTGCCCTGGTAGGAGGGGTCAAACTCGGTTTCGCCGCCGATGTTGGGCAGGCCCAGGCAGTTGCCGTAGCCGCCGACGCCGGAGACGACGCCGTGGACGACGCGCGCCGTGTCGGGGTGGTCGACGGCGCCGAAGCGCAGCTGGTCCATGACGGCGATCGGGCGGGCGCCCATGGAGATGATGTCGCGGACGATGCCGCCGACGCCGGTGGCCGCGCCCTGGTAGGGCTCGACGAAGGACGGGTGGTTGTGGGACTCGACCTTGAAGGTGACGGCCCAGCCGCCGCCGATGTCGACGACGCCGGCGTTCTGGCCCATGCCGACGAGGAGGTTCTTCCTCATGGCGTCGGTCGTGCGCGCGCCGAACTGCTCGGCGAGGTGCTTCTTGGAGGACTTGTAGGAGCAGTGCTCGGACCACATGACGGAGTACATGGCGAGCTCGGCGTTGGTGGGTCGGCGCCCGAGGATGTCGCAGATGCGCTGGTATTCGTCCTCTTTGAGGCCGAGTTCCTTCCAGGGCATGTCCTGGCCGGGGGTCGCGGCGGCGTTCTCGACGGTGTCGGGCAGCTCGCGGGTGTTTTCGGAGGTCATTCGTGTTTCCATTCGAAAGGTCTGGGACGAGGCCGGGGCTCCCTCACGGGTGAGGGCGCGGTGGCGTCGTCAGCCGACGAGGGATGCGAGGACGGAACGGAAGATGCCCAGGCCGTCGGTGCCGCCGTGGTGGCTGGCGCCGTCGGGGCCGAGGGAGAGCGGGCCGAAGCCGGCTTCGGTCGCGTGCTCGGGGTGGGGCATGAGGCCGACGACGTTGCCCGCGGCGTTGGTGACGCCCGCGATGTCATTGGCGGAGCCGTTGGGGTTGAAGTCGACGTAGCGGAACACGACGCGGCCTTCGCCCTCGAGTCGTTCGAGCTCGGCGGGGGATGCCTGGAAGTTGCCTTCGCCGTTCTTGAGGGGGACGGTGATGGTGTCGCCAGCGCTGTAGGTGCGCGTCCACGCGGTGTCCGCGTTTTCGATGCGCAGCACCTGGTCGCGGCACAGGAACTTCTGGTGGTCGTTGCGGATGAGCGCGCCGGGCAGCAGGTGCGACTCGCACAGGACCTGGAAGCCGTTGCAGATGCCCAGGACAGGCAGGCCTCGTCCGGCCTCGCGCACGATCTCGCTCATGACGGGAGCGGTCGCAGCGATCGCGCCACAGCGCAGGTAGTCGCCGTAGGAGAAGCCGCCGGGGATGACAACCGCGTCGACGCCGTGTAGGTCGGCGTCCTTGTGCCACAGGGACACGGCCTCGGCACCGGCGATCTCAACCGCGCGGGCGGCGTCGCGGTCGTCGAGGGTGCCGGGGAAGGTGACGACTCCGACGCGGGTCACTGCACGCCTCCCGCGTAACGGGCGTCGGCCTCGTCGATGGCCTCGACGCGCACGACGTCCTCGATGATCGGGTTGGACAGGACCTCTTCGGCGGCCTTGCGGGCCTGGTCCAGGAGCTCGTCGGTGACGGGACCGTCCACGCTCAGGTGGAAGCACTTACCCTGGCGCACGGCCTTAAAGCTCGTGATTCCGAGCCTGGGCAGCGCCGAACCGACAGCCTTACCCTGGGGATCCAGGATCTCCGGCTTCGGCATCACTTCCACGATGATTCGCCCCACGGCGTTCCTCCTTGTGTTGTTGGTGAGGATCCCGCCGTGCATCTTGCCCGGCGGGCAAGTCTGTTTACAGGATGGGGTCCGACCCGGTGAGTCGGCGGTATGCCTCGACGTAGCGCGCGGCGGTCGCGGCGGCCACGGATTCGGGCAGCGCGGGCGGGTTGGCGCCCGAGGAGCGGTCCCAGCCGGACTGCTCGGAGACCAGCCAGTCGCGCACGTACTGCTTGTCGAAGCTGGGTGCGACCTGGCCCTCCACCCACTGGTCGGCGGGCCAGAAACGCGAGGAGTCCGGCGTGAGGATCTCATCCGCGAGCACGAGCGCGCCCGTGGTCACGTCGATGCCGAACTCAAACTTGGTGTCCGCGATGATGATGCCACGCTCGGCGGCGATGTCGCGGGCGGCCCGGTACAGGGCGATCGACAGGTCACGGATCGCAACCGCGAGCTCCTCGCCGATGCGCTCGACGGTCTGCTCGAATGTGATGTTTTCGTCGTGCTCGCCCAGCTCGGCCTTCGCGGCGGGCGTGAAGATCGGCTCCTCCAGGCGCGAGGCCTCGGTCAGGCCCTCGGGCAGCTTGATGCCGCACACGGATCCACTCTCGCGGTACTCGGCCAGGCCGGAGCCCGTCAGGTAGCCGCGCACGACGCACTCGATGGGGATCATGTGCAGGCTGCGGCACACGACCGCGCGACCGTCGACCTCGGCGGGCACCGTGAAGCGCGTGGGCTGGGCGCCCTCGAGGGCGCGCGAGGCCTCGGACGGCGCCTTCGTACCCACGGCCAGCAGGTGGTTTTCCACGAGGGGACGCAGCTGGCCCATCCACCAGATGGCGAGCTGGTTGAGGACCGCGCCCTTGCCGGGGATCAGCGTGGGCAGTACGTAGTCGTAAGCGCTGATGCGATCCGAGGTCACCATGAGGAGCGCCTCCGGGCCAGCCTTCGCGTGGCGCGGGCGGCCCGCCGGGGTGGCGCTCTGCGGCGCGGGGCCGACCACGGCCTCGTCGGGAGCGTAGATGTCGCGAACCTTGCCCGCGCTCAGCGGGGTCCAGCCGTGGAGGGTGGCGGTCATGATGCTCCTCAGTGGGTTCTCAGTCGAGGGTGACGACCAGGTCGGCGGGCCACGTCGCAATGTCACTGCGGTGGTGCTCCCCGTCGAAGTGGATGAGGTCGACGCCGCGATAGGCGAGCGCCCGCGCCTCGTCGAGCGTCGCCGCGCGGGCAACGACGTCGAGGACTCGGCCGCCGGAGTTCACCAGCGCGTAGGTCGGCTCGAAGCCGCAGCATCCCGCCGCGACGTCGGTCGGGTCGTCGGTGATCTCCTCGGAGGTGCCCGCGTGGATGACGTGGACGCCGTCGAGCTCCTCGGCCGCTTCGATACCCGTGATCTCATGTCCGGTATCCGTGGGGCCCGGGTAGCCGCCCGAGGCCATGACGACCGTGACGGCCGCGTCCTCGCTCCACACGGGGGCGGGGACCTTGGCGAGAGTGCCGGTCGCGGCCGCGTACAGGATGGGGGCCAGCGGGGAGTCGAGGCGCTCGAGGACCGCCTGGGTCTCCGGGTCGCCGAAACGCACGTTGAACTCGACGACGCGGATGCCCTTCGAGGTCATCGCGAGGCCGCAGTACAGAAGGCCACGGAAGGGGGTGCCACGACGCGCCATCTCGGTGATGACGGGCTGGGCCACCTCGTCGACAATGCGCTGCGTGGCCTCTTCGGGGAGCCACGGGAGGGGGCTGTAGGCGCCCATGCCGCCCGTGTTCGGGCCCTCGTTGCCGTCGCCCACGCGCTTGAAGTCCTGCGCGGGCTGCAGCGGCACGACGGTGGCACCGTCGGCGAAACAGAAGAGGGAGACCTCGGGGCCGTCGAGGTAGTCCTCGATGACGACCGCTCCCCCGTCGCGCGACAGGCAGGCGCGCGCATGCTCCGAGGCCTGGGCGCGGTCGGTGGTCACGACAACACCCTTGCCGGCGGCAAGCGCGTCGTCCTTCACGACGTAGGGGGCACCCAGATCGTCGAACGCGGCCTCGACCTTGTCCATCGTGGTGCACGTGAAGGCGCGAGCCGTGGCCACGCCGGCATCGGCCATGACCTGCTTCGCGAAAGACTTGGAAGCCTCGAGGCGCGCCGCGTCCTTCGTCGGGCCAAAAACGGGGATTCCGTAATCCAGCACGGCATCCGCGACGCCCGCGACGAGCGGGGCCTCGGGGCCGACGACCACGAGGTCGACGTTCTCGGACGTGGCGCGACGGACGACGTCCTTCGGATCCAGGGGATCCATGGTCAGGGAGCGGCCCAGCTGCTCCAGCGCGGGGTTACCCGCCTGGACGACAAGCTCCACGGGATGCTCGGGGGTGGACGTTCGTACAAGCGCACGGGCGATCGCGTGTTCGCGACCCCCGTTACCAACGAGAAGAACCTTCACGATTCAAGCCTATCGGTGTTTGGTGGACTTCCGGGCCACCGTGGTGTTTTATGGGTGCACGTCACAGCGAAAGTGAGACGGGCTTGCGGCCCTCACCAGGCGCCGTTCGGGTTGCCGCTGCGGCGGTCATCCTTCTTGTCGCGCTGGTCCTTGTTGCGCTGATCGTTCTTGTGCTGCAGCTCCTCACGGCGCTGCTTCTCTTCCGGGGTCTCCCCCTCGTAGGGGTTCTGCGTGGGGCTCGGGCTGGGACTCGGGTTCGTCTGCTGATCCTTCGATCCCTTGTCCTGCTGGTCCTGCTGCTGGTCCTTCTGCTGGTCGCCCTGCTCCTGGGACTGCTCCTCAGCCTTCTGCTTCTTGTCCTCGACGCGTTCCTTGTTCTGGTCGGCGGGGTTATCGGACTGCTTGCCAGACTGCTGCTGGTCACCGGACTGGCCCTGCTTGCCGGACTGATTCTGGTTACTCGACTGGTCCTTGTTATCGGACTGATTCTGGTCGTCAGACTGGTTCTGATCGGACTGGTTCTGGCTGGAGTTGGAGGCGGTCTGACAGGGGGCGACAGTCTCTTCGGCTTCCTGGTAGGTGGTCGCGGCGTTTCCGTAGGCGCCGGCGGCAGCCTGCGCGTCGCCCTGAATCTCGATGCCGATCGCGAGGTTGACGCGAACGCGGCATTCGTAGGAGAAGGGCTCGAGTCGGCCGGGCTGGACCTCGGTGGCCTTGGGGACAAGATCGAAGGCGGTACGCAGCTCCGTCACGCCCTCGTCAGTCTGTCCCTGACGCACGAGAGTGGTGCCGCGGTTGTAGTGCGCGACCCAGCGCTCGATGCCAATCTTCGTCCACGCCATCTGGCCTTCATAGCCCGTCTGGGCGACGTCGTATTCCTGTGCCTTCCAGTGGTTCAGGGACGAGCGCGACCAGAGCGAGAGGCCGATCAGGTACGCGGCGACGCTCAGCACAATGACGAGGATCGGGATGGAGTACCACAGAGGGCGCAGCGCACGGGGGTTGCGCTGGATCTTCTGCTTACCCGACGAGGCCTTGGTGAGCTTCGCACGAACAGACGCATCGACGGGATCGACCTGCGGTGCGCCAAAGGGGAGGAGTTCTGCTTCAGGCTGCGAGTTCTCAGATGGCATGGGAGTTCCTCAACTGTTGGGCGCGCAGCGCCAGCGTGGCGCCCTCCCACGCAAGGAGAGCCCCGAGTAGGAGCGCGAAAGGCCAGATGATGTAGCGATAAGTGTCTTTCAGGTTGCGCGACTCGGCCATCGTCGTCGCCTTATCGAGCACGGAACGAGCGTGCGATTCGATCGCCGACTTGTCGGGCGAGTGCACGTAGTCGACACCTACGCGTGAGGCGACATCCTTTAGGGCGGCCTCGTCGATCTTCGAAATGGCGATCGGGTTGTCGGGCTTCGAGGAGTCGTGGATGTACTCGGGTTCACCGCCGCTCTGGGAGCCGCTGTTACCCAGGCGCAGCACCTTCATGGGGCCGCCTTCCTCGGTGCCGTAGCCGAGGACGAGGCCGCCGTCGATGTACTCCTTGACGGCATCCCAGTCGCTGGCGTCACCGGAGGGGGCGCTGGTCCAGTGGTCCTGGTTGGAAGTCTCGCCGTCGGATAACACGAAGAGGGCTCGCACATTCTGGGGGTGGCGCTCCTTGTTCTTCTTCAGGAGCTTGGCGAGGTCTTGGGCGGGTCGGTTCACCGAGGATCCCTGGGAGGAACTGGAGAGCTCACGGTCGAAGGAATCCATGTATGAGATGACCGCGGAGGCGTCGGTGGTCAGCGGCAGGTCCGTGTGGACCTTCGAGTCCCAGGACATGATGGAGAAGCGTGAGCCGGTGAGGATGTTCATCATGATCGAGATGTCGTTGCGCACGCCGTCGATACGAGGCTTGCTGCCATCCCAGTCCTCGGCGGCCATGGAGCCGGTACGGTCGATGACGAAGTAGACCTCAAGGGTCGAGGTCACTTCCTGTGCCTCGCCGGGGATCGACGGGCCTGCACCCATGATGATGACTGTGACGACGATGAGGAAGCGACGCAGGACGTCCATGACGTGGCGGCGGGTGGCGCGCTTGGCCGACAGGAACACGAAGAGCGCGCCGAGCACGGCGATGATGCCCAGTACGGCCAAGTGAAAGACGGGGCGAAAAATCATGTCAGAGCCTCCCGAACGCCAGCAGACCGAGCAGGGACACGACGCCGAACAGTGTCCATCCCAGGGCGGTCACGGGGCGGTCCGTCTCCAGCATCTTGCCAGCGGAGTCGAGTTCTTCTTTCTGTTCGGCCTCGATCTGCTTCACCACGCTATCCACGGCCGACGGGGACGAGGCATCGTAGAAGTCGCCGCCGGTCTTACGGACCTCGTCGCGCAGCTGTAGGCCCTGGTAGGTCAGGCTGATATCCGATCCCGGGTACAGGGCCGTGACCGTCACGCCCTGGCTCTTCGCGAATTCGATCGCCTCGCTCAGGTCGTAGACGCCGGCGCCGTACACCTCGTTGTCTGTGGCCAGCAGGATGGTGCGGGAACGCTGCTTGTCGTTATGGTCGAAGCCCATAATGCACGAGGCCAGACCGTCGCCGACGAGCGAGGAGACTTGCTGGTTCTCGTCCAAGACGGGCTCCAGGTACTCGAAGAGTTCCCTTGTTCCAGACACCTTTCCACCAATTTGGATGAGGCCGGTGTCAATCGTGTCCGACATGTCCTGGAGAACGTCGGTGGCCATGTCGTAGTCGTCGGTGAGCGGGAACATCGTCATCGAGTAGGCGTCCCACAGCTGCAGCGAGATTCTCTCGCCCTCGAAGTGGGAGATGATTTGCCGGAAGGCCTCGCCAATTTTCGAGTCATAGGGCAGCATTGAGCCGGACGAGTCCAGGCACAGGACAATGTCGCGGCTCGCGGACTTATCGTGCTTGACGTAGCGGTCGACGGGGGCGCCCGCCGACACGGAGGTGGCGATGACGGCGATCAGGAAGCAGACGAAGGCCATGGCCAGCGAGGCGCGCGTGCGACGCACGAGCGCCTGGTACTTCGGCAGGCCGCGCAGGTAGCCCGTGTTGGCCACCCACCCCTTCTTGCCCGAACGCACGCCGGCTCGACGCGCGAGCAGCCAGCCGACGACCGTCGCGATCGCGACGACCGCCAGGACGACCGGGATCAACCACCAGAACCTCATACGTTCACCGCCTCCACGGCCATGGTCAAGACGTCGGTGACAGCCTCGTGAGAGGGCTGCCCCTGCGGGATGTCATCACCCGAGAAACTGGGGACTTCGCACGCCTGCAGCACGTCGGCCAGGCCCGGCCACACGGGGACGAGCTCACGCACTTCGGAGACGGTTGCGACCTCGAGGTCTCGGCCCGTTCGCTCGGTGCCCAGGGCACGCATGAGGCCCGCGAGCGCCAGGTGAACTCCGCGCGCATCCAGGTCACCGTCGGCGTAGCGGTCGGCAATCTGATCGATGTAGGTGAGGTACTTCTTGCGGCGGGCATCCGTGATCGTCTGAAGTTCCATGACCTCGCCGATGCGCGAGGTCCACCAGCGCCAGATGCTGTAGACAATCCACCCGAGGACGGCCACGACGAGTACCGTCCCCAGAATCCACATCCAGTTCGGGTAGAGCGCGGGATCGTTCAGGCCGTTGGTGAGATCACCGGACATGTGCTCCCCTTTCGAGGGCTCGCATGAGTGCGCGCGGGACGTCCTGACTGGAGCCCACGTCCACGCGGATCACCCCACGTTTATCGAGCATTTGGGCGACCGCATGTCGGCGCATCGCCACGAGATTGGCGGCTTCCCCGGCTAGCTGCGAGTCGCGCAGCAGGAAGTCCGGGAGGGGCCCTTCGGTCACGTCGACGACGTTCGTCCCCTCCTCAAGGGAGGTCGGGTCGATGTCCTCGACGCTCACGAGGATGACCTGGTGGCGCACGGACAGGGACTTGATGAGGTCATCGGACAGACGCGTCGGCTCAGGCTGGGTTGCGTCGGTGACGATGACGATGAGGCTGCGGCGTCGGGTCACCGTCCGCGCGCGCGCCAGGAGCTTAGGCACATCCGAGTGCGGGGAGGACAGCGTGATGTCCTCCTCGATGCGGCGCATGATCGTTTCCGCGTGGGCGTTGCCGGATCGGGCGGGCATGAAGCGCACGCGCTCGGCATCACCGGCGACGAGGCCGATCTGGTCTCCGCGCGCCACGCTCAGCCATGCGATCGCCTCGCATGCGGTGAGGGCGACCTCTTCCTTGGTCTCACCCGACGGGGCGAGAGCGCCCATTTCGCGGCCCGTGTCGACGACGAGCATAACCTGCAGGTTCGCCGTGGCCTCGTGCCTCTTGATGACCGGCGAACCGGTGCGAGCCGTCGCCGCCCAGTCGATTTCGCGCACGTCGTCGCCCGGCTGATAGGGAGCCAGGTCCATGAACTCCCAGCCGCGTCCCTGCCGCAGCGCGGAGTGCTGTCCATCCATGATGGACAGCAGCTTGCGCATAACGGGCAGCTGGATGCGCGTGGAGAGCGCGTGGATTTCGCGCGAGCGTACAGGCATTGCGTTCCTCGAGGGCGTCGGCGGCGGGCGGGAGAATCGTTACGGCACGGGCACCGCGTTGAACACGGCGTCGATCAGGCCCTCGATGGAGACGTTATCCGCCAGTGCGTCAAAGGTACGGATGATGCGGTGGCGCAGGATGCCGTAGCGCATTTCCTTGATGTCGTCGGGCATGACGTGGTTTCGTCCCGCCATGAGGGCGAGCGCCTGCGCGATCTGCATGAGGGCGATGCCACCACGGGGTGAGGCGCCCACGCGCACGTGCTTGTTCCAGCCCGGCAGCGGGTTCGGGCCGGCGCCGCGGGTGGTGTTGACGATGTCGACGATGTAGGCCTTGAGGGTATCGTGCACGAACACGCGTCGGCGCGCTTCTTGCAGGGTGCGCACGTCGTCAAGGGTGATGGGCGCGACCGAGGCCTGCGAGCTCATCTGGCCGGAGTCGATGCGGGTGAGAACCTCGAGCTCCTCGACGGGCGTCGGGTAGGTAATGACTTCCTTGAGGAGGAATCGGTCCATCTGCGCCTCGGGCAGCACGTAGGTGCCCTCTTCTTCGATGGGGTTCTGGGTGGCCATGACCATGAAGGGGCTGGGCAGCTTGTGGTTGACGCCGCCGATCGTGGTCTGGCGTTCCTGCATGGCCTCGAGCATGGCGGACTGGGTCTTCGCCGAAGAACGGTTGATCTCGTCGAGGAGGACCATGTTGGCGTGGACGGGGCCGAGCTGGGTGACCATCTCGCCGCGCTCCTGGTTCCAGATCTGGGAGCCGACGATGTCGTTGGGCATGAGGTCGGGCGTGCACTGGATGCGGTGGAAGGTTCCGGACACCGCGGACGCGAGGGTCTGCGCGGCCGTCGTCTTCGCGAGGCCGGGCACGGATTCGACCAAGACATGGCCGCCGGCGAGCAGCGAGGCGGTGAGCGCGCGGCGCAGACCTTCCTGACCCACGACGGTGTGCTGGTAGATGGTGGTCATGCGATCAAGCAGGCTCTTCGCGTGGGCCAGCTCGTCGTTCGTCAAGTAGTTGGGCACGGGCTCTCCTTGCGTGCGCGGTCGGATGCTGTTCCAGTGTAGCCCCTCCCGCTCCTCGTTGACACAGCCCGGTCAGTTTTCGCTTCTTCATCGACGAGGCGGTGGCTGGCTGCCGCTCGGGATCTTTCCGCTGCGTTTCAGCACTCCCCTCACGGGGAGAAAAAGGGGCGAGCCCCGGAGTTTCCTCCGGGGCTCGCCCTCAGGTCCGCGTTGATCAGGCCTGCTTCGCGGCGGCGATGCGCGCGCGGAACTTGGCCAGCTGCTCGGTGATGGCGGCGGGAACCTTGTCGCCGAACTGCGAGAAGTATTCCTCGGTGTCGTCCATCTCGGCGGCCCAAGCGTCGGGGTCGATCGCGAAGAGCTTCGCCCAAACGGCCTCGTCGATGTCCAGACCGTCGAGGTTGAAGTCCTCGAACTTCGGGTAGCGGCCGGTCACGCCATCGATGGCCTCGACCTCGCCGGCGGCGCGGCGAACGATCCAGTCCAGGACGCGGGCGTTGTCGCCGTAGCCGGGCCACATGAAGTTGCCCTCTTCGTCCTTACGGAACCAGTTGACCTGGTAGACGTGCGGGAACTTCTCGCCCAGCTTGTCCTGCATCTCCAGCCAGTGGCCCCAGTAGTCGGCCATGTTGTAGCCGCAGAAGGGCAGCATGGCGAAGGGGTCGTGGCGCAGCGAGCCGGCCTTGACGTCGGTCGCAGCAGCGGTGACCTCGGAGGCCACGGAGGCGCCGATGAACACGCCGTGGGCGGGCTCGTACTGCTCGGCAACCAGCGGGACGTTGGTGGCGCGGCGGCCACCGAAGAGGATGGCGTCAACGGCGACACCCTCGGGGGCTTCCCAGTCGGGGCAGATGATGGGGCACTGCGAGGCGGGGACGGTGAAGCGGCTGTTCGGGTGAGCAGCCTTCTCGCCGGACTCGGGGGTCCAGTCGTTGCCGTGCCAGTCGATCAGGTGCGAGGGAACCTCGCCGTCGATGCCTTCCCACCACACGTCGCCGTCGTCGGTCAGGGCGACGTTCGTGAAGATGGAGTTGGCCTTGGCGGTCTCCATGGCCATGGGGTTGGTCTTGTAGGAGGTGCCGGGGGCAACACCGAAGAAGCCAGCCTCGGGGTTGATGGCGCGCAGGCGGCCATCCTCACCGGGACGCATCCACGCGATGTCGTCGCCGACGGTCTCGACCTTGTAGCCGGGGATCGTGGGCTGGAGCATGGCGAGGTTGGTCTTGCCACAGGCCGACGGGAAGGCGGCGGTGACGTGGAACTGCTGGCCGGTGGTCTCGCGGGTCAGGCGCAGGACGAGCATGTGCTCGGCCATCCAGCCGTCGCGGCGGGCCATCGTCGAGGCGATACGCAGGGCGAAGCACTTCTTACCGAGCAGGGCGTTGCCGCCGTAGCCCGAACCGAAGGACCAGATCTCGTTGGTCTCGGGGAAGTGGGTGATGTACTTCTCGTCGTTGCAGGGCCAGGTGGAGTCTTCCTGACCGGGCTCGAGGGGAGCGCCGACCGAGTGGACGGCGGGAACCCACACGCGGCCCTCGTTGATGAGGTCCATGGCAGCAGCACCCATGCGGGTCATGATGCGCATGTTGACAACGACGTAGGGGGAGTCGGTGATCTCAACACCGAGCTGGGAGATGGGGCCGCCCAGGGGGCCCATGGAGAAGGGCACCACGTACATGGTGCGGCCCTTCATGGCACCCGTGAACTTCTCGCGCAGGGTGGCTTTCATTTCCTTGGGGTCGGCCCAGTGGTTCGTCGGGCCGGCGTCCTCTTCCTTCTCACAGCAGATGAAGGTACGGGACTCAACACGCGCAACGTCGGACGGCTTGGAGCGAGCCAGGAACGAGTTGGGGCGCTTCTCCTCGTTGAGCTTGGTGAACATGCCGCTCTCGACCATCTGAGAGGTCAGGCGATCCCACTCCTCCTGGGAGCCGTCGGAGAACTCGATGGCGTCAGGCGTGGTCAGCTCAGCAATTTCAGCAACCCACTTGATGACATCTTCGGGAGCGTTCGCCGGAGCGGCTGCACGCACGTCCTGTTCGGTCACGGACATTTTGCCTCCTGAGGCATTTCGGATTGTCGAGGCCGCAGTTGCGTCCTCGATTGACAGAATCAATCATGCCGGACCCCTCACCCGCGCTTGCGGGAGCTTGGTCCCGGTCACACCTCAATCGTAGTCGAACAAGTCACACACCGCCCGACCGATAGGGACCTTCAACCCACCCACAAGGGCCTTTATGAACGCCGTACTCCGCCCCGACCTCGCGAATGCGACGGAAGTCGTCCAATCACCCATCGCCGTGAGATAGAACACCCAATATGGGGTCACAATTCCATCTCTGAACTTGAAGTCTCACCGCCCCATGACCGACGATTACACGTAGCACAACAGTGCTGTTCACCATTGGAAGGACCGAATACACCATGGGACTCCGTTCTAAGACCCAAGGCCCTGACTTTTTTGAAGATCTGACCTCTCAGGCCCGCCAGCTCGTGCAGGCCGTCGAGTTCCTCTCGCACATCTACGCCGCCTCCCCCGAAGAGCGCATCGCCCTGCGCGATCAGCTCCACGAGGTTGAGCACCGCGGCGACGAGCTGAACCATGCGATCGTTCAGCGCATCAACTCCTCCTTCATCACGCCTTTCGACCGCGAGGATCTGCAGTCGCTGGCGTCGCACCTGGACGACTGCCTCGACTTCATCGACGAGGCCGGCGACCTCCTCGTCGTCTACGGCATCGCCGACATCCCCACTTCCCTGGTCTCCCTGCTCAACGAGCAGATCGCGGTCATCCAGCACTGCGCGGAGCTGACCGCCGAGAACATGCCCAAGCTCAAGTCGCCCGTGGACATGCGCGACTACTGGATCGAGGTCAACCGCCTCGAGAACGAGGGCGACCTGGCCTACCGCCGCACCCTGACGGCCCTGTTCGACTCGGGCCTCGACCCGGTCACGATCATCAAGCTCAAGGACATCGTCCAGGGCCTCGAGTCCTGCACCGACGCGTTCGAGGAGCTGGCCAACGTTATCGAGTCCCTCGCACTGAAGGAATCCTGAGCCGTGGATCTGAATCTGATCCTCGTCTGCGTCGTCATCGCCGTCGCGCTGTTCTTCAGCTACACGAACGGCTTCCACGACGCGGCGAACGCGATCGCGACCTCCGTGTCGACGCGCGCGTGGACTCCTCGCGCGGCGCTCCTCATGGCCGCAACGATGAACGTCATCGGCGCCATGATGGGCACGGCCGTCGCAAAGACGGTCGGTAAGGGCATCATTTCGATCAGCGACTACGCCGAGTCTCCCATGCCGGAGATGCAGCAAAAGGGCCTGGTCATCATCCTGGCGGCCCTGCTGGGCGCCTGTATCTGGAACCTGATCACCTGGTGGTTCGGACTCCCCTCGTCCTCTTCGCACGCCCTCATCGGCGGCATGGTGGGCGCGGGCCTCATGAGCGGCACTGTCGTGCACTGGTGGGGCATCATGAGCCACGTCGTGATCCCCATGTTCGCCTCGCCCATCATCGGTTTCGTCGTCGGCTACATCGCCATGAAGCTCGTGCTGTGGGCGCTGCGCAAGGCGCAGTATCACCGCACGATGCGCCGCTTCCGCGCCGCTCAGCGTTTCTCCTCGGCGGCCATGGCCCTGGGCCACGGCATCCAGGACGCGCAGAAGACGATGGGCATCATCGTCATGGCGCTGCTGGCCGGCGGCTACGGCGAGCACCACAACATCCTCGATCCCATCACGGGCGAGATGAACGTGCCGCTGTGGGTGAAGGTGTCGGGCGCTCTGGCGATTTCACTGGGCACGATGGCCGGCGGCGGACGCATCATGCGTACGATCGGCCGTAAGATCATCGACCTGGATCCGGCTCGCGGCTTCACGGCCGAGGCCGTGTCCTCCTCGATCCTGTACCTGTGCTCCTACGTCATTCACGCCCCCATCTCGACGACGCAGGTCGTGTCGACGGCGATCATGGGCGTGGGTTGCACGAAGCGTTTCTCGGCGGTTCGCTGGGGCGTCGCGGGCAACATCGTCATCGCGTGGTTCCTCACCCTGCCGGCCGCTGCTCTGGTGTCGGGCATCGTGTACCTCGTCGTGGCGCTGCCTCTGGGAGTTCACTGATGCGTGGTCGCCTCGTCGTGACGGCTGCGGTCGCCGTTCTTGCCGCCGCCCCGCTCGCAGCATGCTCGGATTCGTCCGTCATGCACATGCGGGTCGGGCAGTGCATCCTCCTGCCGGAGGATAAGAGCGCGACCACGGCGACGACGATCGATAAAACCAGCTGCACGCACGAGCACGACGCTGAGGTCTTCGCCTTGGCGTCCGCGCCGGACGGGGATTTCCCGGGCGCCGAGGCGCTCAACCGGCAGGCCGAAACCGAGTGCATTTCCGCGTTCGACGCGTACGTGGGGTCGGATTACCTGACCTCGTCCCTCGACGCAACGTGGATGATCCCGACGAAGGATTCGTGGGCGCAAAACGATCGATCGATCGTGTGCCTGGCGCGTCCGTTGGATCATTCGAAGCTCACCTCGTCGGTGAAGGAGTCGGGCCTGTAGGGTCCATCGAGTCTCCGAACGTCATCGGGTGGTGTGTGGCCTGGGGCCGCGCACCACCCGATACTTCTACCATCGGGTATCTTGATCATTATCGTGCGTATCGCGAGTCCTCCTCGACCATCACGCCCCATCAACCGCGCCCCGTCAAGGAGAATCATGTCCCCTCACTCTTTCACATCCCACGCCGCGCGCCCAGCGCTGATCCTCGGGGTCTCGGCAGCCATCCTGAGCCTGGGGTTGTCCGGATGCTCCAAGCCGAAGTCCGGATCCCCCAATCCCTCACAAGGCATGCCCACACCCGCATCGTCAGCAGCAGCGCCGCCGGCCTCCGCGAGTGCGAACACTTACCTGCAACCCCAGGTCGGAGAGTGCTACCAGTTCGCTTCGGGCGATAACACTAACGTCACGGTTGTCGACTGCAACCGGCCACATGACGCGGAGACCTTCCATATCTTTCAATTCGCAGGAACTAGCTATCCATCTGAAGACGAGTTTGTCCAGGAGAGCGATGAGATCTGCGCCCTCATCTTCGAGCACTACGTCGGCAAGCCCGTCGAGGAATCGACACTGGACTACGGCGAGGTTGCCCCCAAGGCGGAGACCTGGGCAAAAGGCGATCACACGGTGGAATGCTATGTCTTTGCCAAGGACGACAGTAAGCTCACCCAGTCGGTGAGGAACTCAAACATGTAACCTGCACTCATGCGCGCTCTGATGGCGGTTCGGCTTATGCCGGGCCGCCTCAGTGCTTCTTGGAGGCCTTGCGCGCGGGGACGGCGGGGTCCTTCGTGGTGACGCCATGCGTTTCGAGGGCGGCGACCGTGGGGGCGTCGCCGGCGTGTTCGACGTGGGCGACGAGGACCTGGCCGTGCCTCAGGCGCGGGGCCTCGCTGCCGGCGACGGGAGCCGACGCATAGGCGCGGATTTCCTCGATGATGGCGTCGCGAGCCGTTCCCACGACCGACAGGACCGTGGGTGCGGCGTGCTCGCGCAGTCGCTCGGCCGCGAAGGCGCGGACACGACCGAGGCGCGCCTCAGCGTCGACCTGCGCATCCGAGCCGGAGGCGGCCAGGTCGAGGGAATCAACGAGCGTCACCGAGCCACCGCCCATCGACGCCCACGGGGTGAGGCTCTGGCGCGAGCGGGCGGCCGGCGACGCAAACGCGCGGGCCACGCCAAAGCTCGAGAGCAGGTCGATGAGGTCGAAAGCCTGGCGCACACCGAAGCGGCTGAGCGGCGGGTCGACGGGTTCCGGCGCGTTCTCAACCTTCTTCGCCGAGGCCTGCTCCACCTGGGCGGCCCTCCTGGCCGCGGCCGACGCCACCATCGCGGGGGTCGGCGCGGGGCGAGGCTTGGCCGGAGCCGCTACCTCAGCAGTCGCCGCGGAGCCGCCGGAAGAAGCGGAAGGAGAGGCGGACGCGTGGGCGTCCCCGGCCTCGTCGAGGCGCGGGGTGAGGCCCTGTCCGGGGCGCAGGACGAGGAGCGTGGTTGTCACGAGGCGGCCTTCGCGGGCGCGGGCGACGATATCGGCGAGGAGGCGGCGGTCGCCTCGGCGCGTGAGCATGTCGGCGGCGCGCTCGGGCGAGGTCCAAGCGGTCTGGTCGATTTCGGTGCGCGGGGCGCGCGCGACGGGGGCGCGCAGGCGCTCGGACGCGTGACCGGCGGGGACGGGGGTGCCCACCCAGTAGTGAACTTCCTTCGTCTGCCCGCCGCCCAGGCGGTAGCGCTGGGTCGTCAGGGGCGCGCCGAGCGTGATGATCTGGCCGGTTTCCTCCTCGACTTCGCGCACGGCGGCGGCGACGAGGGATTCACCGTTTTCGGTCTTGCCCTTGGGCCAGGACCAGTCGTGGTAGCGCGGCCGGTGGACCATGAGGACTTCGATGTCCGCGGGGTCGATGGGCTCGCCGGGGACGGCGACGCGCGCGGGGTCAGTGAAGCGCCAGACGAGTGCGCCCGCAGAGCGAACGAGTCGCTGGGGGCGGGGGGCTGGCATCGGACGCATAGGGACAAGGGTAGTCGCCCGCGCGCGCCCGTGCCCTGGTGGGCGCGCCACGTCACCCCTGTTCGGGCCTTCCACGAGGCCGTCCAGGGGACGCCGGGATCAGCACCGGCGCCGCGAACGCGGGCTCAGTCGAGGGTGCCGACGGCCGCCTCGCGCGCGGCGACGTCGAGTTCGTCGGCGGTGACCAGCAGCGCGGAGTGGCGCATGGTGACGCGGTGGGCGAGCGGGTCCGCGGGGTCTTCGATCCACAGGGCCCCGGCCTCGCCGGCGGCGAGCACGCGCATGGCCCGCGAGGCCTCGCCCAGCACGTGTTCGAGGTCGTCGTCGGTCAGGTCGCCGCGCAGCAGCGAGTCGACCTCCTCCATGATGAGGCTTAGGGGCCGCAGCTCGACGGGGGCTTCGAGGCCCTGGATGATGGGGGCGCGCGAGCCCTCGGCGTAGCGCTCAGCCACCAGGAGAGGGTCGCGGTGGTACCACTCGTGCAGCAGGTAGACACGCCACAGCGCACCAGGGAGGGTGAACTCGGGGCTGCGCGACCACACGTGCGCGATCGTATCCACGCCGCGGGTGCGCACGGTCTCGCGCAGGCGCGCGACGTCGGCGTCGGTGAAGGTCTCGTCGCCCACGCCCATGAGGGCCCAGGCGGCGGTGTGGGCGACAGCGGCGCTGGACGCGGGGTCTTCGTCGCCGATAATGGCGTCAGCCCTGGCGGCGTCGAGCATGGCGGGGCGTCGCGGCATCTTCGATTGGGCCATGGGGACTTCTTCCTCCTACAATGGGGCTGCTGGGCCTATAGCTCAATGGTAGAGCAGCGGACTTTTAATCCGTAGGTTGGGGGTTCGAGTCCCCCTGGGCCTACTGGTCGCCTCGGAACGTTCCGGGGCGTTCACGCTATCTGCGGGCGCGCGCCCGCGTTCGGAGGTGCAGCATGGATCCTCGTCTTTCTCGCGCGTACGGCGCCCTGGCGGGCCTGGCGCTCGGCGACGCGCTGGGCATGCCGACGCAGGAGATGTCACCTGCGCAGATCCGCGCGGTGTACGGGCGTATCACCGGCCTCGTGGACGGGGACGCCTCGCAGCCCTACGCGCCGGGGATGCCGGCGGGGTCGACGACGGATGACACGTATCAGGCGCTCGCGCTCGCGTCTTTCCTGGGACGAGACGAAGGATCCTCTGCGGGCACCGTGACCTTGGAACTGGGCGGCTTCGCGCATGAGCTACTGAACTGGGAGGAATGGATGAAGGCCCAGGGGTCGCTTGACTTGCTGGGCCCGTCATCAAAGGCGGCTCTGGAGCGCGTGCGGCTGGGTGAGGACCCCCTGCGCGTACGAGGCATGGGCACGACGAACGGCGCGGCAATGCGAGTGACGCCGGTGGGCATCGCGGTGTCCACGGATGATCCGGAAGCGTTCGCGGATTCCGTATGGTCTACCTGCCAGCTCACCCACGCGACGCACCAGGGCTTCCAGTCAGCTGCCCTCGTGGCGGCTGCCGTGTCCATGGGTATCGACTGGGACACCCCATCTCCTTCGGACATGACGACTCTGCTGTGGAAGGCCGTGACCTACGTCGATTCCCTTCCCGAGCGCGGCGCGTGGGCCCCCGACCCGGACGTCGTGGCGGCGACGTGCAGGGCGATGCAGCTGGTCGCCAACCCCGCTTCTTCCTCCCTAGAGTGCCTCATCGAGCAGGTGGGCACGTCCGTCGCCTCGGCACACGCGATCCCCATGGCCTTCGCGCTACTCGCACGCGACCCCTCGCCGCAGGCGCTGCTGGACGCCGCCAACATCGGCGGCGATACCGACACGATCGGCGCGATCGCGGGCGCAATCCTGGGCGGTTTGCTCGGAGTCGAGGCCTTCGACGCCACCATGCTCGCACAGGTAGAGAGCGTATCCGGACTTCACTTGACCGAGGCCGCCACAGCTATGCTCTCGCTGCGTGGACCCAGCGGCGCTTCCGAAGACACGCAGGCAGATTCCGAGCCCGCGGCTTCGACCACCTTGGATGAGCCAACCAACACCCGAGCCACCGAGGAGACCACGGCCTCGCCCCAGCCAAACAACGCCTCAGTCGGCCGCGTCGTCCTCATGGGGCAGATCCTCGTGGACCGTGTACTCACGATGGAGACTGAGTTCTACAGAAACCACACCAAGTGGGTGAACGACAAGGGCCCCCATGTGGGTGGCGGCTTGAACGCTCTCGTGGCGGCGCGCCGCATGGGGGCCGAGGCCATCTCCCTCAGTCCAATCGGCGAGGGCCCCAACGCCTCGCTGATCGAGAACGCCCTCGCGCGCGAGGGAATCGTCGATGCCGGTCCCCGAGTGGCGGGGGTGGACAACGGTTTCTGCGTTGCTCTGATCGATAGCCAAGCCGAACGCACCTTCATCTCCACGAAGGGGGCCGAGACGATGGTGCCCGCGAGCGCGTGGGCGGACTTCGTACGCACGATGCACCCGGGCGACGTCCTCTACGTCGACGGATATCTCATGGACCACCCCGCGAACCGCGAGGCCGCGGAGGCGGCGCTGCGCGTCCTGCCCGAGGGTGTTCGCGTCATCCTGGACGTCTCCCCAGTCATCGGGATCCCGTCTGATCTTCCCACCGACGACCTTATCGTGTCGATGAACCTCAGCGAGGCTGAGGAGATCGCTTACCGGAGCGGAGATGCGAGCATTCGCAACCGGTGCCGCCAGCCTCGCGAAGCGGCGCAAACAATGCTCGCCGTGCTGGATCGTCCCGTTCTCGTGCGTGCAGGTGCCGATGGAGCTTATTTCGCCAGGCCCACACAGCCGGCCACGAACATCACCGCCGATGATCTGATCGCGATACCAACACCGAAAGTCGAGGCGATCGACACGAACGGCGCGGGCGACGCCCACTCTGGTGTCCTGGCAGCCGCCCTCGCTCAGGGCATTCCCATGGAGAGGGCACTGCTCCTCGCCAACTGCGCGGGCGCACTGTCCACAACAGCCGTCGGCCCGGCCTCGTGCCCAACGCGTGACCAGATCGAAGCCGCCGCCGACGCCCTGGCTACACAGGAGGGATGACCAATGGATCTTCGTTTCAACCGGGCCTGCGGGGCAATGATAGGCCTGACGTTCGGCCACGCGATCGCAGCAGACACAATCGGTGATCCTATCGAGGAATCAACAAGTATCAGCGAACGCATCCTCACGCTGCTCACAGCCGACGATTCCAACGGAAATCCCGTCGAAGCGTCCTTCAGCGGGAGCCACAATCGAACGTACGATCTGATCATCTCCGCCATCAAAGCAGGCATTGCGACACCGACCGGCAACCACCAGACATTCTCGAACGCTCTGTGGGACTACTGCGCGCTCTCCGAGATAACACGTCCGGAGTTTCAGGGGGCCGCCCTGGTAGCGGCGGCGATCTCTCTGGGCATTGACAGCGCGAGCTTCCGTATCGAGAAAACTCTCGTTCGGGCTGTGAACCTTGCGGCGTCCCTGGAGCCGCGAGGCTCATGGAGCACGGAACCAGACGTACTGGCGGCAACGCGCAGAGCTCTGAACGCGGCACTCGGGATCAACGAGCATGCCGACTCCCCTATCGATCTGTTGGTTGAGCAGATCGGAGCCTCCGCTTCGGTCGCTCAGCTCATCCCTCTGGCCTTCGCTCTGGCCTCGCGTTATCAGGACAGTCACCTTCTGTCCGCTCCCCTTCGTCTGGGCTCACAAAAGCGCGCGATCATGGCCCTCACAGGAGCGGTGGTCGGTTCCATTCGGGGTGCTGATTTCTTTGAACCCTACGGGTCCGCGCGGGTCGACGCCGCCTTTTCAGGGAAATTGACGCACTTCGCAGAACAATACTTCTCACAGCGCGTACCCTACCCGGACGATATCCCCGACGCGGATGAGAAGATCTCGTCCTGCGTACCCCCAGCCCGGGCTTCGTTCATCGACCTGGCCTCCTCCCTGCGCGCCCGACAGAGCTTCTTCGAACCTGTCAACCCTCCGACGCCCCTCGGCGCGCTACGTGGGAAGGCCAAGCCCGGCCGAGTGCTCTTCCTCGGCGAACTCCTCATTGATCAGGCCATGCGCGCCGAGGCCTATCCACGCTGCGGTAGCGACGTCTGGGCACAGGACCTGGGCCAGTCGCCGGGAGGTGCTTTCCGAGCACTAGTTGCGGCTCGGCGTATGGGGGTGCAGGTTGTCTCGCTGTGCCCGATCGGCCGAGGCCCAATTGGCGAGTCGATCTCACAGGCCCTGGAGGGCGAGGGCATCATTGACGCCGGTCCCCACATCACGGGGGACGACAATCGATTCCGGCTGCGTGTCACCGTTGAGGACGGCCGGGGCCTGGACATCTCGGCGAACATTGCCCTGCCTGAACACGCCACCCACACGTGGGCACAAGCCATCGCGGCGATGGGCCCCTCGGACGTACTATTCATCGACGGGGCACTCCTCGCCGACGAGCGTTACGTAGATGCGCTGAGCGAAGCCGTGCGGTGGCTCCCTGAGCACGCCCGCGTGGTCTTCGATGCTTCTTCGCACGAGGGCTTTGTGCCCGGCCTCCCCCTCGACAACCTCATTATCTCGGTGCGCGCCTCGCGGTTACCCCAAGGCAGTGATTTCTTGCGGTATTTCATTGCAGGGCATCCCTATTCCTCCCCCCTCTATGACTACGAGGCTCGGCTCGAGCATCAGGCGTCAGCCTTGGCCCTGTTGACCCAGCGGCACGTCGTGGTGCGTGCAGATAGCGGCGAGGTGTGTTTCGCGCGTCCGACGCGTGACGATCAGCGAGTCATCCGTCCTGCTGTCACGCGCATTGCGGCACCTTCGTTGACCGAGGAACAAGCCGTCGAGACCTCAGGGGTTCACGCCGGCACCCTGGCGGCTGCCCTCGCGCTCGGTATACCGGCTGAGCGGGGGATTTTGTTCGCCAATTGCGCGGCCGCCCTGGCAACCCCCGCCTCATTGTCCGCGCGAGACGCCATCGAAGCGGCGGCCGACGAATTGCTGGCACGCGACCTGGCCTGAGAAGGAGAGAACACATGGATCCACGACTTCCCTACGCGCTCGGGGCGCTGGCCGGCATGGTTCGCGCGGACGCGGCGAATGAGGCCGCGTCCGGTTCTCCGGATGGCACAGTCTCGGACGCGCTGAGGTCGGCACTGACCGTCGCCGACCAGTTGCGACGAGGCCCGGGCGGCGTACACGCCATACGTTCGGGTCAATGGAGCGTCCCGGCCGGGAGTGCTCGCGACAGACTCCTGTGCGCGGTCCCCATCGGTATCGCGATGTCGACGATCGACCCCGAGGCGTTGGCCGAGACTGTGTGGATCGCCTGCGGTTGTACGAATCGCAACGAATTCCAGTCTGCCGCACTCCTCGCCGCGGCGGTGTCCCTGCGCATCAACAACTGGAACAGGTCCATCATCACCACCCTGTGCGACGCCGTTGATGTCGTCTCTGCGATGAAGCCACGAGGAGAGAGCCAAGAAGGGCCCGATGTCCTTACTGCGACCCGGCGCGCCCTCAACGTCCAAGCGAACTCGCACTCACCACTTGTCCGCGTACGGACACGGACGACTGTCCTCATGGAGAAACTCGCCGATGTCTCCCCTTCTCACCGGATCATCCCCCTGGCTTTCTTCCAGGTTCTCTATCTCTGGGCGAAGGAGTTGCCCCCCGTATGCCGCGAGGCGAGTGGTGACCCCGCGCTATACGATGCTGTTTCCGCTGCGTTGGCCGGTGTGTGCGATACCCGCACGACGCTGCGGGATCTCGACGTCATCCCCGTCGAGGGGGTGTCGCACGTCGACGTTCTGGGGATCGCCGACCAGCTCCTCGTGCTGTCCGCGCCCACTCCCCTCGAGTGGATCCGTCGAGCGGCGGGGCTTGCTCCCGATCGTCCGCCGAGGAGCGGGCCATCCTCTTTCGAGGAACCCGATTCCGATCTCCTCAACCGATACGCCCCCTTTGAGCCCGAAAGCGCGCCCACCCCTCTGGGCGCGGCACGCGGCAACGCTCCCGCGGGGCGAGTCGTCGTCATGAGCGAGCTTCTGCTCCGATTCGACCGCCAATCCGAGGACGACACCGCTCCCGCCGAGAACGAGTGGGCCACCCGAGAGGATGTCCACCTCGCGCTGCCCTTCACGGCGATGTGCGCCGCCCACGCCATGGGGGTCGAGGTCATCTCCCTCAGCCCGATCGGACAGGGCCCACGCGCCTCGATCATCGCCGAGGCCTTGGCGCGCGCGGGGATCGTCGACGCTGGGCCACGCGTGGAAGGATGCGACAACGGCTTCCTGTCGCCCCCTCTGAAACAGTACGGTGCGAGCGTGAGCTCGGGCATGACGGAGATGCCCGAAGACGCGTGGGACGAAGCCATCCGTACGCTGGGCCCCTCGGATGTGCTGTACGTCGATGGCGGCATCGTATCTCAGGCCGTTCTGGCGGCGTGCGAGCATGCACTCGCCCACTTGCCCGATCACGTGCGCGTCATCCTCGACGCGTCGCAAGGACACGTCCGCCAGCACTCACTCCCCAACGACAACGTCCTGATCATGGTGGGGTATGACTCGGCGGAGAGCCTATGTCGGAGCGTCTCCTACGAGAGGCCATCCGGCGATTGCACGAAAAACCCTCGCCACGGTGCTGACAAAGTTCAGAGGGAGTTCCATCAAAACACGCTGGTCCGCGGCCAGACACACGAGTCCTACCTCGCACGTGCGGCGGGCGAGGAGTATTCGTCCGACAGGGTGGCCACCCGTTTCCCTGCCCCCACGGTTACCTCCACTGATCTGCGCGGCGCGCTACACACCTCCATGGGCGTCCTGGCGGCCGGTTTCGCCCTGGGTTGCTCCCTCGAGCGGAGCATCGTTCTGGCGAATTGCGCCGGAGCGCTGGCCTCAACCATGCCCGGCGCGGCCTCGTGCCCGACGCGCGAGGAGATCGAGGCCGCGGCGAATGCCCTCAAGGAGCGTGGAGACGACTACATGAGACGACGCGACCGTATCTACGGGGCGTTGGCGGGAGTCGCCGTGGCAGACGCGGTCGCCCTTCCCGTCCGGGGCATGTCCCCCGAAGAAATCACGAAGTTGTACGACGGACGCGACCAGCTGGTGAACGCCAGCTCGTCACACCCCACCATGCCGGGTGCGCCTGCGGGGACGATCACGCAGATCACGCGTGAAGTCCTGGCGGCGACCTCTCGACTGCTGGGCGAGGCCCCCTCCGAGCCCGCGGACGAGGCCAGGGCCGAGGACGGGGATTGGTTGGCGGGCTCTCGCTACGTTCTGCGAGCAATCCCTGTCGGCCTCGTGACCTTGACGGCTGATCCGGAAGTCTTCGCCGATGCCGTATGGCGGGCCTGCGGAAGCGACGACCTCACAAGCCAGGAGTTCCAGGCGGCAGCACTGATCGCCGCGGCTGTGTCACTTGGACTGGACTGGAAGTTTGACTGGCACAACAACAAGCGCTCTCTGCTCCGTGCAGCTTGCGAAGTCGTGGACACTCTCCCTCCACGCGGCATACCGACCCCTGGAGCGGATGTGCTGGATGAAACCCGCAGGGCAATCGGCCTCGTCACAACCTTCGCGAAAGACACCCTCGAGCAATTACGTCACCACGTTGGTACGTCTGCGGATCCAGCACAGTCGGTTCCGGCCGCCTGTGCCGTCTGCGTTCAGCACTCCGACAGATTTTCCGCTTTTCAGGCTGTCGCTCTCGGAGGAGAATCTGGCATCATCTCGGCGATTGCTGGATCGATCATCGGTGCACTCTATGGGGTCACAACGTTCTCTGCACTCAACCTCGCCACGATTGAGATGGTTTCCCACCCAGATCTGGCGCCTCTGGCCGACCGCCTGACCGACCTACGCCTCGGCGATGTGGCCAGCGCTAATGCGACGGACGAGGCCGCGGCGGACGCGCTGGAGGCACGCGCGGACGAGGAGTGAGCGCCACCAGCGGGTGAGCGCCGCTCAAACCCGGTTGATCGCCAACTGAACGACCTCTGCGGCACCGCATCTGCGCAGGTCGGGAGACTCAAACGTGCGAGATGCGTTAAATATTCAACCGAGTCGTCTATTTTGCGCCCTTGAGGGTGCACAATCACATCATGACGAATAACGACACCCAGGACCGCGGCGGCATCGTCGGCGGGGCGCTCACGGTTGCCCTGCTGATCACGCTGGCCGTGCAGAACGCCGTGCCCCCGATGGCGACCGACATGTACTCGGCGGCGTTCCCCCAGATCACGGGGGACCTGGCGACGAACTCGACGATGCTCGGGTTCACGCTCACGACCTTCTTCGTGGGCTACGCGTCCGGCCAGGTCTTGGGCGGCGCAATCTCGGACCAGATCGGGCGCCGCCGCCCCATCATCGCGGGCGGCATCATTGCCCTCGTCGGCTCCATGATCTGCGTGTTCACGCCCAACATCTGGGTGCTCCTCGTAGGCCGAGTCTTCCAGGGCCTCGGCGGCGGCGTCGCCTCCTCGGTGGCGCGCGCGATCCTCGTCGACGTCGCGCACGGCAAGATGCTGGCTCGCGCCATGAGCCTCATCCAGGCGATCGTCGGCTTCGCGCCGATGCTCGCCCCCGTCCTCGGCGCATTCATCATCACGCACGCGACGTGGAGGGTCGTCTTCTGGGCGCTCGCCGCCTTCACGCTACTCATGGCGGCCCTCGCGTGGTTCGTCGTGCCCGAATCCCTGCCCGAGGAACGCCGCCACCCCGGTGGTATTCCGCGGTTCTTCTCCGGCCTCGTCCAGGTCGTGCGCATCCGCCCCTTCGTGGGCTTCATGCTGACCAACGCCTTCTCGAGCTTCTGCATGTTCGGCTACATCTCGAACGCCACCTACGTGCTGCAGGGACCGCTGGGCCTGTCCCCCATGGCTTTCGCGTGGGTGTTCGCGTTTAACGCGCTGCTGTCGACGGGCTTCGCGCTGGTCAACGTGCGCCTGATCTCGCACTTCACGCCGCGCACGCTCATCATCACGGGCCTCACGATCGCCGCAACCGGCGTGGTGACGCTGGCGATCTCGACGTTCGTCCTCAACCTGCCGCTGATTCTCACGTGCGTGGGCTTCGCGCTGGTTATGACGGCGAACGCGTTTATTTTCGGCAATTCGGGCGCGCAGGCCATGAGCGAGGCGCGCGAGCACGCGGGCACGGCCTCGTCCGTCATGGGCGTGTTCCAGTCGATCGCGAACGGCATCGCCGCTCCCCTGGCGACCTCGGGCGGCGACAGCGCCGTGCCGATGGTGCTCGTCATGATCGTCGGCTCGGCCGGCGCGTGGTTCGCGTTCTGGGTGATCGCCCGCGGCGGCAAGCACACACCGCGCCACCTCAGCCTCGACTGAGGGTATTCAACTCCCCAAAACAAAACTCATAGAAGCCCTCACAGGGCTGACGCACCCGACTGTTGTTACAAATGTCGTCAATCCGCAGCATTTTCAACGCGTCTTCGACCCCGCATGTTACAAACGTCGTCAATCCGCGGGCCAAAACGCCAGAAAAAGCCGATTTTGGGCTTGGATTGACGACGTTTGTAACAACGAGCGCTAAACCCCCTTGAAAAACGGGGTGGTTTGACGACGTTTGTAACATCGCAACGTGCGTACATCCGACCGCCGGCACATCGGCAGGCGTTAGGCCGCACTGACGCGCACCTGAGGATCGCGAGGACACACCGGCACAGAAAACCGGGAAAGCGCCCCGCCAAAAACCCTTACTCGCGCGAGGCCAGCCAGACCGCGACCGAGACCAGGACCAGGCCGATCAGCTCGAAGACGCCGGGGATCTGGCGCAGCATGACTGCCCCGACCAGGGCGGACGTGGCCGGCAGGATCGCGGCGAACAGCGCGAAGGTTGACGCCGCCAGGCGCCGCATCGCGAGCGCCTCGAAGGTGTAGGGAATCGCGGTGGACAGCAGGCCCACGCCGACGACGATCGCCATCAGCTTCCACGAGGCCAGGGCCGCCATCGCGCCCGGACCGAGGAAGGGCGCGAAAAACAGGGTGCCCCACGCGCATCCGAGCGCCAGGTTCGTTACCCCGTCGCGCGTGGTCGAGGCCTTCTGCCCGACGACGATGTAGGCCGACCAGGCGAGGGCCGCGAGGAGGATCCAGGCGACGCCGACGCGCACGCTCAGCACGCTCAGGTTGAGGGCGAGCCCGCCGATGCACGCCACCCCCGCGAACGCGAGGACGGCGGCGATGCGCGGCCGCCAGCCGCGGCCCCTGATGACGGCGACGGCGACGGGGCCGATGAACTCGATAGACACGGCGGTCCCCAGGGGAATGCGCGCGATCGACTCGTAGAACGAGGAGTTCATCGTCAGGATGATGACGCCGAAGAGCGCAGAAATAGACAGGTCGGAGCGCGTGAGGCCGCCGCGCCACGGGCGCTTCCAGGCGAGGAGAACGACCGCACCGGTGAGGACGCGCCACCATGCGACGGAGGCGGGTTCGACGGACGCGAAGGCAATAACCGCGAGCGCCGCGCCCACGTACTGGATGAGGCCGGAGCCGACGATGTAGAGCTGGGGCGGGATTCGGTCGGTGACGGGGCGCTGCGCGGGCGCGTTCACTGGGCGGGCGCGAAGGTGAGGGCCGCCGAGTTCATGCAGTAGCGCATGCCGGTGGGCTGGTCGGGCGCGTCGGGGAAGACATGGCCGAGGTGTGAGTCGCAGGTCGCGCAGCGCACCTCGGTGCGGATCATGCCGTGGCTGGTGTCGACGCTCTCGACGGTCGCGCCGTCGTGGGCCTGGAAGAAGGAGGGCCACCCGCAGGAGGAGTCGAACTTCGCGTCGGAGTCAAAGAGCTTGGATCCGCAGGCCGCGCACGAGTAGGTGCCGACGCGCGCCTCGTCGAGGAGCTCACCGGTGAAGGGGCGCTCGGTACCGGCCTCGCGCAGCACGTGGTAGCGCATGGGGCTCAGGAGCTTCTTCCACTCGGCGTCGGTGCGGGCAGCGGGATCAGTTGCGTTCATGGATCTATTGTCCCGCGCCGTCCGTGCCCTCGCACGCGTGCGGCCGCTTTCCTTGCGCGCCTCCATCGACGAGGAGGGGGCTCAGTTCGCGGTCACCACTCCGGACCCGCGTTTGCTGAAGAAGCGCCGCGGGACGATCGTCACGCCCGACATGATCCAGAGCGCGCCGGTAATGAGCGCGAGACCGAGGAGGTCGAGGAGGCTGGGAACCTGTCCGAGCAGGACGACGCCGACAACCATCGCGACCGCGGGAAAGAAAACGTTGTATCGAGCTTGGGTTCGCGCATCTGCCTGTTGATCGACGATGCGGCGCAGCACGGTGGGACCGACGAACATGAGGCAGCTGACCGCGATGATGACCGCAATAAAGCGTCCATTCATGGCGGGAATCCCATGAATGGTGGCGTCCCGCAGACCGAATCCCAGCGCAGCGATGATGAAGCCAACCCCGGAGACCGCTCCGCGGTCGTAGCCGAGATGCGACGCGACACCCTTCATCATCGCCATGAAGAGCAGGAAAACACCAGCCCATAGGCTCGCCATCATGCTCGCCTGCATCGCCTTGCCCTCGGCGGTACTTGGGGACGCCTGGTATGCAAACGCGACGATCCCCGCGAGGGCAAGAGCAAGGCTGAGGAAACGACGTTTCCCCTGCCCGTGGATGACGCCGATCGACAGGCCGACGGTCATCGAAATCGCCACAGCGGTACCCACCCGCAGATGGTTGATCGCCGCGAACATGCTGCTACCGTACAGAGCACACAAGACCCCCACGACCACGGCGATGCCGAGCCCACGCAGACCGAGGCTCTGGCGCCAGGGCTTCTTGCGCACGATGAGGACGATCGCCGCGGGGATCAGGATCATCCACGCAATGGTGTCGGGAGCAGCGACGCCCAGGATTGTTCCGGCCAGAGCGATGCCTATGGCAGGGAGAACAACACCGGCGACGAGGGCCGCATGGACGGCGCCGCCGACCCGCCCTCCAGGAGAATCCTGCGGGACAGGGGCGGCCTGTGGGCCGGGCGTCTCACTGTGGGCGGTGGGATCGGGAGCAGTCATGCCTCTATTGTCGCGGACCGCCCGCACCCGTGCACGTATGTGCGTGGGTGCGGGCGGTCCGCTTTCCTCGCGCCGACCTCAGTCACGAGGCCGTGGCCCGTTCACCTGTCCCCATCACTCATCGGTGGCGGGCTCTGCGTTGGAGGTCTTCTTTGCCGCTGCCTTCTTGGGAGCCGCCTTCTTGGCGGCACCCTTCTTGGCGGCGGGCTTCTTCGCGGTGGCCTTCTTGGCGGGAGCCTTCGCGTCCTTTGCAGGGGTCGCGTCGGCTGCCTTGTCGGCCGCGGCGCCGTCCGTCACGGTCTTTGTGGCCGCGGCGGAGGACTTTTTGGCGCCCTTCTTCGCAGTCGAGGCCTTCTTGGTGGCCGCCTTCTTCGCGGGAGCCTTCTTCGCGCCAGCCTTGGTGGAGGCCGTCTTCTTGGCGGTCTCCTTCTTCGCCGGGGCTTCCTCTTCCGCCGCAACCCCCTCTGTCGCGGCTGTATCCTCAGCATTCGCGGCCTCAGAAGCCGACTCGACAATGGCCGCCGCGGGCATCACGAGGGTCTCGTCCACGGGCTCGTCGACGGACGGCAGGACCTGCGTGGCGTCGGAATCGAGCGCGCCGGCCTCTTCGGCCTCCACGGGATCCATGACGACGGTCGCGTCGGCAGTGGGCTCGTCGGCGGCATCCTTCTGCGCAGCCTCGACCTCGGGAGCCTCAACCTCGGGGGCAAAGTCCTCCGCGGGCGCACTCTCGGACGCCGCAGACTCGGCGTCCTCGGTCTTGGGTTCCCGGGGCTCGACGGCCGGGATCTGGCCGGTGACGGCGCGCAGCATATCGGCCTCGGCGCCGGTGGGGGCGACGGCGGGGAAGAAGTCCATGATGGACACGCGCTCGGGCTTCACCGTGGGCGTGGGGCGGGTTTCCGCGTCGAGGCGCGCCTCTTCCGCGACCGCGTACCAGCCGGGGTGGACGGCGGGCTCGTCGGCCTCGTCCTCGGGCGCGCGCGATGCGGCCATCTCGGCGGGGGTCGGCGCGGGCGGCGGCACGAGCGCCGGCGCGATCGCCTGGACCGTGTCGGTCATGACGGGTCGGCCGGTGCGCACGGGCGGGGGCACCTGCACGGGATGTTTCACGGATGTTTCACGCGCGGGGATCGGCGTGGTTTCCTGCTCGTCCGGGGACAGTTCCACGTCCGACGAGGCCTGGGCCTCCTCCTCGCCTCCCGTTTCCTCGGGCGCGTCGGGGGCGGGCGCGCCCTCACGCTCAGCGTCCTCGGCGGGAGCGCTGTCCTCCTGTGATTCGGCGGCGCGCGAGTCGCCGGAATCGGCGGATGCGCCAGCGTCGGACTGCGCGTCCGCCTCGGAATCGGCAGCTTCAGGCTCGGTTTCGGCATTCTCGTCAGTGGCCGCAGCGGCATCTTCGGTCGTATCAACAGAGTCAGCCGCTGCCTCCTTCGCGGTCGCCTCGTCGGCGCGCTTCGCGCCGGCACCCGCAACCTCGGCCACATCCTGAGCCGCCTCGGGCGACTCGCCTTCGGGCGACTCGTTGTCGGCAACGACCGGCTCGACGCCGACGGCCGCAAGGGCGAGGGTGGCCTCGGGGTCGAGGGCCTCGGCCTCGCGGCGCTTGTGGGCCTCGCGGCGTTCCTGGGCGCGTCGGGCCTCGGCCTCGCGCTCGGCGTAGACCTCTTCACCCGGTCCCTCGAGGGCGGCGGCCCGGGCTTCGGCTTCGGCGGAGCCGGAGAAGAAGCGCTCGCCTCGACCGATGGAGGTCGCGGTGAGGGTCTGGGTGAGCTGCGGGTTCGCGTTGCCTGCGGCCTCGATGATCTTGCGCAGAGCGCTCTTGGAGATCACCTGCGTTTCGTCGCGGGAGGCGCTGGGGCCGCCCTCGGCGAGTTCGCGCTGGCGGTCGGCCATGGCGCGGCGGCGGGCGCGCTTGGCCTTGCGGCGGGCGGCGACCATGCGCGCGGCGTGGGCGGGGTCCTTGGGGGCAGCGGCTGCGGCACCGGACGCGGAGATCGCGGAAGCGGCACCACCCGTCGCGGCGCCGGACTGCTCGCCGGCCGACGCGGGCGTACCCGTGTGGGAAGCCGACGTGCCCGTGGCGGCCACGGCCTCGTTCGTGCCGGAGATTCCGGCGAGCTCGGCGGCCAGGCGCGCGATGCGTTCGCGGCTCATGTCCTTTTCGACGGTCACGGTCTCACGGGGCTCAATGCGCTGGGCGGGGCGCGCCCACGGCTCTTCGGCGACGATCCACGCGATGATCTGCTCACGCAGGTACGCGCGCAGGTCGGAGAGGTGGCCGGAGTTCTTCGCGGAGACGAGGACGCGCACGGTGACCGTGTACTCGTCGGAGTCGGTGATCTGCACGCCCCACGTGCGACCGTCCCACAGGTCGGTGGCGGTCAGGAGCTGCTCGACCTTCGTGCGGATGAGGGTCATGGGCGCGGACCAGTCGAGCTTGAGCTCAACGGTGCCGAGCTGGGCGGCGGCGCGACGCGTCCAGTTCTCGAAGGGCGTCTGCGTGAAGTAGCGGCAGGGAATGATGAGGCGGCGCTCGTCCCAGATGCGCACGACCACGTAGGAGAGCGTGATTTCCTCGACGGAGCCAGTTTCTTTCTTCTCGCCGGCGACGACGACGTCGCCCACGCGGATTGCGTCGGTGAAGGCCAGCTGCAGGCCGGCGAACACGTTACCGAGGGTCTGCTGGGCGGCGAGACCGAAGATCACCGAGATGACGCCGGCGGAGGCCAGCACGGTGGTCATGGCCTGGCGGGCTACCTCGAAGGTGCCAATGATGGCGACCACGCCCACGACGACGACGATCGACTGGGTGAGGCGGCGCAGCACCTGGGCCTGGGTCTCGAAGCGGCGCGAGCGCCCCTGGTCAGAATCCTGGCGCGCCTTGGCGGCGTCCTCGAAGACCCACGCGGCGGCGTAGGCCATCCAGGTCAGGCAGGCGAGGGCGACGATGAGCAGCACGTGCATGAGGAACGTCGTGATCGACGTGCCGTTCCAGTCGGACAGGTGGGGGTTGACCAGCGCGATGCCGAGGCCCGCCCACGCTCCCCATGCGGCGAAGGTGAAGTGACCCGGGCGGCGCACGCGCGCCAGGATCGACGAGGCCGTGGCCGCCTTGGAGAGCGCCTTACGCGCGAGGGCGGACAGCAGGACCGAGAGGACGATACCCACGAAGGCACCGACGAGCGGGCCGAGGATCAGGAGGGTGATGTCGATGGTCGTGGCCACGGCGGCCTCCGCCCCGGATTGCGGGTCGGCAATCGCCCGCGTGAGGGCGTCCGAGGCCTGGGCGAGGGCACCGAGTGCTGGTGTCATAGTCATGCATCAAGGGTAGGTCGCCTAGCTGATGAAATCCTGTGAATTCCGCACAATTGCAACGTTTTTCGGTAATGTGTTAGCTGTCACTTGATTTCGTTTTGACGCGCCGCGCGCGTTCTGCCTAAACTATCTCCCGTCTTCGGACGCCAGTTCGACGGCCAAGCAGGCCCCCATCGTCTAGCGGCCTAGGACACCGCCCTTTCACGGCGGCGACACGGGTTCGAATCCCGTTGGGGGTACCACCGGTCGCTTATGTGATTGGAACAATTCAATAGGTCTTACCTGTTGTAAGGCCCCGTAGCGCAGTTGGTTAGCGCGCCGCCCTGTCACGGCGGAGGTCGCGGGTTCAAGTCCCGTCGGGGTCGCCGACCAGACCTTTTGGTTCAGGTCTTGGCTCTGTAGCTCAGTTGGTAGAGCGTTCGACTGAAAATCGAAAGGTCACCGGATCGACGCCGGTCGGAGCCACCAGCAAGTCCCCGAAGCATTCGCTTCGGGGTTTTTGTTTTGCCCATGCGTTTCGCCTGGGGCGGGGCCGCTTGCATGCGTTTTACCCGGGGCGAAGGCCGCTCGCAGGAATCCCCAGTCGACAGCCCCCACACGCGCAACTAGACAAATTTCGCACGTAATTTCCAACGGTCATTTTTCAAGCACGCCAGAAATCGTTGCAATTCCAACGACCTTCATTCACAGTTTGAAGCACCCTCAAGGGAATTACGTGCGAAATTTCTGGAGACCCCGAGCCCCTGCGCCACACACACAAGAAGCTAAGCAGCTCATATGAGCTTCACCACTAACACAACTGGGCGACAAGGAATAGTAACGCCAGTCAATTAATTACCGAGCAACTAGAACGCCGCCCAAATGCTCACATTTCCACCCGGCTTAATGGCTGATGAATTGCTGGACGACCAAGACAAACCCTCCATAACGTGGACAAATAGACGAAATTGAACGCGTAGACTATTACGGACAGGCGTACCCTTCCCATCAGCATCATTACTTGCTAACCACAGCGGATGGGCAGCCACCCGACGAGCACGCCACGGCCTCGGCCCCCATCCATGACGAATGGAGACTCACGTGCACCCACGCAGTATCGGGCGCCTTTTCCCGCTCATTGTCGGGCTGATCGTCGCCGGCCTGCTGGCCGCGTTCATCGCGATTGCCCCCTCCTACGCCACCTCCGTCAGCGTCGTCAGCAAGATCTCGCTGGCGCGCGAGGACAAGGAAACCACCGCGCCCACCGTCGGCATCCACGTCATGACCATGTCCTTCGACATCGACACGACCGGCAAGGACGTCGCGCCCGGCGACACGTTCACCATTCAGATTCCGCCGGAGCTTGCGATCGTCTCGGACTCGGGCAGCTCGACGCTGAACTTCAGCATGCTCAACGACGACAAGGTCCCGGTCGTCGACTGCTCCGTCCCCGCGGGCGAGGGCGTCTCCATGACCTGCACCTTCGGCGAGTACGCGAAGGACCACCACAACATCATCGGCCACGGCACCGTGCGCACGAAGGCGGTGCACGCCACGACCTCGTCCACCGTCTCCTTCCCGGTGAACGGCACCGCCATCATCGTGGACCTGCCCGGCGGCTCGATCTCCGGCACGTACGAGCGCATCCTGCGCAACACCCAGAAGTGGGGCCAGCCCAAGGAAGGCGACTCCTCGCGGATCATCTGGGAGATCGACATCAAGGGATCCCAGCTGCCCGAGGGCGCGACCGCGGTCGAGATCGTTGACACCTTCGACATGAGCTCCGGCGGCTACTCGCTGGTGCCCGGGTCGGAGAAGCTCTACTACTACAACAACGACGCCGAGTACCAGGCCGAGCAGGCGCCCGCCCTCAAGGCCGGCGCGTCGATCGGCGACGGCACCTTCACGATGGAGGCCACCGCCGATGGCACCGGTTTCACCGCGACGTTCCCGCGCCTGACGAACAATGGCACCTACGTCCTGCAGTACGAGGCCACGATCAACAACTTGGCGACCGTGCGCAACGGCGTTACCTTCCACAACGACGCGCTCATCAACGCAAAGTTGTACACGGGCGGCGTGGACATTCACTCGGACGGCTCGGGCGACGCGAACGGCGACGCGAATCCGACGCCTACGCCTACTCCTTCGGTGACGCCCGAGCCGACGCCTTCTGAGGCCCCCACGCCGGAGCCGAGCCCGACCCCGTCCGTGACGCCGTCTCCGACGCCGACCGCGACCCCGACGCCTTCTTCCACGCCCACGCCGTCGGTGACGCCCACTCCCGAGCCGACGCCGTCGACCACCCCGACTCCTTCGGCCACGCCGACCCCGTCGGTGCCCTCAACGCCGAGCTCGTCCACTCCCCCGGCTACGCCTCCCACGCCTTTGACTCCCGCGCCGAAGCAGCTGGCACGCACGGGCGCCGACATGGCTGGCGTCCTCGCTGGCGCCGGCATGCTGGGCCTGCTGGGCGCGCTGGCGGTGGCGGCTCGCCGACGCCAGGCCTGACCGTCCTGCCCTCCACCTGAGGGTACGGATCTGACGCACTGAGCCCCGACCTCGTATCGACGAGGCCGGGGCGAAGTCATGTGCGAACGCGCCCACGCGGGGCTCGAGATCGCCGGGAAAGTGTGAGAGAAACCGGCGGCGAGCGGTCGCGTGGGCGCGTCCGTTTACACAGAACGTTTCAACAGGAGAAAGCACCCGGAAGAAACAGTGACTAGCGTAACAGGCATCGGATTCTCGCGGGCGCGTTTGGATGATCAATTTTCGGCGAACTTTTGCGCGGCTGTTTGCGCCTGCCAGAGCACCGCCGAAAGGACTTCTACCGTTCGTCAGAGTCACCCGCGATGCGCGAGGGCTCGAGGACGAATTGTTCCTTGTCCCAGTCGTCGTCGTGGATGTAGGTGCCGTCGAGGCGTTCGACCATCTGGCAGGCGCGGGTGCAAGCTTCGACGGCCTCGAGGATGCCGAGGGCGATGAGGGTCCGGCCGTCTGCATCGTGCAGGCGGTCCGTATCAACGACGAGGGTGACGTGCGCGAGGGCCTTGGAGAGGTGGAAGGGGTTCACGCGGAGTTCCCAGACGTCGTTCCACCGGCCGACGTGGAGGGTGGGGGTGGTCGCCTGCCACGTGGCGCCGGTGTTGGTATCCGTGAGCTCGAAGGAGATGTCGCGAATGCGGGCGCTCCAGTCGGCGATGCAGAGCTCGCAGGTGCCCGAGGTGACGTCCTTGCGATACTCGCTACCCACGTGCGTGATGCGCGCGTGAACCTGCGCCTTCACAGCCTCGACACCCTTCCGCTGCGTAACCTGTGCCACACCTGTCTCCTCACACATCGCCATCGGCTCACCATCACCTAACGGCGTCACCTTTGCCTCGTTCATGTCCTCACCTTCTCCTTCATCTGCTTGTGGGTAGCCGAGCAGGATACGGCAGGGAGAGCGGAGGGCGCAAGGACCTGCCCCATTGGTATGGCCTCAGTCACGCGGGAAAACAAACCATTACCCAAACTTTCTGACGGCCGGTGAGGGGTTCATCCCCGCTCACGCGGGGAAAACGGGAAGGCCATCACCTCGTTTGACCCCGGCTCGGGCTCATCCCCACTCACGTAGGGAACATGCAACGACTTGGCAAGAACCGACCTCACAGCAGGCTAATCCCCGCTCACGCGGGGAAAACCACGCAGGAAATATTGTCCGCATTCCATGAGTGCGGTACCCTAGCGGTGAGGACATTAGGCAGCCCCTTCGGGCAGCTGGGATGTCCTCACTTCATATAGCTCAAAGGCTCATCCCCGCGCTCAGGGGAAAACTATGATCAACCAGTGTCAGCAGGAGAGCGTTGTTTACATGTCTTTCTTGACCGAAACCAACCTTGAGACTAGTATCGACGCAGCGAGAGGATACGGTAGGACGTCTGGTAACAGAGCGTTCAAAGGAAGCTGCTCCAGCAGCTTCGGGTGCGGGACTGCCTTCAGCTTCAGGCTGTAAAGACCCCATGTACCAAGATGTCCTCTCGCTATCATTTGCTCCTGAACGATGTTCAGGAGCATTTTGTATGCTCAATTAAATTGCGCGATTCCGGATCGGAGCTCATTCCGCTCACGCGAGAAACCACTGTAAATCAATCATCTATCCCCTTGATATACTTGGGTCATCCGCTCGGGACGAATTACACCGGCTGGGATTCAGTCACCTATCCCCTTGATATACTTGATTGCTGAGCCACCCCAGACGTATGGGAGCTGGGATTCAGTCACCTATCCCCTTGATATACTTGCTGCAGGCCATCACGACCAACGTCGCGAACTGGGATTCAGCCACCTATCCCCTTGATATACTTGGATTGCGCGGTGGCTTCATCGGACACGAAATGGGATTCAGCCACCTATCCCGTTGATATACTTGCACGCGCCCCGTTCTGACGCGAGAGCGCACTGGGATTCAGTCACCTATCCCCTTGATATACTCGGTGAGTTCGGCGAGGGCCGCGGCTAGGGGCTGGGATTCAGTCACCTATCCCCTTGATATACTCGCAAAGCCGCACTCTCCCGCAATGTCATCGCTGGGATTCAGTCACCTATCCCCTTGATATACTCGGCGCCTGCTGGCAGGCCGTCCCCGCGAGGCTGGGATTCAGTCACCTATCCCCTTGATATACTTGCTGCAATGAGTGCGGCTGCGAGCTTTAGGCTGGGATTCAGTCACCTATCCCCTTGATATACTCGGCCCGCTTCCGAGCCAGCCGATGATGCTGCTGGGATTCAGTCACCTATCCCCTTGATATACTCGGTGGCTTCGCTCGTTCGGAAGGTCTCGCGCTGGGATTCAGTCACCTATCCCCTTGATATACTCGTCGACGAGATCGGCACCCTGATCGACCTGCTGGGATTCAGTCACCTATCCCCCTGATATACTTGTTCTCAGAGCGGGAAGACGTGGGTTTTCACTGGGATTCAGTCACCTATCCCCTTGATATACTTGGATCGCCGATCACTTCCCACCACGATCCGCTGGGATTCAGTCACCTATCCCCTTGATATACTTGGACGCGGAAGCCTTCCTCACCGGCCTGCGCTGGGATTCAGTCACCTATCCCCTTGATATACTTGCGAAGGCGTCTTTTACTGCGTTTTCGATGCTGGGATTCAGTCACCTATCCCCTTGATATACTTGGCCGTCGTTTCCGCCCTCGTGCCCGTCCGCTGGGATTCAGTCACCTATCCCCTTGATATACTTGCGCAACGCGGGCGGTGAACGTGCCCAGTGCTGGGATTCAGTCACCTATCCCCTTGATATACTTGCGGGGGCGTTCCACTCGAGGCCGAGCACGCTGGGATTCAGTCACCTATCCCCTTGATATACTTGTGTCATCGTGGCCGGCGAGGTCGTCTAGGCTGGGATTCAGTCACCTATCCCCTTGATATACTTGACGATGGACACTCATGCTTCCACCCCCTGCTGGGATTCAGTCACCTATCCCCTTGATATACTTGGACGCGCCGCCCGATCTTCACGAACGGGGCTGGGATTCAGTCACCTATCCCCTTGATATACTTGCAGCGCGCCGCCCTCGCCGACAAGACCCGCTGGGATTCAGTCACCTATCCCCTTGATATACTTGTTCCTTCGGCGCGAACGCACAACCAGCGTGCTGGGATTCAGTCACCTATCCCCTTGATATACTTGAGGCTGCAGTGCGGGACGTCCAGATGGGGCTGGGATTCAGTCACCTATCCCCTTGATATACTTGCGATACCGGCCGCCTCGCATCTGGCATCGCTGGGATTCAGTCACCTATCCCCTTGATATACTTGACATCACGGCCGACGGCTTTACCTGGATGCTGGGATTCAGTCACCTATCCCCTTGATATACTTGCGGCGATGAATTCGGCGCGCTCGGCGTCGCTGGGATTCAGTCACCTATCCCCTTGATATACTTGTCTCGGTCGGACGCATGTTTGGCATCCCGCTGGGATTCAGTCACCTATCCCCTTGATATACTTGGCGTTCATACGCGCCACAGCCTCGGGGCGCTGGGATTCAGTCACCTATCCCCTTGATATACTTGAACGCGTATATGCATGAAACAGGCACCTGCTGGGATTCAGTCACCTATCCCCTTGATATACTTGTAGATGTCGGCAGGGGAAACGGTCCCCAGCTGGGATTCAGTCACCTATCCCCTTGATATACTTGCTCACCCACACGTGACCGCACGAGTCGAGCTGGGATTCAGTCACCTATCCCCTTGATATACTTGACGTCAACGGTCATCTGGATTGACTCGTGCTGGGATTCAGTCACCTATCCCCTTGATATACTTGTGGGGGGTACAGCACGTCACCGTGAAGCTGGGATTCAGTCACCTATCCCCTTGATATACTTGGAGTCCATGAGCGAGCTAAACAGGTGGAGCTGGGATTCAGTCACCTATCCCCTTGATATACTTGGCCGCCCGATCGACGGCCACCTACCAGAGCTGGGATTCAGTCACCTATCCCCTTGATATACTTGGAGGCCCCGCGATCATGAGGGACACGAAGCTGGGATTCAGTCACCTATCCCCTTGATATACTTGGCACGCGAGGTCGGCCCCGAACGCCTCGGCTGGGATTCAGTCACCTATCCCCTTGATATACTTGAGCAGTCCAGTCCAGATGGCGTTTCTCCGCTGGGATTCAGTCACCTATCCCCTTGATATACTTGTGTAACGCCGCCGCCCGCGCCGGGCAGCGCTGGGATTCAGTCACCTATCCCCTTGATATACTTGCCTCCGTGGTGAGGACCTCGCAGGAGACGCTGGGATTCAGTCACCTATCCCCTTGATATACTTGGATTGTCATAGATCATGCAGGAAATATTGCTGGGATTCAGTCACCTATCCCCTTGATATACTTGCCCGCCGCCTCGGCCAGCTGGTCGTAGCGCTGGGATTCAGTCACCTATCCCCTTGATATACTTGAGGTGGATAGGTTTTACCCAAAATTGCAACGTTTTCTCACGGAAGCACGTCAGAAAATCATGAGTTGCTCTGGTGCCTGACCATCATCTTTAGGCTCCGCGCGCACAAAATGCAGGCCGCTGGCCCACTGACGATCCGTCAGCCCCAGAACCTTCACCTTGCCTCCACTCGGCAAGTGACTTTTAATCGCCCGCAACGTCGCATGATCCTGCCCGCCCAGAGGCCAATACTTCACGTACACGCTGAACTGGACCATCGAGAAACCCCAATCCAGCAAATCATGCCGGAACCTCGTTGCCTCGCGGCGCTGCTTCTTCGTCTCCACCGGGAGATCAAACATAACCAGACACCACATTGCATCGTCCGCCATTTCAATCTCCCACACCCACAACAGATGGCCCCTGCCACGACAGCACATTCAGACGATCTATATCTCCCTCCACGTAGCGACCGAAAGACTGCGCGAGAACCTCAGCTACGGCAGGGATACCATGCCCATCTCCATCGAAGCGCTGCGACGCAGCAGCCACAAGAAGTTGCTTCACCGAGCGATCAGAAGGAGAAGCAGTCGGTGGCAGCTGTAGAGCAACCTCGTCAATCGCTGGTCTAAAAGGTTCGATCAAGTCGTCGGCCAAGGCAAACGCATTGCCCCGGCCACGGTGGAAAACACCGAGAGCCGGAGCCAAACCCGCAGCAAGAACAGCCCGCATCAGATGCCCGCGCAACACTGAGTACCCGTAATCCAAACAGGCATTAGCACCGATCAGTTGGCCGGCTGCCGGCTGACGCCCGACACCCTTTCCGAGGGCGCGTGACCAATACAGCCGAGCAGCCCGGGCCTCAACATTTCCAGGATCACCCGAACGAACCTGGTCCGCGAGCGCGAGGAGCTCACCACTTCCCCGAATCTTGAGGTTTTCCAGAACCGAGGCCTGCCCCTCGATCTTCGCCCGAACCAGACGCGCCCAGGCATTCTTTTTCCGAGGCAGCGATACCTCCGCCTGCGCACGATGACGGGCAGCAACACGTCCGTGTTCGGACCACGAGTAGCAACCACCTTCGGGAATACCCCTCCAGTCGCAAAACAGAACTGCAACATCGGCCTCACACAGGCGGTGAAGAACGGAGGCACTCAACACCACCTGCAGACCGATGAGGACAACCGCCACATCCGCCACAGGGACAGTCTGCACGCCACCACTAGCCGAATGCACTTCGATACCGCCGCGACATGACCGCAGCTCTCCATCAAATGCAGAGAAGTCCATAACACGCCAGCTGCCGTCCATCGCTACTCCAAAGCAGTACAGCATGGGAGACCAGAACGAGACTTCCACCGTTCTTCACCCAGAACATTGCGACGAATCAAGGTAACTCCTCCACACCCCAACAAAGCGCTAATAGCGACACGCCAGGAACCACTGCTTCCCGCAATGTCCCGAACCTCCTTGGGAGTCGCTTCATCGAAACCCTCCTCTGAAATGCGTATGGGGCGAAGGTTAATTTTCGTGGGACCCTCGAATCCAACAACGCGCCATTCGACTGCTTCAGGATATTCCTTGAAGAATTTACCAATTTTGTTCTCGCTGTAGAACGCTGAGTTAACCCTTAATTCGTCACCGACTGCAACCCAGCCAATCTCCTCTGCTGTACCAGCAAGAAGCGCTTCCCGAATATCCTTATCGGCCGTACGCATTGAGATCGAGCATGCGGGAATCGGGAAGGAGAATAAATCCTTCCCCCGCGCACGCCGCAGATCAACCTGGTAGACACGTAGCATTCCATACCTCGCCGGCTCGTCAGCAATCTTGTATATGCGGACATGGTGAATCGTATTGCTAATCGACACATAACCGCCGCGAACCGCCATTGAAGCTGACCATTTCCCATCAGGAGTAGCTCCGAAGAACCGGATTCGATCCATGGGACCAATACTCCTCCCATGAACGACAATTGTCCGCTCAGAGTCTGCAGGAAGCCCCAACTTCGGATCAAACTTCTCATTCTTCACAAGGGCCGTCCATAGAGCGGGCGTCTCTGCCCGATCGATAAGATCTACTGGAAGCGGATCGGACAACAGACGAAACTCTCCATGCTCTTTGACCTTTCGCACTCCATTCTTATCAACCTTCGGCTTTCGATCACTATCTCGATCAAGATACGCATGCTCAAAAGAGGTAACACTGTCCATGTGCACTCTGCTCGATCCAAGGCGTAAACGCTGATTCATGGTGAACCGCACCATGCCACTCTCGAGCGCGGCATTAAACTTCTTCGCCGCAACTTGCATATGCTGAGACCAGGCGTGCATCAAAGCATTTTCCGAAGTGTGGGACTGTAGATACAGTCTCCATTCATTTGACCCACTAGTAAGTAGCTGCGCAAACCGCAGGTTATCGCGCAGTGCAAGCAATTGTGCGACGCGATCATCAAGTAGCGCAATGACGAGAGCGTCCATTGCATGGTGTCTACGATCGAGACGCGTCTTACCATTGCCACCAGTGAGACGCACACAACCTTCGAAACCCGAAACAATGCGAGCGGCGGCAGTAATGCGGCCTCGATACAACCCAACCGAGGGAGGCACCAACCCGTCATCCACCGAATACTCCGACGCAAAGAATCCCCTGATACGCTTGCCCAGCTCAACCGCCATCCATCCCACGGATTCCATCGATCGCGCATCGAACTCTTGATCCGGAGTCTTCGACTTGAGGCGTGCAACAACCTCGGCTCGGAACGCCTTATGCTGCTTCGGACTCACCCCCGGGTCCCGTTCCCATGACCAAACACGTTCGATCACGTCGTCGACCGAAACCTTATCTTTGCGTCCTCCCGTTTTAGCCCACTCAGAGAACAGCTGATTCCTTTTGCTCTCATTACACTCACGACAGACTGCAACGAGATTGTTTCGATCATTGGTTGATCCCAGCCCTGAACGCGGAACGATATGATCCATGTCGGCGGTTTCAAAACTAATTGCATCTCCACAGTACAAACACTTGCATCCCTGGCGCTGAACAGCTAAGAGTCGAATTTTTGTAACCTGATTTAACTTACCACTACCACACGCCTGCGCTCCTAGTTCCTGCGCCAAGGCTTCAATACGCTTCTGTCTCGCAGCATTCGAGTCCATCAATTCACGCGCTTTTTCCGTAGACATCATGCCACTACGCGTATGCTCGATATTCACAACCTCGGGAACACCCCAGCGATCGACGGCCATCTTCAGCCATCGATTCACTTCCTTCATGACACGGTCAACCGCTGGATTGCCAACGGGAGCACCGATGGGGTCAGGTTTGGGAACCCATGAGTCACTCACGCCAAACTCACACTTTCGCGCTTCATGTAGATCGCACCCATCAGCGAGCATGCGTTCCGTCAGCCTCTGCAGGCTATCCAAGGAATACGCTGCGCGACCAGGAGGAAAAGTAATCTCTTCGAGCTTCGCGAGGTCCTCATCATTGAGAGAACCAAGGAACCCATCAACCTCATCGTTCTCGAAGTCTTCTCCCTCACCTAGGGTCGAGTTAGCCATGAACTTTACGAGGTCCCCACGGTCATCTTCGGTTGCAGACTTCCACCAGCGCTTCAATTTCGTCAATTTACTCGACATGACAATAACGCTGACAGCATCAGTCTGGAGGGGTCTGGGTTTTTCGGACCGTTTGTTTTGAGAGGGTTGTTCTGAGTAGTCCCGGCTGCTTGTGGCCGGGCAGAATGGATGACCATGAGGAAGTTCTCGAAGCACACGCCTGAGCAGATTGTCGTGAAGCTGGAGAAGGCCGAGGCGTTGCGAGGTGAGGGCATGAGTACGGCCCAGGCCTGCCGCGTGCTGGGTATCAGTGAGGCGACGTTGTGCCGGTGGCGTCAGCGTTATGGGTCAATGAATCGTAGTGAGGCCAAGGAACTGCGTGAGTTGCGTGAGCAAAACGCGCGCCTCAAACAGTTGCTGGGCCAAGCAGAGCTAGAAAAGGCAGCGTTGCGAGAGCTGGCGGAGGGAAACTTCTAAGCCCGGCGCGCAGGCACGAGGCTGTGAGCTACCTGGTTGGCCAGGGGTTTTCTCAGCGCCTTGCATGCCGCGTTGCCGGGCTGTCCCGGTCAGCGTATTGCCGGGCCCGCGCGGCGGGCGGGGCGAAAACGCTGCGTGATCATGGGCCTGTGCGCCAGTGGATGAACGATTTTGCCGCCACGCATCGACGCTGGGGCTATAAACGCGCCTGGGCGCGGGCCAAGAGTGAGGGCGTTGTCGTGGGGCGTGATACGTTCCGGCGCTTGTGGCGCACCGAAGGACTGCGCGTGCGCCCGCGCAAAGCCCCCAAGCCCCGCACTGCGCCGCGCCTCCAGCGCCTGGTCAAGGCTAGTACGCCGGGGCAGGTGTGGGCCATTGATTTCCAGTTCGATTCGGATTGGAGGGGGCGCGTGTTCAAGGTCTGTAACCTCATCGATGAGTTCACGCGCCAGCACCTGGCTTTCCGCGTCGAGCGGCGCATGGGAGCCGCCGACGTGATCGAAATGCTTGACCTGGCTGCCCTAACCCATGGGGCACCCCAGGTGCTGCGCGCCGATAACGGGCCCGAATTCATCGCCGCCGCCTTGGGGCGCTGGGCCAACGAGCACAACACGCTCCAAGCGTTCATCCCGCCGGGCCAACCCTGGCATAACGGGTTCGTGGAGTCCTTGCACAACCGGATGCGTGATGAACTCCTGGAGGACAACATGTTCGAAGGGCTTGACCATGCGCGCGCCCTGATCGGTGCTTGGTCCCAGCGCTACAATGAAGAGCACCCCCACAGCGCGCTGGACTGGCTCTCACCCAACCAATACGCGCGCCAATGGGCACAACACCACCAATAACAACCAACAACCCTCAAAACACCCGGTCCACAAAACCAGACCAGGCCA
>JVKM01000025.1 GCA_001072465.1 Xylanimonas cellulosilytica | reverse complement strand
CCAAAACGCACCATCGCCTCAGGCTTACTCATCCCACCATCAACCACGGCCCTCGCCGCGGCGACCTTGGTCTCATAGTCGTATTTGGCCCGCTTTACTCCCATGGCAAGAAGCCCGCCCCTCCCGATCACGCGGTACATCTTCTGCCACTCTCTCACAGTCTCAGCAGACACACCAAGCCTCCTGGCGGTCAAACCATAGCCACACCCCCTCTCAAACATCTCCACCGCCTGCTCCCGAAGCAAACGATCATGCCTCAACCCCAGATCCACAGACACGAAAAGCCTCCCATTCCCTGGACTTCAATTTCGATGTCCAAGAAACGGGAGGCAGTTCATCCCTGGATGAAGCGGGAACGAGGCCGGGGCTGGGTAACGGGTCGCGCGCCCAGGGCGCACCTGTCGTTCAGTTGAGGCGGCGAATCCTACCCGTGGCGGTAAGGCGCCAGTTGGCGATTACGACCGCGAGGGGGATGATTCCCATCAGCCAGAAGGACGGATGCATGGGACCGGTGACGCCGGCCTTGTGAATGAGGGTCAGCGATAGCCAGGCAGCCGGGACGGCGACGGTAACCGCTCCCACGAAACACGCGATGGCGACTCCCCATCCCCCGCCACGGTGCCGGAACACGTTCGCGCCGAGGCGACCTGCGGCATCACATGTGATCCAGAAGACCACGACGAGCAACCAGGTGTCGACGCCGGGGGTGTAGACCGCTTTCGGCAGGAAGAACAGGTACGGCTGGATCAGGATGAGCACCCACCAGATGACGCTGCCCAGGGCGATGAACACGGCGGAGATGACGTAGCTCGCGAGCGCCAGGGTACGGCGCGGCGCTCCACTCAGCGCCCCTGCACGCATGTACGAGATCGGCTGGTTGATCCCTGCGACGACGAGGAAGATCCCCATAACGAAAGCTGCGTTAAGGGCTACCAGACTGACGTTTTCCGGGGCCCTATCGTTGCTTGCATGGAAGACGATGGCGATGAGTGCGTTGAGTACAAACTGCGCGGCGATGGTCCCAAGGCAGATGAGGACGGCAGGCTTGATGCTGACCGTGCCGAGGCGCCAGGCGCTGGGGGTGCGGGAGACGGTGGTTGCGGTGCTCATTGGTCGTTCTCCTGGATGAGGTAGGCGAAGGCGTCCTGGAAGGAACAGGGCGAAGAGGTCAGGGAGTGGGATGCGAGATCGGTGTCGCCGACGGCGCTACCGCGCAGGTCCACGACGATCTCTCGCGTGGAGCCGAGCTCGCGACTGGCGATCACAGCTAGGTCGGGGTGGGCGGCAAGGAAGCCCTCGACGTTAGAGGCGTGGCCGGTCAGAGCTGAGACTCGGCAGGTGAAGTCATCGATGCTCTCGTGAGCAAGGAGCTCACCCTTCTTCAAGACGATGACATCCTCGGCGACCTTTTCGAGTTCGGAGACCATGTGCGAGGAGATGAGGAAGCGTCGCTGGGGGCGTCGTCCTTCCATGACCTCCCCCGCCAGAGCGAGAATCTCCTCGTAGAGGGCGTAGCGCGTGGGCACGTCCAGGGGTGCCTGGATCTCGTCAAGGAGGGTGAGGGGCGCGCCCGAGGCCAGCGCGATCGAGGCGGAGAGAATGGCAGCTTGCCCGCCGGAGAGCTTGCGCACGTACTTGCGGTTAATGCGCAGATCGAAGCGCTCAGCGTAGTGGGCGAAGAGCTGCTCATCCCAGGTGGGACGCAGGCGCGCGTAGTCGACGAGAGACTGGCTGTACAGCTCGTCGAAGTCGCGAGCGGAGGAAGCGACGATCGAACCGGTGAGCAGGTCGTCAGCGCTGGCCTGGCTGCCGTCGATGGAGATGCTCCCCGAGGTGGGGACCATCAGGCCGCCGAGGATCTGCATGAGCGTGGTCTTGCCCGAGCCGTTGGGGCCGACGAGGGCGGTGACGGTAGCGTCCCCGAGGGTGAGCGAGATGTCGCGCAGCGCCGCCTCGTTCTCTCCCGGATACGTGTGACTGATGGAGTTGAGGGTGATCATGAGTTGTCCTTGGCGGTTGTGTCGGCGCCGTAGGCGCGGACGTGGTCGATGATGGCGTCGAGGTCGAGGCCCAGGGCCAGGCCCGCTTCGACGGCGGGGTTCAGGGTCTCCTCCACGTAGGACGCGAGCCCATCAGCCACGAGCGCGTGCTGTGCGCCTTCAGCGACGAACATGCCGATGCCGCGCCGCTTCTCGACGAGGCCCTCGTCGACGAGGATCGCGAAGGCCTTGCCGACGGTGGCCGGGTTGATGCGGTAGGTCGCGGAGTACTCCGTGGTGGAGGTGAGCTGGTCCCCGGCACGCAGGGTGCCGCGCAGGATCTGCGCGCGGATGTCATCGGCGATCTGGACGTAGATCGGGATCCCCGAGACGAACGTGGGTGCCATGCGCAAGCCCTCCCTTCAGCTTCAGCGGTTCATTACATGACTAATGAACCATATAACCAACTAACCTGTCAAGCGCTCCCACCACACGAACCTCGCACCCCTCCCACTCCCCCCGCGCCGAACGCACAAAACAGCCCCGGCCTCGTCCCACGGGGATAGGGGACGAGGCCGGGGCTGGCTCAGCGAAAAAGCGCGGAGACGCTTACTCCTTGACGCCGCCGGCGGTCAGGCCGGAGACGATGTACTTCTGCAGGTACTGGAACAGCAGGATCACCGGGATGGCCGCGATGACGGAGCCGGCCGCGAAGATGCCCCACGGGGCGGTACGAGCGTCAGCCGCCCACATGTACATGCCGACGGCCAGGGTGAACTGACCCTGGTCCTGCAGGACAACCTTCGCGATCACGAAGTCGCCGAGCGAGGAGATGAAGCTCAGCAGGCCGACGACAGCCAGGACGGGGCGAGCCAGCGGCATGATGATCGTCCAGAAGGTCTGGGCGTGCGTCGCACCGTCGATCATGGCCGCCTCATCCAGCGAACGCGGGATCGAGTTGAAGAAGCCGTAAAGCAGGAAGGTGTTCGAGCCGAGCGCGCCACCGAGGTAGACGCAGATCAGGCCGAGCTTGGAGTTCAGGCCGAGCACCGGGAAGATGTCCTGAATGCCCAGGAGCAGCAGGTAGAGGGCCACGAAGGCCAGCATCTGCGGGAACATCTGCACCAGCAGCAGGCCGGTCAAGGTCGCGCGGCGCCCCTTGAAGCGGAAGCGGCTGAACGCGTAGGCGGCGGCCGCGCCCATGAGGACGGTGCCCACAGCGGTCGTGGTCGACACGATGAGGGAGTTCAGGACCCACGACCAGTATGCGGAGTACTGGCCGCTGCCCAGGGCCGCGAAGTTCTCGAACGACACCTTCGAGAAAAGCTGGTTCGAGCCGGTGAGCGTCGCGCCGGGGTTCAGCGACACCGACAGGACGTAGAGCAGCGGGACCAGGCAGTAGATGATCATCAGGATGGCGACGATGTGGCGCCAACCGACCTCTTTCCACCAGCGCGCACCCTTCAGGGTCGACTCGCGATTCTTCTTGATAGTTGCAGTGCTCATCACAGCTCCTCAAGGGTCTTCGTCTGGCGGAAACCGAGCCACGCGATCACGCCCACGACGATGAAGATGACGATAGACATGGCCGAGGCCAGGCCGTAGTTCGGGGAACCCGACTCGATCGCGATCTTGTAGACCATCGAGATCAGGATGTCAGTCTGGCCGACATCCAAGCCCGGGTAGTTCGGGCCGCCGCCGGTCAGCATGTAGATGAGCGAGAAGTTGTTGAAGTTGAACGCGAAGGAGGCGATCAGCAGCGGCACCGTGGACTGCAGCACGAGCGGCAGCTTGATGGACCACACGGTGCGCAGGCCGGAGGCGCCGTCGATCTTCGCGGCCTCTTCGACGTCACCCGGCAGGGACTGCAGGGCACCCAGGCACACGAGGAACATGTAGGGGAAGCCCAGCCACAGGTTCACACCCAGGATCGAGAACTTCGCCAGTGTACCGTCCGTCAGCCACGGGATGTTCGCGCCGCCGAGCAGAACGTCATTGATGAAGCCGAAGTCCGTGTTGAGCATGCCCTTCCACACCAGGGTGGCCAGGAAGGCCGGGAAGGCGTAGGGAAGGATCATGAGGGACTGGTAGATCTTGCGACCCTTGATGCGCTTGTCTGCGAACACGAGGCCCAGGATCAGGCCAAGCGCGAAGGTCGACAGGACCGAGACCGCGGCGAAGACGAAGGACCACAGCAGGGCCTTCAGGAAGGGACCAGCCAGGTCGCCGCGGGCGAACATGTTCATGTAGTTGTCGAAGCCGACGAACACGCGCCAGCCCGGATCAATCTGATTGCCGTCCGCATCCACGAATGCGCCGATCTTGTTGTTGGCCGTGTAGACGACGCCGGTCGTCGTGTCGGTCAGGGTGTCGGCGGCCTCGTCGTAGTTGTAGCGGGACTTGGCCAGGTAGGCGGTCGACCCGTCATCGCTGCGGTAGCTTCCATCGTTCGGGTCATCGGAGGCCGGAACCTTGATGGCGGAGACCTTCTGCTGCACCTCGGGCTTGAGGATCTCGGCGAGCGTCAGGACCTTGTAACCATCGACCGCGCTGATCGCGCCGGCGGCATACGTGCCGGACACCTCGTGCAGCGGGGTCTCGGAGTCACCCACGCGAATCTTGCCCGTCGCGGTGTCGACCACCGCGAGCCCGAGGCCGCTGCTGTCCTCAACGACAGCGGCGGGGAGGCTCGGCGCACCCTCGGCGCGCTGCTCAGAGGCCTGCAGGATCGAGGCGACGGCGTCATCCTTGCTGGAGTTATGACCCTGACCGTAGTTCGTGAAGGACACGTAGCCCGTGTACCCCATGACGAAGACCTGGTAGATGAGCAGGAAGACCATGCCGGGAACGAGGTACTTCGCGGGAATAGTCCGCTTGGAGAAGTACACCCAGTTGACCGCGAGAAGCAGGACGGCGAGGACGGCGAGAACCGTCCAGGACTTCACCAGGTAGGCGGTGAACATGCCGTAGATCCCCAGGGCATCGATGAGCATCATCAGGACAAGTTTGACGAAGAAACCGGGCCTGGTCACTTCGCTAGCGTGCGAGGCGGTGCGCGCCTCTTTTTTCTTTTCTGCAGCCTTCGCTGGCTCAGACATCGTGTCCTCCACACGTGCGCAGTTTGCGCGTCATTGCGACGATACCCGCCTGGTGGCGGGTCGGAAAGCACCCGGAGGTGCGAGTGCACCGCACTGCGGCGCGAGCGTTTTGTAGGCCTCGCACCCGCCCGCCGCGTGGGACGCGGGCGGGTGCGAGGCTGGGTGCTCGCCTCAGGCGAGCGGGGTACCGGTCGCTATGCAACCGGCGGGGTCGATCACTTGGAGGCGATCGCGTTGTTGATGTTGGTGACCATGGTCGCCCAGCCTTCGGCCGGGGTCTCGGTGCCACTCACGATGTTGGCCTCGGTCTGGCCCCAGAAGTTCCAGACGGAACCCATCGCGGGGATCGCGGGGGCGAGAGCGCCGGACTCTGCAACCTTCGCGAAGTCCTTGATGTCCTGGTCATCCGACTTGGCGGCGACCGAAGGCATCGCAGAGGCGCGACCACCGAGCTTCTGCATCTCTTCCTGAGCCTCGGGGGTGGCCAGGTAGTTGAAGAACTGCTTGGCAGCGACCGGGTTGGCGGACTTGGCGCTCTGGTAGAACATCTGGACGCCAACGAAGGGCTGCGCAGCCTGGGAGCCGGCGGAAGGGATCGACAGGACGGAGACGTCCATGCCGGCCTCGCGGAAGGCGGCGACGTTCCAGGGGCCGGTCACCGTGTAGGCGGCCTTGCCATCGAGGAAGGCCTGCTTGGCGATGTCACCCGTGATGGACGGGGAGAGCACCTTCGCGTCAGCCTGTGCCTTCAGCCAGTTTGCGAAGTCGGTGCCGCCGGAGCCGCCCATGGCCAGCTCGGAGGTGTACTCGCCGTCAGCGTTGGTGTTGAAGACGGGGGCGCCGAAGGAGGTCTGGAAGCCGTAGAAGTGGTACGGGTCGCCCTTGTCGCCCATCTGGATGATGAAGGGGTACTCGACGCCGGCGGTCTTGCCGGAGGCGATCATGTCGTCGTACGTCTTGGGCTCGTCCTTGGTGAGGGAGTTGTTGCGCACCAGGGCAACGGACTCGACGGCGTAGGGAACGCCGTAGGTCTGGCCGTTGTAGGTGACGGCCTTGACGGCGACGTCTGCGAAGTTGGACTTGGCCTCGCCCAGGTCCACGGGGGCGACGACGCCGTTAGCGACGAGTGCACCCAGCTTGTCGTGGGCCATGACGATCAGGTCGGGGCCGTTGCCGGTGGGCACCTGGGTGGTGAACTCGGTGTCCATGTCGGCTTCGGACTTCTGCACGACGTTGACCTTCACGCCGGTGTTGGTGGTGAAGTCCTCGGCGAGGTGCTCAACCTGGGAGAAGCGGGTGTCGTCCGCCCAGATCGTCAGGGTCGCCACAGCGTCGGTGTTCGCGCTGTCCGAGGAGGTCGAGGAAGAGGTCGTGCCGTTGTTGCAGGCGGCCAGGGCGGTAGCCGCCGCGAGGACGCCGAGCGCTGCGATGCCACGTCGCATTATTACTCCTGTGTTGGTCAGGCGGGTCGCTTCCATCAGCGACCTGCTACAGAGTCACTGTAATACGCCCGATTTTGTTTCTGCAACAATTTTCGCAATTGTGTGCAAGCTGTTACATTTGTAGGGAAACAGCTGCACTCGGACACCCAAAGGAGCGTTGAGGCGATGACCAAAAATCGTACAAGCATGGCCGATATTGCGGCCCATGCAGGCGTATCGACCGCAACTGTTTCACGCGTTTTCAACGGCGTCGGTCAGGTCTCCGAAGACACGCGCCGCAGGGTCCTGACGGCGATCGATGAGCTGGGCTACGACCGTCCACCCAGCGAGCACACGCCCAGCACTCCAACGATCGGCGTTATCGTGCCCGAACTCACGAACCCGGTCTTCGCCTCCTTCGCCCACCACCTCCAGGAGGAGATTTCGCGCGCGGGCGGCATCGCCCTTATTCGCACGCAGACGCCGGGCGCGACGTCCGAGTTCGACCACCTCTCCTCACTCATTGATCACCGCGTCGACGGACTCATCTTTGTCTCCGGCAGGCACGCAGATCTCCTGTCCGACCTCTCCCCCTATCACGACGTCGCTGCACGCGGCATCCCCTTCGTCACGATCAACGGTGCGCGCCCAGAGGTCCCAGCCCCCGACTTTTCCACCGGAGACTCCCTCGGCATTCGCGCCGCGGTCACTCACCTGCACGAGCTGGGCCACACGCGCATCGCGCTTCTCACCGGCCGCACACACATCGTCCCAGCGCTGCGCAAGGCAGAGGCATTCACGCAGGTGATGGGCGAGCTGATCGGGGACCACTCCCCCATCATCGAAGAAACCTTCTACACGTACGAGGCCGCGGCCGCCTACACGCATGCCCTCCTGGAGCGCGGCGTGACAGCAATCATCACGGGTTCTGACCTGCAGGCCCTCGGCGCCATCCGCACGATCTCGTCGCTCGGCCTGTCCGTCCCGGACGACGTCTCGGTCATCGGTTTCGACGACACGTTCCTCATGAGCCACCTGGATCCGGCACTGACGACAATTCATCAGCCCGTTCAGTCGATCGTCGCATCCGCAGTGCGCGCCCTCTTCGAGGCGTTGAACACAGCCGACTACGCTCCCACGCACGCCGACTACGTATTTTCACCCGATTTGATCGTACGCAGCTCAACGGGACGCGTCAGATAATTCCCCAGATCAGGACCGTCCGCGCACCAAGATTGACTTGACAAAGATTCTCAATTTTAAAGAGAATGATTTTCATGTCGAAGAGAATCCTTGCTGCCGCGTGCGCGGCTGCCACAGCGCTCACCCTGTCCGCCTGCATTTCCCCGAACGCGTCCGGAGGCAGCTCCTCCAAGGACGGCAAGCTGACCGTCATGGCCTCGTTCTACCCCCTGCAGTACCTGGCTGAGAAGATCGGCGGCGAGCACGTCTCCGTTTCCTCCCTGACCCCGGACGGCGCCGAGCCGCACGACCTCGAGCTCTCCCCCAAGATGGTCGACTCCCTGTCCTCCGCGGACGCGGTCGTCTACCTCGCGGGCTTCCAGAGCGCCGTTGACGAGGCCATCGAGCAGCAGGCTCCCAAGACCGTCATCGACGTCTCCCCCGCAGCCGATCTGATTGAGGCCGGCACCGACGCGAACCACCCGGCCGAGGACGAGGAAGAGGCCACTGACGAGGCCCAGTCCGGTGAGACCGAAGCCCACGACCATGATCATGAGGGCCACGAGCACGAAGGCCACGAGCACCACCACGACATGAGCGCAGACCCGCACTTCTGGCTGGATCCCACCCGCATGGCGCATGCCGCGACCCTGGTGGGCGACAAGCTCGCCGAGGCTGACTCCGCCCACGCCGACGTCTACAAGGCGAACGCGAAGGCCCTGGCCGACGAGCTCAACACCCTGAGCGACACCCTGGTCACCAAGACCTCAAGCTGCAAGGTCAAGACCTTCGTCACCGCCCACACCGCCTTCGGTTACCTGGCGGACCGCACGGGCCTGACCCAGGTCGGTATCTCCGGCCTCGACCCCGAGTCCTCCCCCTCCCCCGCGCGCCTGGCTGAAATCGCCCAGATCGCCAAGGAGCAGGGCGTGACGACGATCTTCACCGAGGCCCTCATCGATCCGAAGGTCGCTCAGACCCTGGCCGACGACCTCGGCATCACGACGGCCGTCCTGGACCCGATCGAGTCCCAGACCGACGCATCCAAGGACTACGCCGCGACGATGAACTCCAACATTGACGCCCTGACGAAAGCCCTCGACTGCCAGTGACAACGACTGACAACCCCACGACGGCGGGAGCCTCCTTCGCGGAGGCGACCGCCGTCGTGCGTCTCGACAACCTGCATGTGGCCTGGGATACGGACCTGATCCTCCACGGGATCTCGCTCGATATCCCCGCCGGCCAGACCGTAGCGATCACCGGTTCCAACGGATCGGGTAAGTCCACGACCCTGAAGGCCCTGCTGGGCACCGCGCCCATCACGAGCGGTGACGCCCAGCTCTTCGGTCGCTCGATTTCCACTCGCCGCCGCGTGCCGTGGAACAAGATCGGCTACGTACCCCAGCGCATCTCCTCGGGTGGCGCGATTAGCGCCAGCGCGATCGAGGTCGTGCGATCCGGCCTGCTCGGGCCTCATCGCCTGTGGGCACTGCCGGGCGACACGGCGAAGGCCATGGCCGCCCTCGAGCGCGTCGGCATGGCCCACCGCGCCCACTCCCCCCTCAACATTCTGTCAGGTGGGCAGGCCCAGCGCGTCCTCATCGCACGCGCCCTCGTGCGCCGACCCGAGCTGCTCATCATGGACGAGCCGATGGCAGGAATCGACGCGACATCGCGAGCGCGCCTCGCGCAGATCGTCGCCGACGCCAAGGCGGAGGGGACGACGATCCTCATCGTCCTGCACGAGCTGGGCGAGCTCGGCCCGCTCTTGGACCGCGAGCTGCACATCAACGCGGGACATGTCTCCTACGACGGCCCTCCCCACATCGAGGACGATCACGAACAGCACCACGGCGGCGGCGACCACTGCCACCCGACAACCGAGCCCGGCACCGCTACGGTCGACCACGGCCTCGTGAGCGGAATCTAGACGGGAGCGACACATGATTGACGCACTGACGACCCTCCTGTCCTCGCAGATGATGCAGCGTTCGCTGCTCGCCGCCCTCATCGTCGGCCTCACCGCCCCGATCATCGGCACCTATCTGGTCCACCGGCGCCTGGCGATGCTCGGCGACGGCATCGGCCACATCTCCCTGACCGGTGTCGCACTGGGATGGCTGGCGGGCACATTCGCGAACGTGAGCCCCGCCGACTCGTGGGCAATCCCCGGCGCGGTCATCATCTCCCTGCTGGGTGCGATCACAATCGAGCTGGTCCGCCAGAGCGGTCGCACGTCCGGCGACACGGCCCTGGCCATGCTCTTCTACGGGGGGATCGCCGGCGGCGTCCTCCTGATCGGCCTGGCGGGCGGCACCTCCGCTCAGCTGAACTCATACCTGTTTGGCTCGATCTCGACCGTGCGGTGGAGCGACATTACGCTCATCACGCTCCTCGGAGTCGCAATCGTGGCGCTCGGCGTAGGCCTGGCCCCTGCTCTCTTCTCGGTGACCAACGACGAGGACTTCGCACGTTCGACGGGACTGCCCGTGCGCACGCTGTCCCTGCTCATCGCAATCCTGTCGGCGCTGACCGTGGCCGTCGCGATGCGAGTCGTCGGCTCGCTGCTGGTCAGCGCACTGATGGTCATCCCCGTGGCAATCGCACAGCTCGGAGCGCGCTCGTTCCGCTCCACGATGGGCATCGCGATGGCTCTCGGCGTCATCATCTGCACATGTGGTCTGTCGCTGACGTACTTCGTTGACCTGTCGCCCGGCGCAACCATCGTTGTCGGCGCGATCTGTCTGTACGCGATTGGATTCACGATCCGGGCTATTGTGGACCGTATCCGCAGGGTGCGCAGGCTTCGCGCAGCCCGCGGTCACAACCAGCATCCGGAGCGCGAACCTCTCGCTCACGCAGACGCATCATGAGGAAGGGAACACCATGCAGCGCATGACGAAGCAGCGTCAGGCGGTCCTCGATGAGCTGACCCGCGTCAGTGACTTCCGCAGCGCTCAGCAGATCTTCGAAGACCTGCACGTCCAGGGGCAGCGCGTGGGTCTGGCGACCGTGTACCGCTCGCTCCAGAGCCTCGCGGATGACGGCCGCGTCGACACGCTGCGTTCCTCCGACGGCGAGGCCCTGTACCGCTCGTGCACGACGCACCATCACCATCATCACCTGGTGTGCCGCGAGTGCGGTTTCACCGAGGAGATCGAGCAGTCGCAGATCGAGTCGTGGGTGGATTCGGTCGCAGCGGCGCACGGATTTGGAGATGTCAAGCATTCCCTGGAGCTCTTCGGGGTGTGCAGCTCGTGCCAGTCGAAGAAATGATCTGTTGAGGCCGGATCGGCCGTAACGAGGCCTGGGAGGCGGACGACGCTTTCCCAGGCCTCATGCGTAGGTTAGGATAGGCTTCGTTTGGTTAGCCTCAGTCTGGGAGTGTCATGTTCGCCGCCGGAATCGACTCCATGGTCCCTGCCTTTGCACGCGAGGGTATCTGGCTCTTCGTCTTCCTGTTTGTGGTCGTTTTCTTCCGCGCGCAGGCGACCTACTGGCTGGCTCGCGGCGCTGCCTCCGGCGCAGTCCTGGCAACAGGACGACAGGGCTTCCTGGGTGCCATGGCCCGCTGGTTCGACGGTCCGGTTCCCCGCAAGGGCGCGGCCATGCTGGACAAGTGGGGCATCATCGCCATTCCCCTGTGCTTCCTGACGGTGGGCATCCAGACGGCGATCAACGCGGGCGCGGGCCTCGTGCGCATGCGCTGGAGCACCTACACGATCGCGATGATCCCAGGCTGTGTCCTCTGGGCGTTGCTGTACGGTCTCGGCACGCTCGCGGTCTTCGCCGCGGCGATCCGAGCGGTCGCCGGTTCCCCCTGGGGCTGGGCGGGCCTCGCCCTCATCATCGCACTGATCGCTGCGAAGATCGCGTGGGGCCGCCGTAAGCGCCGCGCGGTCGACGCGGCACTGGCTACAGACAACGCCTAGGACTGCGCGACGCGGTCGACCGCACCGCCGAAACGGCGATCGCGTCCCGCGAACTCCTCCAGGCATCCCCACAGTTCCTCGCGGTCGAACGCGGGCCAGGGCGTGTCGACGAACATCATTTCCGCGTACGCCATCTGCCACAACAGGTAGTTGGACAGGCGCTGCTCCCCCGACGTGCGGATCATGAGGTCGACGTCGGGCACGTCAGGCAGGTAGAGGTGGCGCGAGAGCGTCTTTTCGGTGACACCGCGCGGGCTCAGGCGCCCCACCGCGACGTCCTCGGCAATGGAGCGCGCGGCGTCCGCCAGCTCGGCCCGGCCACCGTAGTTCACACACATGATCAGGTCGAGAGTCTTGCAGTGCGAGGTCGCCCGATCGGCCTTCTCCAGCGCGTTGATGACGCTCTTCCACAGCTTCGGCCGGCGCCCACTCCACCGCACGTGCACGCCCCACTGGGCGAGCTGGTCGGTGCGCCGCGCGAGCACGTCGGAGGCGTAGTTCATGATGAAAGAGACCTCGGCGGGCGAGCGCTTCCAGTTTTCGGTGGAGAAAGTGTAGACGCTCAGGTAGCGCACACCCGCGTCGATCGCGCCGGCGATCGTGTCCATGAGGGCGTACTCCCCCGCCCGATGCCCCTCGGTGCGCGCCAGGCCTCGACTGTTGGCCCAGCGCCCGTTTCCGTCCATGATGAGCGCGACGTGCGCGGGCACCTCACCCTTACGAAAGACGGGCGCCTCGCAGTGCCACTGGCCGGGCCCGAGCAGCGGCGCGGTGGGGTCGTTCGGTGCGCGGTCCATGGGGGTGGGTCGCAGGTCCGTCATGGGTGACTCCTATCGATGACGCTCAGCGAGCGCAGGCGACGTTCCAGATGCCATTGAGTGTACGAGGAGATGAGGCCCGAGGCCTCGGTGCGCGCGTAGGGTTCGCATCGGTCGGCCCGCTCCCAGTCGCCGCTGAGCAGCTGACCGAGGAGGGCGACCGTGTCGGGCGCGGGCGAGGAGGCACCGGGCGGTCGGCAGGTATCGCAGACGGTGCCACCGTCGGGGATGGAGAACGAGGTGTGCGGCCCCTGGGCGCCGCACACGGCGCAGTCGAAGCAGGAGGGCGCCCATCCGGCTAGGGCGAGGGCGCGCAGCGTGTAGGACGTGCGAATGAGGGTCGGGTCATGTCGGCCTCGCGCCAGGGCATTGAGAGCCCCTAGGAGCAGCAGGTATTGGGAGTGGGTGCCGTCGTGCGCATCCGCAGTGAGGCGCTCGGCGGTTTCGACGACGACGGTGGCCGCGAGGTAAAGGTCGTAGTTGGCGGCGATCGCATCGCCGTATTGGGCGATCGAGGCGACCTGGGTGAGGGTGTCGAGAGTGCGGCCTCGATGGAGCTGGGCATCGATGACGGAGAAGGGTTCGACGCGTGCGCCGAACTTTGAGGTCGTCTTGCGCACTCCCTTGGCCACGGCACGCACCTGCCCATGCTCGGCGGTGAGAAGCGTGATGATGCGATCCGCTTCGCCCAGCTTGTGGGTGCGCAGGACGATCGCCTCGTCTCGATAGGACTTCATCACACGAACATTGTGTCACGACCGCGCGACTTGGGAGAGGAGGCCCGGCCTGCATCGCATGGCGCGAAATCTGTTGTGAAGTGCGCTGTCACATTGATCGACAAGCGCCCCCGCGTGCACTGTCAACAATGTATGAGAAACTGACAGCGTGGTCGGTTACACAGCCGGCAAATGGTTTTCGAGTAGATAGTTTCTTCGTAACTGGATATGGTTTACCCATAACCGTCGAAGGAAGGAAACAAATGGCTCCGCCGATTGATGCCCGCGAAAAGCTTGGCACCGCACTGCGCCAGGCCCTGACGCAGACCCCGCTGTCAAAGATCTCTGTCAGCGCACTGACACGCTCCGCTGGGGTCACCCGTCAAGCGTTCTACTACCACTTCAACTCCCTCAACGACCTCAACGCCTGGGTTTTCCGCGAGGAAGTCACAGCACACCTGACCACCAGTTCGGGAGAATGGCTCGACGCCATCGAAGCGACCATGACGTGGATGCACGCCCATCGCGACGAGACCGCCGCCGCCATGAAGACCATCGAGGCGAACGACCTGTGGGCGTTCCTGGCCTCCCACATTCAGGAACTCATCGAGTCCCGCCTCCCCGGCTCCGCCTCGGCCACGGCGCGCGACGTCGTCGCCCAGCACTTCGCTCTGGCGACCACCGCCCACATGGCTCAGTGGATGCTCTCCGGCCTGGAGGTAAACCCCTCGCTCGCGATTGCGCGCATGCGAGTCCTCATGACCGACCAGACCACACCGGCTCTGGGCCGTCTCGCCAAGTAATGCGGTAATTCCCACCAACCGCACGAGGGCAGACACAGCTCGCGTCAGGCCCCGGCCTCGTTCCAACGAGACCGGGGCCTGACGCACATCCGCAACATAATCGTGACAACCAATCCCTAGACGCGTGACCAGGGCCTCGCTGTACGATTGGTCAGTTCTGTCTAGACAGGCAGTAGGCAGCTCCGCGAATTTACATGTATAGTTCGCACGTAACCTCATCGTTTCTTGTCGCCGAGGATCACTGATGCCCCACCCCGATGCGAAAGAGCGGCTCGCACGCGCCCTGCGCGACGCCCTCACGACCGTCCCCCTGTCGAAGGTGACGGTTTCCGGAATCACGCGCACCGCCGGCGTGACACGCCAGGCCTTCTACTACCACTTCTCTGACATCCGCGACCTCACCGTGTGGGTCTTCAAGCGCGAGGTCGCCGACCAGATCATCGCCCGCGCTACCTACGAGGACTGGTCCGATGGACTGCTCGCCATGTTCGTGTGGATGCAAAACCACCCCGAAGAGACCCGTTCCGTCGTCTCCTCCACCGGCATGGAGGACCTGCAGATCTTCCTCCACAAGCAGCTGCGAGCCGTCATGGAACCCATCGTCGATCAACACAGCATCGATCTGCAGGTCACCGAAGACGATCGAGTGTTCGTCACTGACCACTTCACTCTCGCCATTCTCGGCCACATCTCTCAGTGGCTCGCAACCGGCATGAGCAGCGACCCCTACATCCTCACCGAGCGCATCGCCCGCGTGCTCGACGGTCAGGTGCGTCGATCCCTTGAGGCCCTGGCGGCTAACCCGATCCCGGCCGCCCAGCGCTCCTGACAACACGACGAACCCCGGCCTCGTTTCTCCATCAACGAGGCCGGGGTTCGCCCTATCTGTCTGCGAGCGTTTAGCGCAGGGCTCGGTTAACCGCCGAGATGACAGCCTTGTAGGATGCGCGCGTGATCGAGGAGTCAATGCCGACGCCCCACACGATCTGGCCGTCAACCGCGGCCTCGACGTAGGCGGCGGCGCGGGCGTCGCGGCCCTGGCTCATCGCATGCTCGGAGTAGTCAAGGATGCGCACATCGAGATCGAACTCATGCAGCGCCGAGACGAAGGCGTCAATCGGGCCCGTACCCGTGGCCTGCACCTTCACGGTCTCGCCGCCGTCCGTGAGCGTCGCGTTGAGCTCGACGTGCTCGTCGTCGATCGACGAGACCTGGGAGGCGCGCATCTCGAAGCGACCCCACGGCTCCAGACCGGGAGCGGCACTCGTGGGCAAGTACTCGTCCGCGAAGATCTGCCACAGCGTGGCCGCGTTGATCTCGCCGCCGTAGGTGTCGGTGTGGCGCTGGACGATGCGAGAGAACTCCACCTGCAGGCGACGCGGCAGCTCCAGGGCGTGCGCCGTCGACATGAGGTAGGCGACGCCACCCTTGCCGGACTGCGAGTTCACGCGCACCACGGCCTCGTACGAGCGACCCACGTCGTGCGGGTCGATCGGCAGGTAGGGCAGCTCCCACACGACTGCTTCCTCGTCGCCGCCGGCCGCGTCAACCTTAGCCTTGCGGGCGGTAAAGCCCTTCTTGATCGCGTCCTGGTGGGAACCGGAGAAGCTCGTGTAGACCAGATCGCCGACGTAGGGGGCGCGCGGCGAGGTCTCCATCTGCGTGCAGTACTCAACCGTGCGGCGAATCGCGTCCACGTCGGAGAAGTCGATGCCCGGATCGATGCCCTGGCTGAACAGGTTCAGGCCCAGCGTCACCAGGTCAACGTTGCCGGTGCGCTCGCCCTGACCGAGCAGGCAGCCCTCGATACGGTCCGCGCCGGCCAGGAGCGCCAGCTCGGCCGTCGCCACGCCGGTGCCGCGGTCGTTGTGGGGGTGCACGGACAGGGCCACGTACTCGCGGCGACTCAAGTTGCGGCTCATCCACTCGATCTGATCCGCGAAGACGTTCGGGGTGGAACGCTCGACCGTGGAAGGCAGGTTCAGGACAATCTCGCGCCCCTCGCCCGGCTCCCACACGTCCATGACGGACTCGCACGCCTCGAGGGCGAAATCGAGCTCGGTGTCCACGAAGATCTCGGGCGAGTACTCGAATCCGAAGATCGTCTCATCACCCAGGCGCTTCTCGGCCTGCGCGATCACCTCGCGCGCACCGGACTGAGCGAGCTCGATCGTCTGCGCCTTGTCCGCGTGGAACACGACCTCGCGGAACACGGGGGCCGTCGCGTTGTAGAGGTGCACCGTCGCGCGCGGAAAGCCCACCATGGCCTCAACCGTGCGCTCGATCAGCTCAGGGCGCGACTGGGTGAGCACCGAAATCGTCACATCCTCGGGCACCGCGTCGTCCTCGATCAGGGAGCGCACGAAGTCGTAGTCGGTCTGCGAGGCCGCGGGGAAACCGATCTCGATCTCCTTATAACCCAGCTTAATGAGCAGGTCGAACATGCGGCGCTTGCGAGCCGGGTCCATCGGCTCGATAAGGGACTGGTTGCCATCGCGCAGGTCGGTGGACATCCAGCGCGGCGCCTTCGTGATGCGCTTGGAGGGCCACTGGCGATCCGGCAGGTCGATCGGATTCGTATCGAGGAACGGCCGATACTTGCGAATCGGCATGCGCGAACCGGAGGGGACGGGAACAGCGGATGTAGTCTTCACGCTTCGTAGTCTATCGACGAGGCCGGGCACGCGAGCAGGAGCTGCGCATACTGGACGTGAGATGCGGCGCGCTCCCCCATCCAGAACTGACAAAGAAAAACGCTCAAAAATGTGTACGCCTCAGCGTTCATATGTCATGATAATTGGGTCCAATGTCCCACACACTGACGCGCGGAGCAGCCATGACTTCTCTTTTGTTAGCCCAATCTTTTACCCCGTCGACGACTGCCGTCGCGGGTAACGTCTTCCTGACAGCCGTCGTCGGACTTCTTCCGCTCGTCGTGTTCTTCGTCCTCATGGGCGTCTTTAAGGTCGCCACCCACTGGTGCTCGATCATCTCCCTCGTGCTGTCCCTGGGCATCGCGGTGTTCGCCTTCAAGATGCCCGTCGGTATGGCGCTCCTGTCCGGCACGCAGGGCGCCGCGATGGGCTTTATGCCGATCATCTACATCATCATCGCGGCCGTGTGGCTCTACAACCTCACCGAGAAGTCGGGCCGCAGCTCTGACCTGAAGGCCGTCTTTAATACGATTGGCCGCGGCGACCAGCGTGCCCAGGCCCTCATCGTCGCCTGGTGCTTCTGCGGCCTGCTCGAGGGCCTGGCCGGCTTCGGCGCCCCCGTGGCCATCACCTGCGCCATGCTGGTGACCCTCGGCGTCCCGAAGATCAAGGCTGCTGTCGTCACCGTGGTCGGCAACGCCATCAACGTGGGCTTTGGCGCCATGGCAATCCCCACGACCACCGCCGGCAAGCTCGGTGGCGCAGACCCCGTCATCGTCGCCGGTGACATGGGCCACCTGACCTGGATCTTCTGTCTGTTCATCCCGGTACTGATGCTGTTCATCCTCGACGGCAGCCGCGGCGTGCGCCAGCTCTGGCCCGTCGCCCTCGTTGCCGGCCTTGCTGCCGGTGCGGGCCACTTCTTCACCCCCTCGGTCTCCTACGAGCTGACCGCCGTCGTCGGCTCGCTGCTCGGCTTCGCCGCCTGCTACATCTTCCTGCTGGTCTGGGGCCCGACAACCCCTGCGGAGTGCGCGACCAAGGCCGACGAGGCCGACAAACCCACCAGCTCGCGCATCGGACTGGCCCTACTGCCCTACGTCCTCGTCGTCGTCATCATCGCGATCACGAAGCTCGCCAAGCCGGTCGCCGCTTTCTTCTCCTCGACGGACGTGAAGATCCCGTGGCCCGGCATCTACGGCAACCTGCTGACCACCGACGGCTCTCCCTCGACCGCCGCCAACTACAACCTGCAGATCCTGTCCAACCCCGGCACCTGGATCTTCGTCACCGGCATCATCGTCGCCATCGTGTACGGCACAAACTCCTCGAACGGCCGCTTCCAGACCTCCGTGGGTGAGATGTTCGCGGTCCTGCCGCGCACCATCTACTCGCTGCGCATGGCCATCCTGACGATCGCCTCCGTTATGGCTCTCGCCTTCGTCATGAACTTCTCGGGCCAGACCACCTCGATCGGCGCCGCGCTGGCGACGACGGGCGCAGCCTTCGCGTTCCTCTCCCCCATCCTGGGCTGGATCGGCACGGCCGTCGCAGGCTCCGCAACCTCGGCGGGCGCGCTCTTCGCAAACCTGCAGTCGACCGCCGCGGCCGGCGCGGGCCTCGACCCGTCGATCCTGCTGGCCGCCAACACAATCGGCGGTGGCATCGGCAAGATCGTGTCCCCGCAGAACCTCGCGATCGCCGCGACCGCGGTGGATTCGAAGGGCTCCGACGCGGAAATCCTCAAGAAGGCCGCCCCCTACTCGATCGGCCTGCTCCTCGTGCTGTGCACCCTGGTGTTCATCGCATCCCAGGGCTGGCTCGGCGCCTATATGCCGCACTGATCGGCGGCTCATGGGCTCGGGAGGTCCCGGGAAGCAAGTTGCTTCCCGGGACCTCCCCCTTGTAGGCTCCCAACAGAAGTACGGACAAAGGAGACGACAGTGCCCGACTTGAGTTTTTCGAGCGACGCCTTACGCACGGCCGCACAATACGTCGACGAAGCGGCAACCTGCACCACGGTCACGCCTCCCACCGGAGATCCCTGCAGCCGCTTCTATGCGCAGAGGATCAGCGGGCCCATCGATGACCTCAACCAAGAAGAGGCCGCCATCCAGGAAGAGCTCAAGGCGATTCACTCCAACATGATGGCGACGCTCCAATCATTCGAGGAGATGGAGAACACGCTTGTCAGTTCCTTCAGCACAGTTATCGAGGGATGATACAGATGGTCACGAAAACTGAACTGTATGCACTTGACCTTTCTTCCTTTACGAACGCGATTGAAAGCCTCGACAATCAGCTGCGCGCCAATCAGGAGAAGCTGGACGACATCGCCCACGCGAAGGAAACAATCGCGTCGGGTATGCAGGGGCAGAGCGCACAGGCGATGATCGCCAAGCTGGATGCGCTCGAGCAGAAGATCACCGATCACATCGCTTCGATCCAACAGACCCAGGCGGCCATTACCAACTACCGCTCCACCAAGCAGAAGCTCCAACGCGACGTCATCGATTTCGTTGACGAGGCAGAACTTGATTCACTGAGTGTGAGCAACATTTGGATCATCACTCCTACGGATGCTTATTTGGGGGCGGTTTCTCCTGCTTATATCGGCGTGAAGTTCATCGACGCAAGCACACGGCAACCAATCCTGAACGTCTTGGTCAGGGTCTTCGACCAATACGACTTGCAAGCACCCATTACTTCGACGGATTTCGTGACCCCCTTCACAACCTCAGGCGGATTCTCAACCGTCGAACCCGATCGCACTATTGAGTGGGACGACGACTTCAAGCACGGGTCAAAAGCTGGCCAGGACACTCCCGAAGACTGGGCGAACTGGTACACGTGGGAGTTGTACCGTCAGGGGGCCGGCTGGGGATTGCTACATTCCGACTCATACGATTTCTACGGACACTTTCGGGAAAATACTGGCACCCCCAAGACCTTCAACTACGAAAAGGCATACAAGGACGACGCCGTAATCCGAAACTACGTCAACACGGACCTCAATGCGTCACTGCAGGCTGCGAACGAGGCAGTAAAGGCCGGCCAGACAAACGTGACGCTCTATTCCCCCAAGCATGCAGTCGGCAATCCGGCCACCGAAAACTGGCAGAGAACCATCGGCGGCCACACGATGTACACCGACACGGATGTCAAGGTCGAGGGAGACACTGTTACCGCAACTGTCACGGTATATGCCCGGGATAGGTGGAATTTCAATCGAGATAGTTCTGACATCAGTTCAGGCACACCAGATGCGGTCAACGGGCGTTTTGAAGAGCTCGGGTGGGGAAAGAGCTTTAATAGCAGCGGCAGCGTGACGCGCACCTACACCTGGAAGGTCGGCGAAGAGCCTCCCGTTCTAGAGACGAACACGACCGAGAGCTACAAAGAACGTAAGACGAACGACTACAAGAAATACAGCCCATTATGAGTTCACAACAGCTACTATCGGACGAGTCTCTTAACCGCTTGTTTCCGGCCCACGCTCTTTTCCAGATCCTGGACCGAAGTGTTGTCCTGCGCCCAGGCGAACTCCTCATCGGTCCTTCGAATAGGTATCTGATCATCTGCGCGGAGGCCACCGACGAGTGGAGCGCTTTGTTCGCCGAGCATTGCACCGGCGAATACACTCAGGACCTCCACCTTCCTCGCGCTCTCGCGCACCTCGCAGGCGAGACGTGGTTGACGGGACCAGACCTACCCACATATCTGGGCATCAGTTTCCCGGCGACCGATGTGGCGGTCTGCGGGAACTACGTGTACATCTCATTCAATGTGGGAGCCTGACCAATGAAATCACTTCGTCGGTTGTCCCTTCCCATGCTCGCCATCGCGGCACTCACCGCTGCATGCAACCCGTTCACACCCAGGAACACGCCGGCGGCGACGCCGACTCAGTATCCGCAGGACCCGCGATTCGCCGAATTTGTCTACAAGAGCGATGAAGAGCCGACCGTTCAGGACCGGACGGACTCGGTGAACGTGCGTTGGCCAAATTTGGAGGCGAGCGAGGTGCACGTCGTCGTCGAGTATTCCCCGGCACTTGCCTTTATCCCCGCACAGGACCCCGAGTTCTGGCTGACCGCCGTTGCCACAGTCCCCGACGAGACGATCCAGCTCCTCGCGGAGGGCGCAGCCACCGACACACTGCTACCCGGCATCTATCCTGGTCTCTACGAGTATGTGCCGCAGGAGTGCCAGTTCACCACAATCGACCCGGAGTTCGCGGACAAGGCCCTCGCACCCGATAAGTCGAGTATTCCCGACGATTTCGGCCCCATGGACATAGAAGCGTTGGCCATGTCTGAAGATTGCCACCTTCTCGTGTTCACCGCCCTCGGCCACTCCTGAGCCCCAGGGACCTCCCACTCGTCCTCTCCACCGCGCCCCGGCCTCGTCAATGACAGTCCAAAGGACCAGCCAAGGAAAGCCATGAAGCTCGCACTCAAGGCCCTCGTGCCGCTGCTCGCGGTCACTGCGCTCATCGCCGCGTGCAACCCGTTCACCCCCAGGAACACGCCGGCGGCCACGCCGACTCAGTACCCGCAGGACCCGCGCTTTGCCAAATTCACGTACGAGACCGACGATGAGCTGGAGGTAAAGGAGCGTGTCGACTCATTCAACGAGCGTATTCCCGGACTGGGGGCGACCGCCGGACACGTTGTTGTAGCCCATTTCCGGGATGGTGCCGACCGGCAGCCGACGCCGGACCGCCAATTCTGGCTGACCGGTGTCGCCGAGGTCCCCGACACGACGATCACCATGCTCGTCGATGACAGCATCGGCAGTTCATCGTTACTGCCCGGCATCCATCCCAGCCTGTACGAGTACGTACCCGAGGAATGTACTTTCACAACCGTTGACCCCGCCGTTGCAAACAAGGTCCTCGGCACCGATCCAGAAGCGATCTATTCGGAATGGGGATCATTCGAGATCCGCGAGTTTGCGGTCTCCGCGCAGTGCAATCTCGTTATCGTCACCGGCGATGGCCTCAACGCCTAGCACACTAACGTTCAGGACACTCATGAAGCTCGCACTCAAGACCATCGTGCCGCTGCTAGCGGTCGCGGCACTCACCGCTGCATGCAACCCGTTCGCGGACGATTTTACCCACGTGAGCGGTTTACAGGATCCGCGCTTCGCCCCATTCACCTACACGAGCGACCGCAAGACAAAGGTGCAGACACGCCTCGACTCATTCAACGAGCGCTGGCCGGGAATGCAAGCAACCAACGGCAACGTGGTTACCGCTCGCACCCATTCGGGAATCCTCCACGCCCTCGAGCAGGATCCCGAATACTGGTTGACCGGAGTCGCCACCGTCCCCACCACGACGATCGACACCCTCATGGAAGGGTCGACCGGGGACGCGAGCGTTCTGCCCGGAATCGATCCGCGGCTCGACAAGTTCGTGCCCGAGAACTGCCACTTCTCGACGATCAACCCCGACCACGCCAACGCCATTCTCCCACCCGAAAAAGGCAAGGGGACTAAGGGTTTCAGAACCCTGCCCATCAGTGCTATAGCGGTGTCCAAGGACTGCCAGCTGCTCGTCCTCACAGCGATCGGCCACCCCTAATTCCCCACCACCGACCAGCGACCGAAAGACGCTCATGAAGCCCGCACTCAAGACCATCGTGCCCCTACTCGCGGTCGCGGCGCTCGCTGCGGCGTGTAACCCGTTCGCACACAAGACTTCGGCTCCTCAGTACCCGAAGGATTCTCGTTTCTCTGAATTCGTCTTCAAAAGTGACGAGACACCGACAGTCAAAGATCGGACCGACTCCGTCAACGTTCGGTGGCCGAATACGAATGCGAGCGAGGCACACATCGTCACCGAGTATTCCAGCCAAACAGGTTTCCTCCCCGACCAGGACCCTGAATTCTGGCTCACCGCTGTTGCGACAGTCCCCGACGAAACGATCCAGCTCCTCGCGGAGGGTGCTACCACCGACACGCTCCTGCCCGGCATCTATCCCGATCTCTACGAGTACGTGCCGCAGGGGTGCCAGTTCACCACGATCGACCCGTCTGTCGCCGACAAGGCGCTCGCGCCGGATAAAGAGAAGATTCCGCACGACTTCGGTCCCATGGACATCCAAGCGCTGGCCATGTCGGAAGATTGTCACCTTCTCGTGTTCACTGCCCTCGGCCACTCCTGAGCCCCAGGGACCTCCCACTCGTCCTCACCACCGCGCCCCGGCCTCGTCCATTTCCGAGGCCGGGGCGAACGTATGCGCACACGAAACCATCGCGAAACTGAAAAACGAAAACTCACCCTGAGCTAAGTCGCATCCCGAAGGTCCTAAAACGCCCAATGAGAGGCCAATTTTCATTGATTAGCGGCAGATTTTTTTCCGCGCGAAATAGCGGGAAAATCAACCTCACCCACGTTGTCTGGATAAAAACGGCCGCTGGGACCTCGGACCCAGTCATAACCTGAGTTCAACAGCACCCACGAGGAAGGATCCCCCAGTGCGCATCGCTCTCTTTTCCACCTGCCTGGCAGACGTCATGTTCCCCCAGGCTGCCCAGGCCACAGTGACCCTGCTTGAACGCCTCGGCCACGAGGTCGTCTTCCCTGAAGACCAGGTCTGCTGCGGACAGATGCACGCAAACACCGGCTACTTCGAAGACGCCGCGAAGATCACCCGCAACCACGTCAAGACCTTCGAGCCCGTGCTCGACGGCCAGTGGGACGCCATCGTCGTCCCCTCCGGCTCGTGCACCGGTGCAGCGCGCCACGAGCAGAAGGTCGTCGCCGAGCACGTGGGTGACAAGGAGCTCGCGAAGCAGTCCCAGCGCATCGCTGAGCACACCTACGACCTCACCGAGCTCATCACCGACGTTCTGGGCCTCGAGGACGTGGGTGCCTACTTCCCCCACACGGTCACCTACCACCCGACCTGCCACTCGCTGCGCATCGCCAAGGTCGGCGACCGCCCCTACCGCCTCCTGCGCGCCGTCGAGGGCCTGACCCTCGTCGACCTGCCCGACGCCGAGGTCTGCTGCGGTTTCGGCGGCACCTTCGCCATGAAGAACTCCGAGACCTCCACCTCGATGCTCGCGGACAAGGTCACCAACGTGATGTCCACGCGCGCCGAGGTCCTCGTCATGGGCGACTACTCGTGCCTCATGCACGTCGGCGGCGGCCTCTCGCGTCTCAACTCGGGCATCCGCCCGATGCACCTCGCCGAGATCCTGGCATCCACCAAGGATCAGCCCTTCGAGGGCAACATCTCCTTCGCACCCGAAAGCGCACAGGTGATCTGATATGTCTGAAACGTTCATCGGCATGCCCGGCGTGGTCTCTGACGACGCAAACGCCCAGGCACACACCGGCGGCTGGCGCACCACCGTCTCCATCCCCGAGGACACCCTCCGCTGGGGCACCACCTTCCCGGAGGGCGCCCACAAGACGCTGGCGAACACCCAGATGCGCCGCAACCTGGGTCACGCCACCCGTACGATCCGCACCAAGCGCGGACAGCGCGTCGCGGAGATGCCGGACTGGGAGGATCTGCGTAACGCCGCCGAGGCCGTGAAGTTCGAGGTCGAGTCCCGTATGCCCGAGCTCCTCGAAGAGTTCGAGCGCAACGTGACCGCCCGCGGCGGCATCGTCCACTGGGCGCGCGACAAGCACGAGGCCAACCGCATCGTCGCGGACATCATCAAGTCCAAGGGCGTTGACGAGGTCGTCAAGGTCAAGTCCATGGCCACCCAGGAGACCAACCTCAACGAGTACCTGAAGGAACAGGGCATCCACGCTCGCGAGACCGACCTCGCCGAGATGATCGTCCAGCTGGCCGACGACATGCCCAGCCACATCGTCGTCCCCGCCATTCACCGCAACCGCTCCGAGGTCCGCGGTATCTTCCTGGATCGCATGGAGGACGCGCCCCGCGACCTCTCCGACGACCCGACCGAGCTGACGGCCGCCGCCCGCTCTCACCTGCGCAAGAAGTTCCTGCACGCCAAGGTCGCCGTCTCCGGCACCAACATGGGCATCGCGGAAACCGGCACGGTCTCCATCTTCGAGTCCGAGGGCAACGGCCGTATGTGCCTGACCCTGCCCGACACGCTCATCACGCTGATGGGCATCGAGAAGCTGGTCCCCCGCTTCCAGGACGTGGAGATCTTCTCCCAGCTCCTGCCCCGCTCCGCCACCGGCGAGCGCATGAACCCCTACACCTCCATGTGGACGGGCGTCACCCCCGGCGACGGCCCCCAGGAATTCCACCTGATCCTTATGGACAACGGCCGCACCAAGGTCCTCAGTGACCCGATCGGCCGCCAGGCCCTCGCCTGCATCCGCTGCGGCTCGTGCATGAACATCTGCCCGGTGTACCAGCACACCTCCGGCCACGCCTACGGCTCCGTCTACCCGGGCCCCATCGGCGCGATCCTGACCCCGCAGCTCACCCAGGGCCTCGACGAGCACGATCCCGTGCACACCCTGCCCTTCGCGTCTTCCCTGTGTGGCGCCTGCGGCGAGGTCTGCCCCGTCAAGATCGACATCCCGACGATCCTCATCCACATGCGTGCGCGCACGGTTGACGTCAAGCGCAACATCGTGCCAGACGTGTGGGACCTCGCGATGGGCGTAACCACCCCGGTCATGTCGAACGCGAAGCTGTGGAAGGCCGCCGGCACCGGCACGAAGGCCACCCGCCTGTTCGCCAAGAAGGGCTCCATCGGCGCGTTGCCGTTCCCGGCCTCGCTGTGGACGCGCGCACGCGACCTGCCGGTTGCCCCGAAGGAAACCTTCCGCGAGTGGTGGAAGCGCACCCACAAAGACTCCGACGCCAACGCGCCGCGCACCGACGCCCCCGCGAAGGGCATCCCACTCGCTTCCGAGCACGGCATGACCACCAACACGACCCCGAAGGAGGCGTGACATGAGCACCACCATGGACGCAAAGACCGCGATCCTCGCGCGAGCACGCGACGCCATCTCTCGTTCCCAGCAGGGCCGTCCGGTGCGCCCGATCCCCCGCGACTACATCCGATCCACCGAGCACGCGCCCGGTTCGCAGGCCGTCATCGACGAAATGATCGAAAAGCTTGAGGACTACTCGGCAAAGGTCGTCGTGGTCTCCGAGGAGTCCGAGGTCGCCGATGCGATCTCGACCTTCCTGGCCGACCAGAAGGCCACCTCCGTCGTGGTCCCCAGCGGCCTGGACGAAGCCTTCAAGAAGGCCGCCGCCCGCGACGGCCGCACGGTCCGTGAGGATAGCCGTGAGCAGGCCATCCCGACGCTGGAACTGGACGAGATCGACGCGGTCGTCACGCGCTGCCGCGTTGCTATCTCTATCTCCGGCACCATCGTTCTCGACGGAGAGCCCGACCAGGGTCGACGCGCGATCTCGCTCGTGCCCGACACCCACGTCGTCGTTCTCAAGGCCGCCGACATCGTCCCCACGGTCCCCCAGGCGGTGGACATCCTCGGCAAGAACCCGACGCGTCCCATGACCTGGATCGCCGGTGGTTCGGCGACCTCGGACATCGAGCTGGTCCGCGTCAACGGCGTGCACGGCCCCCGCTTCCTGCGAGTCATCATCGTCAAGTGATCTGATTACAGCACAGGTGTGCCCGGCCGCCGTGAGGCAGCCGGGCACTCGTGCGTCTACGGGAGTTATCCGCGCACGCGGATGACGCTGGGCATCTCAGAAGCCGAGGCGTCCCAGCATCTTCGGGTCGGACTGCCAGTCCTTCGCGGTGCGCACGTGAAGATCAAGGTAGACGCGGCGGCCCAGGAGCTCCTCGATGTGGGCGCGGGCCTGTGTGCCGATCTGCTTGAGGCGGCTTCCCTTGCGGCCGATGATGATGGCCTTCTGGGAGTCGCGCTCGACGTAGACGTTCACGTGAATGTCGAGCATGGGCGGGCGGTCGTCGCCCTCGCGACGCGGCCTCTCGATGATCTCCTCGACCTGGACGGCCAGGGAGTGCGGTAGTTCGTCGCGCACGCCCTCCAGGGCGGCCTCGCGGATGAACTCGGCGATCAGGGTGTCGCGGGACTCGTCGGTGACGTCACCCTCGGGGTAGAGCGGCGGCGACAGCGGTACGGTCTCGGCAAGGACCTCGCGCAGGTGGTCGATGCCCTTGCCTTCCACGGAGGAGACCGGCACGATGGCAGCCCACTCTCCCAGCTTCTCGATGGACAGCAGGTGCTTCATGACGCGGTCGCGCGGCACGGCGTCGCACTTGGTCGCGACGGCGATGATCGGGCGCTTGATACCGCGCAGCTCGCGTGCGATGAACTGGTCGCCGGGGCCGATGCGCTGGTCGGCAGGCAGGCAGAAAAGCACGACATCGACCTCGGAGAGGGCCTCGCGCACCATGTCGTTGAGGCGCTTGCCCAGCAGCGTGCGCGGGCGGTGGTATCCGGGGGTGTCCACGAGCACCAGCTGGTAGTTGTCCCCGTGCACGATGCCGCGAATATTATGGCGCGTCGTCTCGGGACGGCCCGAGGTGATCGCAATCTTGTGCCCGACCAGCGCGTTCGTCAGGGTCGACTTACCGACGTTGGGACGCCCGACGATCGAGACGAAGCCGGCGCGGAAGTCCTCTGGGAAGTCCGGCATCTCGATGGTCGCGGCCGCGTCCTCGCGCAGGGAAGCCAGCGAGGTCATCGCCTCGAAGGCATCGAGGTCGGCGTCCTCCTCGTCCTCCAGGCCCTCGAGGTCCTCGTACTCGTCGTCGTCCTCGTCTACCTCGGAGTCTTCAAAGTCCTCGTCGTCGCCGGGCTGCGCCCCGGCCTCGTCCGCGGTCTCTTCGCCGAGACCGGCGTCGATCTGCGCACGAGCGTCGGCTTCCGGGTCGGCGGCGTCGGGGGCGACCTCGATGCGCGCGTCGCCGAAGGCGTTGGGGCCGGCCATGAGTTCGTCGTCGGAGGGGAATCGCATGTCAGTTGTCCTTGTCGTCGGCGGGGTTGAGATCGGAGGTCAGGAGCTGCGCGTCGGGGTCGAGACGGCAGAGGATCGTGGAGACTTGGCGGCGGCGCCCACGCGCCTCTTCCGCCGTCATTATGACGCCGGCGAGGGTGCCGGTCGCACCGGGCAGCGGAACGCGTCCAATCGCCTTGGCGAGCAGGCCGCCGACGGAGTCGATGTCCTCGTCTTCGATCTCGCGGTCGAGGAGCTCGCCCAGTTCGGAGATCGGGTAACGCGCGGGGACGCGCCAGACGCCCGGCTCGACTTCCTCGGGTTCGATGGAGTGGCGGTCGTGCTCGTCGGTCAGCTCGCCGACGACCTCCTCGAGGAGATCCTCGAGGGTCACGAGGCCCGCGACACCGCCGTACTCGTCGATGACGATGGCCATGTGGAAACGCTCGGCCTGCATCTGGCGCAGCATGTCGTCCGCGGGCTTCATTTCGACGGCGAACTCGGCGGGGCGCATCATCTGCTCGGCACGCATGTCGAGCTGGCCACCCGTGGCCTCCCATCGCGAGACCAGGTCCTTGAAGTACAGGATGCCGCGAATGTCGTCCACGTCGTCGCCCACGACGGGCACGCGCGAGAAGCCGGAGCGCACAAACAGGCGCAGGGCGGACGGAGCGGGCGTGTCGGCGTCGATGGTCACCATGTCGGTGCGCGGCACCATGACCTCGCGCACGAGCGTGTGTCCGAGGTCGAGGACGGAGCGGACCATGTCGCGGTCCTCTTCCTCGAAGCTCTCGGGTTCGCCGACCTCGTCGACGATCTCACGCAGGTCGGAGATGAGCTCAGCGCGCACCTGGGCCTCGGTAGGCTCGGGGGCGGGGTGCGAGGAGCGCACGCGGGTCAGGAGGGGGTCGACCAGGTGGCTGAGACGCGCGAGGCGGTCCGCGAACCTGGTGCCCGCCAGGGCAATACCCTCGGGGTTGCGCGCGCCCCACTGGGCGGGCAAGAAGGACACGAAGAGCAGCTGCAGGGCCGCGATCACCAACACCGCAATGAGGGCGACCGCCCACCACGGCAGGCGGGTATCGACCAGGATGATCGTGCCCATGACGGCGAAGACGACCTGCCAGAAAGTACGGAAGGCGCGCAGCGACAGCAGGGTGCGCCGACGGTGATCGACGAGGCCGTAGAGGACGCGCGCGTTCCGGCGCTCTTCCTCGATGAGGTCCTCGACGCCGGCCAGGGTCAGGCGCTGGACGGCCTGCTCGACGCTCTGGGCGACAGACGCGGACACCAGGGCGACGACCGCGAGGACCAAGAGCGCCACGGAGGGCACATCCAGGATCGGCGAGGCCGGGGACGCCTGCAGGGGAAGGATCATCGGGTGGCCAGGAAGGTCAGCAGGAGCTTGCGCTGGAGCGCGAACATGACCTCACGCTCGGCGTCGGTCGCATGATCGTAGCCCAAGAGGTGCAGCATGCCGTGCGTGGCCAGGAGGAGCATCTCCTCGGCGGCGCTGTGGCCGGACTCGGCGGCCTGGCGGGCGGCTACCTGCGGGCAAATGCAGATGTCCCCGAGCATGCCGGGGGGCGTGGGGTGATCCGCCGTGCCGGGGCGCAGCTCGTCCATGGGGAAGCTCATGACGTCGGTGGGGCCGGGCAGGTCCAGCCAGCGCACGTGCAGGTCTTCCATCGGCTCGGGCTCGATGAAGATGATGTTGACTTCCGCGTCGGAGCTGACGTGCATCTGGTCGAGCACGTAGTCGGCCAGCGCGGAAAACTCAGCTTCGTTGATCTCGTAGTCGGTCTCGTTGATGACCTCGGTCATGACGTGTACTCCCTGCGTGCGGTGTTGTGGCTGCGCGCGCGTGCGCGACGCGCGGCGTTTCGATCGTCAAAGCGCTGGTAGGCATCAATGATCGCGCCGACCAGCTCGTGACGCACGACGTCGGCGCTGGTCAGGTGGCAGAACTCGATGTCGTCAATGTCGCCAAGGATGTTTTCGACGACGGACAGGCCCGAGGTCTGGCTGCCGGGCAGGTCGATCTGCGAGGCGTCGCCCGTGACGACGACCTTGGAGCCGAAACCCAGGCGGGTGAGGAACATCTTCATCTGGCCGACCGTCGTGTTCTGGGCTTCGTCCAGGATGATGAAGGAGTCGTTGAGGGTGCGTCCGCGCATGTACGCCAGGGGCGCGACCTCGATCGTGCCGGCGGCCATGAGCTTGGGCAGGGCCTCGGGGTCGAGCATGTCGCCCAGCGCGTCGTAGAGGGGACGCAGGTAGGGGTCGATCTTGTCGGTGAGGGAGCCGGGCAGGAAGCCGAGGTTCTCCCCCGCCTCAACGGCCGGGCGGGTCAGGACGATGCGGCGGACCTCGCCGGAGAGGAGGCGGCGCACGGCCTGGGCCATGGCCAGGTAGGTCTTGCCGGTGCCCGCGGGTCCGATGCCGAAGACGACGGTGGCGCGGTCGATGGCGTCCGTGTAGGCCTTCTGGCCGGGGGTCTTGGGGCGGATGGAGCGCCCGCGCGCGGAGAGGATTTCCTCCGTGGGGGCCTCGCCCGAGGTGAGACGTCCGAGCAGACCGATGGCCTGCTCGACGGCGGTGGCGTCCAGGGCGGTGCCGCGCCGGGCCATGCCGATGAGTTCTTCGAGGAGGCCCGCGGCCACGTCGATGTCTGCCTGAGTACCGGCCAGCGAGATTTCACGCCCGGTGACGAGGAAGCGGACGTGCGGGAAGCCGCGTTCGAGGGCACGCAGGACCTGGTCTGCGACGCCGAGGACCACGATCGGGTCCATGTCTGCGGGGATGGTGACGCGCCCCGTGGTGTGTGCGAGGGTGGCCGCCGCGAGCGCCGGCGCTGTGTTCTCCGTAGTCATACTGCTCCTATTCTACTCTGCCACCGTATCTTCCTCACGACCTTCATTTTCGTATTACAATAATGTTATGAGCGCAAGAACGATGAACGGTCAAGAAATCTCCGAGGAACAGATCGATCAGTGGGTCGCTGAGGCCGAGGCCGGATACGATCCTGCGATGCTCCGCCGCCGAGGACGCCCCACTCGCGCGTCATCACCTTCGCGAGCAATCACTGTTCGTCTCACCGAAACCGAGCTTGAGGGAATTGAGAAATACGCGCGCCAGCATGATCTAACCCGCTCGGAAGCGATTCGTTCAGCTATCCAAGTGTTGGTGTCATGAGGCTCCGAGCCTCTGCCTTCAAGCACGGACTCTCTGAGGAAGCAATCATCACCGCCGCAACCGCTGGTCGCGTCTATGCGTCACCCCTTGACGATGAGCACCCTCAACGCGAGTTTCGACTAGGGTTTGATCACGCCTCACGGCTTCTCGAACTCGTTGTTCTGCGCTGGGATAACGGCGATATTGAAGTCATTCACGCAATGAAAGCCCGTCAGCAGTATCACTCTCTTTTGGAATATTGAGCCATGTCCACCCTCGAAGAACTCGTTTCGCACCCGCCACAGCTGCCGGTCACGCGCGCCCTGGGCGATATCGCGGCGGCGACCCGGCCGGGTGGCTGCGCGGTGATCACGGCGCCTCCGGGCACGGGTAAGACGACGCTGCTGCCGCCGGCGGTGGCGGTGGCATTGGCCCAGCACGACGCGTCGGCGGGGCGTGTTCTCGTCACGCAGCCACGCAGGGTGGCCGCGCGGGCTGCCGCTCGCCGGATAGCCCGTCTGCTCGGCGAGGAGGTCGGCGGGCAGGTCGGCTATTCGGTGCGCGGGGATTCGCGCGTCAGCGAGCGTACGCGCGTGGAGATGGTGACGCCAGGCGTGGCGCTGCGCCGCCTGCAGCGCGACCCGGAGCTGCCCGGGGTGTCGGCCCTGATCGTCGACGAGTTCCACGAGCGCGACCTGGACACTGACCTGGCGCTGGCATTCGCGTTGGATGCCCGCTCGGCGCTGCGCGACGACCTGTTCGTCGCACTTACCTCGGCGACGCTCGAGGCCTCGCGAACGGTTGATTTCCTGCGCGACTCGACGGGCGAGGAGCCTGCGCTCGTTGATATTCCGGGGGATATTTTTCCGCTGGAGCTGCGCTACGCTCCCCCACCTCGCGGCGTCGAGGCTGTGGGCGCGATCGGGAACGAGCGCGTGGGCGTGCGCCGCGAGTACCTGGCGCACGTCGCGCGCACGGTCGAGGAGACGGTTGCCGCCACCGAGGGCTCGGTCCTCGTGTTCCTACCGGGCGTGGGCGAGATCGAGACCGTCCGAGGCAACCTGCGCCTGGGAGACATACCGGTCCTGACGCTTCATGGACAGCTGAGCGCCGCCGAGCAGGACCGCGCGCTCTCCCCCGCTTCCAGTCGCCGCGTCATCCTCTCCACGTCCATCGCGGAGTCCTCGCTCACCGTTCCCGGCGTGTCCGTCGTCGTGGACGCAGGGCTCGCGCGCGAGCCGCGCTTCGACGCGGGGCGTTCCCTCTCCTCTCTCGTGACCGTTCCGGCGGCGCTTGCCCGACTCGACCAGCGTGCGGGCCGTGCCGCGCGCACCGGCCCGGGCGTCGCCGTGCGCGTCATGGACTCGGTGGACGTAGCCCGCAGGCCCGCGCAGTCAGCGCCGGGCATCGCCACGCAAGACCTGACGGACGCGCGCCTCCAGGTCGCCGCGTGGGGCACCCCGGTGGAGGAACTCGCCCTGCTCGACGCTCCACCCGCGGGCACGTGGGAGGCCGCCGGGCAGCGCCTGTCCTCCCTGGGCGCCATCGACGAGGCCGGGGCCGCCACCGCTCTCGGCCGCACGCTGGCGTCGCTGCCGTTGGACCCGCCCTTGGGCAGGGCCCTCCTGGCGTCGAGCGCGATCCTGGGGGCGTCGAAGGCGGCGCGTTTTGTAGCCCTACTGTCGGAGGACGTGCGTGCGCCGGGGGCTGACCTGGGTGCGCTGGAGCGTCGGCTGGGTCGCGGTGGCGCCAGTGGCGCGGCAGGCACGCACGCGCAGTCGGCGCGGGTGAAGGAGACGCAGGCGCGCTTGGAGCGTCTGGCTCAGCGTCTGCCGGCTTCAGCGTCGGACGACGCCCTCGCTTCCGTTGCGGTTGCACACCAGCAGGCGGGCTCGCGCACGCGGGAGGACGAGTTGGCTCTGACGTGCGCGCTGGCGTATCCGGAGTGGATCGCGCGTCGCCGCCCGGGATCGGCCGCCTACATTCTGGCGGGCGGCGTGGGCGCCGAGCTGCCGCAGGGCTCTCCCCTGGAGGGGCAGGAGTGGCTGGCTGTTGCTTCGATTGACCGGGCTCCGGCCTCGCGCCACGCGCGCATTCTCGCCGCGGTGCCGCTGTCGGAGGCGGACGCCCTGGTGGCGGGCGCAGCACTGCTGGAAACCCGCACGCAGGCCTCCATCGACAAGGGAGCTCTCACAGCCACCCGCACGCGTGCCCTGGGAGCGATCCCCCTGAAGAGCGCCCCGGCCTCGTCCCTGAGCGAAGAGGAGGCGGTCGCGCTGGTTGCGGAGCACCTGGCCGCGCGCGGGCTGGGCGATCTGGGCTGGGGGAAGGAGGCCTCGTCCCTGCGCGAGCGCATGCGGGTGCTCCACGAGGTGCTCGGCGATCCGTGGCCGGACGTGTCGGATGAGGCCCTCGCGGGCAGCGCCCATGAGTGGCTCCTCCCCTGGGCGAAGCGCCTCGCGCAGGGCGGCTCCTTGAGTAGCGTGTCGATGCTTGAGGCGCTGCGCTCGATGCTGCCGTGGCCTGACGCTGCACGTCTCGACGAACTAGCGCCGGAGAAGATGCCGATTCCTTCCGGAGGGACTCGCCCCATCGACTGGAGCGGCGCGCACCCGGTGCTGACGCTGCGCGTCCAGCAGGCGTTCGGGTGGACAGACACTCCCCGACTGGTGGACGGGCGCATTCCCCTGGTGCTTCATCTGACGGATCCGGCGGGGCGCCCCGCGGCGGTCACCTCTGACCTGACGTCGTTTTGGGCGGGGCCGTATCGGGACGTGCGCGCCCAGCTACGCGGGCGCTACCCGAAGCACCCGTGGCCCGAGGACCCGCTCAACGCGGAGCCCACGAACCGCACCAAGCGCCGGGGGTAGCTGCCCGCTCCCCCCTGCGCAGGGCGATCAATCGTCCAGCTTGCCGACGATCCCCCGCCCGTCGGGCAGGTTCTTGGACGGCATCTGGTAGGCGTCGAGGTCCGCCATAGCGGGGCGCTCGAGGCCCAGTTCGCGCAGCTGCGCGTAGGTCGACATGCGCACGGGACCCAGCTCGGCGACGGGCTGGCCTTCCTCGGTGAGCGTAACGACTTCACCGGATGAAGCGCGCGCCAGAGCGGCCCCCACATCCTCTTTGAAATCACCAATTTCTAGAGCCCTCATACCCCTAATCTAAGCATGCCGAAGGGGGTTTGAACGAACGGCGCGATCACTATGTGAGCCTTCGTTCCTTTACACCCGCCAAACGAGCGTCATACAGCCAAATGATCGTGAAAATAGACACCCCTGCTGTGACCATCTGGTGGACATTTCCGCTTGATGGAATAGATCCGGGCACGGCGCGTTGAGATAGGTAACCCTTTACTACCCAAGGAGAAACATGTCCACGAACGCAATCGAGAACGTCGACCTGCTGGTTGTCGGCGGCGGCAAGGCCGGAAAGTCCCTCGCGATGGAGCGCGCGAAGGCGGGCTGGAAGGTCGCCATGGTGGAGCGCCAGTTCGTCGGCGGCACCTGCATCAATGTCGCCTGCATCCCCACGAAGTCGCTGGTCAACTCGGCTCGTCGTCTGAGCGATGCCCGCACGGACGAGGCGTTCGGCATCGTCGGCACCGAGGGTGCGCGCGTGGACCTGGCCAAGCTCCGCGCCCACAAGGAGGGCATCGTCGGCGCCATGGTCGGCGCGCACGAGAAGATGTTCGCGGCCCCCGGCCTGGACTTCATTCGTGGCGAGGCTCGTTTCACGGGAGAGCGCACGGTGACCATCGCGCTGGAGGACGGCGGCGAGCGCACGATCCGCGGTGAGCGCGTCCTCATCAACCTCGGTTCGCGCCCGGCGCGTCCCGCGATCCCCGGCTTGTGGGAGTCGGGCGCGTGGACGAACGAGGAGATCCTGCGCCTCGAGGAGCTCCCCTCCTCCCTGGCGATCATCGGAGCCGGCTACATCGGCGTGGAGTTCGCGTCGATGATGGCGACGTTCGGCGTGGACGTCACACTCATCTCTTCGGGTGATCACGTGCTGCCTCGCGAGGACGAGGACGCCGCCCGCGTCGTCGAGGCGGGCCTTGAGGCCGCCGGCGTGCGCATCGTGCCCGGCCGCGCCGAGTCGGCCTCCCGCGAGGGAAACACGACCACCCTGACGCTCTCCGACGGCTCGACGGTGTCCGCCGAGGCGGTCCTGGTGGCCGTGGGTCGCGTGCCCAACACGGACGGCATCGGCCTGGACGAGGCCGGGGTTGAGCTCACCGATCGCGGTTTCGTCGCGGTGGATGAGCACCTGCGCACCTCCGCTGAGGGCGTGTGGGCGGCCGGCGACTGCGCGGGCACCCCCATGTTCACGCACGCGTCCTGGTCTGACTTCCGCATCATCCGCGCGCAGCTGACGGGCGCGTCCCTGGACGATGCGACCACCACCACGAAGGGCCGCACGATCCCCTACGCCGTGTTCGCCACCCCCGAGCTGGCCCGCATCGGCCTATCCGAGGGCGAGGCCCGCGAGGCCGGCCTCGACGTGCGTATCGCCAAGGTTCCCACGGCCGCGATTCCGCGCGCCAAGACGATGCGCTACGCGGGCGAGGGCTTCTGGAAGGCCGTCGTGGATGCGAACACGCACCAGATCCTGGGCGCCACGCTGATTGGCCCGAACGTCTCCGAGGTCATCACGGCCGTGCACGTCGCCATGGCCGGCGGCCTGACCTACGAGCAGCTGCGCTTCCTGCCGATCGCGCATCCGACCATGGGCGAGGGCCTGCAGGTCCTCTTCGACTCCCTGGGCTGAGAGCCTATCGCGCCCCTGGGTACCGTTGGGGGCGCGCCCGGATCCCTCCCGGGACGCGTGAGGGAACAGCGGGGCGGGNCCCGCCCCTGTTGTATTCAGATGCACTGGGCACCAGGAGCGCTCGGCATCAGGCGCTCAGCGCGGGGATCGAGGCCGGAGCGTCCCAGCCCCGGCCTCAAACCCTTTTGGCTCAGCCGAGCCACGCGCCGGAGGGCGCGAAGTGGTAGCGCGTGCCGTCGATGGAGACCCAGCCGGTCACCATCTTGCCGGAGCCGTCGAGGTAGTACCAGGTGCCACCGTCGTTGACCCAGCCGATCGCCATCGCGCCGTTACCGGTCAGGTAGTACCACTTGCCGTTGACGGCGGTCCAGCCGGTGGCCATGGAGCCGTTGCCGGTCAGGTAGTACCAGTATCCGTTCACGTTGACCCAGCCGGTCGCCATGGCGCCCGAGGCGTTCAGGTAGTACCAGGAGCCGTCGACGTTGGCCCAGCCGGTGGCCATCGCACCGGTGGCGGGATCGAGGTAGTACCAGGCGTCACCCACCTTGGCCCAGCCCGTCGCCATGCGGCCGGACGGGGTCATCCAGTGCCACGCGGCGTCGAAGGTGACCCAACCGGTCGCCATCACGGCGTCGCCGTTGAAGTAGTAGGTATTGCCGTCAATCTTGACGTACTTGCTGCGGGCGCAGTAGCCGTCGTTGTAGCAGTACTTCCAGCCATCGGTGCTGTTGGTCCAGGCGCCGCCGTCGCGCAGGGATTCATCCACGTGGAAGTGGATCGAGTCCTTGACGTCGTCATCGGCGCGGGCATCCTTGTTGCGGCCCTCGGCGGTCACCGTGACCTCCACGTGGGGGGCGTCGCCGATCAGGTCGGTGGCGTTGTAGGGACCGGCCACGAGCGTGACCTCATTGCCCTGGAAGGCGCCAGTGCCGGTGCCGGTCACGGCTTCCTTGTCGCCGACCTTCAGAGATGCCTTGGTGACGGGGCCGGAGACCGTGGTGCGCACGTAGACGGTACCCGAGACAGACGCGTCGGCCAGCGGACGCCAGTCGGTAACTCCGTCGTGGGAGTACTCGAGGCTGCCAAGGACGGGCTGCGGCTGGTCCTTGAGGACGGCGGCCAGGGCGTTGACGAGGCCGGCGCCGCGGTATTCCTTACCGTCCTCGGGTGCAGCGAGGCGGTCGTAGGTGTAGCCGGCCTGCTTCTTGAGCAGGGCGATCGTCTGATCGGGCGTGTAGTCCGGGTGGATCTGCTTGATCAGCGCGGCAACGCCCGCGGCGTGCGGGGAAGCCATCGAGGTGCCGGACAGGTAGCCGAAAGGCGGATCCTTCTTCCAGGTCGGCAGGGTCGACCAGATGCGCGAGCCGGGTGCGGCCACGTCCACGGATGTCTTGCCGTAGTTGGAGAACTTGGAACGCTCGAACTTGGCCGTGGCCGGGTCGGTGCCGGTGGGCAGGGCGACGGCGGCCACGGAGACGACCGAGTCGTTGATCATGGCGGGCACGTCGATGCCGCCGGCCACGTTGCGCTCGACCGCGGCGCCCTCAACGTCGTTGGGCGAAGCCTTGTCGATCGTCGGGTTGTCGTGGTCATCGTTGTCGTTACCCTCGGCGGCGATGTTGACGACGCCGTGGTTCTTCGCGTAGCGGATCGCGCGCGAGGCAGCCTCAAGGCCCGCAGCCTGGGAGCCCTCGGTGGGCATCCAGAAGGCGTAGGGGTCCATGTAGTAGCTGGAGTTCGTCACGTCGATGTCGTGCTCGGCAGCCCAGTCGAAGGCGCAGGCCACGTACTCGGGGTAGAACGAGCCGGCCTCGTTCGAGGTCTTGATCGCGACGATCGTCGCGCTGGGGGCCACGCCGTCCACGCCGTACGCGTTGTGCGCGGCGGCGATGGTACCGGCGACGTGCGTGCCGTGGTAGTGGTCATCCTTCCAGTCCGCGGGGTTCTGGCTGGGGATGCCGTTGATCTGGCAGCCCACGGAACGCGAGGCGTCCAGGTGCTCCTTGAGGTCCTTGTGGTCGGGGTCGATGCCGGTGTCCATGACGCCGACTGTCACCTTCTCGAGGGGGACGTCGACCTGCTGGGCCTCGAGCGCGCCGACGGCAGCCAGGCCCCAGGCGTTGGCGTCGCCCTCGTCGGGGGTGAAGTCGTTGAGCTGGGAGTCGGCGGACAGGCCGGTCGAGCGGGTGCCCGCAGCGTCAGCGACGGCGTTGGCCTCGGACGCGGTGGCCTGCGGCTGCTCGGTGCGCACCTCGGAGCCCGTGACCGTCTTGTAGCGGGTGGGGCCGATCGACTGGTAGGAGATGCCGGCGTCGACGAGGCTCTTACCGAGCGTCGGCGCGAAGGCGGCCTTCACCGACTGGACGAAGAAGGTGTTGAATTCGGGGTACTGGGCCAGGACGACGCCGTTTTCCGAGGCCTTGGAGACGGCCGCGTTGAAGTCGTAGTGGGAGGCGTCGGCGGTCAGGTTGACCGCGTAGTTCATGACCTCGTCCTGGGCGCGAGCCTCGGAGGTGATCCCCGGGACGCCGGCCGCGTGGGCGGGGGCGCCGAACGCGGTGAGCGTGACGCCGACGGCGAGCGCGGCTCCTCCCGCGATGAGGGTCTTCCATGAGCGTTGATGCATCATTGTTCCTCGTTTCTGTACGGATGGGGACGCGTCTCCGGGGCTTTCCGGATGGCACGCCGTTGCTCCATCGTCTCAAGGTTTGTCACTAACCTCCTAGAGAGTTTCACAATTTAAGAATTCTTGACCTTTTGGTGAAGAAGTGGAGAGGTTGGCAGTTTAGTGAGGATCAACCGCTCCCCCGTACCCCTCTCCGCACATCATCCGTCGACCAACCGGAATCAACCTACCAATCAATTAGACAGTTTGAAGAGTTGAAAATACCGAGCAATTAATTTAATTGTTAGAACAAGGAATCTCCGCCATTTATCTTGTATTTTTCAATTTGCCAGACGACTTGACAGTTGCGCATGACCTATCCAAACAGCTATGTTACGGTCGGAGACGACAGTCACACGCGAGTGATGGGAGGCACCGTTGCCAGCATCCGTCTACGTTCGCTTTGACGCGCCCGAGGGAGTGCCAGCGACACCACGAAGGCTCCACGCAGCCCTGTCGGCGGTTCTGGACTTACCGCCAGGCATTAGCCCGGAGAGGGCTGCACAGTTCCCAACGCTCGCGCACCGGCCAGTTCACGGGTCAGGTGGAGTGAAGCCCTATTCGCTCGGCGAGCTGAGCCATTCGGAGTCGACGTTCGGCGTCGAGGTTCGATTCCTGGACGATCGACTGATTGACACGCTGGATGCGTGGCTGTCATGGGGTGGAGTCATGCGCCTCGGGGCGGGCACCCCAGATGACGCAGTGCTGATCGCATCCGAGGGCCAGATCATCAGCCAGGCATCGTGGGAAGAGCTAGCGAAGCGAGACCAGGACACGGCGTGGGAGATTCGCCTGGTGACTCCGACGACGTTTTCATCGAAGGGGAATCACGTACCGAGCCTATCTCCGGCGACGATTGCGACGAGTCTGCAGCAGCGTTGGTGGGCATGGAATCGGAGGCTCGCTCCCCCACGCATCGACCGTGACGCGATGGCGAGCGTGCTGGCGACCCAGGATTTCACGCGTACGTCGCTCGTTTCACTGGCCATGCCGCGCAACGCAGGCCATGGCCGCTTGAGCTCGCGCCGGATCCCAGCCCACGAGGGCCGCCTGCGCATCAGCGGCGTCGAGGGCGCCGAGGCGACCCGCGTCTTCTCGCGTCTCATGGCTCTATCCGCATACACAAACGTCGGCTCACACACGAGCTTCGGCATGGGCGTCATAGATGCTGTGGCCGCATAACCAGATTGAGAAAGTGATATGAAAAAGAAATACCGCGAGATCAGATACAGCATCGCCATCATAGTCGTCGCGATCATCGTTGCACTAATAACCTTCAAGTGGATTAACATATCTGATGATCGACGCTGGACTGACCTAACACAGACATTCCTTTACCCACTGTGTTACACCATTATTGGTTCAGCAATCTTAAGCTGTGCTGCACTAGCAATATCTAACAAGGTTCTCGATAGGTACAACGATCGCATCGGCTATGGGCTAGCAAAGCGAACGATCTACTTCCAAGGAGACGAAGACCAGATCCAAAGAATTAAGAAAGACTTGAGGATTTCAAATCTTATCAAAGCGCAGAACTACAACAACCTACACATTTCAATTGCCGACGCCGACATCGTAATCCTATGCATCAAAAAGAAATACAAAAGGGCTGAGAAAGACAATCCTGAGTTTCCTGAAGTGTCAAACAAGCCAAAGATACGCACCTCAGAGTATACAGAATGGCTCGAAAGCGCTTATCGTCAAATTGACACAATAACGAATGGTAGTCTAGTTGACTCGCAGGCACTAATCATATTCACCGACGGCTGGCTAGATCACAAGGCAAAGTCACTTTTTGATCAACGCAGCTTTACTACATTAGTGAACACTCCGGGTCGAATTGTCAGCGACATCCATTCACTCCTGACGACACTTCCCCCGCGCAATGGTGAGTAGGGAAGAGCCAACTATGACAAGTTACCTCGTCATGCTGCAGACGAACAGTAATCAGCCGTTCATCTTCTCCTCACCTCGCCTGCGCGAGCAGATCGGCGCATCCTTCGAGATTACATTGCTATCCCATTGGGTGAAGGAAGAGGCAAAAGAGCTACTCAGTCTTAAGAAGCTTCCGAGTTCTTTCTGGGTATCCGACTCGTCCGGCAAGGTGATCGTCCGCTTCAGAGACACTGATGGCAATACAGAGAAATTAGCGAAGCAACTGATTCGAAAGGTCACGCTCCGTGCACTGACTGACGCCCCGGGCCTCGACATCACGGGAGTCTTCATCGAGGCGACATCCAACACGGTCTGTGCGGACGACCTGCAAGAGCTTGATCGCGTCTTTTTGGAGTACTCGCTGAACCGCCGTCCCGCAGCGGCACGTTTCCCCCAGTTCCCATTCCTGGAACGGGGATCAGAGTCCGCTTTACCTGCATCACCAAAACTCTCCGAAGACGATTGCAGGGAGATGCGCCGCTATGCAAGGAAAACACTCAATGTTCCCCTTCTCACCGACGACGACACCAATTTTTCGCCACCTACACAGACAGACCAAGACGCGCAGGACTCCTTGTCTCTCCCCTCGCGCGTCAAGCGCGCGTGGTCACGGTCAGCTCGACGACTTCAGCTCCAGGAGGTTGTATCACGTTGGTCGCCAGATGATCCTGAGACGTGGCCGAAAGAAATAGAGAGGCTTAACGAAGACCCGTTCCAGCTTGAAGGAGCATTCCAAGACCTACCTCAAGCAGCTAACTCTCAGGACACGCTCACCAGCCTTTCCTCTGTCGGGGTCATCCACATCGACGGCAACGGAGTGGGCGCAATCATGCGTGACCTCGGCGAGGCATTCAAGAAGACGAACAACACGCTCGATAAGCTCACCAAACCGCCGTACCTGAGAATGTTAAACCCGTGCGGCAAGATGCCCCCTCGTTTCCGCTCGTACAGCGGGAAGCTCCCGCATTTCCGCTCGTACAGCAGGAAGCCCCCTCGTTTCCAATGGTTCATCATGGAAGTGAACTACCGCCTCGACGATATCGTCAAAGAGGCGATTGCGCGCTCGTGGGCCGACATTGAATACCTCGCCAACGATGACGATATTGATCTCGTTCCCGTCGTTCCCGTGCTGGTCGGCGGCGATGATGTCACGGTCTACACGGATGGGCGCTACGCAATTCCCTTCGCGGAGGCTTACATCCGCCACTACGAGGACCTAACGGAGAAGGATGGTCTGCTCTCTGTTCTCGCCACGCTCGCTGGTGCACCGAAGAAGGGCCCGCTCACGGCCTCGGCAGGCGTGGCCATCGTGGGCCGCAACTTCCCGTTCCACATCGCCTACGACCTTGCGGAAGGCCTGGTGTCGCGCGGGAAGAAGCTCGGCAAAAAGAAGGAAACGGTCCCCTGCTCAACGATCGACTTCCACGTGCTGCGCGACGCGACCGTCCTCGATCCGGAGGACACGCTGAACGAGTACAAGGGCCGCACGCAGCGTCCCTTCCTGATCGGTCACTACGCGCCGCAGCGCATCGGGGACGCAACCACGACCTCGTCCAAGGAAACACCTGCCGCAGCTCCGCAGCCGTTGTCCCCCTGGGCGCGCATCCTGCAAGCGGTCGCAGCCTTCGACGGCAAGAAACCGGACGACCCCACGCAGATCACCGGCGATCCGTTCCCACGTGCCCGCGCAAACCGCATCGTCAAGCTCCTCGCGGAAGACGATGCCGAGAAGGCCGCAACAGAGTGGAACGACGCGCTACAGAACGCACCCAGTGCTGGGCTCCTTGCCAAACAGCTGAAACTTCTTCCCCCTCATTCGTCGAGTTCCGATGAGGCTGGCAAATCCCTCGAGCAGATCAAGTGGCTCCTGGACCTCATCGACCTGTCCGGGAATTTGCCCGACGGCTACCTCGCTTCACGGATTAGCGGGGACGCCGACGTCTTCGGCTCCGCGGAAGCAGCAGACGATTCCACCGAAGGAGGTGCCCAGTGACCACCAATTCACCTACCACTTCTCCGAGTGCGCGCGGCCACGTGACCATCGCGTTCACGTCCGACTGGGGCGTGTCCACGGGCGTGGGTCAGGCGGGGCGCACACACTCAACAATCGAGCGCAGCAACGGCAAGCCGGTCGTGCGCGGCACGGTCATCACGGGTGTCCTGCGCGAGCAGGCAATGCTGGCGGCGAGAGCCCTCGACGGGCAGAAGGACGGGAAGTGGACCAGCTTTGCCCTGTGGCTGTTTGGGCAGGACCCCAACAGCAAGCCGGGTTCAACTCCCCACCCGCGTCACGTTCTGTTCTCGGACGCGACCCCGGCCTCGAAGATCCCGGTCCACGACACGGTGTCCCTCTCCATCGACCCAAAGACGGGGACGGCGCGCGACCAGTTCCTGCGCTTCACGGAGCGCGCGGCGGCCGGCATCCTCACGGGCACGTTCACCCTCATCGACGAGGCCGGGGCTGAGATCTCCGACCAGGAGACGATCAAGGCTGCGCACTTCCTCCTAGGGGTCGCGGGCCTCATGGTCCGAGGCATCGGCTCGGGCCGCAGCGGAGGTGACGGAGAGTGCACGGTGGCCGTCAGCGACAAGGACTACGTGACGACCGACCTGCAGGATACGAAAGCCGCCGACGCCCTTAAACGAATCCTGGCGAACCGAGATAACGACAGCCCCACATATTCGTCGGCAGACGTAGAGGCCGTCGCAGATCAACTGCGATGCCGCGCTCAGAAGAGCTTGAAGCAAATCCCAGACCTGCCAAAGGATCTTCCGAAGGAGAGCGCCCAAGACATAGCATTACCCAGCTCTCAGCCTTCGGAGTCCGGTGACACGACCTGGTACGAGACAACCCTCGACATCGTTCTTGATACTCCGGTTGTCTCCTACGAGGTCCCATTCTCGAACGAGGTGCGGTCGTTGGACTTCCTGCGCGGAACCGTGTTGGTCCCGTGGCTGCACAACTTCCTGCGTAAGAAGTATCAGAACAAAACCCTCGTGCACTCCGCTATCGTCAGCGGTGACCTGCGCGTCAGCGATGCGCTACCGGTTTACAAGGGTGTGGCTGGGTTGCCCGTTCCTTTTGTTCTGGAGAATGAGAAGGTTCCCGAGGACAAACCCAAGGACAAACAAGACGATGAAGAACCCCGCACGCTCTTCAACAGGCATATTCCCATTGACGATCAGGAGTGCGGCGAGAACACGATCCCCACGCGTGGCTGCTATGTATTCGTTGACTCGAGCGGCGCTTCCGTCACGGAGTGGATCGGGAAGCCCTCGCTGATTGGTCGACAGTCGACGGCGATCAATTCGGAGACGGGTGCAGCCAAAGACGGCCAGCTGTTCCTCGTGCGCGCCCTGCCCGCCGGGTTGAAGCTGCGTGCCTCGATTGTCGTGTCGAAACGACTACTGAGTGAGCTTCGCGGCACCGATGCTACATCCGCAGACTCACCTCTGACGCTCGACCTCGGCATTACTGAGCAGCCAGCCTTCCTCGGATCCCGCAAGCTCACTGGCACATTCGGACGCGCCCGCTGCACTGTGGACAGCACCTTCACCGAGGTGGGAAGCACCCCGCCCCCCGTAGAAGGTCCTGTCACCGATGAGGGAACACATGCCTCGTCCTCTGAATCCACCGAGGTTGTGTCTCTGTGGTTCACGTCCGACTTGCTCGCACGGTCGAGCACTCTGGGACCGGGCGGGAGCGTTGAGGATCTGGAGCTTGCCTTCAGGCGGGCCAACGTCCCGGTCACGGTCGTTCTGGAGAGCCCCGGTCAGGACTCGGAGGACAAGAATCGCAAACGGATTCTGACTGCGATCCGGCACCGGCGTGTGGACTCGTGGTCGCCGAGGGATAACGCGCCTCGTGCCACGCGGCTGGCGATCCAAGCGGGTTCAGTAGTCCAAGTGCGTATCTCCCCGGATGATCTGACGTCGCTTAAGGCACTCGGACATATCGGCGTCGGTGAGCTGACGCCCCAGGGATACGGGCGCTTCCGCGTGGACTCACCCATCCTGGCGAAAGCGACGCTGCCCTTGTTCAAGACCAAGAGTAAGAGCTTTACAGCATCAACGGAGGCTGCCTCATGACCATTTTCCGCTACGACATGTCGATCCCCGTGCGCGTTGTCTCCGCGCTGCACTCCGGCGGCGTCGATGAGGTACCTGAACGCCCCATAACCGACGAGGACGGCCGGACTGTACAGCCGAACGCTTTCGTACGTAATGGGCTGGGCGAGGCAATCCTGCCGGGTCGCTCCATTAAGGGAGCCATTCGTGCTGCGTTCGAAGAACACATGCATGAGCTTCGCTTCAGCGAGGAAGAGCTCAAGAGCCTGTGGGGCGGTGAGATGCGTCGGGAGGTCGGTACTCGCAAAGAGCAACGTGGGGACGGAACCAACGAATCTCTCCCGCTGCGGGCAAGCGCCCTCACCTTCCACCATGCCGTGGTGTGGGACCGCGCTAGCGGTGACCTCCCCCACCGCATGAGTACGGCCATCAACCGAGCCACCGGCGGGGCCGCAGACGGCGCACTTTTCGCTTACGAGTACCTGCCCGTGGACACGACTTTCGATATCCGGGTCAGTGCCGAAGAAAAGTTAGCAAACACGGACGGAACGAAACACCGGAGTCCGAGCCTGGTTATCAGAGCTCTGGAGGCAATACTCACACTCATCGAGCACGAGGCGATCAGCTTGGGTGCCAGGACAGGATCCGGTTGGGGCAAGATTACGCTCTGCAGGAAGAAGGTAGAGTATAAAAAGGTAACTATCCTCGAAGAGGGACCAAGGCACAGAGAATCTACTGATTTTCTTTCTGCAGTCCTTGGCAAGCCTGAGACACTCAAGTTAGAGGCGAACAAAAAAGTCACCTGGAATCCCACAGCAACATCCATCGAGGTTGAATGGCAGGCTCCGGCGGGATTGTTCGTCGGAATGAACAAACCCAAGGACATAGATTCCTTGGAAAAAGACACTGTTCCCTCTGCGCCGATGCGCAACTGGCACCTCAATGACGCGCATCGCGCCGATCACGGGGATGCTACTTATCCGAAAGTCGCACATGAGGACAAGGCCTCGCTGCTACTTCCGGGCACGTCGATCCGCGGGGCGTTGCGGTCCCACTGTTCTCGCATTGCTCGGAGCATCGTCAGTGACAGCGAGGGTTCTGACGAACTCACGATGGCAGAGGATGTGCACAAGCAGCTCGCTGCCGATCCGCTCCTCGTGCGCTACTTGTTCGGTACAACTGAGTACCGGGGAGCAGTCCGCGTTCACGACTGCGAGGGGCGGATACCAGAAGACACGGGAAAGGACAAGCCTCTTAAACTCATGCGCAACGCAATCGATCGAGTCACCGGAAGCGCTGCCCATGGAGCGTTGTATTCGGAGCTGCTGTATCCGAATGCCACCTGGGATTCGATTCAGATCGACGTTGACCACGCCCAATTCTGCCGAAATATTCGCCAGGACCCTGGCGGTTTCGTACTTCCACCCCCCTCGTCATCAGACAAGGATTATGAGCTTCCAGGCTTCAAGCGCCGCCTGCAAGCAGCTATCCTTCTCCTGACTCTGACCGTAGCTGACCTGTGCGAGGGACTCCTGCCACTTGGAGGTGGATCGGGAGGAGGACTTGGCTCTATCGAGGTTTCGAGAGTGTCTTTCAGCGGACTTCCCGGAAGTAAAAAGGGAATAACGGAAAGTTACAGCATTCCACGCGCTGCCAACGACACGAACGCCGTTCGAAAGGCCCGAGCAAGATATGCTGAAGCTATCCTGGGGCACGTCGTCTCAGCTTTAGGAATCAGTGCTGCCACACAAGCCAACAAATTAAATGTTGAGCAGCAAGCGCTCTGCGTCATCCGCGATGCAAGCAACCCACCCCAACAGCTTGGCCGCACACAATCTTTCCACGGTCAAGACAGGATCCGCCCAACACGAGTCGCAATCGGATGGGGCTCTCCGACTGGCGTGTTCGTGCACGATCCTCAGGCAGATAATGGAAATATCCAACATCCTCTGAGGGCTAAGACTGCGAGCAGAAACGGGAAGGGCAGCACAGATCCGCTGTTGCTACCCGGCACCTCCATCCGTGGTGCACTGAGGTCCAGGTGTTCGCGCATTGCCCGGACCGTACTGTATGCCGAGAGCACCCCACCTAAGGAGAACGTTTTCATTGCAACCGATGAAACAGGAGATCCAGTTCCTGTCGACATCCACGAGCAGCTAGCTCGCGATCCTAATTTAGTGCGATATATGTTCGGCACAACCGAATATCGCGGGGCGATCACGGTACGAGACTGTACAACGAAGACACTTGGCAAAGAGACGGAGATCCAGCATAACGCGATCGATCGATGGACCGGCGGAGTAGTTAAACGAGCTCTCTTCTCCGAAATCATCTACCCTCGCGCCAGTTGGAATGACATCGTTATTGAGATTGATACACAACAACTACAGCGCAACGTCCAAAGCGATGCTAGTAACACTGTTCTCGCAGAAAACGAAGTTCGAGCATACGCTCGCGCTTCATGGTGCTTGCTATGCCTTGCGCTTTCAGAACTCAGTGCCGGAGTGCTTCCCCTCGGAGGGAAGACTACCCGAGGCCTGGGCCAAGTTGAAGTGCACAGCATCGACTTCTCTTACACAGATAGAATAATAATTAACACGCCCAGAGATACTCATTTATGGAAGCGCGGCAAGAGTCACGGAGGCAATGATCGGGGAGCCGCACGCGCACTACTGGAGTATTTACGAGAGGAGCCGGGCGAGGACAACAAATACACAAACTGGGCCCAGTGGCTCCGAACGCCTGACGAACGAAATGATAAAGTCCCAAAGTCTAACGAGGGGAAGGCAAATGAGCGAGAGAAACATCAATAGTTGTACCGAGGCAACAACCCTAATTCCATGCCACCTGAAGATCACCCATCACACGGTTCACAACGTCACTGAACTGGCCTCATGCCTTGCCGAGGTCTTCGATAGTCACGAGATCACCGGAATCGTGTGGGCTACTAACGGCACATGTCGGCTTCGAGGCATCAAGCAAACTGCTGGTGATCAACGCCCAACGCTTGATGTAGAGCGCACCAGCTTCGACCTCTCACGCGTCTACGAAATTCGCGCATGGCAGGTTATCGACAGCACCACCACAGACATCTCGCTCGCTCACGAATTTCGATGGGCCAACGGTCTGCCATCTTGCGAACTTAGACTCTTTCAAGCATCCGAAGGAGACAATCTACCTCCCGGCGAATTAGCGCACTACATCTCCTACATCCAGCATACTGATCAGCCAACAGCGACAGAACCTGGCAGGCCGAAACAAATCTCTGCATTCGAATACATAAAAATAGATGCAGATACAGGAAACATGACTGTCGTCGACCAACTTTTCACAGGAAATTGGCATTCACAACTCACATAGGCGCGATATACACATTCTCACCTGGCAATAGATTGACCAACCATCTCATCAACGAGCAATTTCAAACCTTTGGATGAACACATGAAACAATATCGAAAGAACACATTCTTCTCCGCAGTAAACAGGATTCCACGATGTCCTGAACACGCAAGCGATAAGGACAAGGACCACAACGTCGAAATATACACCTCTGGAAACACGCCGAACCTCGACCATCTGCATGCCGGTCGCATGTCCGGCTATTTCGATCTCGAGTTACAAGCTCACACCCCCTTGATAATCGGAAAACAGACAGAGCAAGGAAAGAAACGCTTCATTGAGGTCCAGAAGATAGAAGGTAAACCGTTCATCTCTCCTAGCATGATCAAAGGTCTGCTTAGCAGCACGTACGAGCGGGTCACATCATCACGCTTTCGCATCTTCGACACGCCTACTCACAGCACACCACTTAGCTATCGCGCGGGAAAGGGGCGTAAGACTTATTCACACACACCATACGAAGTTGCCAAGTCCGCTCAAGTTCAACCAGCTCAGAGCCACAATGAGGCCTCCGCAGCTGAAAGGCTCTTCGGCTTTGTAGGCACTACCGGAGCGGCACTACGCGGACGGCTAAAGATTGGTCCTGTTAGCATTTCACAAGATGCAATCGCAAATAATCATAAGCCCATCGCACTACCACCGCTGCTGAGCCCAAAGCCGAGTTCAGGGCGCCGATTTTTGTTTGAAAGGAGCAAATCTCTCAACACTGAAGAGTCGCACCTAAAACGCGCATTGCTGTTCGATCCAGGACATTTTCTCCTCGGTGAAGCCGCATACCCAACACACCGGTCCTGCATTGATCAATCTCTTGAAGAAATTATCAGGAAACATTGTAATAGCGGGGGCGATCTAACTACCAACGAATCCGTTGAACTGCATGTTAAGTCGTGGATTAAAGAACAGAGTACTCTCAAATGCAGAGTCCATTTCGAAGATATTTCTCTTAAGGAACTTACTTTCCTGCTATGGCCCCTAGTCCCCGAAAATCTCACACCTAGCGGCAAAGAAAACTTCGGATTCCACAAAATCGGTATCGGAAAACCTCTGGGCCTCGGACTTGTTACAGCACGTATCATCAATAATTTCGTATATGTCCAAACGACCGAAGAGCTCACATCCGGATACAAGAACCTTTCTTGCGTGCTCGGTATCGAATATGAAGAAAAGAGTGTTTCACAACTGATCTGCGAAGCTAACATTGGAGACTTGTCCACACTCCCCTGGATTCGAGCATTCCAATGGATAGCTTACGGATTTGATGATACCGAGGACACACCAGTCAGGTACATCAACCTTGAAGAGAACAAGGTGAATAACGAAACAACAGATGACGGAAGTCCCAAATATTTCGCAGATTCTAAATGGCGTGCCGGTCAAGCACCTCGGCCCCTTCGGCTAAATGACACAACCCCAACACCAGATGTCTTTCTTGAAGAAGTGAAGGACGAGAAGTCGAAAGGCGACAGAAAGCAAGTAGACTCCGTCGACTAGTAGCGAGGAGGGAGTACTCTGAAGGATAAGACCGCGTGCACATCTACTCGTTTGAGCGGATAGGAGACCGACAGTACTGATTGCGATCAATCCGATACAGCCTGGCGCCGACATCCTAATCGTAACCGCTCGCAAGCATCGCAAATACTAACCCTCAACACACTCCCCGACACAACCCCACGTCGTCCAGCGCTATAACCCCTCCGAGTATGTCGGCGCGGTCGGCGCAAGATGAACAGATGGGATAGATGTGGTTGACGTCTTCGGCGTCGGAGATGGGGGCGGCCAGGGACGAGTGCACGCGCGCCAGCGTGGCGGTGTCGAGGTGGAGCTGGAACACGGATTCTAGGATGCGGTAGCCCCAGGATTCCAGCTTTTTGGCGACGCGGAGGCGCCGCTTGTTTTCGGCGATGTTGTAGGCGATGATGGAGATCATCGCCAGGCAACCCCGCTCCGCTGGTAATCGGGTTCGGCGATAGCGCGCGCCAGCATCTGCGCGGAGTGGTCGATGTTTCTGCGCCACGGTCCCGAGTATTCGGGGAGGGCACCAGTGACGGATCGCTGGCAGGCGGCCTCGTAAGCGTCGACGAGGATTATCTTGCCGTCGCCACCCAAGCAGACTCCCCTGGCCTCGGCCTCGACGACGCCGTGTTCGGGCCGGGGCTTGCGCGTGCACAGCAGAGCCATGACGGTTTGGTCGACCAGGAGAGGGCGGAACTGTTCCATGAGGTCCAGCGCCAAGCTGGGTCGCTTGTCGGTGGGCGCGTGCGCGACGTCGAGGGACGGTTCGAGCCCTGCGGCGTGGAGCGAGCCAACGCATTCGGACAGGAGGATCGCGTACCTTTAGGACAGGGAGGCGTTGGGCAGGTCGCGGGGTGGGCGTCGGCTGCGCCCGTCAAGGGTGACGTCGGAGGGCATGCACGCGGCAAGCGCGTCGAAGTAGGCGTTGGTGCACGCGCCTTCGATGCCCATGATCTCGTCGAGGGTGCGCGCGCCTGTCATGGTCAAGCAGGGCCAGCGCCGAGAGGCCCGATCGGGTCACGAGGCCAGGGTCGGCTGGGCGGAGGACAGCTCACGCAAGTTGTTGGTTACCATGTTCGTAGCCGTCGGCGACTCCTTTACAAACCTGATATTCTGAACTCAGATTTGCTGGTCGGAGGATTACTTTTCTTCAACTGACGATCCCGCATAGCATTTCATCTAGTCGCAGAGGACGCGGCAAGCCTGACAGAAGTGAAAAATCACTGAGCACCATAAGGTGCATTAAGACACCCTCCATCGAACCCTTACCACGCAGAGTAGTCACGTCGGCCAGAAAGCACCTAGCGCCATAAGGCGGATTAAGACTCGGGGTAGACAACTTTCCAGTCTTTCACCCACGTCATAGGGTTAGAAAGCACCAAGCACCATCAGGTGCATTAAGACATGGCGATATTGTTGACCGTGTAGGTCTTACCACCATCGGCTTAGAAAGCACCGAGCGCCATATGGTACATTAAGACAGCTTCATGATGTGGCACGAAATCTTCTTTCCAGCCGTCAGAAAGCGTCGAGCGCCACCAAATATCGCATGCAATTCGCTTAGTTCAGAACTCAACGAACGACGAAAACAGCAGAATTGCAACCTACCGACTTCAAATCTCGAAGGAGTTGAAGCCGAATTGCATGCGACATTTTCCAACAACCCTGAAAGATCAGCGCCATAAGGTACATTAAGACAGAACAGCTTCAAGCTTCACGAAACCATTCTTCAGGTCGCATTAGATAGCATCGAGCGCCATAATGTGCATTGTGAGGCATTGCCACCAGATTCTTTCCTCGTTACTTTCACACCAAACATCGAGCTCCATAAGGTGCATTAAGACAAAGCGCTACCGAACGTAGCGTTGTCACCCTTTTCGATGGTCAGAAAGCACCGAGCGCCAAAAGGTGCATTAAGACTACCCAACTGGTTCCATGCGTGGCTACCGTGTTCACGTCAGAAAGCGCCGAGCGCCATAAGGCGCATTAAGAATCCCACTTAATGGGTGCCACGATTTCTCCTTAGAGGATCAGAAAGGACCGAGCGCCAAAAGGTTCATTAAGACGTACAGCCAGGACGGCGCCTTCAAAGGGAGTCGATTTGTCAGAAAGAACCGGGCACCAAAAGGTGCATTAAGACTCAACCACATCCTGCTTACGCACAAAAACACTCCCGAGCCAGAAAGCACCGAGCGCCAAACGGTGCATTAAGACAAAGCCTGGCCAGAAGCGCCCAGCGGAACCTTGCGTAGTCAGAAAGCACCGAGCGCCAAACGTTGCATTAAGACGGGTTCGTCACGAGCGCAGTCACATGGATGTTCGCCGCGCGTCAGAAAGCACCGAGCGCCAAACGGTGCATTAAGACTGGGTGTAGACACCCTTAGAGTCGAAAATCCACGACATAAGGTCAGAAAGCACCGAGCGCCAAACGGTGCATTAAGACAGGTACTTCTGCTGGTTGAAGTCGATGTCGAATTCGTTGGCCAGAAAGCACCGAACGCCATAAGGTGCATTAAGACCCGTCGCGATCCTCCCATTCGTGACCATAGAAGTCACCGTCAGAAAGCACCAAGCGCCAAAAGGTGCATTAAGACAAAGCGCGCACCCTGTCTGCGTCGATACCCGCATCGACCAGGTTAGAAACCACCGAGCACCATAAGGTGCATTAAGACTGGTAGGTGCGGGGCGTGCTGAACGCAAGCAGGTAACCGGTCAGAAAGCACCGAGCGCCAAACGGTGCATTAAGACGTCCAGGGGATCGGGGTGGAGCCGGACTGGTATCCGGCAGGTCAGAAAGCACCGAGCGCCAAAAGGTGCATTAAGACGTGGTCGTCTTGCCTATACTGGACTTGTTGAGGGTGGCTGTCAGAAAGCACCAAGCGCCGAAAGGTGCATTATGACCAACCAGATCGACCCGTTACTCAACTGTTGGATGCGTGTTAGAAAGCACCGAGCGCCAAAAGGTACATTAAGACTCCATGAGGTACTTGTACTGGTTGAAGTCGAGATCAAAGTCAGAAAGCACCGAGCACCAAAAGGTGCATTAAGACGTGCCAGGGCAGCCGCGCATAATGAACAAGTTTCTCATAGTCAGAAAGCACCGAGCGTAAAAAGGCGCATTAAGACGTGTCATAGTTGGCCGAGTTGTAGCCACAGATGAATATTAGAAAACATCGAGCACCAAACGGTGCATTAAGACTTGTCGAACGGGTCCACGACCACCATTTCGTCCTTGCGTTAGAAAGTACCGAGCGCCATAATGTGCATTAAAACAGCGAGTCGACGCGCTCAACCATTCCAGGAGAGGTGCTAGAAGTCAGAAAGCATTACAAGGTGCATTAATACTTACCTTCCGGGTGAGCTGTGTTCTCGATCTTGTCATCAGAAGGCACGGAGCACCATAAGGTGCATCAAGACTTCTCGACGTTCGGTATTCTGGAATACTTTTTGGCTCGTCAGAAAACACCAAGCGCCATAAGGCGCATTAAGGCACAGCGTTTCCACTGGGTATGGGTGTGAGAATGTGGTGGGTCAGAAAGCACCGAGCGCCAAACGGTGCATTAAGACTTGGTGAAGACGTGAGCGCCGCACTCGGTGCAATCAACGTCAGAAAGCACCGAGCGCCAAAAGGTGCATTAAGACTCCTCACGGAAGAACGTCAGAGAAGCCTCGTAGTTGGAGAGTTAGAAAGCACCAAGCGCCAGACGGCGCATCACGAGCTTTTGACGGGAAAGCTCAGCGCCGAACTAGCACGCACACAACGAGGCCTCCCCGGCAAACCCGGGGAGGCCTCGTCAATGTTGGGCAGAAGAGCACCTACGAGCGCAAACCAGCGTCCCTCTTCGACGGGTGCCTTCTATCCTCTCCCTTCCACCACGGCATCGAGGCGCGGTAGCCGTCGGCCGGCGGGGTGGGCGTGTCAGGCTCGAAGCCGAGCTCCTCGGGGGTTTCGGGGATGCGGTCGACGAGGAAGTACTTGTCCTTGTCGTCACAGTGTTCGCGCACGATGGTGCGGAACTCGGACAGCTCGCAGTACAGGACGCCCGTGATCGGGTTGCGCTTGCAGGCGACGATCTTGTACATCCAGTAGGCAAACAGCGCGACGTTGGCCGCGAGCGCCAAGGCCGCGCACACGATGTTCGCGCGCGGGTCCATGGTCGCGAAGTTGAAGATGTCCGAGGGAGGGACCAAGACCTCGGGCAGGAGCGTGTTCATGGAGATCCAGAAGACCAGCGTGAAGCAGCGGAACCAGATCCACTGGCCCTTCGCCCACGTGAACGCGGGGATCGTGCAGGCGAGCAGCAGGGCGAGCGTGCAGTACCACGTGTAGTCGGCCAGTGAGTTGTACAAGAACGCATGGTTCCACAGGTCGTAGGCGATCACCCACGGCCACACCATGTCCACCCAGATGAGGCCGCGCACGGAACGCTTGCCGGGCGAGGTCACGATGATCTTGCCCAGGCCCGTGATCGTGATGATGTTGAGCAGGCCGGCGCCGGCCGACAGCAGGTTCCAGTAGCCGCCGATCGTGCGGAAGCCCGTCTCCGGGTCGATGCCGACGTGGCGGGCGGCGAGGTTGGCGGCGACCTCCTGGTACCACTGCTGGGAGTGCAGCTCGGCGGTCACGCCCCGGGCCTCGGGCAGGCCCGCGATCATGTCGATCGTGTGCGCGTCGTTGACGCCCTTCAGGCACTGCCAGTCGGCGCCGCACGCGTAGTACGCATCCGCGTTGAAGTAGATCGTCAGGTCGCGGATGTTCGCCTCCATGATGTTGACGGCCAGGCCGATCCACAGGGCCACACCCAGCCAGATCGCGTACTTGTGGGCCTTGACGGGGTTGCGCTTCGCGTACACCAGGACCGTGCCCGTCATGGTGGCAGTCAGGATCATGATCGCGTACTTGCCGAACGGGAACCACCCGACCATGGGCGTCCCATGGATCCACGCGTAGGGCATGAGGGCGATGCCACCCACGGTCCACACGGCAAAGATCGTCCAGTTCCACCGGCGGTTGATCTCCGCGACGGCAATCTGGGCGGCGAGCACCAGCAGCCAGATGAGATACACCTTGGGAGTCCCCAGCTCCCACAGGAAAAGCGAGTCCACAGCATTCTCCTTCGAACGCGCAACCGGGCTAATAGTTGTCGGCTATCATAGTCCGAAACACTAACCTAGTGTGCGGGGTTCACCGTCGAATCCCCACCGTTCCGGGGCTCCCCGAAGGTCAGCGCCAGCGGGGGCGTCCCTCGTCAATTCCTCAAGGAGGAGGACCCATGACACGCCTACCCCGTCGCACCCTCTGCGCCGCCGGCCTGACCGGAACCGCCGCGCTCCTGGGAAGCATGTACGCCTTCAGCCAGCTGAGCGGCAAGGCCACGCCCGAGGAGCAGGCCTGGCACTACCCGGGCGACGACCTCATCGACGCCAACTACGACAACGGCTACTCCTCAACCTACGCGATCACGATCGACGCGCCCGCCTATGCGGTATGGCGACTCTTCAAGCAGATCGGCGCGGAAAAGTCCGGGTCCTTCTCGTCAGAGTTCCTCGAGCGAGTCTTCGCGCGCCTGCCCTTCTTCAACTCCTACGAGATCCAGGAGGAGTTCCAGCAGCCCGACTCGATGATGCCCGGAGACATCGCGGCCTTCGACTTCCACGGCATGTCGATGGAGTGGGCGGACGTCGTGCCCGGCAAGTACATGGTCCAGTGGGTCGACACGAAGAACCCGCCCAAGGCGCCCGGCTCCTACGCGTTCCGCTTCCCCGGGATGACGAACTTCGCGGCAGCCTGGTGCTTCTACATGGTGCCCCTGTCGGGTGGGCGCACGCGCCTGATCAACCACTGGCGCATCGGCTACGAGCCCGCCTCCCCCGCCATGAAGGCCCTCAACTGGGTGAACATCGAGTTCATTGGCGGGTGCATGACCCACCTGCAAAACCTCTACGTCAAGCGAGTCCTCGAGTTCAAGAAGAAGCAGCACCTGACGGGTCGCTTCATGCGCGGCATGCTGGGCGGGCGCTTCTTCAACTCGGGCACGCCCGCGGGGCGCTACGACGGGACTCCCCTGTTCGAGGAGACCTTCACCCAGTGGTTCCGCTACGGACGCAGCGCCCCTGCCGTCGCCGAGATCCGCCCGCCCGTCACCGACGACCCGTCGTGGCCGCCGACGAGCGCGGACAGCCCGTGGGCGGGCGAGGTCGACGCCTCCTACTTCGAGGGTTGGACCGAGCCGACCTTCTCCTGGGAGGAGCAGATCCGCCAGAAGATGGAGCGCACCTACCTGCCCAATTGGGGGAAGGAGCAGCGCTGATGGGCGGCATCACTCCCCCGGACTACCCGACGCTCTTCTTTTTCGAGGTCGGCCAGTGGTGGGACTACGCGATGCTCCTCCTCGTCATCGCGCTCCTCGCCGGCGCCGCGTGGCTGGCCCAGCGCAACATGTGGGTAGTCCTCGCGCTCTTCGTGGTCGTACCCATCGCGCTGACCATCTTCTGGTGGCCGCACTCGACGGCGGGGACGGCCTCGGCGGGCTGGTTCCCAATCGTGAAACAGTACTCGGCGCTGGCAGGGTCCCTGTGCCTCGTCGCCCTACAGGTCTTCCCGAGGCTGCGCTACAACCGCTGGTACCTCATCATCCCGCCCGCGATCCTCGCGGTGAACATCGCCGAGGCCGTGGTGCGCGACTTCCAGTGCTACGGAATTCACGGGGTGGATCCCTCGCAGGGGATGGTCACATGGGGCGGGCCGTGGAACATCATGAACGGCGTCGCGGGCATCTTGAACCTTCTCGCGATCTCCGGGTGGGTCGGGATCTTCGTGTCCAAGGGCAAGGAACGCGCCCTCATCTGGGGCGACCTGACGATCGGGTGGATCATCGCCTACGACCTGTGGAACCTCGCCTACGTGTACAACTGCCTGGCGGACCGGGCGTGGTACTCGGGCGTGGCGCTGCTGGCCTCGTGCACGATCCCTGCGCTCATGAAGTTCGGGCGAGGCGCGTGGATCCAGTACCGGGCCTACACGCTCACGCTGTGGTCGGGAGTCGTGCTCACGTTCCCGCACTTCATGCAGGATTCGATGTTCGCCCACCGCAGCGCGCACAACCCCTGGGCGATGCTCATCCTCTCCGCGGCCGCCCTGGTGGCGAACGCGTGGGTGTTCGTCGCGCACGTGCGCACGATCGTCTCCAAGCGGCGCAACCCGCTCACGCAGGAAGTCCACGCCGACGAGGCCACCTACGCCTCGTGGGTCCGTGACCTCGCCTCCGATGAGGACAAGGAGCTCATCGCCGCGCGCCTGGGCACGACGCCCGAGAAGGCGGGCTTTACGTCCGCGAGCAACGGATAAGCGTCTCTTCAGCACGCGAGGGGCCGCGCACGAAAAATCGTGCGCGGCCCCTCACCATCTCAACCGGAGAAGGAACCCCGGCCTCGTGTCACCAGCTTGGTCTACGACCAGACTCTCCTACTCGAGCGAATCAATCAAATCGCGCACGAGCTGCGACGGCGTCGTACCGCGCTCCTGAGCCACCTCAGCAAGCTTGGCACGGCGAGAACGATCAAGACGGAGAGTGAACGGCTTAGCACCAACACCGACGCTAATCGGACGTCCGGCCACTGACGATCCGAGATGCTTCCCGTCGTAAGGAATACCGTTCTCGGCTTCGTTCCCCCAACGCTCCAGATCCTCATCGGTGAATGTCGCGCCGTCAGCTGACTTATACGTCGCCATCATTACCTCCTTAAACCAACCTCTGCGAGCACCGCTCGCGTTACCAGCATCGCATGGAAAATGAGCCATCCATCTGGCTCATCCTCGACCGCAATATATTCCAGAAGCCGCCCCTTGCGGTCGAGACCAACTCCGACCCACTGGATCGGATGCGTATCGCGCGCACGCGAACGCAACGTGCCCTCGAAGGCCGCGATAACATCATCATCCTCAACGTCACTATGACGTTGATGGACGCGAGGATGAACCCGGACTCGCACGCGATCACCTCCATAGTTACGTATACACGCCAGTGTAGTACGAAATAGACGCCAGGGGGAAGGCCCCACGACATCTCTCCCCGCACAGGCGCAACACGTGCGGGGGGCCGCGCACGAGAATCGTGCGCGGCCCCCCTCTCCGTCCCAACCGGGAAGGAACCCCGGCCTCGTGATGTCTACTCCTGGAGGCGCCCCTCGTCGTCGAACACATAGCGCGTGCCGTCGATCCAGCGCACCCCGGTCACCATCGCCCCGGAAGAGGAGAGGTAGAACCAGGAGCCACCGTCCTTCACCCAGCCGGTGCTCATCGCGCCGGAGGGGGCGAAGTGGTACCAGGCGGAGCCGATGCGCGCCCAGCCCGTGGCCATCGCGCCGGAGTCGGCCAGGTAGTACCAGGTGGAGCCGTCGCGCATCCATCCGGTGCGCATCGCGCCCGAGGAGCCCAGGTAGTACCAGGTGTCGCGCACCTTGGTCCATCCGCTGGCCATCTCGCCGCTGATGGGATCCAGGTAGTACCAGGTTCCACGCACCTGTACCCAGCCTGCGGCCTGGCCGCCGGAGGGTCCGTAGTAGAACCAGTGGCCGCCCTCGCTAACCCAGCCGGTCACCATGTACCCGCGGGCATCGAAGCGGTAGATCGCCCCGTCGATGCGCAGCTGCGTCGAGGTCGGGTAGGTGCCGTCCTCGTAGCGCCACCACCAGCCGAAGGCTCCGGAGACCCAGCGGCCCGAGCGCGCCTCATCGGGGCCGACCTGGTCGGGGCTGACGGTGAAGGGAACCTGGAGCGTCGCGTCGTCGTCGGCGCGGGCGTCGTTATTGCGGCCCATGGCCTCGACCGTGACCGTCGCGGCACCCGCGAAGCGTCCCGTGCCGTTCGGGTGGGACACGTCCACGCCGTCGGCCTGCAGCGTCACCGAGTTACCCTCGAAGGCACCGTTACCCACGCCGGTCGCGACCTCACGATCCCCGACGAGGAGGCGCGCGGAGGTCACCGGACCGGTGACGGTCACGCGGATGGAGACGCGTCCGGCGACGCTCTCCCCCGCCAGAGGCTGCCACGTGGTGCCATCGGTGGAGTACTCGACGCTGCCGATGACGGGCTTCGCCTGGTCCTTGAGGACCGCGTCCAGGGCGTTGGGCAGGCCCGCGCCCCGGTACTCGCGGCCCTCGACGGGCTTGAGGCGATCCCAGTTCGACGGATCCCCCGCCTGCTTCTTAGCCAGGGCGATGATCTGTTCGGCGTTCATCTCCGGGTGGACCTGGCGCAGCGTCGCGATGACGGCGGCCGCCAGAGGCGAGGCCTGCGACGTGCCGTACAGGTTGCCGTAGGCCTTGCCGTACCAGCTCGTCAGAGGAGCGCAGATCTTCGCGCCGGGGGCGGCGAAGTCGACGCTCGTCGCGCCCCAGTTCGACCAGGATGCCGGCTCGAGCACACCGGTCGCAGGATCGGCGCCCTCGGGCAGCTGCAGCGCGGACACCGAGAGCGTGCCGCGCAGCTTCGGCGGCATGTAGACCGCGCCCGTCACGTCGCGCTCGTGCGCACCCCAGGTGTCACCGGGAGCCGAGTCGTCGGTCGTGGGCAGGTTGTCCAGGTCAGTCGAGAAGTTACCGGCGGCCACCACGTTGATGACGTCCTTCGAGGTCGCGTAGTCGACCGCGCGCTGCACGGCCTCCTGGCCCGCGGCCTGCTCGGGATCGTTGGGGAGCCAGTACTTCCACGGGTCCACGTAGTACGAACCATTGGTCACCGAGATGCCGTGCTCGGCGGCCCACACGAAGCCGCACACGATGTACTCGGGGTAGAAGAATCCGCCGTTGCGTGAGGCCACGTTGATCGCGGCGATACGCAGGGTCGGGTTCACGCCGTCCACGCCCACGCCGTCATGCTTCGCGGCGATCGAGCCGGCCACGTGCGTGCCGTGGGTCGCGTCGTCCCAGCGCCACGCGGCGGGGTCGCGGTTCGGGATGCCATTGAACGAGCAGGACACGGACTTGTCGTGGTCGACCTGTCCGACCAGGTCCGGCACGGTGTCATCAACGGACTGGTCCATGATGCCCACCGTGACGGGCGCGCGCATAACGTCCACGCCCTGCGCCTCGAGGGCGCGCAGGGCCTGGAGGTGCCATCCGTTACCAGTCTGCGGGTCCGGGGTGAGGGCCGCATCCTGGTCGTCCTGGTCACCCTGCGCGCCCTGGGAGCGAGGCGCGGCCGCGATCGCCGCGTCCGCCGCGACTCGGGTCTCGTAGGAGATGGGAACCACGGCCTCGTTACCGCCGACGGGCGCCTGGCGGGTCGGGCCGATCGAGTCGTAACTGATCCCCTCCTTCACGAGCGCCGCGCCCAGGTCGGGCGAGAAGGTAGGCGATGCCGACTGTACGAAGAACGTGCCGAAGGCCGGGTACTGCGCCAGCAACAGGCCACCGTGGAACGAGGCCTGGGCGGCCGCACGCTGGAAGGTGGCGTTATCGGTGCCCTTGGGCAGGTTGACCGCGTAGTTGGCGGGCAGCTGGTCGTTGCTGCGCGCAGGAGCGGTGATACCGGCCTTGGCGGGGCCCGACGGCGCGGGCGTCGCGTCGGCATCGGGCACGGGAGCCGGGGTCACGGCGGCGTTCGGGTCGCGCGCAACGGTGAAGACGGCCTCGCGGCCCGTGTCATCGTCAGCCTGGCGATCGAAGTTGATGCCGGTGGCACTGACCTGAACGCGGGCGGTCACAGAGTCCGTGCCTTCGGGCAGCAGGGCGCTGAGGTCCACGTTTTCGATCGAGGCACCCAGTGCCGTGTCGAAGTACTTGCCCGAGCCGTCGCGGTCGACGGCGGCCACGCCGGCGACGTCCATGTGCAGGTGACTGATCGGGGCGATGGCCTCGGCGTAGAAGGTGACGGGGCCGGCCGGCAGGGTCGCTCCGTGCACATCCTTCCATTCACCCTTGCCGACCCGGTACTGCAGGGTCTGAACGGTCGGCTGAGGCTGGTCGCGGCGCATAGTGGTCAGCGCGTTGATGAAGCCGTAGCCGCGGAACTCCTTACCGTCCTCGGGCGCTTCCAGGCGCGTGTATTCCATGGCGGCCTGCTTGCGCATGAGGTCGGTGACCTGCTTGCCCTGGAATCCCGGGTGGATCGACTTAATGAGCGCGGCGATGCCCGTGATGTGGGGCGTGGCCATGGAGGTGCCGCTGGTCTTGGCGTAGCCGGAGGAGAAAATCGCCGTAGGTACGGTCGAGTAGATGTCCTGCCCCGGAGCAGTGAAGTCGACGCTCTTGCCGTAGTTGGAGAAGTCGGCGCGCTTGAGGTTCGCCCATTCGGGCTTGGTCTCGACGTTGGTGCGCGTAGCGGCGCTGACCTGGCTGACGCCCTCGACCATGGCGGGGACCTTCACACCGTCCTTCACGGGGCGGTCCTTGATCGGGGTGTCGAGGTCGGTCGGCGACCCGCTGTCGGTCGTGACGTTGTCGTTGTCCATGCCGTCGTTGCCCGCCGAGGCGATGACGGCCAGCCCCTTGCCCTGCGCGTAGGCGATGGCGCGGGTCGCGGCCTCGAGGCCGGCGGCCTGCTCGGGATCACTCGGGCTCCAGTAGACCCACGGGTCCATCGAGTAAGAGTTGTTGACGATGTCAACGCCGTGGCTGGCAGCCCACATGAAGCCGCAGGTCACGTACTCGGGGTACATGAGCTGCTCGCTGTTGGAGGCCTTGATGGACACGAGGGTCGCGGTCGGCGCGATGCCGTCGATGCCGATGCCGTTGTGGTTGGCGGCGATGATGCCCGCGACGTGCGTGCCGTGGAAGTAGTCGTCACGCCAAGACCCGTAGGCCTGAGAGGGGATTCCGTTATGCCCACAGGAGACGGAACGGGAGGTGTCGACGCGACCCACGAGGTCGGGGTGCGTGTCGTCGATGCCGGTGTCGATGACGCCGACGGTGACGGGCGCGTGTGCGATCGGCACGGCCGCCGCGTCGGTGGCGCTCATCGCCTGGGCACCCCAGTTGACGACCTCCTCGGGCTTATCGGCCTCGGTCGCACTCTGTCCGCGCAGGGAGGACGGTCCACCCGACTGGGCTCCGGACTGTGCGCCCGACTGGGCTCCGGACTGAGCCGGGCTCGCCTCGCCGGATTGCGGGGCCGGCTGCGGGTCGGGGGCAGCCTGGCGCTCACCCTCGGGGACGGCGGCCACGCGCGTCGGGCCAACCGAGTGCACGGAAATTCCGGCCTTCGCCAGGGCCTCGGCCAGGTCCGGGGCGAACGAGGCCGACTCGCTCTGGGCAAAGAACGTCCCCAGCTCCGGGTAGGAGGCCAGCGTGACGCCACCGGCGGATGCGACGAGCGAGGTCGCGCGTGCGAGGTCCTCGGCGCTGGCCTGAGGACTGAGGTTGATGGCGTAGTTCATCAGGCCGGCGCTGGCGCGTGCGGGCGCGATGAGGCCGGTGTGATCGTCGGCCCGGGTGGGTGGGGCGGTCGCTGTGGCCACGCCCATAGACAGGGCGAGGGCGGCAACGAGCCCGATGCGTGCAACATTGCGGCGCATGGTTCCTCGACTTTCAGTTGTGGGTCTGGCGAGTACGACAATGTACCCATCAGAACTATCATGCTTTAGTTTGTCACTCGCCACAATTTAGCGTCACTTAAATTGGTCAACACCTGGCCAGAGGCAAGAGTTTCAAGTAACTGCTTCCCCGCCCGCCAGCGTTCACTCCTCACGACAGCAAGGCGGGGCCGCACACCCTCAGGTATGCGGCCCCACCTTGACACGTGGGAACGGTCGATTACTGCATGCGCCCGTCCAGGCCGAAGGTGTAGGACGTACCATCCACCTGCTGGGTGCCGGTGACCATCGCTCCCGAGCTGCTCAGGTAGTACCAGGCACCACCCACGTTCAGCCAACCGGTGACCATCGCGCCGGACGCGTCCAGGTAGTACCAGGAGCCGCCGTCCTGCACCCAGCCGATGGCCATCGCTCCGGAGGGAGTGAGGTAGTACCAGGCACCATCGACGTAAGCCCAACCGGTCACCATTGCACCCGAAGCGCTCAAGTAGTACCAGGCATCATCGACGTAAACCCAACCGGTCGCCATCGCACCCGTGGCGTGATCCAGGTAGTACCAGGTGCCGTTCACGTTGGCCCAGCCCGCAGCCTGCGCTCCTGAGTCACCATAGTAGAACCACCGACCATCATCGCCGACCCATCCGGTCACCATGTAGCCGCGCGCGTCGAAGCGATAGGTCGCCCCACCGATCTCAACAGAGGCCGACGCCGGGTAGGTTCCATCCTCGTATCGGTACCACCAGCCGACCGCATCATTGACCCACGCGCCAGCCTTGGCCTCGTCGACCTGTCCCCGACCATCCGTCACCGCATCGAGCGCATCAAGGAAGCCGTAGCCCCGGTATTCCCTGCCGTCGATGGGCGCGTTGAGGCGTCCGTAATTGGCCGCGGCCTGCTTCTTCATGAGGTCGATGACCTGGGCACCCGTGAGTTCCGGGTGCACCGACTTGATGAGGGCCGCGACGCCCGACACGTGCGGGGTCGCCATGGACGTGCCGTCGGCGACGGCGTAGCCACTGCGGTAGAAGAGCGTCGTGGCCGTGGAGTAGATCTGGTCGCCCGGGGCGGCAAAATCGATCGTCTGACCGTAGTTGGAGAACTCGGCGCGGCCCAGGGACAGGCCCGGCTTCACGTTGTATGCCTGACCGACCGCGCTCACCTGGGCGACGCCGTCGAGCATGGAGGGAACGCGGATACTGCCCTGCACCGCACGATTCTTCGTCGGCGTGGGGACGTCCGTCGGGGAACCGTTGTCAATCATCGGGTTATCAATGTCAACACCCTCGTTGCCGGCCGCCGCAATGACGGCAAGCCCCTTGTCCTGCGCGTACTTGATCGACCTCGTGGCCGCCTCGAGGCCCGCAGCCTGCTCGGGGTCGGTCGGGCTCCAGTAGACCCAGGGATCCATCGAGTAGGAGTTATTCACGACGTCCACCCCGTGGCTCGCCGCCCACATGAACGCACAGGTCACGTACTCGGGGTAAATGAGGCGGTTGTCGTTGGTCGCCTGGATGGCGACGATGGTCGCTTCGGGGGCGATGCCGTCGATACCAATGTCATTGTGGTTGGCGGCGATAATGCCGGCGACGTGCGTGCCGTGGTAGAACTCGTCGCGCCACCCATAGAAGTCCTGCGTGGCCACGCCGTTCACCGAGCACTTCACGGAACGCGACGTATCGACGCGCCCCTCCAGGTCCGGATGCGTGTCCTCAACGCCGGAGTCAACGACCGCAACGGTCACGGGGGCGCGCTTGACGTTGACTGCCTCAGCCTCACGCGCGTGCATGGCGACGGCGCCCCAGTTGAAGATCTCCTCGTTCGCTTCAGTGGGAGCGGCGCTCGCGGTCTCGTCGCGCATGGAGTTCAGGCCGCCTGCCGCTCCCGACTGCGGGGCGGGGGCCTCGTCCTTCTTGTCGGTGGGCAGCTCGACACGCTCGTAGTAGAGAACGGGGGCGACGCGCGTCGGGCCGATCGAGTGGATGGAGATGCCGGCCGCTCGGAGGGCGGCGGCCAGGTCGGGCGCGAACGAGGGCGTGGCGCTCTGCGCGAAGAAAGTACCGATCTCCGGGTACGAGGCCAGGGCGGCGCCACCAGCTCCAGGGACGAGGGCGAGGGCCCGCTGGAGGTCCTCGGGGTTCGTGCCCGCGAGGTTGATCGCGTAGTTCATCTCGTCGTTGTTAGCGCGGGCGGCGGAGACGAGTCCGGGCTCCTCGGCTCGGGCGGAGGGGGCGTTCACCGCGGCCACGCCCATGGACAGGGCGAGAGCGGCGACGACGCCGATGCGTGCGGCAGTGCGGCGCATGGTTCCTCGACTTTCGATTGTCACTGTCAGGATTTCGGCTGCATTCACAGCTGCACCCATCATCCTAGAGTTTGTCAGTAACAACAAAACCTAGGCTTACCTAAGCCCACCCCCCAAGACCGCTCCCCAAGATGAATCCCACCCCTCAATCTCGCACATAATTTCCCCTGGTCAGAATTTGGGTACACCCACAAACGTTGCAATTCCAAGGGCGCAATTTCAAAATTGGAAATAGTGAGACGGGAATTACGTGCGGAATTTTTGGGGGAGCGCAAACCAGGTAGCACACACAAAACGGGGAACACCCGTAGGTGCTCCCCGTTTCGTCACTCGGTTTGTTGCAAGCTGACGTTTACTCCGGGCCGGTGTTTACTCCAGGCCGGCGTCGAGGGCCAGCAGATGGTCGACCGTCTGCGGACGGATGAACCAGCGTGCCGAGCCATCCTCGACCGCAAGCACGCCCGGCTTCGTCAGCATGTTGTAGTTCGAGGCCATCGAGTAGCCGTACGCCCCCACAGCGGGAACGGCCAGCAGGTCACCACCCGCGATGTCGGCCGGCAGGTCGATGTCGCGAATGATGATGTCGCCGCTCTCGCAGTGCTTGCCGACGATGCGGCAGCGCGCCAGAGACGAGGCCTGCGCGGGGTCACGGTTCGCGAGCGTCGCCGTGTAGGCCGCGTCGTAGAGGACCGGGCGGATGTTATCCGACATGCCGCCGTCGATCGCCACGTAGCGGCGCACTCCCCCGTCTTCCAGGGAAATGTCCTTGACGACGCCGACGCGGTAGAGCATGACCATCGACGGGCCGGCGATCGAGCGGCCCGGCTCGACGGACACGTGCGGGATCGGCAGTCCATGGTGGGCGCAGCGCTCGCGCACCACGGTCGCCAGCGCACGGGCAACCTCAACCGGGGAGGTCGGGACCGGATCCTGGCCCGTGTAGGCGATGCCCACTCCGCCGCCCAGGTCGATCGCGGGAACGTCCAGACCCAGCTCGGCCTTGAGGAGCGCCGCGAAGTCGATGACGATACGCGCGGCCTCGGCGAAGGCCTCGGTCCCGAAGATCTGTGAGCCGATGTGGCTGTGCAGGCCCCGGAAGTCCAGGTGCGCCGCATCCTTGATCGCGGCCACGGCCTCGTAGGCCTGGCCGGTGGCCAGGGACAGACCGAACTTCTGGTCCTCGTGGGCGGTCGCGATGTACTCGTTGCCGCCCGCGTGGATGCCGGACTTCAGGCGCACCATGACGGGCGCGACGACGCCGAGGTCAGCGGCGATGCGCTCGATCTGGTGAACCTCGTCCATCGAGTCAATGAAAATGCGGTGGATACCGGCCTCGAGGGCGAGGCGGATCTCCGCGTCCGATTTGTTGTTGCCATGCAGGCCGATGCGGTTTGGGTCTACCCCGGCGCGCAGGGCCAGGCTCAGCTCGCCGAGCGAGGCGGTGTCGATACCCAGGCCCTCGGCCGCGACGAGGCGCGCGACGTCGGCGCTCAGGAAGGCCTTGCCGGCGTAGAAGGCGTCGCCGCCGCTCATGCCGTAGCCATCCCAGAACTCCTCGGCCATCGCCGAAGCCCACACGCGGGCGCGGCCGCGCATGGCCTCGACGTCGAGCACGAAGGTGGGCGTGCCGAAGTCGGCAGCGACGCTGGTCAGGTCGACGCCTCCCACGCGCAGCACGCCGTCCTCCCGACTCGCACTCCACGGCCACAGGTCGGGGCGCTCATCGGGGGTCGGACAGGTGAGGGTAGCGACGTTTTCCGTCTCGCTCACCAAGTCACATCCTCTCGGGGGCGCTCACACCGAGGAGGCCGAGGCCGGTGCGCAGCACCTGGGTGACTGCGTCGTTGAGCCAGAGGCGGGCGATGTGGCCGGGCTCGACCGGGTCGTCGCCGCGAGGCGTCACGCGGCACTGGCCGTACCAGGCGTGGTAGGTCGCAGCCAGGGACTCCAGGTAGCGGGCGATGCGGTGCGGCTCGCGCAGCTCGGTCGCCTGCGCAACCTGCGCGGGGAACTGGGCGAGGGCGGCCAGCAGGGCCTCGTCGGCCTCGGAGTCGAGGGCGGCCGGGTCGAAGCCGGCGTCGCGGGTGACACCGTGATCGGCGGCGTTGCGGGCGACGTTGCAGGTACGCACGTGGGCGTACTGCACGTAGTAGACCGGGTTGTCGTTGGAGTGCTGCGAGAGCAGGTCCAGGTCGATGTCGACCTGCGTATCCATCGACACGCGCACGAGGGCGTAGCGCGCCGCGTCCACGCCGACCGCGTCGACGAGGTCGTCGAGGGTGACGATCGTGCCGGCGCGCTTGGACATGCGCACGGGTTCGCCATCCTTGACGAGGTTAACGAGCTGGCCGATGAGGATCTGCAGGTTCTCGCCCGGCTTATCGCCGAACGCGGCGCACATGGCCATCATGCGGCCGATGTAGCCGTGGTGGTCGGCGCCCAGCAGGTAAATGGCGGCGTCCGCGCCACGCTCACGCTTGTTCAGGTAGTAGGCAACGTCGCCCGCGAAGTACGCGGCCTGGCCGTCCGACTTGATGAGGACACGATCCTTGTCGTCGCCGTAGGTGGTCGTGCGCAGCCACACCGCGCCGCCCTCGTCGAAGATCTCGCCGCGCTCACGCAGGCGCTCGATCGCCGCGGCGACCGCGCCGGAGGTGTGCAGGGAGTCCTCGTGGAAGAACACATCGAAGTCGGCGCGGAAGGAGTGCAGACGCTCCTTGATCTCCGCGAACATCAGCTCGACGCCGCGAGCGCGGAAGACCTCGATGGCCTCTTCTTCGGGCAGGGTGATCGGGTCGGGCTCACCGGCAGCGCGCGCGTCGGCGCGGACCTGGTCTGCGATGTCGGCGATGTACTGGCCGCCGTAGCCGTCCTCGGGGACCTCGCGGCCCATCGCGCGGGCGTAGAGGGAGTGCGAGAAGCGGTCGATCTGCGAGCCGTGGTCATTGAAGTAGTACTCGCGGGTCACAGCTGCGCCGGAGGCGGCCATGAGGCGGGCGAGCGAGTCGCCGACGGCTGCCCAGCGGGCGCCACCCAGGTGCACGGGGCCGGTCGGGTTCGCAGACACGTACTCGAGGTTGATCGAGCGGCCCGAGAGGGTCTCGTTGCGGCCGTACGCAGCGCCGGCCTCGACGATGGTACGAGCCAGCTCGCCGGCCGCACCCGCGCCCAGGCGGATGTTGATGAAGCCAGGGCCAGCGACCTCGACGGAGTCGATACCGTCGGCGGCGGCCAGGTCGTCGGCGAGGATCTGCGCGAACTCGCGCGGCGCCATGCCGGCCTTCTTACCGAGCTGCATCGCGACGTTGGTCGCCCAGTCGCCGTGCTCGCGCACGCGCGGGCGCTCCACGGTCACGGGGTCGGGGACCAGCGAGGGGTCGATCGAAATGCGACCGGCGGCAGCAGCGTCCAGCAGGGTCGCGCGGATGAGAGTAGCAAGTTCTTCAGGAGTCACCCCTTTAGACTACGGGGTTTTTGCTCCTATCCGCGAACTCTCCCCGGCCTCGTGTATGAAAACCTGGACACACGAGGCGCGCCTGGGTGGCTTTCGTCCCGCCGTGAGGGACGCGAGGCGAGTAATATTTCGGGTAGCCGAATATTTTTCTACCTATAGTGAGGATCCCCGTGAGCGCCACGGACAGCGAGCATCGCCACAAGCTCATCCCCCTCCTCGGCCCCGCTTTCGTCGCGGCCGTCGCCTACGTCGACCCCGGAAACGTCGCCGCCAACATCACGGCGGGCGCGCGCTACGGCTACCTGCTCGTGTGGGTCCTCCTCGCCTCCAACATTTTCGCGATGGTCATCCAGTACCTCTCCGCGAAGCTCGGCCTCGTCACCGGCAAGTCCCTGCCCGCCCTGCTCGGCGACCGCATGTCTAAGCCCGCCCGCATCGCCTTCTGGCTCCAAGCAGAGATCGTGGCCGCCGCGACCGACCTGGCCGAAGTTATCGGCGGTGCGCTCGCCCTCCACCTCCTGTTCGGCGTCCCCCTCCTGTGGGGCGGCGTCATCGTCGGCGTCGTATCGATGGCTCTGCTTCTCGTTCAGGGCGGCGGGCGACAGCGCCAGTTCGAGACGATCATCGTCGGCCTGCTGATCATCATCACGCTGGGATTCCTGGCGGGCCTCTTCGTCGCGCCGCCCAGCCCCTCGGGCATGCTCGGCGGGCTCGTTCCTCGCTTCCAGGGCACCGACTCGGTCCTCGTGGCCGCCTCCATGCTGGGCGCAACCGTCATGCCGCACGCGGTCTACCTGCACTCCTCCCTCGTCAACGACCACGAGGCCGACGAGCTCGGCCCCTCCACCGGCGATGCCCGACACTCCTCGGGACACCTCTCGCGTCTGCTGCGTGCGACCCGCATCGACATCTACTGGGCGCTGAGCATCGCGGGCTTGGTCAACATCGGCCTGCTGCTCCTCGCAGCCGCGGCACTGGCCGGCCAAAGCGGCACCGACACGATCGAGGGCGCGCACGCCGCAATCTCCTCCACGCTCGGGCCAGTCGTCGGCACGGTGTTTGCTGTGGGCCTGCTGGCCTCGGGCCTGGCCTCCACGTCGGTGGGCGCCTACGCGGGCTCGGAGATCATGAACGGTCTGCTCCACATCCGCGTGCCCATCATGGCGCGTCGCCTCGTCTCCCTGATCCCGGCGCTCATCATCCTGGGCGCGGGCGCCGAGCCCACGTGGGCGCTCGTCGTCTCGCAGGTCGCCCTGTCGTTCGGCATCCCCTTCGCGATCATCCCGCTCATGCGCCTCACCGCCTCGTCCGAGGTCATGGGCAGCTACGCGAACAATCGTCCCCTGCGCGTCACCGGCTTCCTCATCGCGGCCGTCATCGTCGCCCTGAACCTGTTCCTCGTGTACCTCACCCTCACCGGCCAGGGCTAAGGGACGAGGCCGGGGCTTGGGCCGCTTGTCGGTTGCCACGGGCCTTGCGGGCCGGAGTGGCGACCCGCGGCGCGAAGCTGGGTTATGTCTTATTCCGCGAAAAAACTCGCCCAGCACGGCCGCCGGCGGGCGGCCTCCGCGACAAAATACGCCCAACAAACCTCCACTCATGCGCTCGCCGCGACAAAACTCGCCCAACAAACCCCAGCCCAGGCATGCACCGCGAAAAGACTCGCCCAGCACGGCAAAATTCGCCCGTTTTAGCCCATTTTTGGCACGCTGGGCGAAAAATTTCGCGTTTGCAACGTGCGCACTCCCCGCAGGGCGAATTTTCTCGCGCAGTTGGAGCCACGCCCTGCTTCGATGAAACCAACGGCGCCTTTGCCCAACCCCGATGAGCCGCCATTGAAACCGCTGATGCCCCGATGCACGCACACCCAAAGTCGCATGCAACTCCTTTAACGCGCGCAGCTGCGCACACTCAGAAACATTGGAATTTCAACGATCTATTGTCATAGATCGAAGGACTCACCCGGGAATTGCATGCGAAACTGCCGAATACCCATCAAGACAGCACACAAAACGGGGCCGGTGGTCACCCACCGGCCCCGCCTCGTGAATCTGCGCGTCGCTCAGGCGCGCACGGAGCGCTCGTAGTCCTTCATCAGGTCGATGCGGCGCTGGTGGCGCTCGTCGCCGCTGAAGGGGGTCTCCAGGAAGGCATCGATGAGGGCCAGAGCCTCTTCCTCGCTGTGCTGGCGGGCGCCGACGGCCACGACGTTCGCGTCGTTGTGCTCGCGGGCCAGACGCGCGGTCGCATCCGACCACACGAGGGCAGCGCGCACGCCTTCCACGCAGTTGGCGGCCATCTGCTCGCCATTGCCGGAGCCGCCGATGACGATGCCGAGGCTACCCGGCTCATCGACGACAGCCTGGGCTGCCTCGATGCAGAACGGCGGGTAGTCGTCGAGCGCATCGTAGGTGTGGGCGCCGTGGTCGACAACATCGTGACCGGCCTCGCGCAGGTGCGCGACGACCTTTTCCTTGAGTTCGAAACCGGCGTGATCGGTGCCGATATGAACGCGCATGGGATCCTCCTGAAGAGTTCTCAAACAAGCAACGTCCACTAGTATGGCACACATCACCGTCCCGCGTGGTTGTATGAAACCCTGCTAAACTGACCGAGCTGCCCCGATAGCTCAGCGGATAGAGCGCTTGCCTCCGGTGCAAGAGGTCGCAGGTTCGAGTCCTGTTCGGGGTGCCACTCATATCCAGACCGCTCACAATGCCCGCGTCCAACCCAGCGGAATCCCACGAGCGAACGCCCCCGGCCTCGTCGATGAGGCCACTCCCACCTCCCGGAACACTCCGCACCCCGCTCCCCTACCCCATAAAATGGTGAGCGTATTTATCGTCAACCAAGGACTGGCCGATGACCTACCCCTGGTGGAGCCTGCTCCCCTTCGTTGCGATGCTCGCATGTATCGCACTCTTGCCTATCATCCCGAAGACCTCGCACTGGTGGGAAAAGGAATCCTCCCAGCTGTCCGTCGCGCTTGTGCTCGGCGTGCCGACGACGATCTGGATGTTCATGAAGGCGGGCACCGGCCCGCTCATCGCCACGGGCGTGGAGTACGTGCAGTTCATCGCGCTACTCTTCGCACTGTTCGTGGTCTCCGGCGGCATTCACCTGGCCGGCGACATCAAGGCAACCCCGCGTAACAACACGATCTTCCTGGCGATCGGCGGCCTCCTGGCCTCGTTCATTGGGACGACGGGCGCGGCCATGCTGCTGATTCGCCCGCTCCTGGAGACGAACAAGGAACGTAAGCACCGCGTACACACGGTCCTGTTCACGATCTTCATTGTGGCGAACTGTGGCGGCATACTGACTCCGCTCGGCGACCCGCCGCTGTTCCTCGGATACCTGCACGGTGTGCCGTTCGTGTGGACGTTCGCGCTGTGGAAGGAGTGGCTGTTCGTCCTGGTGCTGCTGCTCCTGTCGTACTACTCGATCGACCGCGTGCGCTACGCATCCGAGGACACCGCCTCCATCGAGGCCGACGACCGCGAGGTCAAGCCCCTGAGCCTGCACGGCAAGATCAACCTGCTGTTCTTCGCGATCATCATCCTGTCCGTCGCTTTCGCTCCGTCCTGGGACGGCGAGGCGCTGGCCGAAGGCCACGTGCACTCGTGGACCGGCTTCGTGCCGTGGCGCGAGATCATCATGTTCACGGTCGCGGGCCTGTCCTACAAGCTCTCGGACAAGAAGGTGCGCTTCGAGGAGAACGCGTTCACGTGGACTCCGATCATGGAGGTCGCCACCCTGTTCATCGGCATTTTCTCGACGATGGCGCCGGCGCTGCGCTACCTGGAGCAGATCGCCCCGTCGCTGCCGCTGACCCGCATGACGTACTTCGTGTTCACGGGCGGCCTGTCCTCGATCCTGGATAACGCCCCGACGTACATGACGTTCTTCGAGATGGCGAAGGCTTCCGGTGGCGAGGGCACCCTGGTCGCGGGCGTGCCCGAGTACTACCTGATCCCGATTTCGCTCGGCGCCGTGTTCTGCGGCGCGATCACGTACATCGGCAACGGCCCGAACTTCATGGTCAAGTCTGTCGCCGAGTCCGACGGCGTGCCCATGCCGTCGTTTGGCCGCTACATCGGCTACGCGTTCACGCTCCTGGTGCCCGTCCTGGCCGCCATGGCGATGATCTTCGTGGGCGAGACCTGGCTGGTTCGAGGCCTGGGCATCGCTCTGGCTGCCGGCCTGGTGTTCCTGTCGCTCGTGCGCATCCGCCGCGCGGGCCTGGACGAGGCCGTGGCCGACTTCAGCGGCGACGAGTGAGCCGGCGGTCCTGACGGACGCGTCGAGGGGGCGGAGCCAAGCGGCTCCGCCCCCTCGTTTTGCTATGCCGCGCTTTATCGCTGCGTTACTTGACGGTTCCTAGAAGGGCGGGCTGTCCTGATCCGTTAATGTTGACCATATCGTAAGGGGAGACAAATGGCCGGTGGAGTCGTATGGGACGCGACCGCGGTGTCGCGTGCCATCACTATCTTGAACTACTCAAGCGAGAACGTAGCATCCCGCACTCTTACACCACCTAGTAACGCGGGGAGTAATGAGGCAGCCCTCGCGACACAGGTTGAGAGGATCAATCGTGTCATAGAGAAGGCTTCCTTCTGTTCTTCTACTATCGCTCGTGGTCTAACCGCCGCATCCGAGGCTTTTGCAAACACCGATGATCAGGAAGCTGCCAGCATGAAGACAGTGGGAGAATATCTGAACGCCAGGGGGCCACGATGAGCACCGATGAAGATACACCACAACACGGAGCATGGTTCTCCATGCCTTTCCCCATTAACGTCGACAATCTCTTCGCGTTCAAGGATCAATGCGCACAAAGTTCCGGCGCATTGCGTACCGCAGACGGCGATACGATGCGCGCCTCCTCCATTATGGGCCAGCAGGAGGCGCTCTGTGTCGACTCGTGCCAGTACGATTTACAAGTCGCATCAGACGTGTGTGAAGGGATCTCCAACGATCTGAAAGAACTCACGAACGCTGTATCAGAACTCGCCTGGGCAATGAAGTCAGTACGCGACACGTATCAGGGAATCGCACAGGAAGCTCAAGACTGTGGTCTGCTCGTCAACGGCGACACAGTGAGCCTATACGATGAGTCGGACGACTACCTTGTCAGCAAGTTTAACGAGCTGCAAGAGCAAGCCGAGGTCCAGCGATTGAATTACGAACGCGCCGAGCACGTGTTTTCACTCGCACTGGACAGCCTGAAAGTGGATACCTATGAGCAATGGATTGAACCAGTATTCAACGCGCTCAAGGACCAGTTTGTTCTGGATGACGAGCATCCTGACGCTAACGCTCTCCCCTACACGATGGGTTTAATTGATATTGGTGGCAATTCTGTAGCCGCAACCACGATGATGCGTTACAGGGGAGGTTATACGCCTCCCGCGGGATACTTCGCCAACGGCGACCTGCAAGCTTGGACATTCCGCCCAACGGGGACACAAGTCATAGAACCGGCTGGAACAAGAACGATAGCTCCAATAGCCTCAAAGGCTGGAAAGATAGCCGGCGTAGCGGGGGCGGTCGTCGACGGCGGTATCACCGCCTATGACACCTACCAAACCGATACCGAGCAACACCCCGAATGGAGCGAGGGCCACAAGGTCGCGCGAGCGGGCACAAAGGGTGTTCTCACCGGCGCAGGCACATGGGGCGGTGCTTGGCTAGGAGCCAAAGGCGGTGCCGCGATTGGCGCTGCTGTCTCAGGGCCTTTTGCACCCGTTGGCGCTGTCGTTGGTGGCGTTGTCGGTGGCGTCATCGGCGGATTGGTCGGGCACTATCTAGGGGAAGAGGCTGGAAATCTTGCCAATGACACTATCGTCGATCCCCTCAATGAAAGTTGAGCGCATGAACGAGAATCTTAAACTGGCTATTGTTGGGATCGGTATGGGTCTATTTGGAATAGCACTCTGGTATACAGAGATGTTTACTGATTCAAAAGCCGCAAACCTGTGGCGCCGAATGAATGGACAGGGGAAGATCAGCAGAAACTATGCTGCCATTGGCGCACCTGCGATTTCTATCATTTTCTTCATCGTCGGCATATCTGGAATTGTCAGATATTACCACCTTCCTAGAATTTGGCTTACAGGCATCGCAGCAGTGGCATTGTTCGCCGCTGCCTTCCTGCTCATTGGCCTTCTGCCCATCAGGTTTCCCCGGTGGGTCTACGCCGATTGGCAGTACGCCAAGCGGCACGGCCTCCTGGACGAGAACGGCAACATCGATCGGGAGGCATACGAGAAGCACGCACGCGGTGGTGGATTTTGGTGAACGAACGCAGGACTACACCTCGCGTCTCAGGGCCTTTCGCCCCCGTTGGCGCTGTCGTTGGCGGCGTTGTCGGCGGCGTCATCGGCGGGGTGGTCGGCCATTACTTTGGCGAAAAGACGGGTGACGCAATCAATAACGGTGCACTCAATTAACAATGGACAATAAAATGGACGAGAACATTACACTGGCTATTATCGGAATCGGAATGGGATTCTTCGGAGCGGCAGTGTGGTACGCCGAGATGTTCACAGACTCGAAGGCGGCGAACCTGTGGCGCCGAATGAATGGCAATGGAAGAATCAGTAGAAATTATGCCGCTATCGGAGCCCCCGCATTTGCATGCATTTTTCTTCTCGGTGGCACCTTAGGAATCATCAACTATTCTCAACTACCCAGGATTTACACACGCACTGTCGCCATTTCGATCCTCATATTTCTATCTTTCTTCCTCATCGGCCTTCTGCCCATCAAGTTTCCCCGGTGGGTCTACGCCGATTGGCAGTACGCCAAGCGTCACGGTCTCTTAGACGCCGATGGCAACATCGATCAGGAGGCGTACGAGAACCATGCGGACAGGAAGGAATTCTGGTGAACGAACAGGTAACAATGACCCTTTCCTCGGGATGGAGATTCCTGACCCCGGAGGAATACGCACAGCTCGGACCCCTCGCAGAAGATCCCAGCGTTCGCCTCGTTGCCGTCGCTAAGACGAAAGATGAGGGTAATGTTCCGACCTTCGTGGTAACCGGCGGAGCACTCAGCACCGACGCGAGCGACGACGAAGTCTACGCGGACACCATCAGGCAGGTGGAGGAAGCGTTGCCCGGATTCCACCTTATTGACGACTTCGCGTGGCCGGTTCTCCCGGAGGGGGCTCGATGGCGAACAGGCGCCTACATCCTCGACGATGTGTCGCTGACCCTCAGTCAGCTCACATGGATGACACGCACTGCACCCGCCGGGCAGCAACCTCCGCAGCATTTCCTGTGGACCGCGACGTGTACGTGCCCCAGCATTCTATTCCCAACGATCATCGATGATTTCATCACGATGGCTCAAACCCTGGAGGTGACCCCGTGAGCGACCAGCCAATCGACACCAACTCCTCGGATCAGATCATCGTCACCGTCGAGCAGGCCGATGCCCTGCTCGAGATGATTGCCAGTGACGAGAATGCCGGGCGCATTTCAAGTGCTGCTCTCTCCAGCGGACTGGTGTCACTCGGACTTGCCGGCGCCAACGGCTTAGCCGGCGACGCCGCACGCATCCTCGAACCAGTGCGAGCAGCTCGTACCCAAATTGCGATCCGCGTCGTGTCCCCCAGCATGCGCGGCGTCGTACGCGACTGGAGGATCTGGCCCACAGCACCTCGCTCCGTCGTTATGCGTTCCGACGTGGACGGCGTGCACTTCAGTCAGGTTGATTACTGCGAAGTCCCCCACATTGCAGCCCTCGCCTCCCTGCTGCACGCCGGACCTACCATCCACGACGGGCCTCCGTACATTCCCGCGGATTTCATCGCTGCGGTTCGTTCCCTGGATGCACAAGGCGCTCAGGATGTGCTCAACGATCTCGTGACATATGGTCCCGCGGAGTCACACTTCGCCCAGGACTGCGTCTCGGGGCGTTGGAGTGTCGTCACTTGCGTACGCGAGGAGATGCACGGTCGCGAGTGGCGAACCGGCTTGCACTATGAGTGTTTCGTGACGGACCATCTACACGCGCAAATCCACGCGCCGCTTGACGAGGAAGCGCTCGCCCACCTGTCAGCCGATCCGACACTGGACGCACCACCACGAGCAGCGATCTGGGCAATGCTGATGGGACTCCTCACTCCCTAGCATCTGCCCGCTGAACACCCGCTCCCCACTGTCAGAACAGCAGGGCTCCACGCCGCACTACTTGGCGAGCAACTCCATCATGAACCCCCACAGCGCCGTGCGCGGCGGTGCGTCCATGGTGGGTGCGTTCTGCTCCCGCATGAGGGCGAGTGCGCGAGGATCGATGGGCGTGTGCATACGCGCATGCATGTGGTCGGTGACGAAGCACTCGACGTGCCCCGCGTCCTTCCACCCATCCGGGGTCCGCTCTTCCCTCACACACAGCACGACGCTCCAGCGCTTGTGCCAGCAGTCCTGCGAGAAGTGAGAGTCCGTTGGCCCTTGAGCGGCCACATCGATCAGGGCTGACTGCGCCCTCTCCAGGTCCACGTCACGCACCGCCTGCACGAAGTCGGCGGAGATCGACGGCGGGCCGTCATGGATGGTTGGCCCGGGCGCCAGAAGGCTCTCCTCGGCCAGGATGCGCGGGACGTCGCAGTCATCGACCTGGGTGAAGTGCACGCCTTCATCCTCGGCACGCATGACGACCGAGCGTGGCCGCGAGGGCCAGATCCTCACATTGCGCACTCCGAGGGTCTGCCTCGGGGAGACGAGGCGGATCGCGAGACGCGAGTCGACCGTGCGCGCGGGACCTAGGATCGCCTCGGCGTCACCGGTAAGGCCGTTGGAGTCGACGAGTCCCGCGCTGATGAGTCCACTGACGGGCATCGCGCTCGATAGAGCATTGGCCCATTCAGTCGTGCCAATAAGGTCGATAAGCGCATTCGCCTGTTCGAGGGAGACGACCAGCTCCTCTGGCGACGAGGCCGTGGTTCCTTCGACGCTCACGATTCCACCTCCACAGTGCGTGCCATTGTCATGAAGTCCTCGATAATTGACGGGCAGGCGAGGCTCGGACACGTGCATGTCGCAGTCCACAGGAATCGGTGGGGTTCTTCGTCCCCGTCGTTTCTGCGCCAGGTGAGCCACACGAGCTGCGAGACGGTCATCGAGGTATCATTGAGGGTGTACACACCTGTGACGAGGCGGGTACGCTCGGTGGGATACGGCGCGACGGTGTCGTCAATGAGGCGGCATCCCGGGTGAGGCTCAGCCAGGCGACGAGCGCTGTCATGGAGGATCTCCTTGTCCCCTTTACCGCTGAAGATCTCAGTCTCAGTGATGACAACGTTCGGCACGTACCCTTCTACTGCCTTCCCGACGGCAATAAAGCGAATGCTCTCATCCTGGCCGAGATCCCCGAGCTCTCCGCGTTCCTCCTCCGACAGCTGCCTCCAACCGGAGGCCACACGCATCGTCACGCCTGTGCCCACATGACGATCTACCCCGCCGGAATCGCGGTTATGAGAGGATTTCTTCCCGGCCTTCTCTTCTTCTAATAGGCCGTGCCGCTTGGCGTATTGCCAATCTTCATAGAAGCAATCGGGGTACTTGAAGGGGATGATAGCCACGAGAGCAGCGATCATGAGGAGCATACATACGCCAGCAAGACTGACAATCAACCATGTAGGTGCTCCAAGTGCCTCGGCACATTTCACGGGGGCCATCAGTAAGAATGCCATCGAGATTGCAGGAAACGACACCGCACTGAAGTTCTGAGCGGCCCTCCCCGTTCCAAGGATCCTTCTCAGACGAAACCCAATCCCCACCCGACGCCACAGCTCGGCGGTCGGGTTGTCACAGAACATTCTCATGTACCACATGAGGAGGCCCAACATTCCGAGAATGAAAGCTCCCAGTACCCACATCGGCGTTTCCCTCTGTTACTTGTTTTCTCAGAGCCTCATCGACGAGGCAATCAATGCGTTTGTTCCGGTGGATTGGCGGGNNNATTTCAAGCAATAACCTCAGTCCCTGGGACCCGAAACGGAACCGGGAGCCGGGGGCTGCGTCCACAGTCCGCGCTGTTCCAGGAAGTCGCGCAGGAAGACGGGGCGGTCGGTGATGATGCCGTCGACGCCGACCTCGAGGAGGCGCAGCACGTCGGCCACCGTGTTGATGGTCCACACGTGGACGGCCAGGCCCAGGGTGTGGGCGGTGGCCACGAAGCGCTCGTCGACGACGCGGATCGGGCCCTGGTGCATGGGCACCTGTGCGGCGATGGCACCCTGGCGCGGGCCGGGCACGTGCCACCAGGCGGGGTTCGTGGCGCTCTTCGCAGCGCCCACGAGGCGCACGACGGCCTCGGTACCCAGTGACGTGGCGACCGCGCGGGAAGGATCCGAGGCGGCGATGTCGCGCACGGCGCGCAGGCGCGGCTCGGAGAAGGAGGCCACCAGGACGCGGTCGGCCGCTCCATGGTCGGCGATGACGTCCAGGAGGGGGCCTTCGACGCCCGGCTCCTTCGCGTCGATGTTGAAGTACATGTCGGGGAATGCCTCGAGGACCTGAGCGAGCAGCGGCATCTGCTCCCCAGAGTCGCGGTGGCGCAACTTGGACAGCTCGCGCCACGTCATCTGAGCGATCACGCCAGCCCCGTCGTAGCAGCGGTCCACGGTCTCGTCGTGGCAGATGACGACCTTGCCATCGGCGGTGATGTGGGCGTCGGTCTCCACGTGGCGAATCCCGGCCTCGTAGGCGTAGGCGAAGGCGCTCATCGTGTTTTCGGGGGCCTCCTCGCTGCCGCCGCGGTGGGCGAAAACGATGGGCCCCTGGCGCATGGTGACGGGCATCATGAGCAAGACTCCTGTCCGAGATAAACAGCTTTGTTTGCCTGCATCCACGCGTCCGGATCCACGGGAGTGTCCGAAGAATCGTGGATTTCGAAGTGCAGGTGCGGCCCCGTCGACCAGCCGTTGTTGCCGACCGCGCCGATGACCTGCCCGGCGGTGACGGTGTCGCCGACCTTCACCTTAATTTTGTTCATGTACTGGTGCAGGTAGGCGGAATGGAAGACGGTGCCGTCGGAACGCGTGTGCTTAATCTGCACGTAGGCACCCGAGCGCGAGTTCTCCGCGACCTCCTCGACGACGCCGCCGTACACAGCGGTGATGGGGGTATCGAGCGGGGCGGCCATATCGATGCCCTCGTGGGCCAGGAGCTGGCCGGACACGGGCGAAATGCGCATCGTGAAGGGCGAGGTCACCGTGTACGTGCCCTGCGGGAGCGGCCAGTAGATCGTGTCGGCGACGACGCGCACGTTGCGGTTGCCGTCCGCGCCGTTACCCGACGCGCAGCCGGTGATGGATACGGGGGCCTTGGCCTTGGCGCGTGAGTTCGCGGTGAGGGTCGCGTCCAAGGCGGTCGCCTGGGGCAGCGCGGAGGACAGGGCCCAGCTGGGGCCGCCCACCGACGCGCCGAAGGCTCGCGCGGGCACGGTCAGGGAGGAGTCGGAGCCGACGCGTCCCGTCATGGGCACGGCGATCGTCGTGCCCGCCAACCCGAGCACGAGGAGGGCGCGCAGGACGTAGCCGACCGGGTGAACATTACGTCGCCGCTCCCCCATCGACGAGGCCGGGGTTTCCTCCGCGTCGTCTCGATCCGTCGCGGGATCAGGGGTGGGGGCCGAGGCCTCGTCAGTCATCGGGATCGCCGACGTCGTGGGGTTTTCCTGCTGGTCGTCCGCGTCGTGGGGGCGCGCCGCGCGCAGCTGCGAGCGCTTCGGCAGCGGGCACTCGGTGTCGCTCACGCTCTCCCCCTTGTCTGTGTTCGTCACGAAGTTTCGACCTCGATCTAATGTACCTTGCGGATCGCGGCTCGTCACGGGCGTTGGAGAACGTCTCGGACTTCGCCGACCAGCAGCTCGAGGATGTCTTCGAGGAAGAGGATGCCGACGACGGCTCCCGCATCGCGCACGAGGGCGCAGTGCACGCCGGTGCGCTGCATGTGGCGCAGCGCGTCTTCAACCTGGTCGTCGGCGGACACGGCCTCGAGGCGTCGGATGCGCCACGGGGTGATCGGCTGCTCGCGATCCTCACCGGTGGCGTACAGGACGTCCTTGAGGTGCACGTAGCCGACGATGGAGCCGTCGTCGCCGGCGATCGGGAAGCGCGAGTAGCCCGTGTGGGCGACCTGTTCTTCCACGTCTGCCGGGGTGGCGCCCTCGGGCAGAACGATGAGCTTGTCGAGGGGGACCATCGCGGTCCCGGCCGTCTCCTCCGAGAATTCCAGGGTGCCGCTGAGCAGGCCCAGCTCGTCGGTCAGCACGCCCTCCTCCTGCGAGGCGACGACGATCGAGGCGACCTCCTCGATCGTGTAGGAGGCAGAGATTTCCGAGCGCGGCTCGTAACCGGCCAGGCGCACGAACCAGTTCGCGAAGCGATCCATGGCCTCGATGATCGGGCGCAGGACGTGCCCCAGGCGCACGAGGACGGGGGCCAGGATCAGCAGCATGCGCACGGGGGCGGCAATCGAGATGTTTTTCGGGACCATCTCGCCGAAGACGACGTGGCAGAAGAGAACGACGACGAGGGCGACCGCGAAGCCGACGACGTGGCTGGTCGCCTCGGGCGCGCCCAGGCGCTCGAGCGGAGACTCGACGAGGTGCGCGATCGCGGGCTCCGCGACGACGCCCAGGGTCGTGGACGCGACCGTCACGCCCAGCTGGCAGATCGCCAGCATGAGGGACACGTGCTGCAGCGCGTACAGCGCAGCGGCTGCGCCGCGCGCACCCTCGTCGGCGAGAGGCTCGACCTGCGAGCGACGCGTCGAGGTGACGGCAAACTCGCCGGCGACGAAGAAAGCGTTGACGGCCAGAAGCGCCACGGTGATGGCGAGACCAACTCCCACGCTCACAGCGACACCTCCTCTTCCTCGGCCTCGGGGGCGGGCGTGATCGCCACCTGGGCGACGCGACGTCCCTGCATCTGGGTGACCTCGATGCCGATGCCATCCACGCTCACGCGCGATCCAACGACCGGAATCTCGCCCAGTTCGTTCATGACGAGGCCACCGATCGTGTCGTAGGGGCCGTCCTCGGGCAGGTTGATGTCCGTGCGGCGCGCGAGCTCGTCGGGGCGCAGCGTGCCGGGAACGAGGAAAGTCCCGTCGGGGCGCGGGCGGATGCCGAGGCGACGCTGGTCGTGCTCGTCGGAGACCTCACCGACGATCTCCTCGATGACGTCCTCAAGGGTGACGATGCCCGACACGCCGCCGTACTCGTCGACGACGACGGCCATCTGCAGGCCCTCGTCACGCAACTGGACCATGAGGGGACCGATCGGCACGGTCTCGGGGACTGAGGGCGCGTCGGTCATGAGAGACGACGAGATGACAGGGACCTCGGCGCGACGATCGGCGGGCACAGCGACCGCGCGGCGCAGCGAGACCAGACCGAGGATGTCGTCGGAGTCGTCACCGATCACCGGGAACCGAGAATGTCCGGTTTCGCGGGCCAGGTCGAGTACGTCCTGGGCGCTGTCGCCCTCGCTGAGGGTGTGCAGGCGGCCGCGGTCCGTCATGACGTCGGCGGCGCTCAGGGTGGACATACGGATCGTGTTGACGAAGAGGTCGGCCGTGGACATGTCGAAGGTGCCTTCTTCGACGGAATGCTCGACGAGGGCGGCCAGCTCGGAGGCGGAGCGCGCCGAGGAGATCTCCTCCTGGGGCTCGATGCCCATGCGGGCGAGCACCCAGTTCGCGGTCCCGCCCAGCACCCAGATGACGGGGCGGGCGATCACCGTGAAGGCCATCTGGAAGGGGACGACGCGGACGGCCGTCGCCAGGGGGTGGGCCAGGGCGAGGTTCTTGGGGACGAGCTCACCGAAGAGCATCGAGAAGACGTTGACGAACGCGGCGGCCACGAATGCCGCGATGCCGGTCGCAAGCCCCCAGGCGAGGCCGACCGATCCGAGCAGGTCCTCCAGCAGGTCGGCCAGCGCGCTCTGCGTCGTGTAGCCGAGCAGGATCGTGGTGAGCGTGATGCCCACCTGCGCACCCGACAGCTGGGTGGACAGCGTGCGGGTGGCGCGCAGGACGGAGGCGGCCCCTCGGTCCCCTTCCTCGGCCTTTTTGTCGAGGACGGCCTGGTCGACCGCGACGAGCGAGAACTCAGCGGAGACGAAGATGAAGGTGCCGGCCGTCAGGACGATGCCGAGCAGAAGCATGAGGGCGGTCGTCATCGCGCGGCCCCCTCAACGAGGTCGGGGCGGGTCGCGGGTACGCGCGCGGACAGGGGGTAAGAAAGAGCGGCCACAAAGCCGGCAGTGTCGCAGTCCATGATGGTTACAGTCTAGCGGCCCAGCCCGCCTCCCCCAGCGCGCATTTCCACACACCGCGGGCCATGTGCCAACAATCATTCTTCAACGGACCAAAGGCCCTTGAAGTACACGCCAAAGGTGTACCAGGTTTCGTGAAGACCGTCACGCGGCGGTACGATTGTCAAGGTATGGCCGCGCAGGATTTTGCCCATGCGCGCGGCGCAACACTTACGGAGGAATACGTGCCCACTCCCACCGCTTCCCAGCCCGATCCGCAGTGGTACATCGCGAAGATGCGAGACCTCTACGAGCGCGATCCACAGCTCCTGGATCCCTCCTGGCGTGCCTATTTCTCCACCGAGTCCGCTCCCCCACAGCTGCGAGCCAAGCGTCCCGACATCCCCGAGGGTGCTCCCTCAACCCCGGAGCCGGCCCCGGCCTCGTCGGTCAATGCCGCAGTCCCCGTTGACCCCGTTGCCCCCGTCTCGGTGACCCCGCCGACCCTCGACATCGAAGACGATGCACCCGAGGCAGCCGCCACCGAGCACGCACACGTCGTCTCCGTGACGCGTTCCGACCTGCCGCCCGCCCCGCCCGCCGCCGTCGCCGAGGCCACGAGCCCCTACACGCGCCAGCAGCACGGGCGCGCAGCCTTCACGCTCTTCCAGGGCGCCCCCTCGCACGACGAGCTCCACATCCTGAAGTCCGCGGCGCGCGCGACCGCCAAGCACATGGAGGCCTCGCTCTCCATCCCCACGGCCACCTCCCAGCGCCAGATCCCGGCCAAGCTCCTCATCGAAAACCGAGCCCTCATCAACGCGCACCTGGCGCGCACCGTCGGCGGCAAGGTCTCCTTCACGCACCTCATCGGCTACGCCCTGGTGGAGGCGCTGTGTGAGATGCCCGACCTCAACGTGCGCTACACGATCGAGGGCGGCAAGCCCGCCGTCGAGCAGCTCGCGCACATCGGCTTCGGCCTGGCCATCGACGTGGCCGACGCGCAGGGCAACCACTCCCTGAAGGTCCCCGTCATCCATGACGCCGACACGCTGACCTTCGCCGAGTTCGTCGACGCCTACCAGGACCTCGTTGCGCGCGCCCGCACGGCGACGCTGACGACCGCCGACTTCCAGGGTGCATCCGTCACCCTGACGAACCCGGGCACGCTCGGTACCACCACCTCCGTGCCCCGCCTCATGGTCGGCCAGGGCCTCATCATCGGCGTCGGCGCCACCGACTACCCGGCGGAATTCCGCGGCGTCTCCCCCAAGCGCCTGGCCGCACTCGGCATCGGCAAGACGATGTTCTTCTCCTCCACCTACGACCACCGCATCATCCAGGGCGCGGCGTCGGGTCGCCTCCTGGCCCTCGTGGACGCCAAGCTCTCGGGCCGGGATGGCTTCTACGAGCGCGTCTTCACCTCGATGCATGTGCCCGCGCGCCCCTACGCGTGGGAAGCGGACTACGACTACGATCCGAACCACGAAAAGGGCAAGCCCGCGCGCATCGCGGAACTCATCCACGCCTACCGTTCGCGCGGCCATCTCGCCGCCGACACCGACCCGCTGGCCTACCGCGTGCGTCGCCACCCCGACCTCGACCTGTCGTCCTACGGCCTGAGCGTGTGGGACCTGGATCGCCCCTTCCCCACGGGCGGATTCGGCGACTCGGACCAGATGCTGCTGCGCGACATCCTCACGCGCCTGCACGACACCTACACGCGCACGGTCGGCATCGAATACATGCACATCCAGGATCCCGAGCAGCGCGCGTGGGTCCAGAAGCGCATCGAGCGCCCGTACGAGGCCCCCTCCCCCGACGCGCAGCGCCACATCCTGGGCACCCTCATCCGCGCCGAGGCCTTCGAGGAGTTCCTCCAGACGAAGTTCATGGGCCAGAAGCGCTTCTCCCTCGAAGGCGGCGAGTCCCTGATCCCGCTGCTCGACCACATCCTGGCAGACTCGGCGCGCACCGGCATCCACGAGGTCGCCATCGGCATGGCGCACCGCGGACGACTCAACGTGCTGGCCAACATCGCGGGCAAGTCCTACGCGCAGATCTTCGACGAGTTCGAAGGCAACTACATGCCCAACTCCGTCCAGGGTTCGGGCGACGTTAAGTACCACCTGGGCACGTGGGGCGTGTACTCCCTCGACGACGGCCTGGCCACGAAGGTCTACATGGCCGCCAACCCCTCGCACCTGGAGGCCGCCGACGGAGTCCTGGAGGGCATCGTTCGTGCCAAGCAGGAGCACCTGGGTGACCCGGACCTGCCGATCATCCCGATCCTCATCCACGGCGACGCGGCTTTCATCGGCCAGGGCGTCGTCCAGGAGACCTTTAACCTCTCCCAGCTGGAAGGTTACAAGACCGGCGGCACGATCCACATCATCGTCAACAACCAGATCGGCTTCACGACGGGCCCGACGCAGGGCCGCTCCACCGGTTACGCGACCGACCTGGCCAAGGGCCTGCAAGTCCCGATCCTGCACGTCAACGCGGACGACCCCGAGGCCGTCATCCGCTGCGCGCACCTGGCCTTCGAGTACCGCAACGCCTTCCACAAGGACGTCATCATCGACATGGTGTGCTACCGCCGCCGCGGCCACAACGAGGGCGACGACCCGTCGATGACCCAGCCCGTCATGTACTCCCTCATCGACCGCATCCCCTCCACGCGCGCCGTGTACATCCGCGGCCTCGTGGGCCGCGGCCAGCTCACCGAGGACGAGGCCCGCCAATCGATCGCCCAGTACGAGGCGGAACTCGGGCGCATCCTCGAGGAGACCCGCGCCGGCGGTGCCTCCTCGGTGTCCGAGATCAACCCGGGCAGCCGCACGCACGACCCGGCGCTCACCGTCGGCGTGGGCGGGGCCGGGGAATCCCCCGACGAGGAATGGACCATGCCGGAGTCCCAGATGCCCGGTATCGGCATGATGATCGGCTGGACGTCGGCCGCCCCCGCCAAGCAGCTGCGCCGCATCGGCCGCGCGCACACGCGCTTCCCCGAGGGCTTCGAGCCCCACCCGAAGCTGCGCCAGCTGTGCGAGCGCCGCCTCGAGATGGCGCTGGGCAACAAGCCCATCGACTGGGGCTTCGCGGAGCTCCTGGCCTTCGGCACGCTCCTCATGGAGGGCACCGGCGTGCGCCTGTCCGGCGAGGACGTAGGCCGCGCGACCTTCGTCCAGCGTCACGCGATCCTGCACGACGCGAACGACGGCCGAGAGTTCACGCCGCTGCGTTTCCTCACCGAGAACCAGGCGCGTTTCGACGTGTGGAACTCCCCGCTGAGCGAGTACGGCGTGCTGGCCTTCGACTACGGCTACTCGCTGGAAAGCCCCGAGACCCTGACGATCTGGGAGGCCCAGTTCGGCGACTTCGCGAACGGCGCGCAGACCGTCATCGACGAGTTCGTGTGCTCGGCCGAGCAGAAGTGGGGACAGCGTTCCTCGCTCGTCATGCTCCTCCCCCACGGCTACGAGGGTCAGGGACCTGACCACTCGAGCGCGCGCATCGAGCGCTACCTGCAGCTGGCTGCCCAGGACAACATGTGGATCGTCCAGCCCTCCACGCCGGCGAACTACTTCCACATGCTGCGCACGCAGGCCTACAAGCGCCCGCGCAAGCCGCTCATCGCGTTCACGCCCAAGCAGCTGCTGCGTCTGTCGGCCGCTTCCTCGAACCTCGACGAGTTCACCTCGGGCGCCTTCCAGCCCGTCATCGGCGACTCCTCGATCACCGATCCGTCATCGGTGACGCGCGTCCTGCTGTGCTCGGGCCGCCTGTACTACGACCTCGTCAAGGAGCGCGAGCACCGCGGCGACACGTCGACGGCGATCATCCGCTTGGAGCAGCTCTACCCGCTGCCCGAGGCCGAGGTTGCCGAGGCCCTGGCCCAGTACCCGAATGCGTCGGTGACCTGGGTGCAGGACGAGCCTCGTAACCAGGGCGCGTGGCCGCACCTGGCGCTCAACCTCTTCCCGTCGCTGGGACGCCCGGTTCGCGTGGGCTCTCGCCCCGAGTCGGCCACGACCGCAGCGGGACGTGCCTCGCTTCACAAGGAGCAAGCAGCTACGCTTATTGCGCAGGCCTTCGAAGGCTAACGAGGGCCGGCGCTCCCACCGGGGGCGCGGGAGGCACCGGAAAGGAACACCATGCGGATCTGCTTCATCGGAGACGAGCTCGTCGCGGGCGTCGGCGACCCCCGAGGCCTGGGCTGGGTCGGTCGCGTGAACGCGCACTCCACCTTTGATCTGCCCGCCACGTTCCTGCCCCTCGCCGTGCCCTCAGAGACGACGAAGCAGATGGCTGCGCGCTGGGAGGCCGAGGTCCTGCCGCGCTTGGCCGAGGGCGAGCCCCACGGCCTCGTCATCGGTGTGGGCCCTGGCGACGTCGCGGCCGGCATTTCGACGGCTCGCTCGCGCCTGAACCTGGCCAACATCACCGACCGGGCGACCGCTCTGGGCATCCCCAGCTTCGTCGTGGGTCCCCCGCCGCTCGCTGGCGTGGACTCCGGGTCTCTCAAGGCGCTGTCCTCCTCGTGCTCCGAGGTGTGCGCGCGCCGCGGCATCCCCTTCGTTGACTGCTATACGCCTCTGGTCGCGCACGACCAGTGGTTCGAGGACATGGCCGCCTCCCTCGCTCGCGGCGGGGACGGCCAGACGTTGCCCGGCCAGGCCGGCTACGCCCTCATGGCGTGGATCGTCCAGCACCAGGGCTGGTACGAGTGGACGGGAGCGACCCCGGCGGACGTGTAGTATCCCGGCATGAGCAGTAACAATCCATACGCGCCGCCGACCGGGTCGGAACCCGCGCCGCCCGAGGAGAACGTGGAGGCTGCGCACCGGGTACCACGCAACGCGCCGGTGCCCGTTGAGTCCTCCGCAGAGGGGTCGGACCCTGCGTTCCCATACGGAGTTTCCACCCCTCGCACCGGGGATGAAAAACCCGACGCGGACGTGCCCCCGCGCATTCCCGAGGCCCATGCGGACAGCGAGCCGACGGCGCCTGCACCCCGCGCCGCCTCCCCTTCAACCGCTGCGCAGCGGGATCGTTCATCGTCGCCCACCACTGCACGGCCTCACGCGACGTCGGCAGGCTCAGACCCACAGGACAGTCCCACACGCGAGGATAAGTCCACGAAGGCCTTCACTCTCCCGATTAGCACCGACGTGTTCGCGGGTCTCGCAGTCGTGATCGCCGCACTGTTTTTCACGAGCATCACAATGGCCCAAGCCAACGATTTCGGCACGGGCAAACTTCAATGGCAGTTCGCCGCATGCGTGTTCGGGCTCGCAGCCGCGGGTTTGTGCGTTCCCTTTGTCCCCGCCGCGGTGCGCTACACGCGTATGTTGTTCACAGAAGGCGAGAATGAGTCGGCCGAAACTCGGGCGTCCGGGTATGCCCTCATCTGCTTCATCGGACTTACCGCCGCAGTCATCGCAATCAGCAACGCAGTACCCGCAGCACGCGACCTCAACGAAGGACCCCAGACCAGGACAGTCACCTCGTGTTACTTCTACCAAAGTCCGGTGAAGAGCTCACCAACAAACACCATCCCGAGCAGCTATCAGAACGAATTCACCATGACACTCGACGACAAGAGCAAGCTTGTCCTCGTCATCAAAACAGAAAAACGGGAAGACTTGCAGTCGGCATCGGGCATCCGCGGCACCCTCTACAACGGATGCTTGTCACACCACCCCTCATCGAAGAAACTGGTCCTCGACCTGTATCCGCGCACGCAGATCATCGCTGACGCGCGCATCGTCTAGCGAGTACCTGTCCATGAACGAATGCCTCTGCCGACTCATCAATACCTATCAGTCAGGTGTCCCCGCGCTCGCACGCACCCAGCTCAGCGGATGCGCCCAAATGCGCCGACCTCGTCAGCAGCCGATTACGTCAGGAAGACCATGAGCAACCAGTATCCTCTCCCGCCCTCCAGCGACGGCACGACGCAGTACGGCGCTCCCAACTACGGGACGACGCAGTACGGCGTTCCCGGCTACGGCACCGATCCCGCCGCCGTGTCCTATCAGCAGGTCTCCCCCACAACCGTGGCCAATCGCCAGCAGCGCAGGCAAAGCCTCAAGTTCATCATCGTCATGCTGGCCACCATCCTCCTCGGCTGCGCAGTCTATGTTCTCCGCGACCTCTTCGAGTACGGGACGCCACTCCTCATGTTGAGGCTCGCCGAGAGCACGGCGGGGCTTGTCTTGGCGCTGTCCTGTTTTCCTTTTGGTTCCATTCTTCGACGCCAAGCACAGCCAGCGTATCCATCAAGCAGCACCCCTCAGCAGCCGCGCGACATGAGCGGCCCCCTCTACTATGGCATGGTGGGTCTCCTCATCGCGGGCGTGTCGCTCTACTTCGGTCTGCCCGCCGCCATGGATCTCGCGGACGGTCCTCAGCCCAGGACCGTCACGTCATGCATGTATTTCCAGTACAACGCCCCTCGATCCATGTTCTCTTACTCATCGGTCTACAGGGACAACTTCTCGATCAACTTCGAAGGCGGGCTCACGCATACGACGACGTTCATCTCAGAGAACATCGACGACATCAGGACGCGTGGGGACGTGGCGACGGAGCTGTACAACGCCTGCGAGCACCGCGAGCGCACTCAAACGATGACGGTGTCCTACTACCCGCGCACGTGGATTCTGACGGGCGTGCAGGTCAGAGGCTCGTGAGGATCCCAGAAATAAAGCGTGCGCTGACAAGAAGGGGACCTCGTCTCTGACGCTTGAGGTTTATCGCCACAGCTGGTGGAGGGGTCTGGGTTTTTCGGACCGTTTGTTTTGAGAGGGTTGTTCTGAGTAGTCCCGGCTGCTTGTGGCCGGGCAGAATGGATGACCATGAGGAAGTTCTCGAAGCACACGCCTGAGCAGATTGTCGTGAAGCTGGAGAAGGCCGAGGCGTTGCGAGGTGAGGGCATGAGTACGGCCCAGGCCTGCCGCGTGCTGGGTATCAGTGAGGCGACGTTGTGCCGGTGGCGTCAGCGTTATGGGTCAATGAATCGTAGTGAGGCCAAGGAACTGCGTGAGTTGCGTGAGCAAAACGCGCGCCTCAAACAGTTGCTGGGCCAAGCAGAGCTAGAAAAGGCAGCGTTGCGAGAGCTGGCGGAGGGAAACTTCTAAGCCCGGCGCGCAGGCACGAGGCTGTGAGCTACCTGGTTGGCCAGGGGTTTTCTCAGCGCCTTGCATGCCGCGTTGCCGGGCTGTCCCGGTCAGCGTATTGCCGGGCCCGCGCGGCGGGCGGGGCGAAAACGCTGCGTGATCATGGGCCTGTGCGCCAGTGGATGAACGATTTTGCCGCCACGCATCGACGCTGGGGCTATAAACGCGCCTGGGCGCGGGCCAAGAGTGAGGGCGTTGTCGTGGGGCGTGATACGTTCCGGCGCTTGTGGCGCACCGAAGGACTGCGCGTGCGCCCGCGCAAAGCCCCCAAGCCCCGCACTGCGCCGCGCCTCCAGCGCCTGGTCAAGGCTAGTACGCCGGGGCAGGTGTGGGCCATTGATTTCCAGTTCGATTCGGATTGGAGGGGGCGCGTGTTCAAGGTCTGTAACCTCATCGATGAGTTCACGCGCCAGCACCTGGCTTTCCGCGTCGAGCGGCGCATGGGAGCCGCCGACGTGATCGAAATGCTTGACCTGGCTGCCCTAACCCATGGGGCACCCCAGGTGCTGCGCGCCGATAACGGGCCCGAATTCATCGCCGCCGCCTTGGGGCGCTGGGCCAACGAGCACAACACGCTCCAAGCGTTCATCCCGCCGGGCCAACCCTGGCATAACGGGTTCGTGGAGTCCTTGCACAACCGGATGCGTGATGAACTCCTGGAGGACAACATGTTCGAAGGGCTTGACCATGCGCGCGCCCTGATCGGTGCTTGGTCCCAGCGCTACAATGAAGAGCACCCCCACAGCGCGCTGGACTGGCTCTCACCCAACCAATACGCGCGCCAATGGGCACAACACCACCAATAACAACCAACAACCCTCAAAACACCCGGTCCACAAAACCAGACCAGGCCA
>JVKM01000024.1 GCA_001072465.1 Xylanimonas cellulosilytica | reverse complement strand
GTGTGGGTGTTGTTTGTGAACTCGATAGTGTGTTTGTTTGTTTTTTATGCCTGTTTTTTGTTTTTGAGTGTTTTTGGTTGGGATTGCTGGCTGGCCTTGTTTGGTTGGTTGGTTTTTCTGGGCTTTAACGTTTTTGTTTTTGTTCGGAGAGTTTGATCCTGGCTCAGGACGAACGCTGGCGGCGTGCTTAACACATGCAAGTCGAACGCTGAAGCCCAGCTTGCTGGGTGGATGAGTGGCGAACGGGTGAGTAACACGTGAGTAACCTGCCCCCTTCTTTGGGATAACGCCCGGAAACGGGTGCTAATACTGGATATTCACTGGCCTTCGCATGGGGGTTGGTGGAAAGGTTTTTTCTGGTGGGGGATGGGCTCGCGGCCTATCAGCTTGTTGGTGGGGTGATGGCCTACCAAGGCTTTGACGGGTAGCCGGCCTGAGAGGGTGACCGGTCACATTGGGACTGAGATACGGCCCAGACTCCTACGGGAGGCAGCAGTGGGGAATATTGCACAATGGGCGAAAGCCTGATGCAGCGACGCCGCGTGAGGGATGACGGCCTTCGGGTTGTAAACCTCTTTCGCTCATGGTCAAGCCGCAACAGTGGTTGTGGTGAGGGTAGTGGGTAAAGAAGCGCCGGCTAACTACGTGCCAGCAGCCGCGGTAATACGTAGGGCGCGAGCGTTGTCCGGAATTATTGGGCGTAAAGGGCTTGTAGGCGGTTGGTCGCGTCTGCCGTGAAATCCTCTGGCTTAACTGGGGGCGTGCGGTGGGTACGGGCTGACTTGAGTGCGGTAGGGGAGACTGGAACTCCTGGTGTAGCGGTGGAATGCGCAGATATCAGGAAGAACACCGGTGGCGAAGGCGGGTCTCTGGGCCGTTACTGACGCTGAGGAGCGAAAGCGTGGGGAGCGAACAGGATTAGATACCCTGGTAGTCCACGCTGTAAACGTTGGGCACTAGGTGTGGGGGCCACCCGTGGTTTCTGCGCCGTAGCTAACGCTTTAAGTGCCCCGCCTGGGGAGTACGGCCGCAAGGCTAAAACTCAAAGGAATTGACGGGGGCCCGCACAAGCGGCGGAGCATGCGGATTAATTCGATGCAACGCGAAGAACCTTACCAAGGCTTGACATGCACGGCGACACTGCAGAGATGTGGTGGCATTTAGTTGGTCGTGTGCAGGTGGTGCATGGTTGTCGTCAGCTCGTGTCGTGAGATGTTGGGTTAAGTCCCGCAACGAGCGCAACCCTTGCCCTATGTTGCCAGCACGTGATGGTGGGGACTCGTGGGGGACTGCCGGGGTTAACTCGGAGGAAGGTGGGGATGACGTCAAATCATCATGCCCCTTATGTCTTGGGCTTCACGCATGCTACAATGGTTGGTACAGAGGGTTGCGATACTGTGAGGTGGAGCGAATCCCTTAAAGCCAGTCTCAGTTCGGATTGGGGTCTGCAACTCGACCCCATGAAGGTGGAGTCGCTAGTAATCGCAGATCAGCAACGCTGCGGTGAATACGTTCTCGGGCCTTGTACACACCGCCCGTCACGTCACGAAAGTTGGTAACACCCGAAGCCCATGGCCTAACCGTTTTGCGGGGGGAGTGGTCGAAGGTGGGATTGGCGATTGGGACGAAGTCGTAACAAGGTAGCCGTACCGGAAGGTGCGGCTGGATCACCTCCTTTCTAGGGAGCCCAGTTTGTGGGGAACAGTTCGGCATGGCCTGTTGGGTTGTGCCTGGTTGTTTTCTTGTGCCTGCGCATGTACGCCACCTGATGTGGGTGGTGGGTGTGGGTGCGTGTTTTGGGTTGGGCATAAAAAGTTATACGAGCGAGCACACTGTCGGGTTCACGTTCAACACCGTGTGAGCGTCCGCCACGTTGTGTGGTGGTTGCCTGCGCAGCCAGCTGGCGGCTTTGTGTTGTTGGTGTGGGTGTGTGTGGTGGGTTGTTTGTGATTTGTATAGTGGTTGCGAGCATATTTGTTCTGTACTGTTTTTTGTGTTTTGTTTAGTTTTATTGGGCATTCGGTGGATGCCTTGGCATCAAGAGCTGATGAAGGACGTTGCGGCCTGCGATATGCCTCGGGGAGCTGGCGAGCGAGCGTTATTATCCGAGGGTGTCCGAATGGGGGAACCTAACCTGGGTTGTGCTGGGTTACCATCATCTGAACGTGTATAGGGTGGTGGGGGGAACGCGGGGAAGTGAAACATCTCAGTACCCGCAGGAAAAGATATTCCGTGAGTAGTGGCGAGCGAAAGCGGAGGAGGCTAAACCAGATGCGTGTGAGAGGCGGCGGCCGTTGCGTGTTTGGTGTTGTGGGGCCATGCTGGATCCTTCTGCCGGGGGATCGCATCACTTGTTGTTGGGAGTTGAACAGTCTGGGAAGTCTGACCGTAGAGCGTGATAGTCGTGTAAACGGACCGGTGGCGTGTGGTGTGGGTGTGGTACCCGAGTAGCGCGGGACTCGTGAAATCTCGTGTGAATCTGCCAAGACCACTTGGTAAGCCTAAATACTACTTGATGACCGATAGTGCATAGTACCGTGAGGGAATGGTGAAAAGTACCCCGGGAGGGGAGTGAAATAGTACCTGAAACCGTGTGCCTGTAAGCCGTCAGAGCCTTGAGGGGTGATGGCGTGCCTTTTGAAGAATGAGCCTGCGAGTTAGTGATACGTGGCGTGCTTAACCCGTGTGGGGTATGCGTAGCGAAAGCGAGTCTGAAATATGGCGCCTGTCGCGTGTTCTAGACCCGAAGCGGGGTGATCTACCCATGGTCAGGTTGAAGCAGAGGTAAGACTGTGTGGAGGACCGAACCCACCAGGGTTGAAAACCTGGGGGATGAACTGTGGGTAGGGGTGAAAGGCCAATCAAACTCCGTGATAGCTGGTTCTCCCCGAAATGCATTTAGGTGCAGCGTCGCGTGGTCCCTGGTGGAGGTAGAGCTACTGGATGGCCGATGGGCCCTATGGGTTACTGACGTCAGCCAAACTCCGAATGCCATTAGGTGTAGCGCGGCAGTGAGACTGCGGGGGATAAGCTTCGTAGTCGAGAGGGAAACAGCCCAGATCATCAGCTAAGGCCCCTAAGCGTACGCTAAGTGGGAAAGGATGTGGAGTCGCGGTGACAACCAGGAGGTTGGCTTAGAAGCAGCCATCCTTGAAAGAGTGCGTAATAGCTCACTGGTCAAGTGGTTCTGCGCCGACAATGTAGCGGGGCTCAAGCGTACCGCCGAAGCTGTGGCAACAACACGCATAGCTGGCGCCAGGAACTGGATGTCGGTGTGTTGTTGGGTAGGGGAGCGTCCTGCACGAGGTGAAGCCTGGAGGGAACTTCTGGTGGATTGTGTGGGAGTGAGAATGCAGGCATGAGTAACGAATCTGCGGTGAGAATCCGCAGCGCCGATTGACTAAGGGTTCCAGGGCTAGGTTTATCCGCCCTGGGTTAGTCGGGTCCTAAGGCGAGGCCGACAGGCGTAGTCGATGGACAACCAGTTGATATTCTGGTACCGCGTTATGACCGCCCATGCTGAAGTCATTGTGCTAACCAATTTGCTCACGCCACCGCATGACCTTCGGGTCGCGTGGTGTGTGTGGGTCTTGGGGCCCCGGTGATTGTAGGCAAGCGTGTTAACAGGGGTGACGCAGACAGGTAGCTGCAGTGCGCCGATGGTTGTGCGTATTTAAGGTTGTGGCCCGTCTTCCAGGCAAATCCGGAGGACACGAGGGTGAGAACTGATGAGGGACACACGCGTGTGTGGACTTGTGGTGATCCTAAGCTGCCGAGAAAAGCCTCGACGTGAGGGCATGACGCGCCCGTACCCTAAACCGACTCAGGTGGTCAGGTAGAGTATACCGAGGCGTTCGAGTGAATCGTGGTTAAGGAACTCGGCAAAATTCCTCCGTAACTTCGGGATAAGGAGGACCCCGTCACTTCCCCGCGCCTTGCGTGCGGGTGGGGTTGTGGGGTCGCAGAGAATAGGGAGAAGCGACTGTTTATCAAAAACACAGGTGCGTGCGAAGCCGTAAGGCGATGTATACGCACTGACGCCTGCCCGGTGCTGGAAGGTTAAGAGGAACCGTCAACACTCCTTGTGGGTGTGAAGCGGTGAATTTAAGCCCCAGTAAACGGCGGTGGTAACTATAACCATCCTAAGGTAGCGAAATTCCTTGTCGGGTAAGTTCCGACCTGCACGAATGGCGTAACGACTTCTCCGCTGTCTCAACCGCGAACTCGGTGAAATTGCAGTACGAGTAAAGATGCTCGTTTCGCGCAGAAGGACGGAAAGACCCCGGGACCTTTACTATAGCTTGGTATTGGTGTTCGCTTGGACTTGTGTAGGATAGGTGGGAGACTGTGAAGCTGCCGCGCCAGCGGTGGTGGAGTCGTCGTTGAAATACCATTCTGGTTCAAGCGGTCACCTCAACCTTGGCCCGTAATCCGGGTTGGGGACAGTGCCTGGTGGGTAGTTTAACTGGGGCGGTTGCCTCCTAAAATGTAACGGAGGCGCTCAAAGGTTCCCTCAGCCTGGTTGGTAATCAGGTGGCGAGTGCAAGTGTACAAGGGAGCTTGACTGTGAGACCGACGGGTCGAGCAGGTGCGAAAGCAGGAACTAGTGATCCGGCCATGGCACGTGGGTGCGTGGTCGCTCAACGGATAAAAGGTACCCCGGGGATAACAGGCTGATCTTGCCCAAGAGTCCATATCGACGGCATGGTTTGGCACCTCGATGTCGGCTCGTCGCATCCTGGGGCTGGAGTTGGTCCCAAGGGTTGGGCTGTTCGCCCATTAAAGCGGTACGCGAGCTGGGTTCAGAACGTCGTGAGACAGTTCGGTCCCTATCCTCTGTGCGCGCAGGAAATTTGAGAAGGGCCGTCCCTAGTACGAGAGGACCGGGATGGACGAACCTCTGGTGTGCCAGTTGTACCGCCAGGTGCATGGCTGGTTGGCTACGTTCGGAAGGGATAACCGCTGAAAGCATCTAAGCGGGAAGCCTGCTTCAAGATGAGATTTCCACGCCCCCCCCGTGGGGTGAGAGGCCCCCGCCAGACTAGCGGGTTGATAGGCCAGAGGTGGAAGCACAGCAATGTGCTCGTGAGCCGACTGGTACTAATGGGCCAACACTAAACAACAACCCAACAAACCGGGTAAACAAAAAACACGAACAAAGACTTCGTGCCGCAACCACTATACAAACCACGATCAACCCACACCCCCACCAAAACAAACAACGGTGCGTGGGGAGCGTGTTGAACACCAAAACTTGTGGTGGTCATAGCACCGGGGAAACGCCCAGCCTCCATTCCGAACCTGGAAGCTAAGCCCGGCAGCGCCAATGGTACTGCAACCGCCAGGTTGTGGGAGAGTAGGACACCGCCACAACACACTTCAAGTCGAAGGGCCTCATCCAAACGGATGAGGCCCTTCGCGTATTGTCTGCAAAGTGCGTTGCCCGTGGCTTTTGCGCTCTCACCAGAGGGATCACTACGCTGCGCCACCATGGGACTTGTGTCCTAAACGATAGTGATTGTCCTTGTGCCTACCTTTTCCGCGATCTATAGTAGTTGATGTTTCAATAAGCTTTCGAAAGGAAACGTCATGGCTTCCGTTGCCGTTATTCTTGGCTCCGTTCGTCCCGGTCGCGCCGGCGAGCAGGTTGTTCGCTGGATCGAGGAACAGGCTCGTCAGGTCGAGGGCGTGCAGACCGTGTTCTTTGACCTGCGTGACTACAACCTTCCTCTCTTCGCGGAGGAGATGCCGCCGTCGATGCAGGCTCCCGAGCTTCCCGAGGCTGTTCGTCTTCGTGCGAACATCGAGGCTAACGACGCCGTGCTGTTCGTGACGCCTGAGTACAACCACTCCGTGCCTGGCGCGCTGAAGAACGCGATCGACTACCTGCCTCCGGCCACGCTGAAGGAGAAGGCCGTTGGTCTGGTCGGCTACTCCTGGTACGGCGCGGTCAAGCCGCTCGAGCACCTGCGCGAGATCCTGTCGACCTTCGGCGCCGACGTGCGTGAGCAGCAGGTTGGCATCAACCTGGGTTCCGACTTCCAGGACGGCACTTTCGCGCCCTCCGAGGAGCTCGGCGTCCAGATCCGTGAACTCCTCGCGTCGCTGGCGTGAGAATCCATTCTGAGCGGTTTTCGAGTGATTGTGGCGCCGGCGCGCGAGCGTGTGTGGCGTGAGTCGTGTTGCGACCATGGTTGAGCGCTTGGGGGCTCTTCGAAGGGGCCGTTCAGAGTAAGGGTGTGGCCCGGCAGAACACTGCCGGGCCACACCCTTACCTGTTGGGGGCTTCGCGGATCGTCAGATCCAGCTCTGCAGCCACATGTGGGCGCGCCAGAAGTCGTAGTCGATGACGTCCCCGCGCCACAGTGGCATGAAGTAGATGGCGCAGCCGAGGATTGCGATCGTCACGAGCGCGGCAAACGCCCACCCGGTGATCTGAGTCCGGCGAGTGGCTGGCGCGGGTTCGGCCGAGCCGTCAATAGTCGCCCATCCCGCGAGGAGTCCAATCATCCATGCGACCGCCAGGGCGACGAAAGGCGCAAATGCGACGGTGTAGAAAATGAAGATTGTGCGGTGCGCATAAGCGAGCCATGGAACGTACAGGGCGATGTAGCCGAGGGCAATGACGCCCACACGCCAATTGCGGTAGTAGAACGTGGCCACAAGAACGAGTAATAGCGCTCCGATGCCCACCCACCAGAGGAGGGGATTGCCGAGTGCGACGACGTCGCTCGCGCACTTGCCTGATCGGCAGCCCATGACGGCCTCGCCGTTGTTCCAGTAAAAGGAGGTTGCGCGCACCTGAGCGAGCCACGTGAATGGGCTGGACTGGTACTTGTGGGGCGTGTTCAGTCCGTTGTGGAACGCCCACATCTCCTTGTGGTAGAGCCACAGGTCGGCCAGCTGTCCGGCGAATCCAGCGATTCCGGAACGGCCGTGGCCGTGAGCTGAGGAGTGTGTGAACCAGCCGAACCAGGAAGCCACGTACGTGAGAATCGCGGTCGGAACCATGAGGACGAATGCCCACCACACGTCTGCAAGGAGTGCTCCGCGGATTGGCGTCGGATGTCCCGCTCGCCAGCGGCATGTCACCTCGCGCAGTGCGACGAACAGCCCGAGGAAAGCGAGCACGTAAATGCCGGACCACTTGACGGAGCAGGCGAGCCCGGCGCAGATGCCGGCCGCGAAGAGCCACGGGCGGTTTCCTGCATTGGGGCCGATCGCGAAGGGGCGGCGATCGCGCAGGGTGAGGTGTGCCCAGGCGGAGCGCCACCCCTGCCTCGGCTCGCCCAGTCCATCCCAAGTCGCCAGCTTGGTCGACAGTGCGGGCTGTGCCATGTGCTGATCCTTCACGACGCACAGGAATGCGGCCAGCGCAAACATCGCGAGGAATCCGTCGAGGATGGACGTACGGCTCATGACAATCGCCATGCCGTCCGTCGCTAGGAATAGGCCAGCGAGAAGGGTGATGGCCGGGGATCGGAAGAGGTTCTGCGCGAGGCGGCACAGAAGAAATACGGTGATGACGCCGCAGATCGCCGCCGCGATGCGCCACCCCACCGGATCCGACTGGCCGAAGAACTTCATACCCATCGCAATCAGCCACTTGCCCGTCGGCGGATGAACGGGATAGCCGCCCACCGCGGACAAGCCGGATGTGTCTCCATTGGCGAACGCGGTGTCGACATCCTTCGCCCACGTTCCCTCGTATCCGAGGGCGAGGAGTGACCAGGCGTCCTTCACGTAGTAGGTCTCGTCGAAGATGAGCGTGCGGACGTTGCCCAGTCCGGGTAGTCGAATGAGAGCGGCGACGAGCGTCGCAATCGCTGTCGCTACCCACCCCGCTGCGGGCGTCGACAGGCGCTGCACCCATCCGTTGGCTGGGGGAGTGGACGAGGCCTTGGCTGGCTGCTCGGGGGCTTCGTCGTCGGTCGCCGGCTCGCGCTCGGGGAGGTCGCTGGCGATCTCGTCGCCTGCCGCCTCCTGCTCGAGGAGGTCCTCGGTCTCATCGATCGTGTCGTTGTGTGCGTTCGCAGTATCCATCGCATCCGAGTCTAGCGGCCCTCTCGCGCTGAAAGGAGCGCGGCGCACATTCGCTCTCGCGCTTGGAGAGAATGTTCAGCTTGAGTCTCTTGAGAATTGTTCTCGCTTGTGCCTATAATTTCGTGTACCCGAAAATTGCACAGGAGTAATAATGTTTTCCTCGACGACGCGCGGCGTAGCAGCCGCCGCTGGGCTGGCCCTGGCGACCGCCTCGCTGGCCGCCTGCTCGCCCTCCTCCTCGGACCACGGCCTCGCGGTTGTTGCCACGACCACGCAGATCTGCGACTACGTCACCCAGATCGCGGCTCATTCTGCCGACATTTCCCTCGACAAGACCGACGCTGCCGGAAAGAGCAGTCACGTCGGCGCGCAGAACGACGGCGCCGCTCTCACCATGAGCCTCACCTGCCTGCTCGCCCCCAATGCATCCGCGCACGAGCACGAGATGACACCCGCACAGACCTCGGCACTCGAAAAAGCCGACGTCATGGCGGTCTCCGGTGTGGACCTCGAGCACTTCCTCGACGATGCGGTCGTCTCCTCCGGCTTCAAGGGACGCATGGTCGTCACCTCGGGTGTCCTGACAGCCGCCGACATCGACAACCCGGGTACCCCGGACCCCGAGGGCGCCTACACGATTGATCGCGGAAACGAACGCGTGGACGTCGCCCCGTGGCCGTTCCCGCCGGAGGAAGCGGGCGAGGAACCCGAGTTCCGCTTCGACCCGCACGTGTGGACCTCGCCGAAGGGCGCTCGCGTCCAGGTCGCTAACCTCGGCGCGGGCCTCGCGGCCGCGGCACCCGACGCCGCCTCGTCAATCAACGCGGCCACGGCCTCGTACCTGGAGGACATCGACGCCCTCGATCAGTGGACCGCCGAGGCTATCGAGACCGTGCCCGAGGGGCAGCGCGTGCTCTTTACCTCCCACGATGCCTTCGGCTACTTCTCGAGGGACTACGGCATCCGATTCATCGGCGCCGCCCTGTCCGACTTCAACGAGCAGCAGGACGCCACCGCCGACCATATCGCCAAGGCCGTCGCGGCCGTCAAGGAATCCGGAGCGGTCGCGCTCTTCGCGGAAAACTCCAACAACTCCAAGTCCATCGAGGCGATCGCCCGCGCGGCCGGCGTGACCCCCATCGTGGGCGAGGACGCCATGTACGGCGACTCGCTGGGTCCCGACGGATCCGAGGGAGCCACCTATGTCGGCTCGATCATCCACAACGTGCGCGCCGTGACGCAGGCGTGGGGCGGCACCGTCCCGCAGCTGCCCGAGCGCCTGAAGGATCAGTGATGGGCAGACTCGTCTCCTTTCACGACGCGGCGCTGGGGTATGGGAATACCCCGGCGCTGACCGGCCTGACCCTCGACGTGTTCGGGGGCCAGGCCCTCGCCCTTGTCGGCCCTAACGGCGGCGGCAAGACCACCCTCATGCGAGGTATCGTCGGTGGCTGCTCGATCCTGTCCGGGACCGTCGAGGTGGAGGCAACGCGCATTGGCCTCGTGCCGCAAAGCGCCGACCTGGACCTCACCTTCCCCGTGAGCGCTGCCGAGGTCGTCACCATGGGGCTCATCGCCGAGGCCGGCTGGGGCAGGCGCATCACCGCCGACATGCGCGCGCGGGTGAGCGATGCCCTCGAGCGGGTGAACCTCAGCGATCGGGCGACCCACCGCTTCGGGACGCTCAGCGGCGGGCAGCGCCAGCGTGTCCTCGTCGCCCGCGCCCTGGTCGCGCGCCCCGAGCTGGTCATGATGGACGAGCCCTTCAACGGCCTGGACGCTCCCAGCCGCGACATCATCACGGGGCTCATCGCGGACCTGACAGCCGACGGCGTCGGCGTCATCGTGTCCACGCACGACCTGTCGCTTGCGCGCGACGTGTGCTCCCAGGCATGCGTGCTCGCCTCCCGCCTCGTCGCCCTGGGGTCCACCGACGAGGCCCTCGTGCCCGAGGTCTTGGCGCGCGCCTACGGATCGAGCGCCGACGAGGCGATTGCGGCCCTGTCATGATCGCCCCCTACCTGCTGCGCCCTCTCGTTGTCCTTGGCCTGCTCGCGCTCGCGGTGGGACCAGCCTCGACACTGGTCAACCTGCGTCGCGCCGAATTCAGCGCCGAAACGATGGTCCACGGCGTCTTTCCCGGCATCGTCGTCGGCATGGCGGTCGGCGGGCGCGACGCGATCATCCCGGGCGGCGCCGTGTGTGCTGCCCTCATCGCGGCAGCACTAACGGCGGCCTCTCGCAAACAGCGCCACTCCGAGGCGACGACCGCGGTCCTGCTCACCGCCTTCTTCTCCCTCGGCATCGTCATCTCCCTGCGCATCGGGGACATGTCCGGGCAGCTCGAATCCCTCATGTTCGGCCGCCTCCTGGATATCACCCCGTCGCGCATGGCCACGAGCGCCCTCGTCCTCGTGGTTGCGGCCGCACTGCTTGCCCTCACCTGGCGCGCGCAGGTCGCGGTGGCCTTCGACCGCGAGGCCGCGCACGTCAGCGGCATCCCGGTCACCTGGATTGACATCGCGTTCAACGCGGCGCTCGGCGCGATCGTGGTCGCGGCGTCGACGGCCGTCGGGGTCCTCCTCGTCGTCGGATATCTTGTCGTGCCCGGAGCCTTCGGTCGCCTCCTCGCGTCGGGCCCACGCTCGATGGTGCTCCTGGCCGGCGCCTGCGCGCTCGTCGGGGGATGGGCCGGATTTGGCATCTCCCTCCTGCGTGCGCCGCGCCCGCTCTCCCCGCAGGCGTGCGTCGCCATGGGGGTCCTCGTCTGCTTCGCTGCCGCGTGTGTCATCCGAGAGATCCGCGCCCGGCGCGGGTGCACGATTAGTGCCGCGCGTGAAACGTCACGTGAAACGATCGTGAACGCCGGGGGAGGGGAGGCCTCGTGATCGCTAGCCTCCTCCTGTACCCCGCGCTCCACGTGACGATCATCGGGGCCCTGGGCGGTCTCGTCGGCGCCTTTGCCTACCTGGACCGACGCATCTTCTTCGCCGAATCCGTCACGCACGGGACGTTCCCGGGCGCGGTTCTTGGCGTCGTCCTCGCCGCCGCCCTCGGCCTTGGGCACTCCGGAATGTCGGCGGCGCTCTACGTTGGAGCGTTCCTCGGGACCATCCCGCTCGTCGCCCTCATGCGCCGGCTCGCCACGATCCCCGGCATCTCCAGCCAAGGCGCAGCCGGCATCGTGCTGACCGCCGGTTTTGCTTCCGGTTACTTCCTGGCGACCTGGTTCAAGCCCCTGCCCCTTGCCGTGAATTCCTTCCTGACCGGCTCCGTCATGACGGTCTCGCCCGCCGACGTCGCCTGGGCCGGTGCCGTCTTCGCGGTCGCCCTTCTTGTCGTGATGCTGGGCGGGCGCCACCTGATCGCCCACTGCTTCGACCCCGCCAACCCCGCCGCCGCCTCGCGCGCCGGGCGTCACGAGCTCGTCATCCTCGGACTCATCCTCGCCTCGGTCACCGTGGCGATCCCGGCGGTTGGAACGATCCTGTCGATCGCGCTCATTGCCGCGCCCGCCGCTGCCCTCGCGCCCCTCGTGCGCAGCTCGCGCGCCTTCCTCATCGGCTGCCCGCTGCTGGGGGCGCTCCTGGGGATCTGCGGCCTCGCCATTGCGGTCCCCGCGCGCCTCAGCGCAGGCGGAACCATCGCGCTCCTGTGCGCCGCGTGCGTCCTCGCCTCGCGCGTCCCCCAATGGGTGGCGGGCGCGAGGCGGACGCGCCGTGCGCGCGCCGGGAACCAGTGAGACGATACGGGCATGGAAGCAGCGACCGACACGACCAACGCCCCCGAGGCTGCCTCGACGTCCAAGGACGCTCGCGCGCAGGAACCCTACCGTCAGGAGGCGGGGACCATCCTGCTGGCCGCCACCCCGATCGGGGACGTGCGTGACGCCTCGCCCCGCGTCGTCGCCGCGCTTCAAGGAGCGGACATTGTCGCCGCCGAAGACACGCGCCGCGCGCTCGCCCTGGCCTCGCGCCTAGGCATCAAGCTGGGTGGCCGCCTCGTCGCCCTGCACGACCACAACGAGGCCGAGAAGGCCGCGGGCATCGTCGAGGCCGCCAGGGGAGGGGCTCGCGTCGTCTTCGTGTCCGACGCGGGTATGCCCACGGTCTCCGACCCCGGTTTCCGGCTGGCTCGTGCCGCCATCGACGCGGGCGTTCCTCTGTCCGTTCTGCCCGGTCCCTCCGCGCCGCTCGTGGCCCTCGCCCTGTCCGGCCTGCCGTCGGACCGCTTCGCCTTCGAGGGGTTCCTGCCGCGCAAGGACGGGGATGCCACGCGCTACCTACAGGACCTCGCGACCGACCCGCACACGCTCATCTTCTTCGAATCGCCTCGGCGCGCGACCGCCACACTGACGCGCATGGCCGAGGTCTTCGGCGCCGACCGCTCCGCCGCGCTGTGCCGCGAGCTCACGAAGGACTACGAGGAGGTGCGCCGCGGCACGCTCGGGCAGCTCGCGGAAGGTGCCGACGACGTCCTCGGCGAGGTGACCATCGTCGTTGCGGGACACGTGCGAAGCGCACGCGCCGAAGACCACGTCGGTGCCGTCCTCGCGCTCGCGGCTGAAGGCATGCGCCTCAAGGACGCTGCGGCCGAGGTGGCCGCAGCGACGGGCGCGCGCAAGAACGACCTCTACAAGGCCGCCCTCGCCGCGCGATAAAAACGAGGCCGGGGAGCCTCAGACGATCTCTACGTGCTCCGACGTCATCCACTGACGGGCCGACGCGCCCAGCTCCTCGGTCACGGGCGCGGTCAGCTCGCGCAGGGCACGCGTCTTGAAGCCCGCGCGAGCGGCGTCGACTGCCGTGCACGCGACGCAGTGTGACTCTGCCAGGCCCACGACGTCCACATCCGTGATGCCGGCGTCGCGCAGCGCCTCCTCCAGCGTCTTCCCATCCCCGGTGGTTCCCTCGAAGCCCGAGTAGGCGGCCGCGTACTGGCCCTTCTTAATCGTCACGTCCGCGTTCACGTGGGCGAGCGCCGGGTGCAGCTCGGCCTCGGCCGTGCCCGCAACGCCGTGCGGGGGCCAGGTGTCCACGAAATCCGGCGTCTCGGAGAAGTGAGCGCCCGGATCGATGTGCCAATCCTGCGTGGTCACGATCAGCTGATACTCGTCGCGGTGCGCGTCCACGTAGGCAGCCACGGCCTCGGCGACGGCGTTACCGCCCGTCACGGGGAGAGCCCCACCTTCGCAGAATGTGGGCTGGACGTCGACGATAATGAGTGCGCGGGGCATGAAACCTCCCTGATAAATCAGTAATTTCCCCAAGCGTATCACCCGGGTCACATCGCTTGAAAGACTGTTTCAATTCCTCGATATGCGGCCGGTTGCCCGTTTATGACACCAACGCAGTATTGTTAGGGGCTATGAGTCGTATTCTGTCCGCCGTCGCATGGCCCTACGCCAACGGCCCCCGTCATATTGGCCACGTTGCGGGATTCGGTGTCCCCTCCGACGTTTTCTCCCGGTACATGCGAATGGCCGGCCACGACGTTCTCATGGTGTCCGGCACCGATGAACACGGAACCCCCATCCTGGTGGCCGCTGACGGCGCTGGCGTGAGCGCCCGCGAACTCGCAGACCAGAACAACCGCCTCATCGTCGAGGACCTCGTGGCCCTGGGCCTGTCCTACGACCTCTTCACCCGCACGACCGCCGGCAACCACTACCGCGTCGTCCAGGACATGTTCGCCACCGTGCGCGACAACGGCTACATGATCGAGCAGGTCACGCGCGCCGCCATCTCCCCGTCCACCGGCCGCACCCTGCCCGACCGCTACATCGAGGGCACCTGCCCGATCTGCGGTGCCGAAGGAGCGCGCGGCGACCAGTGCGACAATTGCGGCAACCAGATGGACCCGACCGAGCTCATCAACCCGCACTCGCGCATCAACGGCGAAACCCCCAATTTCGTGGAGTCCACCCACTACTTCCTCGACCTGCCCGCCCTGGCTGATGCCCTGTCCGCCTGGCTCGACGAGCGCGAGAAGTCCGGCACCTGGCGTCCCAACGTCATCAAGTTCTCCCAGAACTTCCTCGAGGACATCCGCCCCCGCGCCATGACGCGCGACATCGACTGGGGCATCCCGGTCCCCGGCTGGGAGGACCAGCCCACCAAGCGCCTGTACGTGTGGTTCGACGCCGTCATCGGCTACCTGAGCGCCTCCATCGAGTGGGCGCGCCGCACCGGCGACCCCGAGGCGTGGCGCAAGTGGTGGAACGACCCTGAGGCCCTGTCCTACTACTTCATGGGCAAGGACAACATCGTTTTCCACTCCCAGATCTGGCCCGCCGAGCTGCTCGGCTACAACGGCCAGGGTTCGAAGGGTGGCGCTCCCGGCGACCTGGGTGTCCTCAACCTGCCCACCGAGGTCGTCTCCTCCGAGTTCCTCACGATGGAGGGCAAGAAGTTCTCCTCCTCGCACGGCATCGTCATCTACGTGCGCGATTTCCTCTCGCGCTACCAGGCCGACGCCCTGCGCTACTTCATCAGCGCCGCCGGCCCCGAGACCTCGGACTCCGACTTCACGTGGGCCGAGTTCGTGCGCCGCACCAACGGCGAGCTCGTCGCCGGCTGGGGCAACCTGGTCAACCGCACCGCATCCATGATCGCCAAGAAGTTCGGCGAGATCCCCACCCCCGGTGAGCTCGAGGACATCGACCGCGCCCTCCTGGATGCCGTCGAGGCCGGTTTTGAGACCGTCGGCAACCTGATTCGCCACCACCGCCAGAAGGCGGCGCTGTCCGAGGCCATGCGCCTGGTTGGCGAGGCCAACAAGTACGTGACCGACACCGAGCCCTTCAAGCTGAAGGCCCCGGAGCAGCAGGAGCGTCTTGCGACGGTCCTGTGGACCCTGGCCCAGGCGGTCACGGACCTCAACCTCATGCTCTCCCCGTTCCTGCCCCACGCGGCCAACGACATCGACCGCGTCATGGGCGGCGCCGGCGTGATCGCGCCGATGCCTTACATCGAGGAGGTCGCCGAGCTCGACCCGCAGGTGCTGCCCGCCGACTTCGAGGGCCGTGACGGCTACCCGATCATCACGGGCGACTACACGAACGTGCCGACCTGGGAGCGTCACCCGATCACGGTTGGTACCCCGATTGCCAAGCCCACGCCGGTGTTCGTGAAGCTGGATGAGTCCATTGTCGAGGAGGAGCTTGCCCGCTACGCGGACGCTCACCCCGATGATGTGACGGGCGCCTGATCTGAGGTTTTCCTTGGTATGACGCCACTCGTAATGAGTGTGGCGTACGTTTGACAGTGCGCGGGCGGGACGGATGTGTCCCGCCCGCGCGCTCGTCTATCCCGGGGTGTTACCGTGAGGTCATGGCCGAAGATTTTCTCGCGTCCGCCCTCGCTGCCGAGGCCTCGTCGCGCGCCCCGCAAGATCCCGACTACCCGCTCTTTCACGTCGCGCCCCCGGTGGGCCGCCTGAACGACCCGAACGGCCTCATTGAGATCGATGGGACCTACCACGCTTTCTTCCAGTACACGCCCGAGCACCCTCGCAAGCTCGTCTACTGGGGCCATGCCACGTCGCGTGACCTGACCTGCTGGGACTACCACGCTCCCGCGATCCTGCCCGACACCCACCAGGACGCGAACGGCGCCTACTCGGGCACGGCCATCGAGGTCGGTGACCACGTCGAGCTGTGGTACACCGGCAACTACAAGGATCCCGAGACGGGGGAGCGCGAGGCCACCCAGTGCGTCGTCACCACGACCGACATGGTCCACTTCGACAAGCAGGTGCCCCCGATCATCGGCCGCCAGCCCGATGGCTACACCGCGCACTTCCGTGACCCGCAGGTGTGGCGTGACGCGGACGGCTCCTACCGGATGCTGCTCGGCGTCCAGCGCGAGAACCTCACGGGTGCGGCCCTGCTCTACCGCTCCGCGGACCTGCGCGCGTGGGAGTGCGAGGGTGAGATGACCTTCCCCGACGCCGGTGGCGCCTTCGATGCGTTCGGCTACATGTGGGAGTGCCCCAACCTGGTGCGCCTTGTCGACGAGGATTCGGGTGAGGCCCGTGACGTGTTGATTTTCTGCCCGCAGGGCATTTCGCCCGAGCGCGAGGGATTCGAGAATGTCTTCCCGTGCGTTGCCATCGTCGGAGAGCTCGTGGGCACCGAGCTGCGTGGCGCCGACGGCTCCTTCGAGGAGCTCGACCGCGGCACCGAGTTCTACGCGCCCCAGATCATGGCGCGCTCCGCGTCCTCGGACCCGGGGGCGCCGACCCTCCTCTTCGGATGGGCGGGCAACGCGGGCGAGGACGATCAGCCATCGATCGAGACGGGCGGCTGGGTGCACTGCTTCACCGCGCCGCGCGCCCTGACCCTGCGCGGCGGCCGCGTCATCGCCCGCCCGTACCTGCCGGGACTGCCCCTGGCGCCTGCGACGCTCGAGGGAACCCTCGGGGGCGAGGCCGGGGCGCGCGTTGTGGAGCTCGCTGGGTCGCGCTCGTGGAGGCTTGCCTTCGATGCCTCCTATGAGGGGGCCCTGTCCGTGCGCATCGGCGAGGAGGCCGGCCTGTCCATCACCCTTGAGGAGGGGCGTCTGACCGTCGACCTGACGGGCACGCGCTACCCCCACGGCGGCCGCCGCGTCGTCACCCTGGAGGCGGGGGAGGCGCGCCGCGTGGAGATCCTCCACGACCGCTCGATCACCGAGATCTACCTGGGCGATGGATCGCGCGTCTTCACGACCCGCAGCTTCCTGAATGGAGAGGGAGCGGGAGTGACGCTCGAAGGCGCCGCCTCCGTGACGAACGTGAGCGCCGCGCGCGCCGACTAAAGCGACCCGCGTGCGAGGCCGTGGCTGCCACAGTGGCCACGGCCTCGTCGTATGTGGGCGGTCTCTCATGCTCTGACCTGAGACGATGCCCGACGCACCTTGCGTTGAGGACTCTGTCACCCGTAGTATGTCAATCGATTGCTACACACCGCCCAGCGCGGCGTAACAATGGCGTTGCGCGTGGGGTTTTGAGAAAGGAATGTGGTCGGCAATGGATCACGCCAAGGTGGCAGGAGAGGTCGTCGAAGCAGTCGGCGGCGCATCCAACATCAGCGCAGCAGCACACTGCGCAACCCGTCTCCGCCTGGTGATCGCGGACGAATCCAAGATCAACCAGCAGGCCCTCGATGACAACGAAGATCTGAAGGGCACATTCGCCGCCGGCGGCATGTTCCAGATCATCGTCGGTCCCGGCGATGTTGACCAGGTCTACGCCAAGATGGTCGCAAACCACGGCGTACGTGAGGTCTCCAAGGACGAGGCCAAGGAAGAAGCCGAAAGGGGCGGTAACCTCTTCTCGCGCTTCATCAAGATGATCGCCGACATCTTCGTCCCGATCCTCCCGGCGCTGGTCGCCGGCGGTCTGATGATGGCCATCAACAACGTCATGACCGCTGAGGGCCTCTTCGGCGAGCAGTCGCTGACCCAGATGTACCCGGGCATCGCGGACTACGCGGCCCTCATCAACATGGTTTCCTCCGCGGCCTTCGCCTCGCTGCCGGTCCTCGTCGGCTTCTCCGCCGCTAAGCGTTTCGGCGGCAACGTCTACCTTGGCGCTGCGATCGGCGCGGCCATGGTTTCCTCCGACCTGCTCAACGCCTGGAATACGGGCGCGGCGCTCGCCGGTGAGGCGCAGGTTAGCTACTGGCACATCTTCGGCATGGACGTCGCCAAGATCGGCTACCAGGCGCAGGTTATCCCCACCCTGGCCGTCACCTACGTCATGTGCCTCATCGAGAAGAGCCTGCACAAGGTCCTCAAGGGCACCGCAGACTTCCTGCTCACCCCGCTCATCACGATGCTGGTCACCGGATTCCTGGCCTTCACGATCATCGGCCCTGTCACCCGCGTGGCTGCCGAGTACCTGACCTGGGGCATTAACTGGACCTACTCGACTCTCGGTGTCTTCGGTGGTCTTCTCTTCGGCCTCGTCTACAGCCCGATCGTTGTGACCGGTCTGCATCAGTCCTTCCCCGCCATCGAAATCCCGCTCCTGCCCGTCAACGGCGGCGTCGGCGACTTCATCTTCCCCGTCGCCTCCATGGCGAACGTCGCGCAAGGCGCGGCTGCCCTGGCCGTCTTCTTCAGGACCCGCGACGCCAAGCTCAAGGGCCTGGCCGGTGCCGGTGGCGCCTCCGCCGTCTTCGGTATCACCGAGCCCGCCATCTTCGGTGTCAACCTGCGCCTGCGCTGGCCCTTCTTCTGCGCCATGGCCGCTGCTGCCATCGGCTCCGCGGGCGTCGCCCTGCTGAACGTGCGCGGTCAGGCCCTCGGCGCCGCAGGCTTCGTCGGCTTTGTGTCGATCATCCCCAAGTCGATCCCCGCGTACCTCGCCCTTGAGGTCCTCGTCTTCGTTCTGTCCTTCGGCTTCACCTTCGCCTACGCCATGACGCGCGGCAAGGCCGACATGGAGGGCCGTGCGCCCGCCGCCAAGGCTGCTGCTCCCGTGGCCGCCGCCGTGGCCACCCCCGCCGCTCCGGCTCCCGCGGCCGCTCCGGCTGCCGCTCCGGCTGCCGCTCCGGCCCCGTCCTTCAGCGCTGAGGCGCTGGCTGATCTCTCGGTCGCCTCGCCTCTCGCGGGTACCGTGGTTCCGCTCGAGCGGGTCAAGGATGAGTCCTTCGCCAAGGGCATGCTCGGCCCCGGTATCGGCATCGAGCCCGCCGACGGCCTCGTCGTCGCGCCCTTCGATGGCACTGTGACCGTCGCCTTCCCGACCGGCCACGCCTACGGCCTCAAGTCCGCCTCCGGCGTCCAGGTCCTCATCCACGTCGGCATGGACACCGTCAAGCTGGACGGCAAGGGCTTCACGCCCCGTGTCGCCAAGGGTGACGTCGTGCGCCGCGGCGACGTGCTCGCCGAGGTTGACCTCGACGTGATCCGCGCGGCCGGATACGAGACCATCACGCCCGTCGTCGTGACGAACAAGAAGAAGTTCGGCGCGGTGACCCCGGTCGCCAGCGGCGAGATCCAGCGCGGTGACGCGCTGCTCGACGTGGCACCCAAGGAAGCCTGATCCTTCCGGGAGTCACTCCTGACATAACGGGTGGGCGGCATCAGCGCTGTGCTGGTGCCGCCCACCCGTCTGTCGTGCCGGTGGTATCGGGCGCCCCAATAACCCGGGGCAGCGGTAAATAGTGACAGCCTCGCGGCGTGTGACGTGCTCAGGCCTTGATCGAGCGCCCCTGGATCAGCATGCCAGAGAACTCGACCGTCTGAGCGCGGGGAGCCCCGGCCTCGTCGGACGAGGAGCGTGGAGCATTGCCCTCGATCTGGTCGAGGAGGATCGACACAGCAGCCCGGGCGATGTCCTCAATGGGCTGGCGGATCGTCGCCAAGTGGGGGAGGGCGCGGCGCATCGTCTCCGTGCCGTCAAAGCCGATGATGGATAGGTCAGTGGGGACCGATAGGTTGCGCGTGCGCGCCCACTCGAGGACCTCGGCCGCCGCCAGATCGTCGGTCGCGAAAACCCCGTCGACGGGGGCTTCGGCGCGGGCCTCGTCCAGGGCGTCGCGCACCATCGCGAAACGCTGCGGCGTCGGCGTATCGAACGGCACGGTGACCACGCGAGGGGTCAGCCCCGCGCGCTCGATCTCGGCGCGGTAGCCGGCCTCGCGCAGATTGCGCGGACCCGAACGGGAGGTAAGCAGCAGGGGATGGCGGCACCCGCCCTCGATGAGCGCGCGCGTCGCCATGGCACCCGCCTCCTCATTCGCGCAGCGCACGTTTGGTATCGACGGGCTCAGCTCGCGGTCGATCGTCACCAGGGGCATGCGGATCGTGTCGTACTCGCCCAGGCCCTCGTTGTGGGCGCCCGAAATGATGCCGTCCACGCGGTTTCCCACGAGGAGCGAGAGGTACTCGCGCTCGCGGTCCGCCCGGCCCATGGAATTACAAATGAGGATGCGGTAGCCGGCGTCAGCGAGGGCATTTTCGACCTCGACGGCCAGCTCGCCGAAGAAGGGGAGGGAAACGGCGGGAACGATGAGGCCAACCGTCTGCGTGCGCTTGCCGTGCAGGGCGCGGGCCAGCGAGTTTGGGCGGTAACCGAGCGTCTCGATCGCGTCGGCGACATTCTTCTTTGTCTTCTCCGAGAGGTAACCGCGGTTGTTGAGCACGCGCGACACGGTCGTCAGGCTCACTCCGGCCAGCTCGGCGACATCGGCCAGCGTGGGTTCGCGTGAACTCATGCGCGCTCTCCTTTCCTTCCCTCGGTACTTCTCTAGTGTAGTTGGTGAGTTGGAGGGGAGTCTCGCGTCACGTCGGCGAGGCCGGGGCTGAGTGTTGCGTGGTGGCATCGTCCCGGTCGGAGAAGAAGTCTGTTGGCGCATGGTTTTTCGGCATTTATGAGGGTGATGTATCCCATGTCACTGTCCGTGATATCGGGTTTTGCGTGGGTATCTCAGCCCGATACCATGGGCCGTACGGGCACCTGTGTCTCACGATGGACATACCCGCATTTGAAAGGAACGACCATGATTTCCCGCACCGTTGCAATTGGTTCCTCCGTTGGCCTCCACGCACGTCCCGCATCCGTCCTCGCCGAGGCCGTTGACGACTCCGGCGTCGAGGTCACCATCGCTTTCGATGGCGAGGAGGCCGACGCCGCGTCGCTCCTCGAAATCATGACCCTGGGTGCCAAGCACGGCGACGTCGTCACCCTGTCCACCGAGGATGATTCCGCGGGTGCGGTGCTCGACTCGCTCGTCGAGCTGCTCTCGCGCGACCTCGATCAGGAGTGAGCTGATGGCGACGCACGACGTCCTGCACGGCATCGGCGTCTCCGCCGGTACCGCTGCAGCTCCCGCCGCGATCGTCCAGCCCGCCCCCGGCGTCGACACGACCGAGCCGGGCAGCGTCGACGCTGCCGCCGACGGCGCGCGTGTCCGTGAGGCGCTCGCAGCCGTTTCTGCTCGTCTGAGCGACCGCGCTGCGAACGCGCCGGAGGAGACGAAGGCGATCCTCAAGGCCACCGCCCAGCTTGCGGGTGACCGCGGCCTGGCTAAGGCCGTTGATAAGAAGCTGAAGAAGGGCCTCGGTGTCACCCAGGCCGTCCACGATGCCGTCGAGGACTACGCGCAGATGCTGCGCAGTCTGGGCGGCTACATGGCCGAGCGCGCGACCGACCTGTACGACGTGCGTGACCGCGCGATCTGCGAGCTGCGCGGCCTGCCCGAGCCCGGCGTGCCGGCGTTCGATGGCCCAGTCGTCCTCGTGGCGCGCGACCTGGCTCCTGCCGAGACCGCGACCCTGAACCCGGAGACCGTCCTCGGCATCATCACCGAGGTTGGCGGCCCTACTTCGCACACGGCGATCCTGGCCGCCCAGCTGGGTATCCCGGCGATCGTCAAGGCCGAGGGCATCATGGCTGTCGAGGAAGGCACGATGCTGGCCCTCGACGGTGGCGTCGGCGAGGTCATCGTCGCCCCCACCGATAAGGAGGTGGACCTGCTCAAGGAACGCTCGCGTCGCCGCGCGCTCGCCCTGGCAGGCTCGACGGGCAAGGGCGCGACCTACGACGGCTACCCCGTCAAGCTCCTGGCCAACATCGGCACGGTTGACGACGCGATGAAGGCCTCGAAGTTTGACCTCGAAGGATCGGGCCTGTTCCGCACGGAGTTCCTGTTCCTGGAGCGTTCGGAGGCCCCGACGCTGGAGGAGCAGACCGACACCTACACGAAGGTCCTGCAGGCCTTCGGTGACCGTCGCGTCGTCGTGCGTACCCTCGATGCGGGCGCCGACAAGCCGCTGAGCTTCGCGGATCTGGGTGCCGAGGAGAACCCCGCCCTGGGCGTGCGTGGTCTGCGCCTGTGCCAGGTGCGAGAGGACCTCATCGACACGCAGCTGCAGGCTCTGGCCGCCGCCCACAAGGCGACGGGCGCGGAGCTGTGGGTCATGGCCCCCATGGTCTCGACTGCTGACGAAGCCAAGTGGTTCGCAGACAAGGCGCGCGGCTACGGCCTGCCCAAGGTCGGCATCATGATCGAGGTGCCCGCGGCCGCCCTGCGTGCCGAGCAGCTCCTGTCGATCGTGGACTTCGCCTCTATCGGCACGAACGACCTGACGCAGTACACGATGGCTGCCGACCGCCTGGACGGTAACCTGGCACCCCTCCTGGATCCGTGGCAGCCCGCGGTCCTCGAGATGATCCGCCACGCCTGCAACGGCGGTCGTGCGACGGGCAAGCCGATCGGCGTGTGTGGCGAGGCCGGCGGCGATCCGCTGCTGGCCCTGGTCCTCACGGGCCTGGGTGTCGCCTCCCTGTCGATGGCTCCGTCGAAGGTCAACGCCGTGCGCGCCGCCCTGCGCATGCACGACCTGGCGACCTGCCAGCAGATGGCCGCCTTCGCGGTGGATGCCCCCAGCGCGAAGGAAGGCCGTGAGAACGTCGTGAAGCTGGTGGCTCCGGCGATGCTGGATCTGCTCTGATTCGACGCTTCTGACAAGCAACGGGGTGGGCCCGGGAACCAATCGGTTCCCGGGCCCACCCCGTTTGTGTGCGTGTTGTACGTCCGCGTCAGTCCCTGCGGATTGCGTCAGCCGGGTTGGCGGCGGCCGGTGTGCCTGCGCCCTGCTTCGGAGTCTTCTTGGAGCGGCCCGAGAAGAGAGCCGTGAGGATCAGGATGACGCCGAGGGCCGCGATCGCGCTGATCCCAATGATCGGCAGGTTGAGGTTCGTGATGTAGGCCTCGGTGATGAGGAACGCGCCCACCATGCACACCAGGAGAGCCCACACGAAAGAACCGACGCGCACGCCCCTGCGAGGGGCCTCGGGCAGTGGGTAGGTGGCACCGAGGCCACTTTGTGCGCTCCACGTCTGGGTACCCGGGGTGGGTGACGCGCCCGCCCTCGCCTGAGCGCCGGGGGCAGCCCCGGCCTCGTGCCCCCGAGGAGCCGACTCACCCGTGGAGGCCGGATCGAAGGCGGTGCGTCCGCCCGTGCCTACAGAGCCAGCGGGAGTGCCAGCCTGCGCCTGTGAACCCTGAGCGCCCGGTGCGCCCGCCTGGCTCTCAGCGCCAGCGTCTGCCCGAAAGGGATCGGCAGGCATCTGCGTCGTCGGGGCGTCGCGGAAGATCGCGAGCGGGTCCGAGGAGAGGTCCGGCGACGAGGTCGGCATCTCGACGGTCGCATCCTGGCCGATGGAAGGGGCGGGAGTCGTCGGCAGCGGCGTCGTCACGTCGAATTCGGGCAGCTGGGTGGTCTGATCGTCGTTCGAGGTAGTCATGGTCGTGGTCCTTCCTCAGTTACCCGACTGGGAGCCGGTGGGGGTAGGGGACGGGGTGGGCGTTGCGCTCGGGGTCGCCGAGGGCGTGGCGCTGGGCGTGGCAGCGGGGGCCGGCGTGGAACCCCAGGTGCCCGAGGCGTCGGGGGACTGCACGATCGTCAGCGTGTCGATGTCCGCGTCGTCGGTGATAAGGATCGTGATACCGCCGAGTGAGGGCTTTCCCCAGGCGGGGGAGGAGACGGTGACGCCGGAGCAGTTGTTCAAGCGCTCGGCCCAGCCGTTGCCGTTCATGTTCGTGGTGAGGTCGTCGATGCTGGACTGGCAGATGATCTGCACGGGCTGGCCCTCGGCCATCTGGATGGTGAGTCGGCTCCAGGCCTGCCAGTCGACTGTGATCGTCTTGGTCGTGCCAACGGGCGCGCCGGTCAGGTCAAGCGTGGTTGAGCTGGTCGGGTTGCCTCCGCTGACCTTATCGACCGTCCAGTCGAGCGTCGTCTGGTTGCCGATGGCGCCCACGTGTGTGTTGATGAGGAAATCGGTGGGGTGAGAAGCCTGGGAGCCAACGAGGCCTGTGGGGAGTGCCATCACCATGCCAATGACCGACAGGACAGTCAGCCAGCCGGCGCTGCGATCGCGCAGGGCTGCAATCGCCAGGGAGAACCCGACGATGAGCAGGCACACGCCGCCGCCGACTGTGACGATGCGGGCGATCGTCTGCCCCTCGGTCTCACCGGTGATAAACGGGATGACGGGGCCCTTGTCGACCATGTACATGCCGGCGAAAACGGCGGCCACCACCAGGACCAGCAGGCCAGTGATCGCGAGGTTGACGCGACTGGAGACGGTGCGCGGGCGATGCGTCGGCATTGGGCGCGGGGTCCACTGACGAGGCCTAGGCGCGCTAGGCGGAGGCGTCCAGCCGGGGTGGGGCTGGGTGGGGCGAGCGGCGGCCGGGCGTGGCCCGGCATTCGCGCCCTGAGTGGCGGAGGTGGTGCCAGTGGGGCGTGGGGCGTTCGCATTACCCGCGCTACCTGCGGGGACGCCGTAGGCGGGGAAACCCTCGGGGGCCTGAGCGTTCTGCTGCTGTGGCATGGTGGAACCCGTGTCCTTAGCGCCCGGGGCGCTGTGCCCAAAAGGGGCGGAGGCTCCCGCCGCCGACTCCTGCTGCTGGGGCGTACCGTACTGCGGGTTGCCGTACTGGGGCGCACCGTACTGCGGATTGCCGAATTGGGGGGTCGCGTGGTTTGCGCCGGCCTGGGGGCCGCCCGAAGCGGATCGGGTGACGCTGACGAGCACGACGATGACGGCTGTGATGCCAGCGGCGAGTGCCAGGAGTTGTAGCCACCCGAACCCAAGGCCTCCGACGATACCCACCGCGGACAGCGACGAGGACAGGCCCGCAAGGATCATGAAGACGCCGCCGATCACTGCAACGTCGAAGCGACCCGCCAGGGTCTCTTCCAAGTGGATGCGGCCGTCGGCGGCCTCGGGCAGGAGAAGCCACGCGAGTCCGTAAGCGATCGCCACGACGGGCATACAGAACGTGGCGACCACCATGAGGACGCGCACGAGCGACAGATCCCAGCCCTGGCGCGCAGCGATGCCCGAGCAGACGCCTCCGATTGCTCGCTCCTGAGCGCGGTACCAGCCCGAGCCTCGGACCGCGTCAAAGAAGCTGTTGTGGGGCGGGCGCTGCTGGTACTGGGCACCGGGGTCTGTTGTACCGTTCGGCCAACTCATCATGCACTTCCTCTCGATGGGATCCACACGGCGTGGATCGATACCACTACTCAACCAAAGAGACGGGGTGCCCCGATAGTAGGGGACCCCCTGAACGGCCCCTGATTGTGGTGGGGGTACCCCGGGGGTAGCCCCCGTGGCATGCCACAATGGGAACGTGAGCAGACCCGTGAACTCCCCCCACCCGGGGTGGACTCCACCCATTCCGGCGCCTCCCGCCAGGCCACCGCTCGTGCGCGCAACCGCCGCGAGCCCGGACATGCCGGCCCCCTGGATGGCAGGCGTGTGTGCCGGATTGGCCGTGCACCTGGGAGTGTCGGTCGCGCTCGTGCGCATCATCATGATCTGCATGACCTTTGTGGGGCTCGGCTTTGGCGTTTACCTGTGGCTGTGGGTGACGGTCCCCGAAGATTCCCCGGAGCGAAGCGGTGAGGGCACGCTCAGCCCCGGCCTCGTCCGACTGCGCGAGGAACGTGCCGCCCAGGTGTCGCGCAACCGCTTGCTCGTCGTCGGCGTGGCCCTGATCGTCGGCGCGATCATCGGCACGATCCTGAACGCGACGAACACGCTGGACTGGCGGGACATGGGGTCGATCATCACGATCGTTTCCGGTATCTCGCTCGTGTGGAGCCAGAGTCGCAACGTGAGCTCCTGGCGGTCGCTGCGCTTCATCGGGGCTGTCTTCGGCGGTATCGTGCTGCTCAGCCTCGGCGTCGTCATGGTGGCCTCGCGCGACAACCCGCCGATCATTCTGCTGCGCGGCGGCCTCATCGGGGCGGCCCTGGTCGCGGGCGTGCTCTTCGCTCTCGTCCCCATGTGGCTGCGCACGACGAAGGACCTGTCCCAGGCCCAGGCGCAGCGCGTGCGTGAATCCGAGCGCGCCGACATCGCCGCTCACCTGCACGACTCCGTGCTCCAGGCCCTCACTCTTATCCGCGCATCCGCTGAGGACCCCGCCCGCGTGCGCGCCATCGCCCTCACTGAGGAGCGCGAGCTGCGCGCCTGGCTCTACACGGGCCACGCGCAGGCCGCCGACTCCCTCGAGGCCGCCGTCACCGAGGCGGTCGTGGGCGTCGAGAGTCGCTACGGCGTGCCCATCAGCGTGGTCGTCGTCGGCGACATGCGCCCGGGCCCCGGCGAACTCGCGCTCGTCGCGGCCCTCGCCGAGGCCTGCCAAAACGCCGTGCGCCACGGCGCCCCTCCCGTCTCCGTCTACCTCGAAGTGCGCCCCCAGGCCGTGGAGGCTTTCATCAAAGACAGCGGCGAGGGCTTCGACCCCGCCTTGATCGCGGCCGATCGACACGGCGTGCGCGACTCCATCGTTGGGCGCATGCGCAGGACCGGGGGTAACGCCACAATCAGGCGTCTCGCTCGCGGAACCGAAGTTGCTCTGAGCGTGCCACGCTCCGATATCCTGGAAGAAACAGCGCCCAACGGGAGGACACAGTGACCATCCGCATCCTCGTCATCGACGACCACCCCATGGTTCGCGCAGGCGTGCGCGCCGAGCTCGAAAACTCCGGGGCCGACCTGGAGGTCGTCGGCGACGCCTCCGACGTCGAGGGCGCCATCGCGGCCTGCCGCGCGCTCACCCCGGACGTGGCCCTCCTCGACGTGCACCTGCCCGGCGGAAACGGCGGAGGTGGGGCCGAAGTGGCCAGCACGTGCCGCGACATCGAGGGCCTGCACTTCCTGGCGCTGTCCGTCTCGGACGCCGCCGAGGACGTCGTCCAGGTCATCCGCGCGGGCGCCCGCGGATACGTCACCAAGTCGATCTCCACCCCCGACCTCGTCGAGGCCATCGGCCGCGTCGCCGCCGGGGACGCCGCCTTCAGCCCGCGCCTGGCCGGCTTCGTGCTCGACGCCTTCGGGACCGGCGAGGTGTCCACGACCGACACCGAGCTGGACCTGCTGTCCGCGCGCGAGCAGGAGGTCATGCGCCTCATCGCCCGCGGCTACACGTACAAGGAAGTCGCCCACGACCTGTTCATCTCCATCAAGACCGTCGAAACCCACGTGAGTTCGGTCCTGCGCAAGCTTCAGCTGTCCAACCGCAACGAGCTGACGCGCTGGGCGATGCAGCGACACATCGTGTGAGGTCGGACCCCTTTCGCGTGCCCCATCCGGAGGACGGGGCGCATGCGTGCCTACAATGGAATCCCGAGGGCGTGACAGCGCCTGACCGCCCCGCACGGACGGCCCCTTTATTTCCGCGACCTCGGAGGATGCATGCACCGCATCGGTTTTGATAGTGATCAGTACGTCGAGATGCAGTCTCGACACATTGCCCAGCGACGCAGCGAATTCGGCGGCAAGCTCTACCTGGAGTTCGGTGGCAAGCTGATCGACGACATGCACGCCTCGCGTGTTCTGCCCGGTTTTACGCCCGACAACAAGGTGCGTATGCTGCGCGAACTGGCCGACGAAGTGGAGATCATCGTCGCCGTTAATGCCAAGGATTTCGCGCGCCGCAAGGTCCGCGCAGATATGGGAACCACCTACGACGACGAGGTTCTGCGCCAGATCGACGAGTTCCGTGAGCGCGGCCTGTACGTCGGTTCGGTCGTCATCACCCAGTGGACGGATGACAACAAGGCAGCCGCCGAGGTGAAGGAACGCTTCGAAAAGCTCGGTATCCGCGTCTACCGCCACTTCCCGATCCCCGGTTACCCCTCGGACGTCGAGCGCATCGTCTCGGATGAGGGCTACGGTGCCAACGAGTACGTGGAGACCAGCCGTAACCTCGTCGTCGTGACGGCTCCCGGTCCGGGCTCCGGCAAGATGGCGACCTGCCTGTCGCAGCTGTACCACGACCACAAGCGCGGGATCGAGTCGGGGTACGCGAAGTGGGAGACCTTCCCGATCTGGAACATTGCGTTGGATCACCCGGTCAACATCGCCTACGAGGCGGCCACCGCCGACCTCGACGACGTCAATATGATCGATCCCTTCCACCTGGAGGCGTACGGGATCAAGACGGTCAACTACAACCGCGACGTCGAAATCTTCCCGGTCCTGAACCGCCTCTTCGAGAAGATCCTCGGATCCTCCCCGTACAAGAGCCCCACGGACATGGGCGTCAACATGGCGGGCCACTGCATCGTCGACGACGAGGCCTGCAGGGAAGCCTCGCGCCAGGAGATCATTCGCCGCTACTACAAGGCCCTCGTGACCGAGAAGAAGGAAATGAGCGAGCCCGTGCAGTCGGCGCGCATCTCCCTGCTGATGAGCCGCGTGGGTGTGGGCCGCATGGACCGCCCGGTCGTGCGTCCGGCCCTCGAGCTGGCCGAAGCTACGGGCGAGCCGGCCGCCGCGATCGAGCTGCCCGACGGCCAGATCGTCACGGGCAAGACGTCGGCGCTGCTGGGCTGCTCCTCGGCGATGCTGCTCAACGCCCTCAAGAAGCTCGCAGGTCTGCCGGACGAGGTCCAGCTCCTCGCCCCGGAGTCGATCGAGCCGATCCAGCGCCTCAAGACCCGCGACCTGGGCTCGCGCAACCCGCGCCTGCACACCGACGAGGTCCTCATCGCGCTCGCGGTCAGCGCCAACGGCGACGACAACGCGCGCCGCGCCCTGGACAAGCTGAGCGCGCTGCGCGGCTGCGACGTGCACGAGTCGGTCATCCTGGGGCCCGTGGACGAGGGCATCTTCCGCTCGCTGGGCATCCAGGTGACGACTGAGCCGGTGTACGCGACGAAGTCGCTGTACCGCAAGAAGTAATCGCTTCGACGAGGCCGGGGTTTCCTTCGCGTATGAGCGCGGGGAGGCCCCGGCCTCGTTGTGTGCCGCCTTTCGTGGTTGGCGCCACCCGGGGCGGGGGTCGCAGGTGAGGGTGGGGCGGTTTACCCTTGGAGGCGATGAGTGACTCGACTTCTTTGCCTGATCTTGGTTTCCTGATCGGCCCCGACGGGGGTTTCCAGGACGACTACGTGCCGCCGGAGGTGCCTGCCTTCGATGTGGAGGACGCCTTGGGTTCCGACGCGTGGCCGGAGATCGCCGTGCCGGGTGGGGCATCGGGTGCGCCGTCGGCGTGGGAGCCTCCCGCGTCCTCGGGCGCTTTTTCGTCCGGCTGGGAGCGTCCCGCGCGCCCGGGCGTGGACCCCGAGTCGCTGACGCGAGGCCTCAACGATCGTCAGCGCGAGGCCGTCACTCACGCGGGCTCGCCGCTGCTGATTCTGGCAGGCGCAGGCTCCGGTAAGACGCGCGTGCTCACGCACCGCATCGCCTACCTGCTGGCCACGGGCCGCGCGCGGGCTGGGGAGATCCTGGCGATTACCTTCACGAACAAGGCGGCGGCCGAGATGCGCGAGCGCGCGGGCGCCCTCGTGGGTGACGACGCGCGTCGCATGTGGGTGTCGACCTTCCACTCGGCGTGCGTGCGCCTGCTGCGCTACGAACACGAGGCGGCGGGGCTGTCCTCGTCCTTCACGATCTACGACGCCCAGGACTCCCAGCGCCTCATCCAGATGGTCCTCAAGGCCATGGACGTGGACATCAAGCGCTTCCCGCCAAAGATGGTGGCGGCGCGCATTTCGGACGCGAAGAACGAGCTGATCGGCCCGGCGCGCTACGCGGAGACGGCGGGAAAGGACCCGGTCTCGCGCATCGTCGCGGACGCCTACGTCGAGTACGACAAGCGCATGCGCGCCTCGAACGCGCTGGACTTCGACGATCTCATCATGCGCACGGTCGACCTGCTGCTTGAAAACCCGCTGATCGCCGAGCACTACCACCGGCGCTTCCGCCACATCCTCGTGGACGAGTACCAGGACACGAACCACGCGCAGTACGTCCTCGTGCGCGCCCTCGTGGGGGATGGCAAGGATGGCGTGGAGCCCGCCGAGCTGACGGTCGTGGGTGACTCCGACCAGTCGATTTACGCCTTCCGTGGCGCCACGATCCGCAACATCGAGGAGTTCGAGCGCGACTTCACGGGCGCGCGCACGATCCTGCTTGAGCAGAACTACCGCTCGACGCAGAACATCCTGTCGGCCGCGAACGCGGTCATTGCCCGCAACACGGGGCGCCGCGCGAAGAACCTGTGGACGGCCTCGGGCGACGGCGCGCTCATCACCCTGGATGCCGCCGATTCCGAGCACGACGAGGCCCGCTTCGTCGTCGGCGAGATCGACCGCCTCGCGGACTCCGGGGTTGAGTGGGGCGATATTGCGGTCTTCTACCGCACGAATGCGCAGTCCCGCGCGCTGGAGGAACTCCTTGTGCGCCAGGGCATCCCGTACCGCGTCGTCGGCGGCACCCGCTTCTACGAGCGCCGCGAAATCAAGGACGCCTTGGCATACCTGCAGGTCATCTCCAACCCCGATGACACGGTTGCGGCCCGCCGCGTCCTCAACGTTCCTAAGCGTGGCATCGGCGCGAAGGCCGAAGAGGCGATCGCCGCGCACGCCGCCCACTACGGCATCTCTTTTGGTGCGGCGCTGCGCCACCTGTGGCTGCGCGCCGGCTGCCCGGCGGGTGAGGGCGAGGGGATCGACGTCGACGCGCTCGCGCGTTCCGCTTCCCCGGACGAGGCCTCGGCTGATTCTTCGGCTCCCGTTTCCTCGGATGGAGCGGCGGGGGAGAACCCCGGTGCTCGCGATGGTGCGGATGAGAGCGCGGCTGCGGCCCCGGCCTCGTCCCCTGTCGAGAGTGCTCCTGAGACGGCTCCCGAGGTCCTCGGGATCACCCCGCGCGCCGCGAAGTCGGCGGCCGCCTTCTGGGGGCTCATCGAGAAGCTGCGCGCCGCGGAGGCTCGAGGCGCGTCGCAAGCCGATATCCTCGAAGAGGTCCTGGACCGCACCGGCTACCTGGCTGAACTGCGCCGCAGCGAGGACCCGCAGGACGCCTCGCGCGTGGAAAACCTGGCGGAACTGCACTCGGTCGCGGGTGCCTTCGCGGCCGACGCTCCGGGTGGGACCCTCGCGGACTTCCTCGAGCGCGTCGCCCTCGTCGCGGACTCCGACCAGGTTCCCGCGGAGGGTGAGCGCGGCGGGCAGGTCACCCTCATGACCGTGCACACAGCGAAAGGCCTCGAATTCCCGGTTGTGTTCGTCACCGGCATGGAGGACGGCACCTTCCCGCACCAGCGCAGCCTCGGCGACGAGAGCGAGCTGGAGGAGGAGCGCCGACTGGCGTACGTGGCCATCACGCGTGCGCGCGAACGCCTCTACCTGACGCGCGCAGCCGTACGCAGCGCCTGGGGCACTCCGCAGGAGATGCCACCCTCGCGCTTCCTCGACGACATCCCCGCCGAGCTCCTCGACGTGCGCCGTGCGGCCGCGTCGGGGGAGCGCATGCGAGCATCCTACGGCGGCTCCTACGGCTCCGGATCGTACGGCTCGGGATCCTATGGTCGCTCCCGTCGCTCCGAGGGACGCGACCCGTGGGGCGATACCGACACGGGTGCCTTTGGCTCCGGCCGTGGCGGCGCCTCCGCACAGCCCACCGGCGTGCGCAAAGTGACGCGCATGGGCGTGACTCCCGCTGCTAAGCCCGCCGAGGATAAACCGGTACTCTCCCTCAAGGTCGGCGACCGCATCAAGCATGCGACCCTGGGGGCCGGCACCGTCACCGGCATCGAAGGCGAGGGGCCGCGCACCGTGGCCCGCATCCGCTTCGGCCTGGGTGAGAAGCGCCTGCTCGTGCGCATGGCTCCGATGGAGAAGATTTCGTAGCGTTTTCCGGCTAATGTCCAGCGCTGCTCGGTCTGCTTGTGGCCCCACGGGTGTTCCGGGCGCCGGAGGGCCCGGCTGCCCGCGAGGCTAGGCGACCTCACTTCGTTCGGCGCGTCGTCTCGAAGCCCGCCCGTGCCCTCCGGGCCCTCCGGCGCCCTCCACACCGGCGGCGCTTGGCGTGCTGGCGTGTGGACTGGCGCGTTGTCTCGAAACCCGGCCAGGCCCTGCCACCGCCCATCAATTTCGCACGTAATTCCCCTGCGGCTTGTTCAAACATTGAATTGGCATCGTTGGAATTGCAACGTTTTTGGGGTGTCTCGAAAAATGACCGCAATAAATTACGTGCGAAATTTGGGTGGCGGTGGTGTCGTTGCCGCCCGTGGGCACCACAGTCAGGCCCCGCCTCTCCCCGTGGGCGTCATGGGGTTCTCACGTGTTGAGTTTTGGGGTACTCTGGTGCGTGTTGTTACAAACGTCGTCAATCGGGGGCGTTTTTCGTGTGGTTTTCTGATCCGTTGTTACAAACGTCGTCAATCCGGCGGATTTTTCGCTGAAAATAGTGGTTTTTGGGCGCAGATTGACGACGTTTGTAACAGCAGGCCTCGGAAGGGGCTTCACATTGCTCCGGTTTGACGACGTTTGTAACGTCGTCCGCCCGCGGGTGCCGCGGCCGAGCCACACCACTGCCCGCGGGCGCCACAGCCAGGCCCTGTCGACCAGGCGGCCTGGCTGTCTGAAACCGCCATCGCCTTTGCGGGCGCAGGTCGAGCCGTAACTGAAACCGCCATCGCCTTTGCGGGTGCCGGCTGAGGCTCAACTGAAACCAGTGTCGCCTTAGCGGGTGCGAGATGGGTGTTTTTGGTGCATTTTTCGGGTGCAGAGGTGATGCCGGTTTCAAGGCTCCCTTGTTGGGGGTGAGCAGTGGTGTTGTTGGTTTCAATGTCGCTACGTTGTCGCGCCTTGTGCGCGAAAAAGTTCGCGCTGCGTGGCCTGATGTGTGCGTGAGCACGAAAAAGTTCGCCCTGCGTGGCCTGATGTGTGCGTGAGCGCGAAAAAGTTCGCCCAGCGCACGAAAAATGGCCCAAAATGGGCGTTTTCTGGCGTGCTGGGCGAGTTTTTTCGCGGAAGTGCCGCTGGAGGGGCGGTGCTGGGCGAGTTTTTTCGCGGAAATGCGGCTGGGGGGGCGTGCTGGGTGAGTTTTTTCGCGAACCGGCAGTCGTGGGATCCCACCGGGCGAACTTTGTTGCGCCGCGGCCCTGGTCGCTGGGCCCTTCGACTGGCAGTGTTAACCCTTCGATACGCAGCTACACCCACCTAGCGGAAGCTGGGCGCGGCCGTCCCACACGACCCCAGCAGCGGACCCCGAAACGCAAAGCATTGACAAAGGGGAGTGGCTCTCCGGTCAAGGCCGTGACAAGCCTTGATAATGGGAGGAAATGGCGCGTTGACGCCGGCCGCACGTTAGAATTATTGCGCTGACCACACCACGTTCAACGGAGGGAATAAGGTGGATCTCTACGAGTACCAGGCCCGGCAGATGTTCAAGGAGCACGGCGTACCCGTGCTCGACTACCGCCTGGCGTCAACCCCCGAAGAGGCGCGCGAGGGTGCGCGCGAGCTCCTGGCGGACGGTGCGTCGCTGCTGGTCGTCAAGGCGCAGGTGAAGACCGGCGGCCGTGGCAAGGCCGGCGGCGTTAAACTCGCCCACACCGCCGACGAGGCCTATGAGAAGGCTGAGGCGATCCTCGGCCTCGACATCAAGGGCCACATCGTCAAGAAGGTCATGATCGCGTCCGGCGCGGACATTGCCGCCGAGTACTACTTCTCGATCCTGCTGGACCGCTCGAACCGCCGCCACCTGGCGATGTGCTCCCGCGAAGGTGGCATGGATATCGAGACCCTCGCCAAGGAACGCCCCGAGGCCCTGGCCCGCGTCCCCCTCGATCCCACCGTCGGCATCGACGCTGAGGTCGCCCGCCACATCGCCAAGGAAGCAGGCTTCGACGAGGAAACGGCCGAGGCCATCGCCCCCGTCCTCGAAACCCTGTGGACCGTCTACCGCGACGAGGACGCGACCCTGGTCGAGGTCAACCCGCTGGTCTCCAGCCCTGACGGCTCCGTGTGGGCCGTGGACGGCAAGGTCACCCTCGACGACAACGCCCGATTCCGTCACCCCGGCCACGCCGAGCTGGTGGACGTGGCCGCGCAGGATCCGCGCGAGGCCGCCGCGAAGGCAGCCGGGCTCAACTACGTGCGCCTGGAGGGCCAGGTCGGCATCATCGGTAACGGCGCGGGCCTGGTCATGTCGACGCTCGACGTGGTCGCGATGGCCGGCGAGGAGTTCGGCGGAATGAAGCCCGCGAACTTCCTCGACATCGGTGGCGGCGCGTCCGCCGAGGTCATGGCGAAGGGCCTGGACATCATCCTCGGCGACGAGCAGGTTCGCTCCGTGTTCGTCAACGTCTTCGGCGGCATCACCGCATGCGACCAGGTCGCCCGAGGCATCATCGGCGCGCTCGAGACGCTGGGCGACGCGGCCTCGAAGCCGCTCGTCGTGCGCCTCGACGGTAACAAGGTCGAGGAGGGCCGCGCGATTCTCGCCGAGGCTGCGCACCCGCTCGTCCACATGGAAGAAACGATGGACGGCGCGGCCCGGCGTGCAGCTGAGCTCGCAGCCGAGGCCTCGTCGAAGTAACGACCCGAGAACCGCAGGAGAACACCATGACTATCTTCGTCAACTCTGACACCCGGGTCATCGTCCAGGGCATGACTGGCGCCGAGGGTCGCAAGCACACCCAGCGCATGCTCAGCGCCGGCACGGCCATCGTGGGCGGCACGAACCCGCGCAAGGCCGGCACGACCGTCACCTTCGACGTGCAGGGCTACGGCCCGGGCGCCGACAAGGTAACCGACGGCCAGGTCGAGGTCCCCGTCTTCGGCACGGTCGCCGAGGCCCGCGAGGCCACCGGCGCGAACGCCTCCGTCATCTTCGTGCCCCCGGCCTTCGCGAAGGGCGCCGCCCTCGAGGCCATCGACGCGGGCATCGAAACGATCGTCCTCATCACCGAGGGCATCCCCGTCCAGGATTCCACGATCGTCGTCGAGCGCGCGCTCGCGGCGGGCGTGCGACTGATCGGCCCGAACTGCCCCGGCATCATCTCGCCCGGGCAGGCGAACCTGGGCATCACCCCGGCGGACATCACGGGACCGGGACGCCTCGGCCTCGTCTCGAAGTCGGGTACGCTGACCTACCAGCTCATGTACGAGCTGCGCGATTTCGGCTTCACGACGTGCCTGGGTATCGGCGGCGACCCGGTCGTGGGCACCACCCACATCGACGCGCTGGCGGCGTTTGAGGCGGACCCCGACACGGACCTCGTCATCATGATCGGTGAGATCGGCGGTGACGCCGAGGAGCGTGCTGCTGCCTGGATCCAGGAGAACATGACGAAGCCCGTCGTTGCCTACATCGCGGGCTTCACGGCCCCCGAGGGCAAGACCATGGGCCACGCCGGCGCGATCGTGTCCGGCTCGTCCGGCACGGCTGCCGCGAAGGCGGAGGCGCTCGAGGCCGTGGGCGTGCGCGTGGGTCGCACCCCTTCGCAGACGGCGCAGATTGCGCGCGAGATCCTCTCGCGCTAACGTCACAGCACAAATCGGCCCGGGGCCGGCGCGCAGCGTCGCGGCCCCGGGCCGATTCTGACACTATGGGCCTGTGAGCGAGCGCATCAGAGAAGTACCCAGCCCCCGACGAACCACGACCACGTACGTGGCGGATCGAGCGACGATCCGTGTGGCTGTCCCGCGGGGCTGGGCGCGCGGTGTTCTCGCGGGAGTTGAGGCGGCCTTTGCGGGCTGGGGTCTGATCACGGTGTTCACGATGATCGCCTACCTGACGCTGCGCTCGAACTCGTGGATGAATGACACGACGCCGCGCGATGCGCTCGGCCTGGGCGGGGACCTGTGGGCCGCCGTCATTGGCGGCACGTCGGTCGTGGGTGACGTGCACTATCGTGCGATCCCGACGCTGATGGGCGCTCTGCTGATCGTGTTGGTGCGGATTCTGCTGCGCACGACGGCGGGTTATCCGCGTAGTGCCGCGCTGTTCGCTGTGCCTGGCTTCCTGCTGACGTCGTGGCTCCTGGCGGGGGCTTCTGGTATTCACTCGCATTGGTGGACGGGCACGATCGGCGGCGTGTTGATCCCGTTGATCGGCTCGGTGTGGTTCGTTGCCTCGGGCTATTCGCGCGACCATGAGGCCCCGTCGATGCAGCACTGGATTTCGGGCGGCCTGAAGCTGGGTGGCCTGTCCGTGGTGGTTCTCGCGGCAGCGTCGTTCGTTGCCTCGGTCATTGCGCTCGTTGCGGGGTGGAGCCGTATGGCGGGTATTCAGGAGCTCCTCGGGGCGTCATCGGCCGCGGATACGTCGTTCATCGTCGGCGGGCAGGCGTTGTTTGCCCCGACGATCATGGCGTGGGCGGCCGCCTGGTGGTCGGGCGCGGGCTTCTTGACGGCGACGGATTCGTTGCATTCGCCGACGGTTGCCGGCCCTGGGCCGATCCCGCCGATTCCGCTGTTGGGCGCCGTCCCGCAGACAGCTCCCGGCATGTGGGTGATCCTCGCGCCGATCGCGCTGGGCATCGGCCTCGGTGTCGTCGCGGCTCGTTCGTTCCGTCGTGAGCACCTGCTGCACCAGACCGCTCAGGGGGTCCTGGCCTCGTTGATTACTGCGTCGGTGACGGCCCTGTGGATGTGGAGTGCGACGATGAGCATGGGTTCCATGCGCCTGGCGTCGATGGGCCCGCGCGTGGGGTGGGCGACGCTCGCCCTCGTGCTCGAGATTGCCCTGCCCGCGCTGATCATCGCCCTGGCGACCCACCCGACGACGCGTGCCCTCCTCGGCGAGGGCGCTGGTCGCGTGCGCAACGAGGGTGAGGCCCTGCGTCGCCGCGCCGCCGAGCGTGCGTCCCGCGTGGGAGCCACTGCCTCGACGACGGACGAGGCCTGGGCTGAGGCTTCCGACCCCGCTGAGGCGGGCGACACGGAAGCAAGCGCCGACGAGGCCGGGGCTGAGGATCGCGAAGCGGTGGCCGATGGGGAAGAAGCGGACGAGATGCCCGAGGAGACGAACGAAACCGCCGCCGACGACGCCTCGGACAGCGAAGCGGTCCAGGCCGAAGGTGACGCGGAAGACCCCGAGACGAAGGCGACGCGGCGCGAGGGCCTGAACTAGACTGGGAGTCGCCGCGACTGGCGAGGGTGGATGACCACCGGGGAGCGGCCGCATTTCCCGCGAGGCGTCGCCCGCCTGGGCGCCTGGGTTTGGTCTCAACCTGGAGGAACTATGTCCGTCTCCCTGGACAACCTGGAACCCATCGACGTGCGCCCGATCAAGCGGGCCCTGATCTCTGTGTATGACAAGACGGGCTTGGAGGACCTCGCTCGCGCCCTTGGCGAGGCCGGCGTGGAGATCGTCTCTACCGGCTCTACGGCTGCCCGCATCGCGGCCGCTGGCGTGGCTGTCACCCCGGTCGACGACGTGACCGGTTTCCCCGAGGTGCTCGAGGGGCGCGTGAAGACCCTGCACCCCTTCATCCATTCGGGCATTCTGGCCGATCAGCGTAAGGCCGCGCACCGCGAGCAGATCGTGCAGCTGGGCATCAAGGCCTTCGACCTGGTCGTGTGCAACCTGTACCCGTTCCAGGACACGGTCGCTTCTGGCGCGTCCTTCGATGAGTGTGTTGAGCAGATCGACATCGGCGGCCCCTCTATGGTGCGAGCCGCCGCGAAGAATCATCCGTCGGTCGCGGTCGTGACCTCCCCGGAGCGTTACGCGGATGTGGCTGAGGCCGTGGCGGGGGAGGGCTTCACGCTCGAGCAGCGCCGCGTGCTGGCCGCCGAGGCCTTCGCCCACACGGCGACCTACGACCTTGCGATCGCCGGCTGGCTGGCCGACGAGCTGGATCTTGAGGATGTGCGCGAGACCCTCGATGAAGCCGCCGAGACTCACCTGGACGCCTCCGACGCGGCGTTCCTGGAGTCGCTGGGCTACCAGACCGAGGAAGACTACGTGGTGGAGGTCCCCGAGGAGGAGGGGCAGGCCTCGGGCATGCCCGTGTTTGTCGCGGATGCGTTCGAGCGCGTGGAGTCGCTGCGCTACGGCGAGAACCCTCACCAGGGTGCTGCCGTGTACCGCGAGATCGACGAGTCCTTCGAGGACGAGGAGGCCGACGACGAGGCCTTGGCCCCGGGCATCGCGAACGCGCGCCAGCTGCACGGCAAGGCCATGAGCTACAACAACTACACGGACGGCGACGCCGCCCTGCGCGCCGCCTACGATCACGAGCGCCCCTGCGTCGCGATCATCAAGCACGCGAACCCCTGCGGCATCGCGGTGGCTGACGATGTGGCCGAGGCGCACCGCCTCGCGCACGCCTGCGACCCCGTGTCGGCGTTCGGCGGCGTGATCGCCGTGAATCGCCCGGTGAGCGTGGAGCTGGCTCGCCAGATCGTCCCGATCTTCACCGAGGTCGTGCTGGCCCCCGATTACGAGGAGGGCGCGCTCGAGGTGCTGAGCGCGAAGAAGAACTTGCGCGTCCTGCAGGTTGAGCCCCCGGCTCGCGGCTCGTACGAGTTCAAGCAGATTAGCGGTGGCCTGCTGGTCCAGGAGCGCGACGATATTGACGCGCCCGGCGATTCTCCGGAGAACTGGACGCTCGCGGCTGGCGCTCCCGCCGACGAGGCGACGCTGGCGGATCTGGAGTTCGCGTGGCGCACGGTGCGCGCGGTGCGCTCGAACGCGATCCTGCTGGTCAAGGACGGCGCCTCGGTGGGCGTCGGTATGGGCCAGGTGAACCGCGTGGACTCCTGCAAGCTGGCAGTTGAGCGTGCGAACACGCTGGGCTCGCGCTCGACGGGTGACGCGGCGGCGTCCAACGTGGACAGTGCGGGCGGTGCTCGCGCGTCCGAGGTTGTGGCCGAGGCTCCCGAGCAGCGTTCCATCGGCGCGGTCGCCGCGTCGGATGCGTTCTTCCCCTTCGCGGATGGCCTGCAGGTGCTCATCGATGCGGGCGTGAAGGCTGTCGTTCAGCCCGGCGGCTCGGTGCGTGATCAGGAGTCGATTGACGCGGCGAACGCTGCGGGCATCACGATGTACCTGACGGGCACGCGCCACTTCGCGCACTGATCAAACCCGCTCATGGGCTCCAGGGGGCGAGCGCCGGTGTGGCGCTCGCCCCCTGAGATCTGCGCCCGTGTGCTTGACAGGGGAGTGGCGGACAGCATATTGTTCAATTGTTGAATGAAAGGCTGTTAGCCCTGTTGAAAGGTGTCGTATGACCACCCTGACCGCTTCCCCCGTCGCCGCGCGTGAGAACCGCGTTCTCGCCGACCGCCTCGGTGGCACGATCGCCCGCGAGATCGCCCTGGTGGCGGCTGGCACGATCGCCATGATCGTCCTCGCCCGCATCTCGATCCCGCTGCCCTTCACGCCCGTGCCCGTCTCGCTCGGCACGCTTGGTGCCCTCTCGGTCGGCACGGCCCTCGGTGCGCGCCGAGGCCTCGTCTCGGTCGCTGCGTACGCCCTCCTCGGCATTGTGGGTGTCCCGGTCTTCACCGGCACGAACGTCGGCTGGGCCTTCGCCTCCTTCGGCTACATCCTCGGCTACCTCCTCGTCGCTGCGATTGCTGGAGCGGCCGCCCAGCGCGGCGCCGACCGCCGCATCGCCACCATGGCGCCGACCGCCGTCGTGTCCCTCTTCTCCGTGTACATCCTGGGCCTGGCCTGGATGATCCCCTTCGCGCACATGACCCTCGAGCAGGGTCTAATGAAGGGCTTCGTGCCCTTCATCATCGGCGACCTGGTGAAGGCCGCCGTGGCCACCGGCGCCTTCCCGATGCTGCGCTCCATCTTCCGCTGAGCCGCGCGCTCCAGCGCAACGCGAGTCGGCCTCGTCCCCATGAGGGGCGGGGCCGTCGCCGTATCCGGCGTGCGCAGTGGTGACATGCGTAATGGAGCGCGACGGGGCGGGGCGCGCGCGGGTACCATTGGCAGGGTGAACGCTTCTGACATGCATCCCGTCCTCGTCGTCGACTTCGGCGCGCAGTATGCCCAGCTGATCGCGCGCCGCGTGCGTGAGGCCAACGTCTACTCCGAGATCGTCCCCCACACCATGAGCGTGGCGGATATGCTCGCCAAGGAGCCCGCCGCCATCATCCTGTCCGGCGGCCCGTCCTCCGTGTACGAGGAGGGTGCGCCCTCCGTCGATCCCGCTATCTTCGAGGCCGGCGTGCCCGTCCTGGGTATCTGCTACGGCTTCCAGACGATGGCCCACGCCCTTGGTGGCACCGTCGGTCGCACGGGCACCCGCGAGTACGGGCACACCGAGGCCACCGTGGCTGGTGACTCCTGCCTGTTCGGCGGCACCCCCGACGACCAGATCGTGTGGATGAGCCACGGTGACGCCGTCCAGGGCGCGCCCGAGGGCTTCACCGTCACCGCCTCCACCACCGAGACCCCCGTCGCGGCCTTCGAGTCGCGTGAGCGTCGCCTCTACGGCCTGCAGTGGCACCCCGAGGTGGGCCACTCCCAGTTCGGCCAGGACGCGCTGAAGAACTTCCTCTACGAGGGTGCCGGCCTGGAACCCACGTGGACCGCCGGTTCCATCGTGGATGAGCAGGTTGAGAAGATCCGCGAGCAGGTCGGCGACGCGCAGGTCATCTGCGCCCTGTCCGGCGGCGTGGACTCCTCCGTGGCCGCGGCCCTCGTGCACAAGGCTGTCGGCGACCAGCTCACCTGCTTCTTCATCGATCACGGCCTGCTGCGCGCGGGCGAGCGTGAGCAGGTTGAGAACGATTACGCGCGCGGTATGGGTATCCGCGTCATCACGTGCGACGAGTCCGAGCGCTTCCTGTCCGCCCTGGCCGGCGTCACCGAGCCCGAGGCGAAGCGTAAGATCATCGGCCGTGAGTTCATCCGCTCCTTCGAGGCCGCCCAGAAGCAGGTCATCGAAGAGGTTGGTGCCGCCGGCGGCGAGGTGAAGTTCCTCGTCCAGGGCACCCTGTACCCCGACGTCGTCGAGTCCGGCGGCGGCGAGGGCGCGGCCAACATCAAGAGCCATCACAACGTGGGTGGCCTGCCCGAGGACATGACCTTCGAGCTGGTCGAGCCCCTGCGCACCCTCTTCAAGGACGAGGTGCGCGCGGTCGGCCGCGAGCTGGGCCTGCCCGACTACCTGGTGAACCGTCAGCCCTTCCCGGGTCCCGGCCTCGGCATTCGCATCATTGGCGAGGTCACGCGCGAGCGTCTGGAGATCCTGCGCGCCGCCGACCTGATTGCTCGCGAGGAGCTCACGGCGGCCGGCCTGGATCAGGAGATCTGGCAGTGTCCGGTCGTCCTGCTCGCCGACGTCCGTTCCGTGGGCGTCCAGGGTGACGGCCGCACCTACGGCCACCCGATCGTGCTGCGCCCCGTGTCCTCCGAGGATGCGATGACGGCCGACTGGACGCGCCTGCCCTACGACGTCCTGGCCCGCATCTCCACGCGCATTACCAACTCGGTGCCCGAGGTTAACCGCGTCGTCCTCGACGTGACCTCCAAGCCCCCGGCCACCATCGAGTGGGAGTGACGCTCATTCTGAGCTGAGCTCGCAGACTGATAGCCCCGGCCTCGTCCCTGAATCGTGGGACGAGGCCGGTGTTTCTTTAGCGGGTGAGCGTGGAGAGTGCCTGGCTGACTCGGTGCGCGTCGCGCGGAGATAGTCTTCCGATCCTGCCTGCGGTGCCAAGGTAGGTCGGTGGTAAGAGGGCTATTCGGTCTACCCGTACGAGAGATGGTTTCGAGAGCCCAGCTTCTTGCCAATCGTCGAGGGGAGTATCGAGTGGAAGCGAGAGCTTGTTCGAGGCGCTGGTGATCATCGCCGCCAAGAGGCCATCGGGTGAACACGCGAGAACGAGGACCGGGCGAAACTTGTAGCCACGGTTGTCGAAGTTAAAGCGTGCGTGCCAGATCTCCCATGGAGCGGGCGCTGCCTCAGTCGCCGTCATCCCAGTCTCCAGGGAGCCGCGCGACTCCATTCGCATCCATGCTGGGGCGATATGCGTAGCGCTCGAGTCCGTCAAATGTGGGAGTCTCGGGGCGCATGTCGAAGGGGAGTCCGCCAACCTCAATCGACTTGGCGAGGAAGATGTTGATTGCGTCCGACAGGCTAATTCCCCAGCGTGCGTAGACGGCTGCGGCGTCGGCCTTGATCTGTGCGGTCGTGCGGGTCTTCACCTCGGCAGTGCGGGTCATCGTCGGCATTGTCGCTCCTTTCGATATTGTTATTATAGGCCCAGTTCGGCCCCAGACTGGGGTGGATGTGGGAAGTATTTTCATTCGTATGAGCCCCGGCCTCGTCCCTGTTTTGAGGGACGAGGCCGGGGCTCGGTCGTACGTTTGCGAGGCCTAGGCCTCGGGTGAGGGGATTGCTGCGGCGGGCTGTCGTGCGGCATCCCGTGCGCGCAGGTGCATGTAGAGCTTGTAGGACGAGACCAAGTCGGCAACGGGGAAGAACTGCATGGGGATGTGGAGCTTCGTCGCCTTTGGGTTGCTGAGGCCCTGGTTGCGGGCGCGAATCGCGGCGGTGATGCCGTAGCCCGACGAGATGAGGAGGCATAGGTAGGCCAGGCCAAGCCACTCGTAGATGAAGCGCAGTGACTGGAAGAAGTCGTGGGGGGAGAGGAACAAGTAGATCAGCACATAGGAGTACTGCAGAAGGGGCAAACTGAATGGGAGCAGGACGATTTTCAGCAGTAGGCTCCGCAATGCCAGCGCGCGCGGGCTCTCATCACGGCACAGCCAGAAGAGAGAGATCAGATTTGCCGCTGCGGCAACCGCAAACAAGGCGAGCCACATGTTCCAGGTCAATCCGACTCCAATGCGGTAGCTCTGGTCGCTATACGCGGCTATGACAAGGAGGACGGGGGCTACGATGCGGAGAACCTTGGACATGTGGCGCCTACTTTCTGTCGACGTCTCGCCTGTGTCGTGAATATATCATCACCGCCACAGGCGGGGCGTCCGGCGCTCAGGATTCCGAGGCGGGGGCCGGGGTGTGCTTCTTCGCCCGGTACAGGAGGATGCATAGCCAGATGCTGGAGATGAGATCGGTCAACGGTAGGCAGTGCATCGTGATGTGCCTGCGCTTTGAGGAGGTGCTGAGGAGTCCCTCCGTGTTGGCGTGATGCGCCGCGGCTATGCCGTACTGAGAACTCGTCAGCAGTAGTGCGTACATGCCGCATATGAGCGTGAACAGGTAGCCGATGGCTAGCACGAGGTACGGGGGAGCCATGAGGCCTGCAGCAAGGAAGGCTCCGAAGGGGAGAAATCCGATGTAGAGGGGGAGGATGCAGAGCTTGAGGAGTAGTCCCCACAGGGCGAGCGAGCGTGCGCTGGCGTCGCGCTGAAGCCATAGGATGCTCGCGAGGTTCGCCAGGCCAGCGATCAGGATGGCGATGATCCATGCGGCGTCGCCGGTGCCTGCGATGCTGTGCTGGGGCATGAGCTCGGCGCCGCCGCCGATGTAAGCCGCGAGAATCAAAAGGATGGGTGCGGTGACACGTGCGATGGTGGACATGTGTACCCCTCACTCTGTTTGAAAGTTTGTAATAGTTGTGACTATGGTACCTCCTCTTGTTGAAGGTGAAAGCGGCAGTTATGCCACGCTTGATCTGAGGCTAGATTCTGGCCATAATTATGGCTAAGAGAGATGGGAGTAGCATGTCGACACTAACTATGGGACTCGCTGAGGCGAAGAATAACTTTTCGCGGGTGACAGCAGAGGTGAACAGGACGGGGAAGCCTGTCACGATCCTGAAGAACAACAGGCCTTGGGTCGTCATTCAGCCTGTGCAGCAGTCTGAGAGCTCGGTCGATGTCGCTGTCGATTTCATGGATGCCTACGCGGACGTGTTTGAAGAGCTCGCGAAGTGACCGCTTTCGCGTTTTCCAGGGACGATGTGTGTGCCATCCATTCGGCTGCGATTGCTCGCTTCGGTGGCTTGGGCGGTGTACGAGACGAGGGCATGCTGGCCTCGGCTCTCGCTCAGCCGTTCCAGACTTTTGGGGGCGAGGAGCTCTACCCCAGTACGGTCGAGAAAGCGTGTCGGTATGCCGTTGGGATCATTTAGGGGCATCCCTTTCTGGATGGAAATAAACGAACCGGTGCCGCTCTGCTAGGTACGTATCTCAGGATGTGCGGTGTTGGTTTCGCGCCCGATCATGCGGAGTTCCTTTCGGCCATGCTCGGGGTGGCTGATGGGTCGATGGGATACGAGGAACTTGTGAAATGGGTGAGAGTCGAAGTCATGTGATGTTCTTCGGGCACTGCGTCACCGCGTACGGAACCCTGGCCGATCGCGTGACCTCGGCGGTGATGGCGGGTTAAGCGTCCTGAGAGCTGGCGGCGGCAGTGCGATCGTGTCGACGCAGGAGAGCGTAGAGCCAGATAGCTGCGACAAGGTCTGCGATGGGAACGGCGTGCATCTTTCTGAGTTTTTTCACGGTTCCCGTGGGAATAGTCTGTTCGGCCACCAGTAGGCGTTTTGTTACAGCAAACCCATGGAAGGATGACACGAGCATCAAGCAGTAGACTCCCCCGTCCAGAGGGAGGATAAAAAAGACCAGTAGCAAACCACTTACGTTGCCGTTGGAGCTATCTAGCGGAACTCCGATCGTGAGAACGAGCATGATGAGGAAGATCGGGAGGAAAGCGAGCTTGATGACGAGACCCCAAAAAGAGAGTACGCGCGGAGCAACCTTATCTTGAGAGTGAAGCACTGTCAGGGCACTGAAGTAGGCCGCGATCAGCAGTGCGCCGATCCATGCGCCGATCGGGAAAAGAGGCTGCTCGGGCAGGGATAGGTCTAACCATCCCGCATAGACCACAGCGACGACGAGGAGGGGTGCTGAGATACGCGCGAACCTGGCCATGCGGGGCTTTCCTTATCGGGCTTCATTGACTGGCAATGACTATAACATCGCTATCTTGTGACGAGGCCTACCCCGCCAAGCAGGGTAGGCCTCGCTAGTGCGCGTGGAGCCGCTATCGATATGGTCGGTGCACGGTCACGCCATACTCACGCGCTGGTGTGAGTGTTCCCTACCTTGTCTGGCCCTCACAATTCTAAGACCGCTGCGTGCACTGTCAGTTTTTGTGTGCGGTGATCGCAAACTGAAGGGGCAGTCGCTCGGGATGCTCGCGAAGGTGCCAGCCTCCAGCGGAATCTTGTTCCATGAGTTCGGGCCACGGGCACCACGCAGCGCGTGGGGTCTCTTCGAGTTCATCGATCACTAACCCTGCATTGATGAGAGCGGTGACGATCTGGCCAAGGGAGTGATTCCACTGGTGGTTTGTTGTGTGAGTAATCCGCGGCGCACCGGGGGAATCTACGTAGCTTGAATCGTCATCCCACGTCATCGGGGCATCCTGCTCGAAGTAGGGCGCCTCAATCTTTAGCCCGTCGGAAATGTCCTCCCCGATTGTCATGAACATCGGGTGGTCATCGCGGATGAAGAAAGTGCCGCCCGGCTTGAGCAGGGAAGCGACAACTCGTGCCCACTGGGTGATATCGGGCAGCCAACACAGGACGCCGATCGAGGTGTACACCAGATTGAAGTTTCCGGACACTGCTTCGCGCGCGTCGTACACGTTCGCGTGAACGAACTCGACGTCAGCGCCCGCGCGCTGGGCGATGCTGCGCGCGTGGGCAAGCGAGGTCTCGGACAGGTCGAGGCCAATGACGCGCGAGGCCCCGCGGCGCGCAAACCCGATCGTGTCCGTTCCGACGTGGCACTGCAGGTGGATGACTTCTTTGCCGGTGAGGTCGCCGAATCGTTCGATATCTTGGGCGAGTTCGGCGCTTATGGCGGTCGGGTCCTCGAGAAGGTGCTGGTAGTCGTAGTAGTTGCCAGTCATGTGCAGCTCGGCGCGGTCGTCCCAGTTGCGTTCATTGTCGGAAAACCACTGTGCTTGGCTATTCGTTTCGGTCATTTCGTTATTGTATACAGGTGGAATGTTGGGGAGGTGCGCCCGTCCGTGCCTCGGAGCTATCGAGTCGATGCAGGAGGTGTCAGTGGGCATAGAGCGTGAGAGGGAACGCTAAGGCAGGACCTGATAGCGAGGCCTACCCCGCCAAGCAGGGTAGGCCTCGTTATGTGCGCGTAGTCCGCGAGAGAATCAAATGACGCAATTGTGCGCCGCGCTTGGGCGCGCAGGGAATGGGACTACTTCTGGCCCTCCACGTCGGGCACGTATGCGAGGAACCCGGCCAAGACCTCGTCGTTGTGCTCGAAGAACGGCTTCCCCTTGTCGAGGGAATCGATCTGGGCCATGTCCTCGTCGGTCAGCGCAAAGTCGAACAGGTCGATGTTCTGAGCGATGTGCGACGGCGTCTTCGAGCCCGGGATCACGATGTGTCCCTGCTGGATATGCCAACGCAGCAGCACCTGGGCGGCGGACTTGCCGTGCTTCTCGGCGAGGCCTTGGACGAGGGGCTCGGACATGATCGAGTCGTTGCCGCGCCCACCGAGCGGGTACCACGCCTGCAGCGCGATGTTGTGCTCCTTGAGGAGTTCCTTGAGCTCTGTCTGCGGGAAGTAGGGGTGGCACTCGACCTGGTTGATCGCGGGGACAACCTCGCACTCGTCGAGGATGCGCTGCGTCTGGGCCACGTCGAAGTTCGACAGGCCGATCGCGCGAATCTTGCCTTCCTTATGCGCCTTCTCGAGGATGCGGTATCCCGCGACCGTGTCGCCGGCGGGCTGGTGCAGGATCATCAGGTCGATGTAGTCCGTGCCCAGGCGCTCGAGCGTCTCGTCGACGGCGGTGGGGCGTTCGAAGAACGACGGCCAGAGCTTCGTCTCGAGGAAGATCTCCTCGCGCACCTTCGAGGACGCGCGCATTCCGCGCCCGACGGCGCGCTCGTTCACGTAGACGTTCGCCGTGTCGATGAGCGTGTAGCCGTTGTCGAGCGCGTAGGTGACCGCCGACTGGGCATCGTCCGGCTCCAGCAGGTAGGTGCCGAGGCCGACCTGGGGGATTGTGACGCCGTTGTTCAGGGTGATGTGGTCCATGTGAACTCCTTTGTTATCGTGAGCGGCGTGCGATGGCTCGGCAGTGTGGCGCTGAACCGTGCGGACGCTGCTGACTGCCAGCGTATTCCTATCCTCGGTTGGTTTGTATGGTGGTGGGTGTATCTGGACATGTGATGTGCGGCTGTTTGTGGTGGCTGCGGCGCGATTCCATGGTTCTGCTGTTGACGTGAGGCTAGGCGACCCTATACTGAACACTGTTCATTAAGGAGTGTTGCAGCTCGCAAGACAGCAGGAAGCCGTGCCCAAACAAGTGATCGACCCGGAGAAGCTGGTCAGCCAGGCCTACGCCATCGCCTCGCGTGACGGCATCTCTGCGCTCTCCGTGCGCAAGGTCGCCACCGCGTGCGGCATCGCGGTCGGCTCGGTCTACGGCTACTTCCCGACCAAGGCGGACCTGACGGCCGCCGTGCTCACCCGCTTCTTCGAGGAGAACCTCTCCGACGAGCTGTGCGCCGTGCGCCCCGGCGAGCGCTTCACCTCATACGTGCGGCGATTCCGCGAGGCCCTGTGCGCCGCGCGCGCCGACATGAGCGTCGACTGGTTCGCCGAGATGCACCGCCTCCCCAGCGCAGAACAGGAAGCCCTCGAGGCGGTACGCGCCCCCATGCTCACCCACATTGAGCGCGGGCTCGCGCGTGTCCTCGACGCGGACGAGGCCGTGGTTCATTCCCGGCTCGTCGGCCCCATGAACGCCGAGGCCCTGTGTCGCTACGTGCTGCGCGCCGTCTTCGTCTCCCTCATGGAGAACGACGAATGCGAGACGCTGTTCGCTCTTCTCGACGCCTCCCTGTATGACGACACCGTAGAAGAAAAGGATGCTAAGAAATGAGTCGATTCCGTATCAAGAAGCAGTCCCTGATCGCCGTCGCCGGCATCGTCTGGCTGCTCGCGGGCCTGAACGTCGCGATCCTCGGCGTGCGCGCGGCCGTCGACATGCGCGGAGTCGCGGCGATTATTTTCCTGGCGCTCGCGGGCGGTGCGCTGGCCATCTTCTGCGCGTTCCACCCCATGTTCAGCAAGCTCGTCCAGAAGAACACTCAGCGCATCGCCGACCTGGAGGGGGAGCGCCACCACGTCGTCCGCTTCTTTGACCGCAAGAGCTACCTCATGATGGCGTTCATGATGTCCTTCGGCATCGGAATGCGCGCCGCGGGCGTATTCCCCGACTGGTTTATCGCATTCTTCTACACGGGCCTCGGTCTCGCCCTGACGCTTGCCGGCGCCAGCTACATCGCGCGCGGCGTGCGCGGTCGCGCCTGGGCGTTCCACGGGACCAGCTGAGCGTTTCGCGCGTTCCCGGCCAAGGCCTCGTCAATGGACGAGGCCTCCTGCCGTTTATCGGTCAGCTCTCCTTGGGGCCACGCGATTACCGCCAGTGGCGGTATAAATCTGGCGGTAATGCTGGATGGTGCCGGTGTGGCCGCGTGATCACTGGTAGATGTGTCGGCGGTGTCCGACGGAAAACACTTCGATGATGAGGCGGTCATCCTCGATGATGCACAGGGTGCGGTAGTTGCCGATGCGGTAGCGCCACTCGCCTGATCGGTTGACTGTGAGGCCTTTGCCGTGGATGCGGGGGTCCGAGCAGCCCTCGAGGTTTTTGCCGATCCATGACGTAATGAGTCGCGCGTCGAATCGGTCCATTTTCTTCAGTTGCTTGAGGGCTGTGTTGCTGTACTCAACGTGATAGGACATTTACAGGCCCAGCTGCGCGAGCACCTGCTCGTGGGTGTAGCGAACGCCGTTGTCTGCAGCGATCGCCTCGCGCAGAGTTGCAAGGTCCTGCTGGTCCTCGATCTTCTCGAAGACGGCATCTCGAACGAAGTCGGAGATTGTCTTTCCCTCAAATTCGGCGTACTTGCGCACGACTTCGGCGTCTGTTTCGTCAAGGCGCATGGTCATGGTGGGCATGGTGACCTCCCGGTGGTGAATACAATGTATTCTAGTTCCCCCTGGTGTCAATGTGCAATGGTGTTGTCTCTAGCGGGTGGCGCTGATTGCGGGTACTGCTCCTTGATTACCGCCAGTGGCGGTATAATTGTGGCGGTAATAGGAGGTGATCATGGCATACGAACCCTCGTTCGAACGCACCGACGTGATTGATGCGCTCTGCATGGAGATTGCTGAGCTCGTCGGCATGCTGTCGCCTCAAACGCCCCTGTCGACCAGCCCGACGTTGCGTCGGGAGGTGCGGATCCAGACGATCTACTCCTCGCTCGTCATCGAAGGAAACAAACTAGACGAACGTGCGGTGAGCGCGATTATTGACGGCAAGCGGGTTCTCGGAGACCGGCGCGACATCCTCGAAGTCGAAAACGCACGCGCCGCCTACGACCTGAGTCCTGAACTTGATCCTCATTCGTTGGCGGATCTGCTGCGCGTTCACCGCGTCATGATGGGTGGCCTCGTCCCCGATGCTGGGCGTTTTCGGTCGGGCAATGTCGGTGTGTTCAACGGGGATACTCTCATCCATGCGGGGACTCCGGCGGCCTACGTCCCCGAGGTCTTGGGAGGCCTCTTCGAGTGGCTGCGTACGACGCGTATGCACCCGCTGCTCGCTTCGTGTGTCTTCCACTTCGAGTTTGAGTTCTGTCATCCCTTCTCTGATGGGAATGGGCGGACGGGACGCCTCTGGCAGACTCTGCTCCTGTCTAGGTGGCGTTCGGTGTTGGCGTGGTTGCCTGTTGAGTCCGCGATCAGGAGGCGGCAGGCGGATTATTACGAGGCCTTGGCCCGCTCGGGTGCGAACGGTTCGTGTGAGAGTTTCGTGGAGTTCATGCTCGAAGCAATTAGGGAAGCGATACTTCCGTACGCGCGGCCAGAGAGTGCAGCGGACGTGGAGCGCGCCCGTGCGCTTGCTTTCCTGAGCGATAACTCGCGCTCCACCGTCGCCCAGCTCGCGCAGCACCTTGGGTGCTCGAAGAGGAGCGCTGAGCGCATCGTTGCACAGCTCAAGGAAGAAGGCGTGCTCGAGCGTCGGGGGAGTCCCCGTTCGGGCGTGTGGGTTGTCCACGTGTCCGGAAATCAGGGGCATTTTCAAAAATAAGTGTGTCGGTCTGGGGCTATCATGGGCTATAAGGTGGTAGATGGTTTTGTTGTTGTCAAAAAGTGATGCAGCTAGATGTTGTTTATTTGTTGATTAGGAGGATATGTGCAGAATATGGGACTCATTGTGAGTGCGCTCGGTGTAGGGATTGCATTGTTGAGCCTATTGTGGGATGTGTGGAAATCGCGATCAGGTGGTAGTGGGTATGGATTTATCTTCGGACGAAGCGCCAGGGGTGGTGCGCTGCATTATTTGAAAGCTTTGGAAGGGGATGATGGGTACTTTGATAACGTTCCTTCGGCTGGCGCCTTGCGGGAAGGGCTTGCACGTGGGCTTGTAGAGGGGATAGTGCGCTCTTATTCAAAAAAACGACACAGGGTAATATCTGGCACATTTGATACATTGGCGGCACTCGCATTTTATGTGGGTTCTGCCTATTGTCTAATTGTGCTTGTTGAGGAATGGTTTAAGGGGCTAGGTAAAGCGCGTCTTGTGCAATTGGTGTTGGCTGGGCTCGATTTTGTGGCTCCAGGCTTCGTGTTGTTTGAGCTGATCTTGTTGATCGGGCTTGTTGTCAATATGCTACGCGTTTCCTATTTGCGCATTCGGGCGAGGTGGTATCGGAAAGCCTCTCAAGCTCGGGAAGTTCCTATCACGTATGTGAGAGAATTAATCTCTACAAAGAAACGTTTTCTCTTTATGGATGCCACGCTATGTTCAGGATATTACCCTGTTGTGACTGATCAATGTTCTGCGGTTCGTTCTCTTTTGGCTGCCGCATACTCTGGAGGTGATGCGTGTGAGCTTCGAAGGACGGAGCTGGGGCAGGTAAAGGAAAAAGGTTACAAAGAGTGTGTGATTCGCTTAGTTTCCGCGTTTGTTCGGCAGTTTATTGGGGGAAGGGATGAGGATGTAACGCTATTTGTGTTTTCTGAATATGGTGTGACGAGTGTTGAGGTTGTTAATGCCCTGCGTAATCAGGGATTTGTGGCTTACGATCTTGGGCACGTATCTGATCGGGAACGCATCTTCATGAGAAGTATTACTCAAATGACCCTTTTGTGGGACTGCGATCTTATGGGGGGTTAAGTGAATATTGTATCGAGCGTCTTTAACTAACGCCGATGCCTAGAGTTGGGCGTGGGCGGACGGTTGCTGGTTCGGGTGGGCTTAGGCTCGTGTTGTTGACACTTCATTAAGCGGGTGTGTGTGACTGCGGAGAGTGAGGTGCCTGTTATGGGAATTCGTCGTCGTTTTACATCCGAGTATCGTCGTGATGTTGCGACTCTGGTGTTGGATATGGAGTTGGTGGATGGTGATGGGGCCTTTGTGTGCGTAGCGGCGGATGAGCCGGTTGGTGTTTTCATTGGTTCCTCTCTGTTAGGGGCTGTGGAGGTGATCGAAAAACCCGTCCACGTCCGTGTCGAGGGGCAGGCGCTGATGGCGGGCCATTTCTCGGCCTTGGTCCCAGGTCAGTGTGCGCATCGCTCCACCGGCAAGGCCCTGGATGTGGCGGGTGAGTGCATCGCAGACCTGGTCGGCTTGCCCGCCCAGGGCAGGGCCGCGTGATCAGGTAGCGTGTGGTGCGCTCGACGAGGGACGATGCTTGCGCTGGCTCCGTCTTGGCAGATGATCAGGTCGCCTTCCCAGTTGCCCGGGATTTTCCGATCTGCAATGTCGGGGTGCTCATCAATCAGCCGCATCCCAACAATGGGGGGTGCGCCAACCTGGAGGGCTTCTTGTACTTCCACCCGCGTGACGGCAAGCAAATACCGTGCTCGATAATCGTCTTATTAGGGTGGGCATAGATCCCCTTGTAGATCGCCTCGTGGGTGATCGTGCTGTGGGCGTCGCGGGAAGTGTCCATGGTGGGCAGTGTGTCACACGCTTCGGCGCGCAGGCACCAGCTGATCTGGCGGGGCGTGTGCCCCTCGAACAAATCAACAATCACGCGGCGGCGAAGAATCGATTACGATCCAACACTCTCTCCTTGGGGCGGCGCCTGGCAGCGCGGGCGGCTTTGCTGGCCTCCTCGGCTCGATACGCCCGATCAAGGCCAGCATGGCGGGCGATCTCACGGCACACCACCGAGGGGCTACGTCCAATCACGAGGGGCTACGCCCAATCAAACGAGCGATACGGGCCTGAGACAAACCCGCTTCCAGCCCCGCCATGATCGCCGCGCGATCCTGACCACCAAGCATCCGACGACACCCCATAACCAGCCTCCCACAAGCATCATCGCTACACGAAAATTGCTTACACCCTATGACACCGCCGTCGTCTTGAGGACAGTTTGAGTAATTTGATTAGGTGTTGCTCCTGTGCTGACTAAGTCCAATCTGAACAGGTGGCTGGGCGAGTCGTTAACGATCTCGCAGGTACTCTGAGAAGATTGACGAAGTTGTAGAACGATTTTGCCAACCAATCTGGGAGGTCTATGATGACTGAAAATATGGTCAATCAGCTGTTATGTGATGCAATTATTGAATACGTCAAAAGTGATGAACAAAAATATGCTGTTGCGATCCAGGGGCCGTGGGGGTGTGGAAAAACACGGTTTGTGGAGTCTGTGCTGGCTCCTGCATTGAAAAAGAGTGGAAAACGGCTAGTTCGGGTGTCGTTATTCGGTTGTAGAAATGCTGAAGATGTGTATGAAAAACTTGCGGCTGTGTTAGTTCGCTTAGGGGATGGTGATAGAAGAAAAAATAAAAGGGTGATCAAAAATATGCTACGCGTCGCTCCGGGTGTGATGTCATCAGTTATATCTAAAACAAGAGTTCCGTTACAGCTTGATGTCGGACCAAAATTTCTGGTGGATCTTGTTTTGTCTGACAGACATGTCATTGTGTTTGACGATGTTGAGCGACGTTCAGTGGCTTCAGATGAGCTGTCCTTATTTTCTGCGGTGAATGAGCTTGTTGAAGGGAGGGGACAAAAGGTCATCTTTGTTATGGATAGCTTTGATGGAGGGGGTGATAGTGGGCGCTCATTTGATGCTGACGTGCGCGAAAAACTTGTGTGGAGAGTGTATTCCTATCAGCAGGATATTCATTCTTTAGTTTGTGATATTTTTGGAAATTTAAGGTCGGCGGAATTCGATGTCGTTGAGTGTGTATATATGGCCGTTCAGAGAACGGGGTGTGTTAATGCGAGGGCTCTGCAAAAAGTCAGATATTTTCTCGCTGACGTTCTTGAGGAAAGCGCTTCTCTAGATTGTGTTATCGATTCTGAAAGACTAAGTCGTGCTGTTATCGACATTCTCGAAATTGCTTTGCTTTTGTGTGAGGGGAAGGTTCCTTCTCGTCCAGAGATTTTGATTGATGATGGGGGGTTGGCTGACATTGATGTTTCTTATATCAGGGCCGAACATCTGTATTATCAATACTGCGATTTGAGATTTCTTGAAGATTATTTCAGTTCGAGTGTTGATGTGAGTAGTGTTGATCTAGGGCGGCGGGTGTGTAAGTATCTGCAGATTCGTTATGGCGGTCCAGTAAAGTCAGCTTCTATTCGTGATCTTGTCACATTGCTGGAGTCTGAATTTCTTGCTCTGTCGGATGATGAGGTCGATTCCATAGTAGCTTGCTGGTCTGACATTCTGTGTGATGGGGTATTTGGCCCTGCTGACATTTGTGATTTGGCTAAGTGGAGCTCCCGTTTCTTCGAGTATGAATTTGAAGGGGCTCTATCGGATGCTGAGTTCGTTATATGTTGTAAGCGCGTCATTCAACGAGATCTGTTTGAGTCTGTGCGCTACTTTTCTAGTGTTGATTATGAAGTGGGGTGTTATAAGTCGTTTTTTGGTCTTTTTAGCGTTTTGTCAGACTATGCGTTCCACTCTTTTTCACAAGAGATTTCTGATGAAGTGCGCCGATGTGCCTCCCTTGGTATTGGTGTTGAAAGCTTTCCTATGCTTCTGACTGCTGCTTCGCGAGGGGGTGTTCGTTGTATTACCGAAATTCGTCCGGCTGATGTTGCGCGCTGTTGCATCCTGCTAGGGTCCGAAGGGCAAAGGGTGGTGAAGAAGTTATTGTTAGAATTTGCGCGTCAAGACGAGGGTAGTGATGACCACTTGGTATATTTGAAGTGGATCAAGAAAGTTCAGTATTCGCTTTTGGATGAGGTGGGTACGGGTCGAATGGCAGAAGTTAGAAGAAAAGAGTTAATTAGATCTCTAGGCGCTATTCTAGATCCGCCGTTACATATTGTTTTTTAAGCTCGATCTTGACGATGTGTCGCTAGGTGAGTCACTATTGAGGCCTGATCTATTTTCCTTGTAGGGCCACTGTGGTTTCTTCTTGGTTGAACTCCTGTCATTATTGCTGCACGACGGATATTGTTCGCGGTATTTATCCGTGGAGAGTGGTGGTTCTATCTCCTTGCAGATCTGCTCGCGTGTGTAATATCCATTGTTAGTAGCCGTATCAATGTGGCGAGATTCTGCAGATCCTCATTGTGTTCTATTGGTTCATTCTGCTGATGTGCATGGCGTTGGCCCTAGCGGGTAAAGCTGCTTGAACGGGGTGATGGTCGCCGTCAGCGGTGCCCGGTCATTGGGACGGGCTGAGGTCTGGAGCGTGCAGCTATTTCAAGCTGACAGCATGCTGCGGGGCGTTCACACTGTTGTGAAGGACTGTCGTCAGGGAGGAAAGGGCGCCGAGGATGAGGTACGCCGAAACGGTGCTGTTAAAGGGTGGGATGGAACTCCTCGTGAGGAACGCCGTCGAGTCGGATGCCCGCGCGCTGCGCGACATCATGCAGCGCACGCATGCGGAGACCGACTACCTGCTGTCATACCCGGACGAGCAAAGCGTCGACGAAGAACAAGAGGCTCGCTCGCTGGCGGAAACGGAGCGCAGTGACAATGAGGTCGAGCTCGTCGCCGTCGTCGATGGGAAGATCGTGGGCAGCGCAGGAGTCACGGCGGTGGGCAGCAGGCGCAAGGTGGTGCACCGGGCTCGTTTCGGCATCAGCGTGCTCCAGGAGTATTGGGGGATGGGGATCGGTCGAGTGATCATGGATGCGTGCATCGACTGTGCGCGCCGGGCGGGCTACACCCAGCTCGAGCTCGAGGTGGTGGCTGACAATGAACGCGCGCTGTCCCTCTATCGGCGCGCGGGGTTCGAGGAGTATGGGCGCAACCCACGAGGCTACCGGTCCGCGGCTTCGGGCTACCAGGAGCTTGTGCACATGAGGCTCGAACTCTAGGGTTTCGGAGGCGGGGCATGCCGAGCACACGGCGTACCCTTGAATCGTGAAGGTTCTCGTCGTTCCCATGGTGGCGCGCTCGCGGATGGGCGGGCCGTGGTCGCGCGCGCAGCGCGTCGCCCGAGCGTTCCAGGACGTCGGCCACGAGGTCATGCTCGCGTGGGGAGACGACGGCAACTGCGTCGATCCCATCGCTCCCACGCTTGAGATTCCGGTGCCCTCGCCCCTCGGCTTGCCCGAGGCCATCGCCCGCCACACCTTCCCCCTGGCCTCGCGCCTTGGCCTCATGGGCCGCAAGCCCGTGCGCAGCTTCGAGGAAGTCCTCTGGCTGACCGGTGCCCTCAACGAGCGCTACACGCGCGCGGCCGTCGATATGCTCCGCTCCCACATGCGAGCCACGCGCCCCGATGTCGTCTACTCCGAATTCAGCCTCGCCGCCGTCATCACCGCCCGCGCCGAGGGCATCCCATGCGTGGGCAGCGCCTCGGAGCCGACGACCGCCGCCTACGCCTCCAACCCTCGTAACTCCGCAGGAATTCGACGCCTGCTGCACGAGATGGGCATGCCCGCCCCGGCCTCGTCCCTGACGATCTTTGAGGGGATGCGACGCCGCTTCATCCCGAGCTGCCCGACCCTGGAACCGCGCGCGGGGGAGCGGGCCGTCTACTGCGGATTCCTGGACGAGCCGTCCGCCCTGACAGGGATGCCTCGCGATTGCGCCCTCGTTTACCTCGGCGCGGGCAGCGTCCCCGCAGGCGTCGCCGTGCGCGCCGGACGAGAGCTCGCAGAGGTCCTCGGATGCGACGTGTACGTCGCGGGAGCGCCCGAGGCCACCCAGGTCTCAGATGGTCACACGGTGACCTGCGCGCCCCGCTTCGACGTCGCTGAGCTCCTGCCGCGCGCCCGCGTCTTCGTGCATCACGGCGGGCAAAACTCGATGATGGATGCTCTGTCCTACGAAGTTCCCCAGGTGATAGTCCCGGGGCGCGTTTTTGAGCGCCAATTCAACGCCGAGGCCGTGGAAAACGCGCGTTGCGGCCTGACCGTGCGCGCTTCCCAGCCGGCGCTTATCGCGCGCACTGCCCGCACCCTCGTCGATGAACCCGCGCTGGCCTCGGGAATCCGAGGGGTACGCGCGGAACTGTCCTCGCTCGGCGGAGCCGCGTGCATCGTGCGCGAGGTCGAGGAGCTGGTCGGTTAGCCTCAGCTCCAGCCGCGCAGGATCGCCTCCAGGCCCCGCTCAAACTGGGCGTTGAAGTCGTAGCGGCCGTCCAGGAGATCCTCGATGAGCGGGCGCAGCGCCTGCGCGTCCTCGGGGTCGAGCACTGCGCTCGCGGCCGACAGATCGGCGGGCTGCTCGGGGGAGCCGCCCACGGGCGGAACGACCTCGGCGGCGACGAAGGCCGTCGTGTAGATCGACACTGCGTTGACTAGCCCCAGCATGTCTGCGTTCGGCGTGAAACCGCGCCGGGCCAGCGTCACGAACACGCGCGCCAGGAGCGAGAGCTGCTCGGGCGTCGACATCGGGTGCGTGAGCAGCAGCATGACTGCGCCCGGGTGGGAGCGCAGTGTTGATGCCAGGCAGTGCGCGTAGGTGCGCATATAGGTCAGCAGGGGCGAGGCGGGGGCGCCATCGGTCGGCTCCGATGCCTCGCGCGTGGGCGTCGAAGCTGAATCGACCGCCCCTGCGTCCACGCGGTCCAGGAAGGACTCGAACGTGAGTCGCCAGACCTGCTCGGCGATGCCCTCCAGGAGCGCCGCCTTGTCGGGGAAATGACGATAAAAGGCGGCCTGGGAGACGCCGAGACGCTTTCCCAAGGACCGCAGAGACAAAGCGGAGAGCCCCTCCTCGTCAACCATGTCGAGCGCGGTCGACAAGATGATCTCTCGCGATAGCGCGCGCTGGCGTGACGACGGCATGGACTCTCCGCTTCGGTGGACGTTACTCCCTGTGATACCGGAACTGTACCAGTGCCAGCCCCGCGATCACCGCGAAGAAACCCCACAGGATGCCGATCCGCGTCCCGACGTCGGCAAGTCCCGCCCCGTCCAGGCTCACCTCGTGAATCGCTGTGATCGCCCAGTATGCGGGGGACAGGCGCGCGGCGTGCTGCGCCCAATCGGGGAACGAGGAGACCGTGGAGAAGGAGCCGCCGATGCCCGCCGCCAGCATGCCGATAATGTTCGACAGTGACAGGGCCGCGTCGCGGCTGCGTGACCATAGCGCGAGCGCAACGCCGAGCGCCGATAGGACCGCTGAGAAACTGAGGAGAATCGCGGCCAGTGCGACGAGGGACCCGGTCGGCCGATAGCCGAAAACGAGAGCGCCGAGCGCGAGGACAACCGCGATCTGAACGGTCTGCATGAGGAAGGCGACCAGCGCCTTACCCGTCAGAATGGACGCGCGCGAGGTGGGGGAGGCCTCGAGACGCTCCCACGTGCCCCACGAACGTTCGTTGAAGAACGAACTGATGATGTTCTGCACGGCCAGGAACGAGAAGAGGATCGCGATTGACGGAACCGCCTGCTCGGCACCGGTGACGCCCGTGTAGCCGTCGGCCAGGAGCATCGACTTGAATGCCGGCATCATGAAGGGAATCAGGACGAGGGGGATCACCGTCAGGATGAGTGTGGGTGCCGGGTCGGTGAGCTGCAGGCGGATGTTCAGTCGGGTCATTGCTCCGAGTTGCTTAAGCCGCGACATGGTCACTCTCCTTGATGATCTGCAGATACGCGTTGTGCAGGCTCGCCTGCATGATGCGCACGTCCGTCAGGCGCGCGCCTTTGAGGGCGGGCGAGGCCAAGGCTTCGCCGATCCGCGAACCTGGGTCGGCCTCGTCCCCGATGAGTTGGAGACGCCTGTCGTCGGCACTCCACCCGTCGATCGAGGAGATGGGGCGATCGAACTCGAGCGTGACCTCGGCGCGCGCGTGGTGAGAGACGATCTCCTCGAGCGTGCCGCTCGCGACGATGCGCCCCTCGTTCAGGATCGCGATGTCGGAGCCAAGCTCCTCGAACTCGGCGAGGTAGTGCGAGGTGTAGACGACGGCCGCTCCGTCGTCGGCGAGCTGGCGGACTGCGCGCAGGATCTGGCTGCGCGCCTCCACGTCCGCGCCGACGGTCGGCTCGTCCATGAACACCAGGCGCGGGTGGTGCATGATCGCCATGCCCGCGTGGAGCCTGCGTTGCTGTCCGCCCGACAGGTGTGAGGCGCGCTGCCCTCGCTTCTCTGTGAGGCCGAGGAGGTCCATGACCTCGCCCGCGCGGGAGGCCGCCTCGCGTCGGCCGAGTCCGTGCAGCTCGCCGAAGGCTGCCAGATTCTGGGCGACGCTCAGGTCGGGGTAGATGCCCAACTCCTGGGGTGCGTATCCGATTGACCGTGCGGCATCGGCGGATGTGGGGCGGTGGCCGCAGATGGATGCGGTTCCCGAGTCGGCGCGGCGCAGTCCGCACAGGATCGTGATGAGCGTGGACTTGCCCGCTCCGTTTCGTCCGAGTAGGCCGAGGACCTGACCGGGTTCGACGCGCAGGTCGACCCCGCGCAGGACCTCGTGAGTGCCGTAGCTCTTGCGGATTCCCCGGGCGTCCAGGCCCGGAGCATGTGGATGTGACACGGTGATTCTCCCATCGGTTAACGCTGTTAACTTTGTGTCGCGAGTAAGGTTAACAGTGTTAACTTGTGGGTGCAAGCTGGTGCTGTGTGCCGAGGAAAAATGCTGATTTGCTGCGTTTTTCTGACAATCTGTCGCTGCGTGGGGGATGCAAGCGGCCCTACACTGTCTGCGCGAGGCCTGAAGGAGGAGCGAAAGTGCCAGGTATGGATACCTACGACGCGATCATGCTGCTGTCCTACGGTGGCCCGAACGGCCCGGACGATGTCCTGCCGTTCATGCGCAACGCGACGCGCGGTCGCGGAATCCCGGATGAGCGTCTGCTCCAGGTCGCCGCGCACTACAAGCGCTTCGGCGGCGTCTCGCCCATCAATGCCTGCAACCAGCGCCTGATCGCCGACCTGTCCGCGGAGCTCGGCAGGCGCGGGCACGACATTCCCGTCGGGTGGGGAAATCGTAACTGGCACCCCTTTGTTGCCGAAGGCCTCGACGAGCTCGCCCAGGCGGGTGCCCGGCGCATCCTCGTCCTGCCCACCTCCGCCTACGCCTCGTACTCGGGATGCCGCCAGTACCGCGAAGACCTCGCCGAGGCCGCGGAGGCCCTGCGCGACAAGTGGGGGACGATCGTACTGGGGGCTGAAGACAACGCCGATAATCCCGACGCCGACATCATCCTGGACAAGGTCCGTCCCTACTACTCGACCCCCGGCATGGCGAGCGCGCAGATCGCATCCGTTCGGCGTGCGTGGGAGGCGCTAACGGCACGCGGCGTCGACGCGGACGGGATTCGCCTGATCTTCGTCACCCACTCCATCCCCGTGAGCATGGAAACAGGGTCCTCGCCCTTCCCGTTCCATCCCTCGATCGACGAGGCCGTGGCGGCCTCGGGCGGTCGCGCCGAGCAGCAGGGGAGCGAGGCCTCGTCGCCGGCGGGAACCCCGGCCACTGAAATCAGCTACGTTGCCCAGCACCACGCCCTTATCCAAGCGATCATGCCCGAGCTGCGCCGCGTTCTTGGCCGCGAGGATCTGGGTTACGACCTCGTGTATTGCTCGCGGTCCGGGCCCCCGCAGGCCCGCTGGCTCGAACCCGATATCAACGATTTCCTTGAGGAGATCGCGGCCGACACAGCGCCTCCGACCGGCACCGTCGTCGTCCCCATCGGTTTCATCTGCGACCACATGGAGGTCGTCTACGACCTCGACACCGAGGCGAAGGAGACCGCCGCGCGCCTGGGGATCCCCTACGAGCGTGCCGACACCGTCGCGACGGATCCGGCCTTCGTGTCCTCCCTGGTCGACGTGCTCGAAGAGCGCGCGGCCCAGGCGCGAGGCGAGAATCCCTCGCCCGTCACCGTGACCGGCACCGGCCCCTTCCACACTGTCTGCCCGAGCGACTGCTGCCTCTCTCCGGCACGCCCTGGCCACCCCTCACCCGCCGCTGTGAGCGCCCACCCCGGCGCCGCCCCTCATTCTTCCGGCGCGCCCGCCCGAGCCGCCGGTCAATCAGCCACAACTCAGGAGGACTCCATGTCTACCCCGCATCCCCACGCCGTCGTGCCGCCCGAGCAGAACCCGGACAACCCGGGACATCCCGCGGGAGTGCCGGATCGCGTCGGTGAGCACGCCGCGCGCCACCAGGCCCGCCACGCGGGCACCGAGGCGACGCCCCACTCGCACGCCGCTCACGCCCGCGCCACCGACCCGCGCGACGCGACGGACATCGACTTCGACGAGGTCAACAACAAGCAGCACTACGCCCTCTACTCCGTGTTCGCGCTCGGTGAGTCCCTGCCCGCCGACGACGGTGAGCGCGGCCGCATCGTCGCCGAGTCCCTGGACTACGTGAAGGGTGCGGGTGCGGAAATCCGTGGCTTCTACGACGTGTCCGGCTTCCGCGCCGAGGCCGACCTGATGGTCTGGTGGCTCGACGACGACCCGCAGGTCCTCCAGGACGCCTACCACCGCCTGCGCGCGTCGGCGCTGGGCAAGTTCCTGGATCCGGTGTGGTCCTGCATGGGCCTGCACACCCCCGCCGAGTTCAACAAGCGCCACATTCCCGCCTGCTTCGGCGGTGTCTCGCCCCGCGACTGGGCGATGGTCTACCCCTTCGTGCGCTCCTACGACTGGTACCTCAAGGCCCCCGAAGAGCGCTCCCGCATCATGGCCGAACACGGCCGCAACGGCTTCGCGCAGTACCCAGACGTTAAGGGCTCGACCCTGTCCGCCTTCGGCTTCTCCGACTACGAGTGGGTGCTCGCGTTCGAGGCCGACAGCCTGGACCGCCTGGAGGGCGTCATGCACGCCCAGCGCTACACCGAGGCGCGCCTCTACGTGCGCGAGGACACCCCGTTCTTCACGGGTCCGCGCGTGAGCCTCGGCGAGTGGGCGGAGCGCCAGCCCCGCGCATAAGGGCCGCGCTTATCTGTCAGCCAGCCCCGGCCTCGTCCCTCAGATAAGGAACGAGGCTGGGGCTGTCTCTGTCGGTGAACGGGGAGAATCCCCTACGCGGGCGGAAACAGCAGTGGCAGGTCGTGGGCGACCTGATTGCTGACCGAGGCCATGGAGTGGTTTTCGCCCTCGTCGATCCACATCTGCAGGCTGTCGTCCGTCATCAGGTCGGGGTAATCCGCGCGTAGCTGCGCCAGCTGGGGCGCCATATCGCCGAGTGCGGGGTCGAGTGAGCCGACCGAAGCGAGGACGCGGAAGTCCTGCGGCCCGTAGTGTGCGCGCTCGGCCCCGGCAGTCACCAGCTGTGCGATCTGCGCGGAGTCGGCGTCCTCCTCGCGCCCGATCCATGACTCGCCCGCCATTGGCATGTAGCCGTAGAAGTACTGTGGGCGCAGGGCAAACACGTCCCACGTGGTCGTGGCGCCCATCGAGAAACCGCCGAACGCGCGGTGTCTGCGCGAGGCGCGCAACGACTCGTCCGAGGTGTCCCCGCGTGCATAGGTCGTGTAGCGTGACTCGACCGCCTTGATCAGCGTGTCGATCTCGGTTGTCGCGAAGAAGCGATTGAGCGCGTAGTCGTCCTCGTAATCGTCGGTCGCGAACGACCGATCCGGATAGTAGGTCGCGAACACGACGAGCGTGGGAGCGATCGACCCCGCTGAGGTCAGCTGATCGACCATGGGGGCCACGCCCTCGGCCAGGCCGTCGGCCGTGCCCCACCATCCGTGCGTCAGATAGACGATGTTCGCTGGAACCCCTGGCGTGTATGACGCGGGCACGTAGACGAGGGCTTCCTTCTCGTAGGTCACGCCCTCGTAGGCCTGGTCGTAGGTGATCTGTTGGATCGACCCCTCCAGTGCCCGGGCGGCGAGCGCGGAGGTCGTGCCGTCCTCCTCGTAGGAGACGGGGGCGGGGTCCTTCTGGCCGTGACCGGTTCGATGGAGGACTGTCGATGTGAGGCCTGCGAGGCCAAACAGGGAGAGCGTGATCGCAACCGACGCGGCGATAACGCCCATCCTGTTGGAACGGCGCACGAATCGTGTTGTCACTGGCCGCGCCTCGGCCCGTTCGTCGTCATACGTTCACCTGTCCTCATGCGCTCTACTGTATGCCTGCTTGGGCTGCCGCTACCAATCGGTGTGCCTGCGACTACTTGTTGGCGTGGCTGGTTCTGTACTGCGTTCTCCCTCCAATTCCGCACGTAATTCCCTCCCCGATCCTTCTAGATTTGAAATGTGATCGTTGGAATTCCGTGGTTTCTGGGAGGGTGCTGAAATGGCCGGTTGGGGAATTACGTGCGGAATTTCGGGGAGGGGCAGAGTGAGGAGGAGTAGGGAAGTGCTGAGTGAGAGTCAATACGTGCCGATGGTTACCGTGATAGTCTCCCGGTATCTATCGCGAGTTGCATGGGAGCAAACATGACCCGGGACCTGATCCGTCGTGGCGACAACGAGCGCCTGGTGTTTTCTGAAACCCCCCTTCCTCAGCTGACGGACGTTCGAGTCGAGGGGACGTATGAGGTCAGCCTGAGTGAGGGCGGCGAGGCGGACGAGGTCGAAGCGTTCGAATTTGATCCCAACACCTCGCCCGCACAAGCCAGAGATTATGTTTTTGCCGCAGCGAGCGGCACTCTCATGGGAGCACTCAGTGTCCTGTGGCAAAAGGACTTCAACCTGGCGGACGCGCACAAGTACGGGGCCGAAAAGATCGAGAAAATCGTCATTGAAGCAGCCCAGTGGGTGGATCCCAGGAAGGAAAATCCGAGTATCGCAGACGCGATCCGTTTCCTCGAAAAGACTTCCCCTTTCGTTGGTGACAAGCTCACTCCGGAGTTCGGTGGTGGTCTCCAGCACCACCTGCGCGACTTTTCCCACCATCCCTCGCCCGTGGGGCTCGTGTGCGCCATCCTCATGCAATTCACCGGCAAAGGGTTTGGAACCGCGACGGATGGGAGCTTCGCGATCTTTGACTTGCCTGCCGAGGCTCTGAAGGATGAAAGGCTATACGGCAAGAATGTCGAGGAAAAGTTCCTCTATGGAACCCTCAAGTGGGTGCTCCACCTCATCAGCGACATGGCGGGCTCGAGCTCGACCCCCGGCGCGGGCACGGGCATTCCTGGCCCGATTCTCTCCTTCCTCAAGGAGGCCTCGGCCCTGCCATTCTTCCGGGACATGACTATCGCACACGAGGACAAGGTCGCCACCTTCTCGCAGTGGGTGTCGAAGGCGTTCAACGGTACGCTCCTGAAGGACCAGGACGGAAACCCCCTGCGCTTCGATCTGCGGACTGAGGTTGGCCTGGCGAGTCAGATCCTCACGCAGGTTCCCGCCGTCCTCGCCAACGAGTGTATTGTCCGTGGCTTCTACACGATCACGCGCTTCATCGATGAACTCAGGCGCGCTGATGTGTCCAGCGTCAAGGACTTGGGGCGCATTAATCCCTCGCGATTCCTGCCTCTCAATAGCCGGGCGCTGACGCGTATGCTGACGGTCGCCTCGGGTGCCTTCGTGGTCATCAATACCTCTATCGCAGCTGTGCGTGCGGCGGTCGATGGGGCTGCGAGTGGCGGGGTGGGAGCAGTCCCGCTTTTCTTCATGCGCCTCAACTATGTCGGGATCGGACGTTTTGCTTTCGCTCTATGGGCCGACAGGTCCTACATCTACGAGGATGTCGAACAGTGGTGGGAGCGGTGTCAGGCGAGCAAGATGGGCACGGATGTGGCTGTGCATGCGCCCATGGGTGAGGAGATTCAACGTGTCGTCGAGTCGCTACGCATGCTGTGGCTCGAGGACGACTATCGCCGCGAGAAGAACGACAAACGGCGTGAGCACAAAGAAGTGCTGATCGGCGCTTGGGTGCGCAGGCAGCGTATCGCACACGACGAGAGCCAGGGGGAGTACTTCCTTGACGCCGCCGATGCCTACCGCGAGTTGGAAGCGGTGTGCGCAGGGGAGGATGGGGAACTCGTTCGCCTGGCCATTGCCCAGCAATTGCTCGCGTACCGCCCCTACGCCACGGAAAAGAAGCTCTCCCTCTCCCAGACGTGGCTCACCGATGTCTTCACCGCCGACCAGGATGTTATCGATTCGGAGACGCTCAAGCGGCTGAAGAGTGCGCGTGCGTCCTACGACCGCTGGCTCTCAGGTACCTACACGAAGTGGGCGGTGGGTGGCGCGGTTGCTGTTGCGGCCACCGTCGCCACGGGTGGGGTGGCGGCCGTCGCGGCACCCGCGATTGCGACGGCCCTTGCTGGAGAGGCTGTGGTCGGGTTGAGCGGCGCGGCGCTGACAAGTGCGAGCCTGGCATGGGTGGGCGGTGGTTCCCTCGCCGCAGGAGGCCTCGGTATGGCGGGTGGGACCGCGATCATCACGGGAGGAGGCGCGGTTCTTGGCCTGACGGCGGCGTCGAGTGGAGCGGCCCTGGTGGGGGCGTTCAGCAGGGACTACGCAGAACGAGTGAAGCAGGGGTGTGTTGAGTGGCTCGCCCAGTGTTCGGTGCTTCTTGAGGAAAAACCGGCGCAGGCACTGAGGGTCATCGAGGATTTGAAGGCGCGCTTGGAACGAGCGATTGACGCGGACAAGCGCACGATTGATGCTCTGAAGGGCGCGAAGGAAAAAGACGAGAAGAAACTGAGGCAAAGCCTGAAGGAAGGCGCTTCCCACCTCGGCTACACCGTGGCCGAGCTGGAGCGCCTCGGCAAGAAGGCGCGCGAGGCCGCCCTGGAGAGCGGTGACCTCGCTCCGAGTGGGAGCACCGATGTCGCCCGCGTTCCAGAGTCGGACTAATGTGACCTGCCAGTCGCCGGGGGTCGCGCGCTCGCGGGTTGGGCATACCCTGGGTTTATGACACCTGAGATCACTGACCCGGCCGTTCGTGCAATCGCCGAGGAGATCGCCGCAGACCCGGCCAACGCTTCGTACACGAAGCGAGGCGTAGGGCCGCTGTTCTACGCGGGACCCGAGTGTCGCATCATGATTGTCGGTCAGGCGCCCGGGCGCGTCGCCGAAGAGACCGGCATCGTGTGGAACGACCGCAGCGGCGACCGTCTGCGCGACTGGATGGGCGTCGATAGGGACACCTTCTATGAGTCCGGGAAGCTCGCGATCGTCCCCATGGACTTCTACTTCCCGGGCACGGGAAAGAGCGGTGACCTGCCTCCGCGCAAGGACTTCGCCGACACGTGGCACCCGCGTCTGCTCGAGCTCATGCCGAAGCTGGAGATGACGATCCTTGTCGGTGCGTACGCTACCAGGCGCTACCTCGGTCTGAAGTCTTCGGCCTCGCTGACCGACGTCGTGCGCGACTACAAGCACTACCTGCCCTCGTATTTCCCGCTGGTGCATCCCTCGCCGCGCAACCAGATGTGGATGAAGAAGAACCCCTGGTTCGCCGCCGACGTGCTGCCCGACCTGAAAGCGCGCGCCGCCTCCCTGCTCGCCTGACGAAGCCGGGGCGCGGCGCGTGGTGCACACTGGAACGCATGGACGATCTGCGCATTCCCGCTGGGCCCGGCTGCCCGCGTGGCCTCGTCGTGCCCGCAGGGGAGCTGGTCGAACGCTTCTCCCACGCCTCGGGCCCCGGTGGTCAGGGCGTCAACACCGCGGACTCACGTGTGCAGCTCAGCCTGGATCTCGCTGCGACAGTTGCGCTGAATGACAAGCAGCGTGAGCGCGCCCTGTCTGTTCTTGGGGATCGCCTGACGGGAACGCTCCTCACGATTACCGCCGCCGAGCACCGCTCCCAGCGCCGCAACCGCGCCGCCGCGCGCGAGCGCCTCGCGGAGGTTCTACGCTCGGCCCTCGTCCCTCCCGTTCCGAGGCGCGCCACGAAGCCAACGCGCGCGTCGAAGCTGCGCCGCCTCGCCGACAAGAAGAGGCGCTCGGAGGTCAAGGCGCGCAGGCGCCGCCTCGACGCGGACTAAGAAGAGCGAGGCCGGGGCTGCCTACGCCCACTCGCTCCCGTCGGTGCGCCAGCCGATAAACACCCAGGTGACGGGCAGAGGGTAGTCCAGGACCCATTGTTCCCCTGCCTTTTCCGAGGCGGTAGCGGCGTCCTCACGCACGAAGTGCTGCGCCGCGTAGGCGTCGAAAAGTCGCTCCTCGTGCGCGGTGAAGGGCTTCGGACCGGCCAGGCGACGAAGGTCCGAGCGGGCCTCGTCGAAGGAAGAAAACCTCATCGGGCGGAAGGTTCGTGTGGTCGCGAAAACCGGGATCCGCCCCAGGGACGCGAGCGCACGGGTCACGTCGCGGACGACGTGGGGGTGCCTCGCCGAGCGTCCCAGGTAGGTGAGCAGACGCGGGTCACGGGATGGGAGCAGGCTGTCGGGCACGATGACTGCTGCGCGTGATCGGGCCGCCGCGTCGAGCTTGCGTACACAAGCGGACACGTCCCCGCTCATGAGGGAGCGTGATGCGAAGGCGACGTCCACGCTGTTCTCGCCCAGGCCCGCCTCCTGCCAGTCGTCCTCCCAGGCGAGCAAGTGGGAGGTGATCGGCAGTTTGTCGGCGGTCGCGCGCTCGTCGAGGATGGCCAGCATAGCCTCGGCGAAGTCGCAGCCGTGGACACGGTGCCCGGCGCGGGCGAGGGGGACGGCGAGCGTGCCCGTCGCGCACCCCATGTCGAGGATCTCCTCGCCCGCTTCGAGTGCGAGGAGATCCAGGAGCCAGCGCTCGTAGTCACTGGTCGCGTTGCGCGTGAACGTCGCGGCCCGCTTGTTCCAATAGGCCTGCGAGTCGCGGTTGATTGTGCTCGCCTGTTCTCCGTGCGTGGTTGGCATCATGCGATGCCCTCACTTTCGTATCGGGAAGCCTGGCAGCATCGCCCGGCGAAAGTCAGGATAGTCCTTCAGATTCAGCGAGAAAAGATCTTCGCGAGGAAACGGGAATTATCTGGTCAAGCGCGTGGAATAATGGCCCAATGACTTTTTCTGCCACGCTGCCGAACTTCTCCAGTGATTACCAGGAAGGTGCGCATGCCCGGGTGCTCGACGCCCTCGTCGCCACCAACATGGAACAGTCGAGCGGCTACGGCACCGATGAGCACTGCGGGCGCGCCCGCGACCTGATCCGCGAGGCCTGCCAGGCCCCCGACGCCGACGTGTACTTCTTGGTCGGCGGCACGCAGACGAACGCGACCGTCATCGACGCGATCCTCCTGCCCTGGCAGGGCGTCATCGCGCCCAACACCGGCCACATCAACATGCACGAGGCCGGCATCGTCGAGCGCGGCGGCCACAAGATCCTCGACACGCCCGCCGTCGAAGGCAAGATCAATGCCGCGGACGTCGAACGCATCTGCTCGGCGTGGGAGGGGGACGGCGCGCGTGACCACATGATCGCCCCCGCCCTCGTCTATATTTCGCAGCCCACCGAGTATGGCACCCTCTATTCGCTGCAGGAGCTCGAGGAGCTCTCCGCCGTATGTCGCGAGCGCGACCTGAAGCTCTTCGTCGACGGTGCGCGCCTCGCCTATGCGCTGGCCTCTCCCGTGAACGACGTGACGCTGGCCGACCTCGCGCGCCTGACCGACGTCTTCTACATCGGCGGCACCAAGTGTGGCTCCCTCTTCGGCGAGGCCGTGGTGATCCCCGAGCGCGGCTCGATCCGCCAGTTCGTCACCCAGATGAAGCAGCACGGCGCGCTCCTGGCGAAGGGCCGTCTCTTGGGCGTGCAGTTCGAGGCGCTCTTCGAGGACGGCCTCTACCTGACGATCGGCGAGCCCGCCGTCAAGGCGACCACCCGCATCCGCGAGGCCCTCAAACGTGCAGGCTACGTCGTCACCATGGATTCGCCGACCAACCTGACCTTCGTGGCCCTCGACCAGGCCGGGCACGAGCGCCTGTCGGACAAGGTGCGCTACAGCATCTGGGAGACCCTCCCCGACGGCCGCTACCTCGCGCGCATTGGCACCTCCTGGGCCACTCCCGAGGAGGATGTGGTGGCCTTCGAGCAGGCTCTGGCCCGGTAAGGCAGTTTTTCTGCATTCTCTGGGTGGAGTGCGCTGTCATAGTCTTTAATGTGCTATTGATTTGATAGCATTTAGCTATCTATCTGTCGATTATGGAGGTATCAAATGGCGACCGCTACGGTGACTGTTCGACTCGACGCGGAGGATAAGGCCGCGATGGAGCGTGCCTGCAAAGAAATGGGTCTCTCAATGAATACCGCGTTCACGATCTTTGCGAAGAAGGTGGCGCGGGAACAGCGGATTCCCTTCGTTTTAGAGGTTGATGGCTTTTACTCGCGCGCCAACCTTGCTCACCTTGACCGCGGTATCGCAGAGCTGGATGCCGGGCGTGGCATCTCGCGAGGGCTGAACGGGGATCACTAGCTGGGAAACCGACGGCCGTCCGGTGGGCGGGCCGGGTGGATCGGGGGAGTGAAGCCGGGTTAGCCTGGGCGCATGACACTCAATGCTGAGACGAACGACTTTTCCACCCTGACCGCCTCGCGCCGCTCCACGCGCGCCTTTACAGACCAGGAGATCCCCGCCGAGGTCCTCGACGCGATCCTCGCCGACGCGACGACCGCGCCGTCCTGGTCCAACACGCGCGCCTTCCGCGTCGCCCTGGCCATGGGCGAGCGCGCCGCTCGCCTGCGTGAGCACTACGGCCGTCTCTTCGACGAGGAGATCGCCGCCCACGCCCGCAAGGCCGAGGACCCGGACGTTGAGATCCCCGTTCCGGACGGCGACTTCCCGGTGCGCAAGCGCTACCCGGACGAGGTGCGACCCGCTCAGATCGAGGTTGCGAAGCTCCTCTACGGTATCCACGGCATCGAGCGCGCCGACATTGAGGGGCGCAACCGCGTGAACCGCCGCAACGTGATGGCATTCGACGCTCCCGTCATGGGCTTCGTCTTCGTCCACGAGGACATGCTGCCGTGGAGCGCCATGGACGCCGGCCTCATGCTCCAGACCCTGTTCCTGTCCGCCAAGTCGCGCGGCATCGACTCCTGCCCGGTCGGCATCCTCGCCACGTGGCGCGAGCCCGTCGACGCCGAGTTTGAGATCCCCGAGGGCTACCGGTTCATCACCGGTTTCGCGCTCGGCTACGCGGATCCTGATGCCCCGATCAACGCGATGCAGGCGCCGCGTCCGCCGATCCACCTCCTCGAAGGAAAGTGACGCTACGAGCGATACACCTCTCGGCGGTGTGCGACGCGCACGACCGTCACGACGAGAACATCGTCCTCGATTGAGTAGATGATCCGGTAGTCGCCGACGCGGATACGCCACGCGTTCTCCGTGCTCGCGAGTTTCTTGACCCCGTCGGGGCGAGGGGTATGTGCCAGCGACTCGATGGTGTCGAGCAGGCGGGCGCGTACCGGCCGATCCAGCTTGCGCACCTGGCGCGCTGCCGCCGAGGTGAATTCGACGCGGTACATCGCTAGTCGTTGAGTTCAGCGCGCAGGTTGGCCAGGCTCACGCGCTGTCCGTCGTCGTTGCGTACTGCCTCCCGGAAGGCCGCAAGATCGCGCGCATCCTCGAGTTCTTCCAGGGCCAACAAGTCGTCGATGCCGATCACGATCGCAGTGAGACGGCCGTTCTTTGTTACGCCAATTCTTTCGCCGCCGTAGGAAGCTCGTCCGAGGACGTCGGAGAGGTTTGCACGGAGCTCTCGAGTAGACAGCGTCGTAGCGAGTGTGTTCATAGTGTCATTTTAGTACATTGTGTACACACCTGTGCCTCTGTTGCTCATCGTGAGCGTGAACAATTTCCCACGGACATACCTGACACCCGGATGAGCGTCTACCGTGGAACGGGGCCACGGCCTCGTGAAACGTTTGCAATCGGAAGGACCCTATGTCCAAGAAGTACCTCTCTGTCGCCTTCGCCTACGTGGGAGTCATTATCGGCGCGGGCCTGGCATCCGGCCAGGACTTGCTCCAGTACTTCCTTTCGTTCGGCGCGAAGGGCCTGATCGGTATCGCGGTCCTGGGCGTCCTCAACGTCGTCTTCGGCGTCGTCGCGCTCCAGCTGGGCTCCTACTACCGTTCCGGCCACCATGACGAGGTCTTCGAACGCATCACTCACCCGGCGCTGCGTCGCGTCATCGACGTCGTGCTCGTTTTCTCGGGCTTCGCGATGGGCTTCGTGATGCTCGCGGGCGCGGGAGCCAACCTCGAGCAGCAGTTCGGTCTGCCCGCGTGGGCGGGCAGCGCCCTGTGCGCGGTGTTGGTTATTCTCACGGCCTTCCTGGACTTCGACCGGATCATGAAGGTGATCGGCGTCTTTACGCCCATGATCATCGTCGCTATCACGATCCTGACCGTCTACTCGCTGGCCACCCCGCACCCGGGCGTCGCCGAGCTCAACGCCGCCGCCACCCAGGTCACCCCGGCGCTGCCCAACCTGTGGCTCTCCACGATCAACTACTTCGCGCTGTGCGTCGTCAACGGCATCGCCATGGCCTTCGTGCTGGGCGGCTCGGTGCTACGCATCGGCGAGGCCCGCCGCGCGGGTCGCGTGGGCGGCACCATCATCGCCCTCGTGATCGGCGCGGATGCCCTGTGCCTGTACCTGAACATGGACCGCATCTGGGACGTGAACGTTCCCGCCCTCGAGATCGCGCGCTCGATCCACCCGGCCTTCGCCTTCATCTACACGCTCATCATTTTCGCGCTCATCTATAACACGGTCTTCTCGCTGTTCTACTCGACGGCGCGCCGCTTCTCGGGCGGGGAGACCGGCCGTATGCGCATCGTCCTCGTCGGCGTCGTCGCCGTGGGCTACGCGGCCTCGCTCATGGGCTTCAAGAAGCTGATCGGCGGCATGTATCCGATCATCGGCTGGCTGGGCGTCGCCCTCCTCGTCGTCCTCGCGGTCGGCTGGCTGCGTGAGCGCTCCGCCGTCCTGCGCGAGGAGAACCTGCGCCGCAAGCTCATCCGCGTCCTCGTGCGCAAGCACGCCGACGACCTGGAGTACACGGACGAGCACCGCGCCCAGGCCCGCACCCTCGCCAAGGCCTCGGTCGTTGATGGCACCGAGCTGCGCCGCGAGGCCGACTTGATCGCCGAGCAGATCGCCGACACCCAGAATGACGCCGCCGCGTACGCGCGCGAGGCTCTGCCCGTCGACGAGGCCCTGGTCGAGCAGGCGATCGAGGCCGACCGGGCGAACGGCTGAGTTAGTTGGCCGACGAGGCCGTGGCCGCCTCGTGCGCAAGCAGCCAGGCTTTCACGTCCCCTCCCGCCGCGTAGCCGCCCGGGCCGGTGGCTGCCACGACCCGGTGGCAGGGGCGGATGAGCAGCAGGGGATTGCGCCCCACCGCTCCGCCGACCGCCTGGGCTGACGCGGGCACGCCTTCGTCCCGCAGCGTGGCCGCGAGATGCCCGTAGGTACATGTCGCGCCGTAGGGGATAGCATCCATCGCCTCCCACACGCGCCTCTGGAAGTCCGTGCCCGCAGGAGCGAGAGGAACGGCGGCGGGGGAGGGGGTCTCGCCCGCGAAGTATCCGTCGAGCCACGCCACCGCCATGCCCAGAGCCCGCGCGTCGGCCTCGCCCCACCCGGCCTCGGCGAGGACAACATCCCGGGAATTGGGCGAGGTCAGGTCGAGTGCGGAGCGCGCCACGGCCTCGTCGATCCCGAAGGGAGCACCGAAGAATCGCTGCCTGGCCACCCACAAGCCAACGAACGCACCGCCCCGAGCGGCCAGCGTGAGGCGGCCGATGGGGGAGTCGTAGGTGGCGAGCGCCGGATCAGAACTGCTCGGGGTGCTCTCGGTAGGCATACGCCCACACTGTCACGGCGACAGTCACAGCGCGAGTCCAAGCGTCACGGACGGAGCTCAGTTCCTCACCCTCGAAGCCCTCCGCGAGGAGACGGTGACCGACCTCCACAGTGGGCGCGATGAAGGCGAGCACGTAGCGCAGTGGCACGAATGGCGTCGAGTCCGCCCCATCCGCCGCGTTCTTCGCCGCGGACATATGCCGTGCGCCGATCAGGTACTGGTAGTCCAACCACGCCTGGTCACGCTCGCGCGTGCACATGTCGATGATCCACTGGGCGAAGCGCGGCTTTGACGCCTGCGCGTACTCGGGGTTAGGCTGCCCGTCCGGGTGCGCGGAATGGGCTGCCAGATACGTCTTTTGAGCCAGAATTCCGCGCCACGTGTCGACCATTTCCATGGCATGCGGCGCCAGGATGGGTTCTGCTCGTGCGAGCAGCTCGGCGTCACCGGGCTGGACGTGCGCCGCGGCCTCGATCTGGCGTAGATCCTCGAGCGTGAGTGGAGACGAGGGAACGGCATCGGTTCCGTAGGTGTACCCCGATGAGTGGTCGTAAGCGGTCATGAGAACCTCCTTGAACCTATACGTCAATGGTAGCACGTGCTCTGCTCGTGTGGATCTGTTTGACATTCGGGGATGGTGTGGAAGGCAGGAGGGCGGGGCGTGGTACGCCGCGCGAGTTCGCGGCGCACGTAGCCACTGTGGTGAGATGGCAACGACGCCGCGTGGGTTGCTCGCAATACAATTGACCTGTGGAACCCCTTCTTATTGCCGTGGCCGGAATGCTCATCATCGTGGCATGCCAATTCATCGCCCCCAAGGTGGGCGTGGCATCCCCCTTGATCCTGCTGGTCGTCGGCCTGGCGATTGGGTTCCTGCCGCAGGTGGGGGCCATTGAGATCGAGCCGCACATCATCCTCGAGATGGTGCTGCCGCCCCTGCTGTTCTCGGCGGCCGTGCGTATGCCGACCATGGACTTCCGTCGCGAGATGCATGCCGTCGCGATGCTCGCGATTCCCCTCGTATTCCTGTCCGCCTTCGCGGTCGGCTTCGTCATCAACTGGCTGGTCCCCGCGATCTCCCTGCCCTGGGGCGTCGCACTGGGTGCGGTCCTGTCGCCGACGGACGCGGTCGCCATCTCGATCGCGAAACGCTCCGGTGTCTCCCACCGCATCATCACCGTGCTCGAAGGCGAGGGCCTCTTCAACGACGCGACCTCGCTGGTTCTGCTCTCCGCAGCGATGAGCGCCGGCCTCGCCGCCGACGAACATGCCCTCAATCCGGGCCTGCTCATCGGCAAGGTCGCTCTTGCGCTCGGTATCGCAGCTGCGATTGGCTGGGTCGTTGGCGAGGTCGGCGTGCGCCTGCGCGCCCTCATCAAGGAGCCTTCGGCCGATACAGTCTTCTCGTTCACGATGCCTTTCATTGCCTCGATCCCCGCCGAGCACCTGGGAGGCTCCGGCCTCGTCGCCGCCGTCGTCGCCGGCCTGGTCGTCTCGCGTCGCCGTGCCGCCACGATCTCCGCGATGAACAGGCGATTCTCCCAGCAGAACTGGCAGACCATGACGCTCGTCTTGGAGAGCGGGATCTTCCTGACGATGGGCCTGCAGGCCTTCGGCATTGTCGAGGAGACCGCCGCGTTCTCCGGTGGCTTGGCCTTCGCCGCCTTCCTCGCCCTCACCCTCGGCACGCTCATCATGGTCATTCGAGCCGTCTTCATCGCGTTGATGTTCACCTGGCTGGACCACCGGCACAAGCGCCGACAGCGGCGCTACGAGGCCGAGGCCGCGCGCATCGAGCGTTTCGAGAAGCGCATGCACAAGGCGAGTGAGGTCGATGCCGACATGCTCGAGGCCCGCGACCTGAGTCCCGAACGCTGGGAAGAGGCGCTCAACCTCTATCGTCGCCGTCTCAAGCGTCGCGCGCGCCGCAACGCCATGCGCGGATCCGACCTGGATTACTTCGAGAACGAACCGCTGGGCCCGCGCGAGGGTAGTGTCATCGTCTGGGCGGGCATGCGCGGCGCGATCACCCTGGCGGCCGCGCAGACAATCTCGACGCACGCTCCGATGCGTGCGCTCCTGCTCTCGATCGCGCTGTTCATCGCGGCCGGCGCTCTCGTCATCCAGGGCCTGACCCTGCCGGCGCTGATTCGTCTCGTGAAACCGCAGATGGCAACGGGAGATATTACCGAGGAGGAGCGTGCACGGCTCCTGAAGGTGATGGGCTCCGCGCTGGTGGATACGGCCCTCGCGCAGGCTATCCACGAGGTCGACGGCAAGACCCTGCTCTCCGCGGGTGTCTCGCGCACACTCTCCCGGCTGGGGCATGCGCTCACTGACGAGGCCATGGGTGAGCAAGTGCGGACGGCGCACGCCGCTGACCGCGTCCTCACCGACATCCTGCAGGACGCCACCACCCAGGCCGCGGCTTCCGTGAGCGAGACGGACGACGACGGCCACGGCACTGTCGACTTGAGTGAGGAGGAGGTTGAGCGTTCCTTCACGCGCGACCAGATCCGTGAACTCGCGCTGGAGGCCATCCACGCCCAGCGCGACGCTCTCCTGCAGGCCCGCGACGAGGGTATCTTCTCCTCGGCGGCCCTAGAAGGTGCGCTCGCCCGACTCGACAACGAGGAAATCCTCCTGGTCTCCAGCAGCGGCGTCGGCCACTGACCCCGGGGAGGGCGTTAGTCCGTCGTCACCCGTGACGCGTACGCCGGGTCGTCGGTCACCGAATTGAGCGCCTCCTCCAGGCGCTGCGGGCTCACGATCCCGTCGCGTGCCAGGACCCGGTACGTCTGGTCGGCCTCGTGCGTGAGCATGTTCGTCACCGCGAAACCGTTGCGCTCGTAGAACTTCAGGCGTCGCACGCGCTGCTGGTAGTTCCAGGCCTCGCGCACGACCGGCTCGATCTCGAGCAGCTGCGGAACGTCGCCGTAGCGCTCGCGGAAATGGGTGAGGATGCGCGTGCCGTAGCCCGCGCTGCGCGTGCGCCCGTCCACCGCGAGGAAGCCCAGGTAGAACAGGTCGGGGAAGACGAAGGAGAAAGTCAGGGCGACCACGTTGCCGGCCCCGTCCTCGCCCGCGGGCAGGGAAGGATCGATCCACGCGAGGAAGGAGACCTCGTCCATCTGCGCGCTTGCCAGCAGCTCGGGAAGGGGGATCTGCTCCTCGGGCGGGAAGGAACGCTCGTAGATTTCCCTGACTTTGTCGGTGATCGGCCCTTCGTTGGGCACGGGAATCTGGGTGAGGTCGGTCATGGGATCAGTCTAGCCGCTCAGTCTCGCGCACCTCGGTAGGCAGCCGATGGACGAGGCCGGGGCTGGGTTTCGGGGACCTCGATGTGACGGGGGAGATACGACTTCAGGGGCTTGTCAGGGGACGATCAGGGGTTAATCAGTGAGAGCGAGAGTTTGGGAGGGGCGTATCCCAACTAAGCTTGTAGAGGGCAGCTGATATAGTTGTCAAGAAACTAACTGTGAGTGGGAAGGCAAAGCGTGCTAGAGCTCAAGGAGATCGTCAAGGCCTACCAGACCGCCAACCTCGTGCAGGTGGCGCTCAACAAGGTCTCCGTGGCGTTCCGCGACAACGAGTTTGTGGCCGTGCTGGGCCAGTCAGGCTCCGGCAAGACGACGATGCTCAACGTCATCGGTGGCCTCGACCGCTTCCAGAGCGGCGACCTCGTCATCGACGGCATTTCGACGAAGGACTACAAGGCCCGCGACTGGGACGCCTACCGCAACAACCGCATCGGCTTCGTCTTCCAGGCCTACAACCTGATCCCGCACCAGTCCGTCCTGGCTAACGTCGAGCTAGCCCTGACCCTGTCGGGCGTCTCGCGCTCCGAGCGCCGCAAGCGCGCCCTCGACGCACTGACGCGCGTCGGCCTGAAGGATCACGTCCACAAGAAACCCTCGCAGATGTCGGGCGGCCAGATGCAGCGTGTCGCCATTGCGCGCGCCCTCATCAACGACCCCGAGATCCTGCTGGCCGACGAGCCCACCGGTGCCCTCGACTCCAAGACGAGCGTGCAGGTCATGGATCTGCTGCGCGACGTGGCCCGCGACCGCCTCGTCATCATGGTCACGCACAACCCCGAGCTGGCCCACCAGTACGCGACCCGCATCGTCGAGCTGGCCGACGGCTGCATCGTCGCCGACTCCGATCCTTTCGAGCCCGCCGCCGAAGACCGACGTGAGGCGAAACCCGCGCGACGCACCTCGATGGGCTTCCTCACGGCCCTGTCCCTGTCGGCCAACAACCTGATGACGAAGAAGGGCCGCACCCTCATGACCTCCTTCGCGGGGTCCATCGGCATCATCGGCATCGCCGCGATCCTCGCGCTGGCCAACGGCACCAACGCCTACATCGCCAAAACCGAAGAGGAGACGCTGGGCGCGTACCCGCTGACGATCCAAAAGAGCGGCATCGACATGACCGCCGCGCTGTCCGTGTCGGCCTCGGACTCCAAAGACTCCCAGCCCGCGCCCGACGGCAAGGTCGGCGTCTCCAAGCTGCGCACCTTCGCTGACTCGATCCGTGACGCGAAGACGAACGACCTGGCCTCGCTCAAGACCTACCTGGACAACAACGGCGGCGGCATCAACACGATGGTCAACGCGATCGAGTACGACTACGACATCGTCCCGCAGATCTACCAAACTGACACATCTAAAGAGGTCGTGCAGGTCAGCCCCGACCAGTCGATGAAGCAGATGGAAGCCGGTTTTGGTTCCGGGGCCTTCGGGTCGATGGTGTTAACGAACGCCTTCTATCAGATGCCCGCCACGACCTCGCTGTACACCTCCGCGTACGACGTGGTCGCCGGCTCCTGGCCGAGCGGCGCGAACCAGGTCGTCCTGGTCCTGGATGAGGACGGCAACATCCCCAACCTCTTCGAATACACCCTGGGTCTCAAAGACCACAAGGAGTTCGACGACCTGATGCGCAGCTACTACCAGGGCACCCTGGGGGATAAGAAGCAGTCCGGGGCGCAGTCGGGCGCGCAGTCCGGGGCCGCTGCCGCGACCTACGACTACTCCGCGATCTTGGGCACGACCTTCCGCCGCGTCAACGCTTTCGACAAGTACACGTGGGACGATACCTACAAGGTCTGGACGGACCGTTCCTCCGACGCGGACTACATGAAGAAGCTCGTCGACGGCGGCCAGCAGCTGACGATCTCCGGTATCGTCAAGCCCAACTCCGACAAGGGCGGCGCCCTGCGTCAGGGCATCGCCTACACGCCCGCCCTGACCTACCAGATCATCGAGGAGGCGGCGGCCAGCCCGATCGTCAAGGCCCAGCGCGCCAAGCCCGACGTTGACGTTTTCACCGGCAAGACCTTCAAGGAGCTGGCGGACAAGCAGAAGAGCCAGTCCGGCGGCTTCGACATGTCCTCCCTGTTCACGGTGGATGAGTCCAAGCTCTCCGCCGCCTTCCAGATCGACCCCAACAAGATGCAGATGGACCTGTCGGGCCTGGACTTTTCCGGCCTCGACTTGTCCGGCCTCGACTTCTCCAACCTCGATATGTCGGGCCTGGACCTGTCGACCATCGACCTGTCGGCCCTCGCCGCGCAGTCTGGCGCCCAGTCCGGCATGGCCTTCGACCTGTCCGGCCTCGACTTCGGAGAGCTGAGCAAGGACCTGCCGCAGCTGGCCAACGTCGACTTCCAGACGATCATCCGCTCGGCCCTGGCCGACGGCGCCGTCAAGGATGGCGCGGCCGACTACCTGAGCGCCCAGGCCTCCCAGATCGCCCAGGGGTTCCAGGACTACGCCCGCGAGCAGATCGAGGCGGGCGGAACGACCGACTTCGCGACCCTGGCCTCGGCGTACTTCTCCCAGCCCGAGGTGCTCGAGCAGCTGCGCGCGGCCGTCTCCTCCGACCAGGTCGTCGACTCCGACAAGCTCGCCGCCAATCTAACGAAGGCCCTCGGTGAGGACCCCGCCCTGGCCCAGATCGGCACCGACATCTCCACTCAGGTCATGAACGCGATCTCCACGCAGATCGCCGCCCAGCTGGGAACCACCCTCACCCAGGGCGTGAGCGCCGTCATCGGCCAGGTCATGCAGGAAGCCATGACGAACGCGATGACCTCGATGATGACGCAGCTGTCGACCGCGATCGGCGAGCAGATCGGCTCCACCATGGAGCAGTTCGCCACGAACATGTCGAGCGCCTTCTCCATGGACCCGCAGGCCTTCGCCGAGGCCTTCCAGTCCAACGTGGACGAGAAGTCCCTCGCGGCCCTCATGGCGACCATGTTCTCCACGAACGTGCCGACTCTCGAGACGAACCTGAGGAACCTGGGATGGGCGGATATCGCCTCCCCGTCGAACATCTCCATCTACCCCAAGTCCTTCGCGGACAAGGACAAGGTGAAGGCCGCCCTGGACACCTACAACGCCGACAACAAAGCGGCGGGCGCGACCGACAAGGTCATCACCTACTCCGACGTCATGGGCGCGCTCATGAGCTCGGTGACCAAGATCGTCGACATCATCTCCTGGCTGCTCATCGCCTTCGTGTCGATCTCGCTGGTGGTCTCGTCGATCATGATTTCGATCATCACCTACATTTCGGTGCTCGAGCGTCGTAAGGAGATCGGCATCCTGCGTTCGATCGGCGCCTCGAAGGGCGACGTGTCCCGCGTGTTCAACGCCGAGACCGTCATCGAAGGCCTCTTGGCGGGCCTGATCGGCGTGGGCGTCACCTACGGACTGTGTGCGGTTGCGAACGGCATCGCGTACTCCTCGTTCAACGTGGAGAACATTGCCCAGCTCTCGCCGCTCACGGCCCTGACCCTCATCGCGGTGTCCGTTGGCCTGACCGTCATCGCAGGCATCATCCCGGCCTCGCGCGCCTCGCGTCAGGATCCAGTGGAAGCCCTGCGCTCCGAGTGATGCACGCGGCCTCGTCTCCTATGGGACGAGGCCGTGGCGCATCCACGGGGCACGTGCGGCTGCGCTAACCTGGGCGTAACGCTCGTTTCAGTAGCCGCGAGGAAAGAGGAATCATGCCCACTCCCGACAAGCTTGCCACCGACGCCACCGTTGCCATCATGCTGGCCGACGGCTTCGAAGAGGTCGAGGCCCTGGCCGTCGCCGACGTTCTGTATCGCGCCGGCGTGCGCTCGGACCTGATCTCCGTGACCGACGCGCGTCACGTGACCAGCTCGCACGGCATCCGCGTCGTCGCCGACCTCATGCTTGAGGATGTGGACCTGTCCACCTACACCGTCCTCTTCCTGCCCGGCGGCATGCCCGGCACCCTGGGCCTGAAGGGCACCCCCGCGATCCAGGCTGAGGTGCTGCGCCGCTCCGACGCCTCCCAGCCCATTGCAGCGATTTGTGCGGCCCCCTCGATCCTGTCCGAGCTGGGCGTCCTCGACGGCCGCCACGCGACCGCGAACCCCGCGTTCGTCAAGGCCATCGCCGAGGGCGGCGCGATCGTCCACGAGAACCCGGTCGTCGTCGACGAGCAGATCATCACCAGCCGCGGCGCCGGCACCTCCCTGGAGCTCGGCCTCGAAATCGTCCGCCTCCTCCTCGGCGACGATGTCGTCGAGGAGGTCGCCCGCGGCGTCGTGCTCGCCCGCTGACGCGCGCCCGCCTCGTTCCCGTCCCTCCCCGAAAGGTCACTGCCCTCGCATGAGCCCGCGTAAGCCTCGTCCCTGGCCCGACGCGCCCGCGCCCCTGGCGGCGCCCGTGGTGGACAACCACACCCACCTGCCCACCCACGTCGGCGAGATCCCCCGGCGCGAGGGCGTGGCGCTCAGCCTCGAGGAGCAGCTGGAGCGTGCCCGCGAGGTGGGCGTCACCCGGATGATTTCGAGCGCCTGCGAGCTGCCCGACTTCGACCCGATGATCGAGCTGGCGCGCACTCACGAGGGCGTGCGCGTCGCGATCGCGATCCACCCCAACGAAGCGGCCCTGCACGCGGGCTGTGCGGATCCTTCGCCCGACGGTCTGGTCCCCGTCGTGCGCGACTACCACGTGCCCCTCGACGAGGCCCTGGCTGCCGTCGAGGCTCGGCTGGACGATCCGATGGTCGTTGCGGTGGGGGAGAGCGGTCTGGATTATTTCCGCACCGCCGACCCGGGCCGCGAGGCGCAGAAGGAGTCCTTCCGCGCGCACATCGACATGGCGCAGCGCGCCGGCCTCCCCCTACAGATCCACGACCGCGACGCCCACGAGGACACCCTCGCGATTCTCGACGAGCGTGCGAGCGCGGACCAGCGCATCGTCTTCCACTGCTACTCGGGGGACGCGGCGATGGCGCAGCACCTCGCCGAGCGCGGATGGTACGCCTCCTTCGCCGGCCCCATCACATACCCCGCGAACTCCGACCTGCGCGCCGCGCTCGCGGTCCTTCCGCGCGAGCTCGTCCTCGTCGAGACCGACGCCCCGTACCTGACGCCCGTGCCGTGGCGCGGCTGTCCTAACGCCTCGTACGTCATGGCGCACACCGTGCGTTTCATTGCGGATCAGTGGGGCGTCAGCGAGGCGGCGGCGTGCGACCAGCTGCGGGCGAACACCGAGGCGGTCTACGGCACCTGGTGAGGGTATCTCTCCTGTGATGAGCGCGGGTTATCGAGCTTCGCGCGACCTTTCTGCGCGCGTTCTCTGACTGGTGAATTGCGTCAAAGTGGTCGCGCGACGGTAACAAATTGGTTACGGTGGGAGTGTCAGTCCGAATTGGCCTGCCCGTCTGATGCACCCGCAGTCCGCGGGGATGCGTTGGTGCGGCCCCGAAACGGAACCTACAAAGTCTGGAGACACGTGAGCTTTCAGCCCTCTCGTACAACCGTCATTTCCGTCGCAGCCGCGACGGCCCTTGTCGTGGCCGGCACCGCGGCCACTGCCATCGGCACCTCCTATCGCCACGTCACCGTCGAAGTTGACGGCGTGACCCGCGATGTCTCAGGCTTCTTCACGACCGCAGGCGATGCTCTGCATAGCGCGGGCGTGACCGTCGGCGACCACGACCTCGTCGCCCCCGCCTCCAACCAGACCGTCGCGAGCGGTGACACCGTCGTTGTGCGCACCGCGACCGAGTACGACGTGACGGTCGACGGCAACCAGACCACGGCGTGGTCCACTGCCTCGTCGATTTCTGGCGTGCTCTCGGCCCTGCCGGCCTCCGCTGCGTCCATGGCGGCCGACCGCTCCTACACCCGCGCCGAGATGCCCGTCGCCGAGGCCGGCCAGACCGTCCACGTCGTCGCCGACGGCACCACGACGGACGTCGTCGTCTCCTCCGACGAGGGCACGACCGCGATCCTCGAGAAGGCGGGCGTCAGCGCCGGTCCGATCGACCGCGTGACCCTCGAGAACAACGGCGGCGATGCCACCCTGCGGGTCGCGCGCGTCGTGCGCGGCACCGTTTCCTCCACGACCGAGATCCCGTACGAGACCGAAGAGCGCGAGGATGTCGAGGCCGAAGAGGGTACCGAGAAGACCGTGCAGGAAGGCGCTGCCGGCTCCGAGGTGACCGAGACCTACCAGGAGACCATCGACGGCAACGTCACCGTCTCCGCCGTCCTGTCCACGACCCGCACCGAGCCCACCAAGCGCATCGTCTCCAAGGGCACGAAGGCGAAGAAGGCCGAGGATACGTCGTCCAGCGCGTCCTCCTCGTCCGCTTCTTCGGGCTCCTCCTCGTCTGGTTCGTCTGCTTCTGCTCCCGCCGCCGTCTCCGGCGACGACGCTTCGATCTGGGCGGCCATCGCCCAGTGCGAGTCCGGTGGCAACCCGTCGATCAACACGGGCAACGGCTACTACGGCATGTACCAGTTCTCTCTGCCGACGTGGCGTTCCGTGGGCGGCTCCGGCCTGCCCTCCGACGCCTCCGTGGAGGAGCAGACCATGCGTGCGCGCATGCTCCAGCAGCGCTCCGGTTGGGGCCAGTGGGGCTGCGCCTACAAGCTGGGCCTCGTCTGACGTGACATTGCACGCGGGCGTGGCCAGACCCTGGTGCGCCCGCGTGCGTGCACGTTAAGCTGACCGGCAGTATCGATAGCGAGTAACTGGAGAATCGTGAACCACCACCTGAGCACCTCCCTGAGTGCGTCCGCCGCAAGCGCCCTGCACGTCCTGGGCGCCCACGTGCGTTCCTTCGCGCCTTCCCCGCGCATCGTCCTTGGCGTCGCCACCCTCGCCTCGGCGGGTGTCCTCGGCGTCGCCGGCGTCGGTGTCGCCTCCTCGCATACGTCCGTCATGCTCGAGGTCAACGGCGTCTCGCGCCCCGTGACCTCCTGGGGTAACACCGTCGGCGACGCGCTGCATGCCGCGGGCGTGAGCGTTGGCAGCAACGACCTCGTTCAGCCCGGCACCGGCGAGGCCGTGCGCGATGGCGACACGATCGTCGTGCGCACCTCCAAGCCGTACACGGTGACCGTCGACGGTCAGACCCGTACCCTGTGGACCACGGCCTCGTCGGCCGATGCGATCCTCGCGGACGCCGCTCCGCTGGGCTCGGCCGTCAGCCTCGCCGCTGACCGTTCCTCGTCGCGTGATGAGCTCACCCCGCTCGTGTCGCGCGCTCGCAACGTCGTCGTCACGGTGGATGGTACGACGCGCGAGGTCGCCGCACGTCCCGGGCAGGACGCCCGCGCGATCCTCGAAGCCTCCGGTGTCTCCGTGCATCCCCTCGACCGCGTGAACGTCACGACGGGCGAGGCCGGCGAGCTGTCGATCAACGTCAGCCGCGTCACCCGCGGTGAGGCCACCGAGACCGTTGAGATCCCCTTCAGTGAGACGACGACGACCAGCTCCGACCTCTTCGTCGGCGAATCCCAGGTGACGACGGCCGGCGTCAACGGCGCGACCACGTGGACCGTGTGGCAGGAGAAGAAGGGCGACGAGGTCCTGACCTCCGTGCCGATCACCGAGCACTCCACGTCCCAGCCCGTGACCCAGGTGCGCAGTGAGGGTACGAAGGAGGCCACGCCGGCCGCCCTCGTCGCCGCAGGCATCGACCCGAAGGCCACCCTCGAGGAGAAGGTTGAGGCGGACGGCACGACCTCCGTGCGCTACCGCGCGAAGCTCGGCACGATCTCCACGAAGGAAGAGATCGCCGCGATCGCAGCCGACACGAAGAATACTGACTCCGCCACCGCTGCCGCAGCCGCCGCTGCCGCTGCCGCTGCGGGCGCCGTCCCGACCACCTACTCCGGCGAGGACCCGCGTTCACTGGCCAAGCCCCTCGTCGCAGCCCAGGGCTGGGGCGACAGCGAGTACCAGTGCCTGATCCTCCTGTGGAACCGCGAGTCGCAGTGGAACCCCTACGCTGAGAACGCCTCGTCGGGTGCGTACGGCATCCCGCAGTCGCTGCCGGGCTCCAAGATGGCCTCGGCCGGTGCTGACTGGCGTACCAACCCGATCACCCAGATCAACTGGGGCATCGGCTACATCAAGGGCCGCTACGGCACGCCCTGCTCCGCCTGGGCGCACTCCAACGCGGTTGGCTGGTACTAAGCCTGAGAGCTTGTGAGGGCCGGGTCTGGCAACGAAGGTTGTCGGACCCGGCTTTTTTGCCGGTGCGCGGGTGGGCTCGCGCTGGTGTGGTGGTTGTGCTTGTGGGCGCGCTGGTGTGGTGGCTCTCAGAGCGAGCTCATCCGGATAGGTAACGAACATCCGGATAGGTAACGAACATCTGGATAGGTAACGAGCATCCGGATAGCTTATTAACCTATCCGGATGTGGCTAACCTATCCGGAAGCGTGCAACCTATCCGGATGGGCGTAACCTATCTGCGTGGCACCGCTGTTGTATCGCCTTGACACTTCCCCTACAATCCCCATGAAGGTTACCTAATATTCATCGCGGTTGTGTCAGTGAGGTCGTCATGGGTTATTCCACCGTTGCTAAGTTGGTTGCGTCTGTGGTGATCGCAGGTGCAGGATTCGCCGGTGGCATGAAGGCTGCCCCGGTATTCGGCGTCGGGTCCGGGGACCAGGGCGCGGAACCTGTCGTTACCGTTGACACCACTCTTGTGAAAAACTCTTTCGCGGACATTGGTGAACTTGCCACCGAGTCCTACAACTTCACCCAGGTTGGGAAATACTCTGAGGAGGGAACCAAGGTGTTCGGCATGGAAGTGCCGGGCACAAGCTCCCATTACCTCATCACGTATTCGGGTGAGGTGAAGGCCGGAGTGGCCGACGTCAGCCGCATTCAAGTCGAGGTTGACGAGGCGAATCACGTCGTGACCGTGACCGTGCCTGCCGTCGAAATTCTCTCCGCGTCCATCGACCCTGCCTCGGTCGAGACCTACGACCAGTCTTTCTCCATCGTGAACCAGATCGAGGTCGGAGAGGTCACCACATTCCTGGCGGATCGGGAAGCCGCCGCAGCAGACGAGGCCGTCTCCAAGGGCTTGCTTGACAAGGCGCAGGGGCGTTTGGAAGACATCGTGAAGAAGCAGGTCAACGCTGTTCTTGGCGAGCAGGCTAGCAAGTACGAGGTGCGCGTCGTCCTGCCGCCTCCGCCCGCCCCGTGACGCTCCGAGCCTCACAGTGCCCCCAGCCCCGGCCTCGTCGGCCCCGTGCACTAGACTTGCCAGCGTGAGCCGATCCTCCAGCCCCCGTAACCAGCGCGACACGCGCCGCCGCCTCGACCCGACCCTGCCCGAGGGAGCCGTCCCCTCCGAGACGGGCCTGCTCGGTCCCCTTGAAGTCAAGGCCATCTCCGAGGCGCTCGGTATCCGCCCCACCAAGGTGCTCGGCCAGAACTTTGTGCACGACGCGGGCACGGTGCGCAAGATCGTCGCAGCCGGTGGCGTCGAAGCGGGTGACGAGGTCGTCGAGGTCGGCCCGGGCCTGGGTTCCCTGACGCTCGCGCTCCTGGAAGTCGGCGCGCGCGTGCGTGCCGTCGAGATCGACCCGCCCCTGGCCGCAGCCCTGCCCGAGACCGTGCGCGCCCGCATGAGCGAGGCCGCCGACCGCTTCCACGTCGTCACCATGGACGCCACGGAAATCAGCGGCGTCGATGACTTCGGCGTGGACTGGCCTGCCCCCACGAAACTCGTCGCGAACCTGCCGTACAACGTGGCCGTGCCGGTTCTGCTCAACATGCTCGAGGCCTTCCCCTCCATCCAGGGCGTCGTCGTCATGGTCCAGGCAGAGGTCGCGGACCGTCTGGCCGCCGGCCCCGGATCGCGCACCTACGGCGTGCCCTCCGTGAAGGCCTCCTGGTATGGCTCTGTCGAGCGCGCCGGGACGATCGGCCGCTCCGTGTTCTGGCCCGTGCCCGGTGTGGATAGCGCCCTCGTGCGCCTCACGCGCTTGGAGGCCCCGCGCGGCGACGATGAGCTGCGCCGCGCCACCTTCGAGGTCACCGACGTGGCCTTCGGCCAGCGCCGCAAGACCCTGCGTGCGGCCCTCAAGAACTGGGCGGGCGGCCCCGAGGCCTCCGAGGCCCTCCTGTCGGCTGCCGGCATCGACCCGACGCGCCGCGGCGAGACCCTCTCGATCGACGAGTTCGTCGAGCTGGGACGCGCCGTCATCGAGGCCCGCGCGAACGGCACCCTCGCGGCGTCGACCGCGGCCCGCTGAAGGCCGTCGGTCAGACAAGCGGTAGGAAGAAGGAACGCCATGCGTGAAGTGCGCGCCAGTGCGCCCGGAAAAGTCAACCTGACCCTGCGCGTCGGCGCGCCCACGCCCGACGGCTACCACCCCCTCGTCACGGTTTTCGAGGCCCTGAACCTGCGCGAAACCGTCACCGTGCGCACGTCCAAGACGCCTGGCGTGCGCGTCGAGACGGTCGCGTACCTGCCCGACGGCAGTGTTGATGAGGCTACGACCCGCGCCATGGCGGACGTGGACCCGGCCACCCACCTGGCTGTGCGCGCCGCGCGTGTCCTCCAGCGCCTCGCTGCCGCGGGCCCCTGGGCGTCTACCGCCGCTGGCCTGAGCATCCGCGTCGACAAGCGCGTCCCCGTCGCCGGCGGCATGGCCGGAGGCTCCGCCGACGCGGCCGCCGCCCTGGTGGCCTGCAATGAGCTGTGGGAGCTGGGCCTGGGCGACGAGCAGCTGCAGGCGATCGGCCGCTCGCTGGGCGCAGACGTCCCCGCGTGCCTGGCGGGTGGCATCGCGCTGGGAACCGGGCGCGGAGACCACATGAGCGTCCTGCGTGAAGGGGACGAGGAGGGCTGCCACCACTGGGTGATGCTCCTGTCCCACGAGGGCCTGTCCACCCCCGAGGTGTTCCGCGAGTTCGATAGAGTCGACGCGGCCAGCGCACCCGCCCTCGCCGAACCCACGCCCGAGGAAGTCGCTGCCCTGTGCGGGGAACCCGAGGAACTGGGCCACTGCCTCGTCAACGACCTGCAGGCACCCGCCCTGCGCCTGCGCCCCGAGCTGGCCGAGACTATCGGTGCCGCGAAGGATGCGGGAGCCCTGGCCGTCACCCTGTCCGGATCCGGCCCGACCGTCGCAGCCCTCGCGCGCGACGCTGAGCACGCCCAAGCCCTCGCAGCCACCCTGAGCGGCGCGCCCACGGTCGCGCGCGCGATCCCCACCCACGGGCCTGCCTGCGGTGCCCGCATCGAATCGACGGAGGCCATCTGATGGCGCACCTGCTCGGAACCCAAAACGTCGGCGCCCTCGCGGGCTCGCGCAAGCTCCTTGAGGGGGTCACGGTCGGCCTCGATGATGGCAGCCGCGTCGGCATCCTCGGCCCCAACGGCGCCGGAAAGTCCACGCTCCTGCGCATCGTCGCCGGCACGCAGGAGCCCGACGGGGGAGTGGTGACCCGCCGCGACGGTGTACGCGTCGCCGTCCTCACCCAGGCGGACACCCTCAACCCCGAGGACACCGTCATTCAGGCCGTTCACCCCGGCATGGAGGAGTACGAGTGGGCGTCCGACCCGGCCGTGCGTGACATCCACGCCGGACTCCTCGCCGACATCAACCCCGCCGCCCTCGTCGGCACGTTGTCGGGCGGTCAGCGCCGCCGCGTTGCGCTCGCCCGAGTCCTCGCGGCCACCGCCGACATCGTGTGCCTGGACGAGCCCACCAACCACCTCGACGTCGAGGGCGTGGCCTGGCTGGCCGCGCACCTGAACGCCCGATTCGCCCGCCCCGGCGCGTCAGGCGCGCTCCTGGCCGTCACCCACGACCGCTGGTTCCTCGACGCCGTGTGCGAGCAGATCTGGGAGGTCGTCCCCGGCGTCGACCCGGGCGGCGACCGCCCGCAGATCGCAGGGCACGTCGAAATCTACGACGGCTCATACGCCGCCTACACGCTGGCCCGCGCCGAGCGCATGCGCCAGGCGGACGTGGCCGCCGCAAAGCGCGCCAACCTGCTCACCAAGGAGCTCGCGTGGCTGCGCCGCGGGGCACCCGCCCGCACCTCGAAGCCGAAGTTCCATATCGCCGCCGCCGAGGCCCTCATCGCCGACGTGCCGCCGCCGCGCGACACCGTCGAGCTGGTGAAGATGGCGACCGCGCGCCTGGGCAAGGATGTCATCGACCTCGAGGACGTCTCCGTGTCCTTCACGCGCCCCGACGGCTCGCGCCTGGACATCCTCGAGGGCGTCACGTGGCGCCTCGCCCCCGCTGAGCGCGTCGGTATCGTCGGCGTCAATGGTGCCGGCAAGACGACGATCCTGAACCTGCTGCGCGGCGACCTCGAGCCCACCTCGGGGCGCGTCAAGCGTGGCAAGACCGTCCAGGTTGCGACCCTCTCCCAGGACACGCACGAGCTCGATGCCCTGGCCGACATGCGCGTCGTCGAGGCCGTTGCCGATGTTGCCCAGACCGTCGTCGTGGACGGCAAGGAGGTCAGCGCCTCGCAGATGACGGAGCGCATGGGATTCACGCGCGCCCGCGCATACACGCGCATCAGCGAGATCTCCGGTGGTGAGCGCCGACGCCTCCAGCTCATGCGCCTGCTCATGAGCCAGCCGAATGTGCTGCTCCTCGACGAGCCCACGAACGACCTCGACACCGACACCCTGGCCTCGATGGAGGACCTGCTCGACACCTTCCCAGGCACCCTCGTCGTCGTCTCCCACGACCGCTATCTCCTCGAGCGCGTCACCGACCACCAGGTGGCCCTCCTCGGCGATGGCCAGGTGCGCGCGCTGCCCGGCGGCGTCGAACAGTATCTGCAGATGCGCGCCTCAGGCGATGTCGGGGCCTTTGGTTCGTCCTCTCGCGCCGACGAGGCCGGCTCCGCCTCCCGCTCCGCCGCGCAGCCCGCGGACGCCTCCTCGGGCGAGGAGAGTGTGGGGCAGGGGAGCGCTCGCGGCGGCGTGAGTGACGCTGCGGCGCGGCGCGCGGCCAAGAAGGAAGTGGCCCGCATCGAACGCAAGCTGGAGCGCCTGCGCACCGAGGCCTCGTCCCTGGAGGTGAAGCTGGAGAAGCTGTCGATCCAGGTGGCCACGGACCCCTCAGCGGTGTCCGAGCTGACGAAGGTCTCGGCGGCCCACCAGGACGTTCTGTCTGAGATGGATGAGCTGGAGGAGGCCTGGCTCGAGGCGGCGGATTTGCTCGAGTGAGCGGATCTGCGGGTAGTGGTCGATAGGGGTAAGTGCCTCTTGAAACGCAGCAGCCGAAGCCTCGTCGCCTCATTCGCGATCCCTGCCGCGCTATCGGAATCTCACATTCATATTTACAGTGCAAATATTGGTCCGCTGCGTATTTGTTGGTATTGCAAGGGTCTTGACTGGGAAAATTTCTGAGCAACTCTTTGACAGCGGTCAGATTCCGCTACTATGTGCCCGGGTTCCTTCCAACAAGTGGAACCAAGGAGCGAAGCGGCGCTTCGAGCGCGCTTCAGGGCATGAAAAGAGGCTTGAGAGTCAGATGAAACGCGGACCATTTATCGCCGGAGCAGGCCTGCTCGGCGTCATCGCGCTGGTGCCCGCACTGGTCCCCAATGCGGTCGCGGCCGACGATCAGTACGGCGCGACCGTCCCCTACACGCGATACGAGGCCGAGGAGGCGAGCCGATCCGATGGGACGACGCTCGAGCGCTCGGATGATATCGAGTCGACGGCCATCGAGGCCTCGGGCCAGTCCTACGTGGCTCTGAACGGCAAGAACTCTTCCGTGGACTTCACCGCGACGACCGCTGCCAATGCCCTCGGCCTGCGCTTCACCCTGCCGGATCACACCTCCGGTCGTGTCGACGTGCGCGTGAACAACGAGACCGTCGCGACCCTCGACCTCTCCTCCGAGACGGCCTGGCAGTACGTCGGCGGCGACCACGTGTACGACGAGCCGGGAGACGGTAGGAAGGCGCGCTTCCGTTTCGACGAGGTCCATACCCTCCTGGGCCGCCAGATCCAGAAGGATGATCATATTCAGATCGTCAAGGTTGGCGACGACCAGAACGCCTACGGCATCGACTTCATTGAGCTCGAGCAGGCAGCGCCCGCCATCGAGCGACCCGAAGGCGCCGTGAGCGTGGCAGACTACCAGGGAGCTAAGCCCGGCGACGGCGTCGACGACTCCGACGCGCTCATCTGGGCCATGAACCAGGCGGCGGCCTCCTCCAAGACCGTCTACATTCCCGCGGGCACGTGGGAGTTCGGCCGCAAGATCGGCCTGGACCACTCCGGCCTGACCATCCAGGGTGCGGGCATGTGGCACACCAACGTGCGCTTCACCTCCGACCAGGCTGGCGGCGGCGGCTTCGTCTTCAATCGCGGCGTGGGTGGCGTGACCATGACCGACTTCTACATGTCCTCGAACCTGAAGTCCCGCTTCGATGAGAAGGCTCAGTACAAGGGCTTCGCGGGTTCCGCCGGCGCGAACACCCGCGTCGCCAACGTGTGGGTCGAGCACTTCGAGTGCGGCTTCTGGATGGGCGACTACGTGGACGCCAGCCAGATGACCTACACCGACGGCATGGTCATCGAGAACGCGCGTATCCGCAACAACTTCGCCGACGGCGTCAACTTCGCGCAGGGAACGGCGAACTCCACGGTTCGCAACTCCTCGGTGCGCGGCAACGGTGACGATGGCCTGGCCTCGTGGTCGAGCATCGACAAGTCCACCAACAGCCAGGCGCGCATCGCCGAGCACAACTCCTTCGTGGGCAACACCGTCGAGCTGGGCTGGCGCGCCTCCGCCATCGGCCTCTTCGGCGGCAAGTCCCACGTCATCAAGGACAACCTCATCGTCAACAACTTCTCCGGCGCGGGCATCCGCCTCAACACCGTGTTCGACGGTCACAACTTCGACCTGAACACGGACGGCGGCATTTCGATCTCGCACAACAAGCTCGTGCGTTCGGGCACCACGAATGACTTCTACGGAAACACGCGCGGCGCGATCGACTTCCAGGAAGTGAAGGGCGACATCCGTAACGTCACCGTCTCGGACAACCTCATCGTGCGCCCCTACGCCGAGGAGATCCGCGCGGACTTCGGCCTCGACGGCTCCGCTCTGTCCCCTCGTGGCATCACGCTGCGCGACAACAAGCGCGACGACGAGGCCGTGGCCACCCAGCAGGAAAAGATCGTCAACCACGTGCTGGTGGGAGATCAGGTCGTGCGCACTGTCCCCGAGACGGAGAACTACAGCCTCTACTGGTACCAGCGCGACGAGCGCGGCGCTCACGGCACGATTAACCGCTACTGGGTCTCCAAGGCGGACGGCGTGGAGATCACGCCCGACATGGAGTACTCCGTCGAGGGTGGCAAGCGCGTCTACAACGTGACGCTCGCTGACCTGCCCCAGTACCTGCCGACGTCGACTGACTTCTCCGGCTCCTACGACTACGTCGCCGATCTGGAGCGCTCGCAGCCGGCCGACGACGGCACGACGATCGTGGTGCGTTTCTGGTCCGCGAAGTGAACGTTTCCTGACTGACTGCTCCGGTCCGCAATCGCCCGCGCTGCCCTGTGGTGGCGCGGGCGAGGTGTGTCTGTGTCTGTGCTGCTGCCTGGAGAACGAGGAAAGGTGACCGGCCTCGTGCCTGCTCGTCGTGTCAGCCGGTGCAGCCTACAATGGAGCCGATTGATTGCTCAAGGAGGGTCCCGTGTCATTCTCGGATGTTCCAGACGTTCATGCCCCCGGTTTCCGCGATACCGGTACTATCCGCTTCATTCCCGACAGTGACACGGTCCTCGCGCGCATGGATCGCTCGACGGTCGAGGTCTTCACGTCCCTCGATGACTACGTCGATGCATACGGGCCCTACGTCGATCGTCTCGGATATCCTACGGGCAAGTACTTCTGGCACATCCCCCTCGATCGTGAGGGTCAGGTCTATTACTTCGAGGAGCGAGCCCAAGACATTCTCGCGCTCCGCGATCCGATATATGAGTATGAGATCAAGAGTCTGCCGCAGGGATTCTCTATTCGAACGGGCATCAATGTTCCCCAGTTCGATCTGCCCGGCGGTGCTCGCCAGGTTCAATTTCTTGCGGGAGATACGCCCCTGACGGCCATCGAATGTCTGAAACTGGGGATCCTTGGTGGGAAGGTGGTGCGCTGATGTGGGCACAGCCTGAACTCATGGACTTCGCGATGCGCGCGGGAGCCCAGGTGCGTCTGCGTGAGGGTGATGGTCTGGCGCTCACGTGGGACTGTGGCCGCAGCTGGCGACACGTGTGGAAGACGCATGGGAGTGACGCGCAGTCCTTCTACGGCGAGAGTGAATACGCCGAGGAGCGTTGGCCTCACTTCGTCAGCAACGACCATGACCTCATGCTCCGGTGGGCGATCCTGCGTATCGGCAGCGAGGCGCGGCGGCGACTGGAGTGGGCGCCGATTGTCATACCTTCCGAGGCGGAGGGCCTCGATGGGCGTTGGGGCGTGGAACAACTCAGCCTCATCACCGGGCGGCTAACGATGGATGGTGTGCCCCTGCCGATGGATATGCGCACCATCTTCCCGGAGCATCATGAGCTCAATCAGTTTGCTCGCGTGGCCCTCATGGACGTTGATGATCTGGTCGCGGCCTATCGCGATCCCTCGGGCGGTGCCCTCCTGGGGCGCTGGGTGCGCTGAGGGTCGAGCCCGGAGGGGCGCGCGGCGCGGGCGATTGCGTGCGTGAGAGCCGATCAGGGTAGGCGTGCCACACCCGCGCAGCGCAGGCTCACCTATCCGAATTACGCAAAAGAAATGCCGCATTTATTTGCGTAATTAGTGATGGTGTGAATGCGAAAATAGCCCCCGAAAGGCGCGCGAGCACCATTGGAATTTCAACGAAAACTCGCCACGTTTTGGATATGTTGCGAAAAGGCGTATCACTGGAGTCAACAGCGCGGCCACCCCGGTCGCGACCGGCTACAAAGAGGCCCCACGGGGCCACGTTGAAAAGGACACTCCAATGGCAGATATGCCCCGCATCCTCGACTGCTCCGTCACCGACTGCTCCTACAACAAGGAGAAGAACTGCGGAGCCGCCGCTATCACCGTCGGCTACTCGACCTCCTGCACGACCTTCATCCCGCTGACCGTCAAGGGCGGCCTCGGCAAGGCTGAGACCTTTGTCGGCGCCTGCCAGAAGGCCGACTGCGCCCACAACAATGCCCTCGAGTGCACCGCTGCCTCCATCTCGGTCGGCGCGGGCACCGCAGACTGCCTCTCCTACGAGGCGCGCTGAGTCTGACTCACTAACGAGGCCGTGGCTGGGAATACCCGCCACGGCCTCGTCGTATGTTGTGAACGAAAAACTCAGCGTCCGTCGCCCGAGCGCACCCGCAGCGTGGGGTGGGGGCGCAGGCCGCGCTGGCCGTTCCAGATGAGGTTGACGACGTGGGCTGCGACCTCGTCCTTCTTCATGCGGCGGTCGTCCAGCCACCACTGGCCGACCTGCGCGATGAGACCGACGAGCATCTGCGCGTACAGGGGAGACCAGGTGGTGTCGAAGTCCGAGCGCTTGAACTGCTCGGCGATGATGTGCTCGACGCTGGTCGCGACGTCGCCCATGACCGAGGAGAACGAACCCGCCGTGCGATCTGAGGGGGCGTCGCGCACGAGCACGCGGAAGCCGTCCGTGTTGCGCTCGATGTAGTCGAGCAGGCCCAGGGTCGCGTTCTCCAGGATGAGGCGTGGGCGCTCCGAGGACTCCAGGGACGACTGCAGGGAAGAGATGAGGGCCTGCACCTCGCGGTCGACGACGACCGCGTACAGGCCTTCCTTGCCTCCGAAGTGCTCGTAGACCACGGGCTTGGAGACCTTCGCCCGGGCGGCGATCTCCTCGACGCTGGTCGCGCCGAAGCCCTTTTCTGCGAACAGGGAACGTCCCACGGCCACCAACTGCTCGCGGCGCGCGAAGCCGCTCATTCGTGTCCTCTTCTCAGCCATGCCCCCAGTATCACACGAGGTGCGGGCTGAACAGCGTGGGGACCGCCCAGCGGGCGCGGGGTCGCGTTTGAAAGCGCGCGCGGGGTGCAGGTATCATCACAGTGGACGCATTCCGCCTTGGTGTAACGGCAGCACAGAGGTTTTTGGTGCCTTTAGTCTAGGTTCGAATCCTAGGGGCGGAGCGACCGGTCCCGATGGGACCGTAGACCCCCGAGGAGGAACATGTCTCGCCCCGCCGCCGTCATCGTCCTGGCCGCAGGTCAGGGAACGCGCATGAAATCTGCCCTCCCCAAGGTCGTTCACCCCCTGTCTGGCCTGTCCATGATCGGACACGCCCTGCGCGCCGCCCACGGCCTCGACCCCGAGCACCTGGTCGCCGTCGTCCGTCATCAGCGTGACGTCGTCGCCGCCGAAATCGAGCGCGTGCTGCCCAGCGCCATCATCGCAGACCAGGACGAGATCCCCGGCACCGGCCGCGCCGTCCAGTGCGGCCTCGAGGCCCTCGATAAGGCCGTCGAGCCCGTCTCCGGCACCATTGTCGTCACCTACGGCGACGTTCCCCTCCTGTCCACGGATACCCTGGCTGAGCTGGTCACCACCCACGAGGGCGCGGGCCACGCGGTCACCGTCCTGACCTCGCGCGTTGAGGACCCCACCGGCTACGGACGCATCATCCGCGACGCCTCGGGCACGGTCACCGCGATCGTTGAGCAGCGCGACGCCACCCCCGAACAGGCCGCGATCAACGAGATCAACGCGGGCATCTATGCCTTCGACGCGGACTTCCTGCGCACGTCCCTGGCTTCCCTGGGTACCGACAACGATCAGGGCGAGGTCTACCTGACCGATGTCCTCGCAGCTGCGGCCCCTGCCGGGCGTACCGCGGGCGCCCTCGAGCTCACCGACCACTGGCAGAGCGCGGGCGCGAACGACCGCGTCCAGCTGGCCGAACTCGGAGCCGAGATGAACCGCCGTCTCTGCGAGGCCCACATGCGTGCCGGTGTGACGATCGTCGACCCGGCCTCCACCTGGATCGATGTCGACGTGAGCGTTGGCGCCGACACCACCATCTACCCCGGCACCTGCCTGCGGGGTACAACGACCGTTGGGACCGGCTGTGAAATCGGTCCTAGCGCCACGCTGATTGATGCGGAAATTGGGGACCGCAGTGTGGTTCCCACCGCGTGGATCGGTCAGGGCTGCGTCGCAGCCGATACGATGGTCACGCCATATAGCACCATCGGCACATTGATCGCGGCGCCTCGCGCCTGATCCAACACAAGGAGAGACAACCGCATGAGCGGACTGGTGACCACCGGAGAGAAGAACCTCGTCCTCGTTTCTGGACGAGCTCACATGGACCTGGCTCACGCCGTGGGCGAGGAAATCGGATGTGGGGTTTCGCCGGTGACGGCCTACGACTTCGCCTCCGGCGAGATTTACGTGCGCTTCAACGAGTCCGTTCGCGGCGCCGATGTGTTCGTCCTGCAGTCCATCGAGGGCGACATCAACAAGTGGATCATGGAGCAGCTCATCATGATTGATGCTGCCAAGCGCGCCTCCGCGAAGCGCATCACCGTGGTCGCTCCCTTCTACCCCTACTCGCGTCAGGACAAGAAGCACCAGGGGCGCGAGCCCATCTCCGCTCGCCTCATGGCTGACCTGTACCGCACCGCCGGTGCCGACCGCATCATGAGTGTCGACCTGCACGCCTCGCAGGAGCAGGGCTTCTTCGATGGCCCGGTTGACCACCTCTTCGCCATGCCGGTCCTCGTGGAATACGTGCGCGGCCGCGTCGACCTGGCCAACACCGCCGTCGTCTCTCCCGACGCGGGCCGCATCCGCGTCGCCGAGAAGTGGTCGAAGAAGCTGGGCGGCGCCCCCCTGGCCTTCGTCCACAAGACCCGCGACACCACCCGCCCGAACGTCGCCGTCGCGAACCGCGTCGTCGGCGAGGTCGCCGGTAAGGAATGTGTCCTGGTGGACGACATGATCGACACCGCCGGAACGATCACCGAGGCCATCAACGTCCTCAACAATGCCGGTGCCAAGAAGGTTATCGTCGTCGCCACCCACGGCATCCTCTCCGACCCCGCCGCGAAGCGTCTCTCCGAGTCCGGCGCCGCCGAGGTTGTCGTCACCGACACGCTGCCGATCCCCGCTGAGAAGCGATTCGAGCAGCTCACCGTCCTGTCCATCGCGCCGCTCCTGGCCCGCGCGATTCACGAGGTCTTCGAAGACGGTTCGGTCACATCGCTCTTTAACTGAGCGCTTCCCGCTTCACATCCGCCCTCGCCGTGAGGTAACCTATTGGGGTTGCTCCGGCGAGGGCGGATCCGTATCCGCCGTTATCGACAGGGCCTGAATCGAAATGCCACGCGTTTCCTTCACTCTGCCGACACCGACGCCGGACCTGAGAAACGAAGGAAAACACATGAGCGACAACCCCGTCCTGCTTGCCGAAGAGCGTTCCGAGTTCGGTAAGGGTGCTGCCCGCCGCGCCCGCCGCGCCGGCAAGGTCCCCACGGTCCTCTACGGCCACGGCGCTGAGCCCCGTCACCTGGACGTTCCCGGTCACGACCTGTTCCTCATCGTTCGCGGCACCAAGAACGCGCTCGTTGAGCTGAAGATCGACGGCAAGACCCAGCTGGCCCTCGTCAAGGATGTTCAGGTTCACCCCGTGCGCCGCGACATCCTGCACGCCGACTTCCTGGCCGTCAAGGCCGGCGAGAAGGTTGACGTTGAGGTCCCCGTCGTCGTTGTCGGCGAATCCGCTCCCGGCACCGTTCACTCGCTCGAGGAGTTCACCATCCTGGTGAAGGCCGCCGCTACCTCCATCCCCGAGAGCCTCGAGGTTTCCATCGAGGGTGTCGAGGCCGGCTCCGCCGTGTACGTTTCCGACCTGAAGCTGCCCGCCGGCGTTGAGGTCGAGCTCGATCCCGAGACGGTCATCGTCGCCGTTCAGGAACCCGCCGCTGAAGAGGCTGAGGAAGCGACCGAAGAGGCCGCCGAAGAGGCCGCCGAAGAGGCTGCCGCCGAGTGACACTCGCGTAGCACACGCTTTCCACGAGGGGGCGAGGCTGATGCCTCGCCCCCTCGTCGTATCTGCGATACTTGAGGCATGAGTGACCTCCACGTGATCATCCCCGCCGGCGGTGCCGGCACCCGCCTGTGGCCGCTGTCGAGGCGTAGCCGTCCCAAGTTCCTCCTTGACCTGGCGGGCACGGGCCGCACCCTCTTGCAGGGCACGGTGGACCGCCTGGAGGAGTCGGCCTCGTCGGTGAGTATCGTGACCGGCCAGGCGCACCGCGAAGGCGTGCTCGCCCAGCTGCCCGAGTTCGCTGCCTCGGAGAGCCGTACGCTCCTCATCGAGCCGTCGGGCCGCGATTCCATGGCCGCGATCGGCCTCGCCGCCTACGTCGTGCGTGAACGCTTCGGGGATGACGCGATCGTCGGGTCCTTCGCGGCCGACCATCTGATTGCCCGCCCCGAGCTGCTGCGTGCTGCCGTCGAGACCGCGATTGGCGCCGCCCGCGACGGCTACGTCGTGACGATCGGCCTGACGCCCACCGAGGCCTCAACCGCCTACGGATACATCGCGCCCGGGGCCGCGCTCTCCGACGGCTCCGGGGACCCTGCCGCACACACGGCCGCCCGACGGGTCGCCGAGTTCGTGGAGAAGCCGGATGCCGACACCGCTGCGCGCTACGTGGCGGCGGGCTACCTGTGGAACGCGGGCATGTTCATCGTGTCGGCGGGCGTGCTCGCCTCTCACCTGGCCCGCCTGCTGCCCGACATGCACGCGCGCCTGGAGACCATCGCGCGCGCGTGGGGCACCCCTGAGTTTGACGAGGTGCTGGCGGAGAACTGGCCGCACCTGACGAAGATCGCCATCGACCACGCGATCGCTGAACCCGTCGCCGCCGACGGGGGAGTGGCCGTCGTCCCCGCCGACGCCGAGCTGGGTTGGACGGACCTGGGTGATTTCGAGGCCCTGACCGGCATCGTCGCGCAGGACGGCAACCTGGGCGAGGCGCTACGCGTCGAATCCGACGGCGCGGCAGTCTTCGGTTCTCTCGCGCCGGACGGCGAGGGCCCCCTCGTCGCCCTCGTGGGCGTGCCCGACGTGGCCGTTGCGCTGACCCCCGACGCGATCCTCGTGACGCGTCGCGACCGCGCGCAGTCGGTGAAGGCCGTCGTCGACCAGCTCGCGGACCGGGGCCGCTCCGACCTGCTCTGACGCGTCACCGACACGCGGCCCTGCGCGGCCCTCAGAAGGCGGCCTCGGCCTCGCCGCGCCCTGTTCGCTCTCGGGTGAGGTGTGCCGCCTCGCCCGCCGCCTACAGGCGTGAGACTGGTAGCGTGTTGGGCAGCAGAAGCCCCGACGAAAGGCATCACACGTGAACAAGCGGACCATCGCCGCTCTCGCAACCACTGCGACCGCGGCCTCCTTGGCCCTTGGAGCTTGCTCGACCACGCCCGCCGCTACCCCCGCAGCCTCCGCGAAGGTGTGCGCAGCCATCTCCGGAGCCCACGGCGACGCCGCCACGGACCCCGTCGCGACCGCCCTCGCGGTCGCGGCAAACGACGCATCGGTCGCCTTCGAGGCGGCCAGCGGGCAGGAGGCCCCGGCCTCGCTTGTGACCTCCGGCTGCACGCTGATCGTGGGTGCCGACTCGACCATGGCCGCCTCGATCTCCGAGGCCGCGCGCTCCAACCCGAAGGTCCGCTTCGCCCTCGTGGGCGCCTCCTTCGTTGACTCCAAGGGCGCCGCTACCTCCCTGAAGAACGGCTCGGTCGTCGATGTCGACGCCTCGCAGGCCGCCTACCTGGCCGGCTACGCTTCCGCGGGCATGACGACCACGGGCACGCTCGCCGTCATCGGCGGAGAGCGCGACAACGTCACCAGCTCGCAGATGTCCGCGTTCTCCCAGGGCGTGGATGCCTACAACCTGGCCAACGGCACGTCGATCACCGTGCTCGGCTGGAACCCCGTGACGAGCGACGGCACGTACGCGGGCAGCGCCGATGAGGTGCGCACGGCGACCGCCGACGCGATCTCTCAGGGCGCCGACATCATCGCCCCCTTCGCCGGTGAGGCCAACGAGGGCGCCGCCCGCGCCGTCACCGAGGCCGCCAACCCGACCGTGCGCCTCGTGTGGTCCGGCCTGACGAAGAGCGACCTGAAGGGCCTGACTCGCGACGAGGCCCAGTCCGCCGAGGCCGCTCCGATGTCCGGCCAGTCCGGCGCAACGGTGACGCAGCAGGTGGACACGCAGTCCTTCGCGGATGCGTTTAGCTACATCCAGATCTCCGACGAGGTTCGCTCCGCCATCGGCGCTCCCGTGCTGACGGGCGTCGTCGTGGATTACAAGGCCGCGATGGACACCCTCATCGCTCAGGCCTCCGCGGGTGATAAGGCATCCGTCGTCCCGGTGTCTCTGGCCTCGGGCGGCGTGATCCTCACCGGCTTCGGCTCCTACACGCCGATGCTGTCCTCCGAGCTCAAGCTGGGCCTGTCCGACATGGCCGGCCAAATCGAGACGGGCGGCATGGTCATCTCCACGCCCTTCGACGTGTGAGCTGACTGCGCAGACGACAGTGCCTCGGGGATGCATCCCCGGGGCACAACTGTTTGGTCTCAGGCTCCCAGCACTGCCAGCGCCGCTCCCGCGCACAGGCCGTCCGCGTCGAGTACGAAAGCTGGGTCCACGCAGTACAGGCCCGTGCCGGTGGGTGCGGCGGCAGAGGTGCTCAGCGCGCTCGCCAGCGCGGCGCGGACCTGCTCCTCGGGCAGCGAGGCGCTCAGGGCGCGCCCGTCCGTGGACACGCTCAGGGAGAGCGCAGCGCCCTCCTCGACGACCGGCACGCCCAGGCGCTCCAGCAGGGTCGCTAGCAGTCCCGAAGCCTCGTCGACCGACACGGAGGTCACGCGTGCGCCGGAAGGCTCCAGGGAGGCGATGCGCGAGGCGCAGCGGTCCACGTACGCGCCGATCATTCCGTCGCCCACCGACTCCCAGCCTCCCTGCGAACGGGGGAGGGAGGAGCCGTCCCCGCATGCGGCCACGGCCTCGTCGATGAGGGTCAGCTCAGCCTCGGGGGCCAGAGCGCCCTCGCGCGAACGGTCGATCGCGCGCCCACCCAGGTAGATGAGGGCCTCTCCCGACGCGCGCACGTACACGGCGCCGTCCGCCATCACCATGCGCACCGAAAACGCCGTCAGGGGAGCGGGGAGCGCTCGCGGCATGAGCAAGGCATGCCCGCCGGACGCTTCGATGACCGCAGCGCCGTCGCGCGCCGCGCCCTGATTCTCAGGGGTTTCGTAGCCGATAATCAGGCGAAAACGGCCCCCGGTTCGCGCGGACAGGAAAGAAGCGATACCCGCAAACAGCAACGGGCTTGCACAGCGTGTCATGTGCTGAGGGTAACACCTTGGGTGGTTCGCGCAAAAACGGGTATCAGGAACGAGGCCGGGGCTCGCTCCCGGGAAACGGTGGAGGGACGCAGGTGCGGGAGTGCGCCGCTATCCTGGAGGCATCCATGAAGGAGGAACCATGCAGCTGACGAACCTGACGGACCCGGTCGAGCTCACGCGCCAGATGATCGACATTCCCTCGGTGTCGGGAGAGGAAGGGCCCCTGGCTGACGCCGTCGAGGCGGCCCTGCGCGGTGCCGGATTCGGATCGGTCCCGTCCCTGGAGATCCTGCGAGACGGGGATGCCGTGTGCGCGCGGACCCGTCTCGGCCTCGATCAGCGCGTGGTTCTCGCCGGGCACCTCGACACCGTCCCCATCGCTGACAATGTCCCCGGTCGCTTCGAGGAGCGCGACGGGGCCACGGTCCTGTGGGGTCGTGGGTCGGTCGACATGCTTGGAGGGTGCGCGGCAGCGCTCGCGCTCGCGTGCGAGGTTGGTGCTCTCCTCCGTTCCAGCGACGAGGCCGCGCTGAGCGCCGATGTCACCTGGATTTTCTACGATCACGAGGAGGTCGCCTCCCACCTCAACGGCTTGGGGCGCGTCCAGCGCAATCACCCCGAGTGGCTCGCCGGCGACCTGGCGCTGCTGGGTGAGCCGACCGCCGCCCATGTGGAAGGCGGCTGCAATGGAACTCTGCGCGTCATCGGGCACTTCCCGGGGCGGGCCTCGCACTCGGCGCGTGCGTGGATGGGTGTCAACGCGATCCACGCGATGGCCCCCGTCATCGAGCGCATCGCCGCCTACGGCAACCCAGTCGTTACGGTCGATGGCCTCGAATTCCGCGAATCCCTCTCGGTCGTACGCGTCGAGGGTGGTGTCGCCAACAACGTGATCCCCGAGGCCGCGTCGATGACCGTCAACTACCGCTTCGCTCCCTCCGTGCGCGCGGACGATGCCCTGGAATGGGTGCGCGGGCTCTTCGAGGGCACGGGCGCCACAATCGAGGTCGACGACCTGTGCGAGGGGGCCAGGCCGGGCGCGGACTCTGACGTCGCCCAGCGCTTCCTGTCGGTTGCTCGCCAGGTCGCGGCCTCGCGGGGCGAGGAGCTGCAGCTGAGCGCGAAGGTCGGCTGGACCGATGTCGCGCGCTTCACCCAGGTCGGCGTGCCTGCCATGAACTTCGGCCCGGGCGACCCGCTGCTGGCGCACACGCGCGACGAACATACGCCCGTATCCGATATCGTGAAGGTGCACGACACGCTGCGAGCGTTCGTGCTCGCGCAGCCGGCACCGACGCCGGCACCACATAGGGAGGCATGACCATGACCAAGCCGACGCACACCTACCGCCGCGGATCCGTCGTCCTGCGAGGCGACCAGATCCCGCGCATGACTGCGGATGCATCGCTGCTCCAGTCCGACCAGAGCGCGGACTGGAAGCATGAGGACCCGTGGCGGGTCCTGCGCATCCAGTCCGAGTTCGTCGAGGGCTTTGAGGCCCTCGCGGAGGTTGGCCCGGCCATCTCAGTGTTCGGTTCTGCTCGCACCCGCCCCGACGAGCCCCTCTACGAGTGCGCCCAGCGCATCGGTGAGCTTCTCGTGGATCGCGGCTACGCGGTCATCACGGGCGGTGGCCCCGGCATGATGGAGGCCGCGAACCGCGGCGCGTGGGAGGCCGGCGGCACGTCAATCGGCCTGGGGATCGAGCTGCCCCACGAGCAGGGCTTGAACCAGTGGGTGAACCTGGGCGTCAACTTCCGCTACTTCTTCGCCCGTAAGACCATGTTCGTCAAGTACTCGCAGGGCTTCATCGTGATGCCCGGGGGTTTTGGGACCATGGATGAGCTCTTCGAGTCCGCGACCCTCGTGCAGACGGGCAAGATCCGTTCCTTCCCGTTGGTCCTCGTGGGCACCGACTACTGGTCGGGCCTGGTCGATTGGATCCGCTCCTCGATGGTCGATGCTGGCATGATTTCGCCCGGCGACGTGGACCTGCTGCACGTCGTGGACGACCCGGAGGAAGCGGTGCGCCTAGCGACGCGTGCCTAGTAGTTGTACATCCTTTATGCGGGTGTTTTGTTCTGTCAAACTCCTTTTGTCGCGGGCCTAATTAATCGATGGGCTTATTTTCCTTTGATTACTCTTTGCGAGGTGTTAAGGAAAATTGGCGCTTATCCGGTAAAATAGGTGTGTTACCCCGCCTGAGGAGGCGCGGGCATAACTCTGAGAAGGAGTACTCTCATGGCAGCAATGAAGCCTCGCACGGGGGATGGACCCCTCGAAGTCAGCGCCGAAGGGCGCGGTATCGTCATGCGAATTCCCAGCGAAGGGGGCGGGCGGCTCGTCATCGAGCTGAACGCCCAGGAGGCGGCGGAACTCGCCGAAGCTCTCGGAGCGGCCATCTGACAGATAGTGAAGAAGCGGCGGAACAGGATCTCCTGTTCCGCCGCTTCCGCGTGAATGGGGGCGCTCAGCGCTTGACCGCAACCGCCAGACCGTCGCCCACGGGCAGCAGCGCGGGCACGAACTCATCGGAGTCGCGCAGGTAATTGACGACCTCGCGTGCGACGACGGTGTGCGCGTCGCGGCGTGCGGGAGTGTAATTGGCTAGCTAAAAATCGAATGAAGTGTGTCATACTTCGGGGTAGTGGGGTTGATAGTCTCAAATTCGGGACGCTGGTGTGAATGGGGCGTGCCAGAATTGTGTCACCGAGCCGGAATGGGAAGAGGAAGACGTGCAAAGTGACAACATGAGGATGGGTACCTTGATCTCTTCTTGTGTCGCCCTCGGGCTTGACCTTGAATGTGTAACGGATCGGGAGAGGAACCTGATCCAAGAGGTGTTTCCTGTTGAAGTGGACGTTCCTGAGCTGCGGGCACAGATTCTTAAGGGTGAAGATCCGTTGGGAGACATGTTCTGTGCTCTACGCTCATCGACGGAGCGTCGAGCGGAGGGACAAACGTTTACTCCACACGAAATAGTCGAGCAGATGGTGAGTTGGGCTGCTAACAAGGCGGTACCCGTACGTGTTGTTGATCCGGGAACTGGATCCGGCCGCTTCATAATTCGTGCTTTGAAGAAATTTCCGTCTGCTAAAGGAATTGCAATTGATACGGATCCTGTTGCTCTGCTAATTGCGCGAGCCAATGCCCATGTTTGCGGATTGAGTCAACGAATTGACTTCCGGCTTTGTGACTATCGCGAGGCGTTGATCGAGAAAATTAATGGGGTTACCCTATATATTGGGAATCCGCCTTATGTTCGTCATCACAACATTGCATCCAGGTGGAAAGAGTGGTACGCGGTAACGGCTAAAAGCCTAAATCTTCCATCGTCAAAGCTTGCTGGTCTTCATGCGCATTTCTTCTTGAAGACGGCGAAAAATATGTCTCCTGGTGATATTGGTGCATTTATCACTAGTGCCGAGTGGTTAGATGTAAATTATGGCTCATCTTTGCGTAAGTTATTGGTTGGGCACCTTTCACTTGATGAGCTTCATGTGTTTGATCCAGTATCACTCCCATTTGCAAATGCTCAGGTAACTGGTGTTGTTGTCTACTTCAGTCGTGATGCAAAGGGAAATGCCGTACTCGTTAATCGAGTTAAGTCGCCATCGGATCTTGGTAATGTCTACAAGGCGGTTCGAGTCGATCGTTTAACCATGGAAACTAGTGCGCGTTGGTCATCGGTTGGACGCGAGCGTAAAAAGTATCCGCGGGGCTATGTTGAGCTGGGTGAGTACTTTCGCGTTCGGCGTGGAACTGTGACGGGGGCAAATAAGATTTGGATCGCACGGAGGGGTGATGTTGATCTGCCAGAGTCAGTTTTGTTCCCGTCTGTGACGAAAGCTCGTGAACTATTTGCGGCAGGTGAATCACTCACCTCAGATTTGGAGCTGAAATGCGTGATCGATATTCCGTTCGATTACCAGTCGCTGGATGATGATAGTGTTGCCCGTATTGAACGCTACATTGCGTACGCACAGTCGCTAGGTGTGGATCGTGGATATATTGCATGCCACCGTCGAGCTTGGTGGAGTGTGGGATTAGCTGAGGCTGCTCCGATTCTTGCAACGTATATGGCGCGACGGCCACCTCGTTTCGTACGCAATTGCGTTGGTGCGCGTCATGTTAATGTTGTTCATGGCTTATATCCGCGTGCTGATTGTGCCGATCGGGATCTGAAGTTACTTGTCGAATACCTCAATAATAATGTACAGTTGAGCGATGGCAGGACTTATGCTGGCGGTCTCACGAAGTTTGAGCCGAAGGAAATGGAGCGGCTAATGGTGCCTAGTTTCGATGTGCTTCGGGAAGGAAGTTAATAATTGTTACAACAAGTCATGCCGCCAATCTGGTCTTATGATCAGCTTAAGTCAGATGTTGAGCGATCGATTGAGGAATTTAAAGATAAGCGTATAGCGGAGTCGCATGCTGGTTATGTTGCGGACTTTGAGCATTATCGCGTCCATGTAGCCAACTTGCTGGCGGATAGTGATAATTTGCGAGATCTAAGCTCTGTAGTTCGGCGATATTTTCTTGATGAGGATAAGCGGTATGCGCTTCGTTATTTAGCGTCTCCTTTCATCAGTGACGATGATCTTAAGGTGCTTGCTGATGTAAAACTATCTGCAGCATCGTTTGATAGTGATGCTGAAGTTGCCGAACGTATCGCAAAAGTGATCTGTGCGAGTATTGATCCATGGCGTTTTCCTTGGTTTTATGAAGATAGGCTCCCCACTAGTGATGAGTTGCAAATTGCTGTAGTTTCTTCAACCGCAATTATTGCCTCGAGTAGATCGCAGACACGTAGGCGCTCCGAAGCTAAAGATTTTCAAGAGCAAGCAATTGCTTTGGCGTTGGAGGATGCAGGTCTGCAGCGTGTCGATCGAAGAGTTGTTCGTACTCCTGCTCAAGCGCCTAACGTTGGTGAGTTTTGCCTTGAGTCCGCGCTCGGTGGGCATAAGGCGGATCTCATCGCTCGTCTGTACGATGGTAGGATATTGGCAATTGAGGCAAAGGTTTCAAACTCTGAGGTAAATAGCTATAAGCGCGTTAACCATGACACTCTTGCAAAAGTTACTGGATGGTTGTCGCAGTTTGGTACGCAAGGCGTCGTGTCTGCGGCAGTCCTTTCCGGAGTTTTCAAGGTTCAGAATTTGATTGAGGCTCAAGAAGCGGGCCTTTCGTTATTCTGGAGCCATGACCTTGGGCAATTGCAGGAGTTTATTCGCAGGACGCGTTAAGTGTAGTCTTCAGAAGCTCTCGGAGCGGCCATCTGACAGATAGTGAAGAAGCGGCGGAACAGGATCTCCTGTTTCGCCGCTTCTCTGTGAAGTGAATGGGGTGCTCAGCGCTTGACGGCGACCGCCACGCCGTCGCCGACGGGCAGCAGCGCGGGCACGAACTCGTCGGAGTCGCGCAGGTAGTTGACGACCTCGCGGGCGACCACGGTGTGCGCGTCGCGGCGCGCGGGGTCGGCCACCTGGTCGCGCCACAGGGCGTGCACGAAAGCGATCGTTCCGCCGGGGCGCAGGATGCGCACCGCGTGATCGAGGTACTGAGGGGTTTCCTCCAGGTCGCCGTCCAGGACGACCATGTCGTAGCCGCGAGCAGCCATACGCGGCAGCACGTCGAGGGCGCGCCCGGCGATGAGGCGCGTGCGATGTGATGACAGGCCTGCGGCGGCGAAGTTGCGGCGCGCGTGGCCCAACAGCTCAGACTCGGAGTCGATCGTCGTGAGGACGCCGTCAGCCGCCATCCCGTCCAACAGCCACAGGCCGGACACACCCGCGCCCGTGCCCACTTCCAGGACCGCGCGTGCGCCGGAGACAGCCGCCAGCATACGCAGGGCTGCGCCGGTGCCAGCGGACACGGGGGAAGCGCCCATTTCGGTAGCGACGGCGCGTGCGGCGGTCAGCGCGTCGCTTTCCGCCACGTAGTCCTCGGTGTACACCCACGTCTGGGCCTTGTCCGCCATCGCCGTATCCTCACTCGTGTTTAATCGCCTGGGTGAGGTACGCCTGCGCGTTGATGCCTCCCCAGGCATCAGGGTACAGGCGAGGATGCGCAAGGGCGCGCTGGCGCTCCGAAAATACTCGAAAACCTCACCTGACAAGCATGCGAAACCCCGGCCTCGTCGATGGGGACGAGGCCGGGGCGAAGCCGCGTGGCTCAGTGCTGGATGGGGGAGACCCCGAGGGGGCGGCCCGCCAGGCCGCGGTTCGCCGACGACAGCTGCTTGGCGAGGGCCGTCAGCTCCTCGGCAGCGGGACCCGAGGCGACGGACACGGGCTCGCCGCGGTCGCCGCCCTCGCGCAGTGCGATGTCGAGGGGCACCTGGGCCAGCAGCGGCACCGAGTAGCCCAGCTGCGCGGTGAGGCGCTGCGAGACGGACTCGCCGCCGCCCGCGCCGAAGATCTCCAGGCGCGAGCCGTCGGGCTGAGGCAGGAAGGACATGTTTTCGACGACGCCGATGACCTTCTGGTTCGTCTGGGCGGCGATGGAACCGGCGCGCTCGGCGACCTCGGCGGCCGCGACCTGCGGGGTCGTCACGACGAGGATCTCCGAGTTGGGCAGCAGCTGCGCGATCGAGATCGCGACGTCGCCCGTGCCCGGAGGCATGTCGATGAGCAGGACATCCAGGTCGCCCCAGAACACGTCCGCGAGGAACTGCTGGAGGGCGCGGTGGAGCATGGGGCCGCGCCAGATGACGGCCTGGCCGTCGGGCACGAACATGCCGATCGAGATGACCTTGACGCCGCCGGCGCCCACGGGCGGGATCATCATGCCGTCGATGACCTGCGGGTCGTGGTCCACGCCGAGCATGCGCGGGATCGAGAAGCCGTAGATGTCCGCGTCCATGACGCCGACCTTGAGGCCCTGCGCGGCCAGCGCGGCGGCCAGGTTCGCGGTCATGGAGGACTTGCCGACGCCGCCCTTACCGGAGGTGACGGCGATGACGCGCGTGAGGGAATCGGGGCGAGAGAAGGGGATCTCGCGCTCGGGACGACCGCCGTTGAGCTTCTCGCGCAGCGCCTTCTTCTGGGCCTCGTCCATGACGCCCATCTCGACGGAGACGTTCTCGACGCCGTCGATGGCGCTCACGCGCTCGGTGACGTCCTTAGTGATCTGGGTGCGCAGGGGGCATCCGGCGGTGGTGAGCAGGACCTTGACGGCGACGGAGGAACCGTCGATCGTGACCAGGTCGGGGGTCACCATGTTGAGGTCGGTGATGGGGCGGCGGATCTCGGGGTCGATGACCTGGCCGAGAGCCTCCATGACGGAATCAAGCGTGACTGGCATGGACTCCACTCTACTGGCCGGTGTGCCCATCTTCTAGGGGACGAAAGGCACCGTCGGCCTCGGCCTCAGCATCCGCCTCGCTCGACGAGGCGTTGGCCGCGTCCGCGGCGATCTCCGCACGCAGGTCCTCCAGCATGTCGCGCAGCTCGGAGCGCACGAAGTCGCGCGTGGCGACGTCCTGGAGCGCCAGGCGCAGGCCTGCGATCTCGCGGGCGAGGTACTCGGTGTCGGCGAGGTTACGCTCCGCGCGAAGACGGTCCTGCTCGGCCACGACGCGGTCGCGGGCGTCCTGGCGGTTCTGCGCGAGCATAATCAGCGGGGCCGAGTACGAGGCCTGGGTCGAGAACGCGAGGTTCAGGAGGATGAAGGGGTAGGGGTCCCAGGCGGCTTCCTCGCTGATGCCGGCGAGCATCAGGTTCGCGCCGATCCACGCGATGACGAAGATCGTCATGTAGAGGACGAAGCGGGGCGAGCCCATGAAACGGGCGGTGGCCTCGGCGAAGCGGCCGAAGCCGTCGCCGCCGCCTGACGAGCGGCGGAAGAACCACCGACGCTTGTCGATCGGGTTATCCAGGCGATCAGCCATCGATGCTCCTTGCCATCATGCGGTCGGTCACGTCGTCGTCGAAGTCTCGCCAGTCCTCGGGCAACAGCTCGTCGAGGACGTCGTCGACCGAGACGGCGCCGTGTAAGTGCCCGTCCTCGTCGACGACGGGCAGGACCGTCAGGTTGTAGGTAGCCAGCAGACGCGTCACGGTCGCGATGTGCGCGTTGGGATCCACGGACTCGATGTCGCGGTCCAGGATCGTACCGAGCAGGGTCTGCGGGGGCTCGCGCAGCGCGCGCTGGATGTGCACCATACCCAGGTACTGGCCGGTCGGCGTCTCCTGGGGTGGGCGTGCGATGAAGGCGACGGTCGCGATCGAGGCCGGGATGTCCTCGCGTCGCACGGCCGCGAGCATCTGCGCGACGGTCGCGTTGGGGCCGAAAATGACGGGTTCGGTGGTCATGAGCGAACCCGCGGTCGACTCGTCGTAGGTCATGAGTCGGCGAACGTCCTCGGCCTCTTCGGGCTCCATGAGGGCCAGCAGGGACTGGGCCTGCGCGTCGGGTAGCTCGGCGACGAGGTCGGCCGCGTCGTCGGGCTGCATGACGTCCAGAACGTCGGCGGCTCGGGCGGCTTCCAGCGCGGAGACGATCGCGATACGGTCGTCGTTACCCAGCTCCTCGAGCACGTCGGCGAGGCGCGCGTCCGTCAGCTGCATGGCGACCGCCATCTTGCGATCCTGGGGGAGCGTGTGCATGAAGTCCGCAAGGTCGGCGGGGCGCATGTCCTCCGTGTACTGCACGAGCGCGGTCGCCGCCTGGTTCGAGTCGGTCTTGAGCAGGCCCGACACCTCGGACACGTCGACCGTGAGGGTCTCGCCGCTGCGCGTGAAACCGAGGGAGGACGTGCGCACGCGCTGGACGTGCAGTGTGGAGATCACCCAATCCTTGGGACGGCGCTGACGCATCGCGACGTCGAGGATACGCACCTGGCCCGAGCCGTCGTTCATGGTGACGACGCGGTCGAAGAGCTCGGAGAGCACGAGCGTCTCGATGGGACGCTGCGTGAACGAACGAATGTTGAGCAGGCCCGTCGTGATGACCGAGCCGGCCTCGATCGCGGTGACTCGAGTGAGCGGCAGGAAGACACGCTTACGCGGGCCGACCTCGACGACGAAGCCGATGACGTTGGCTTCGGATTTCAGCCGAAAGATGACAACGACATCGTGGATCTTGCCGACTTGGTCGCCCAAAGGGTCGAAAACATTGGTGCCAGCGAGCTTTCCGATGTAGACGCGGCGGCCCTTGGTGCCTAGTTCAATAGATGCGATGCTCACTCTTCCATCTTAGGCTGGTGACCACAGATGCGTACTGATGAGCCGGTCGCCGCATGAACAATGCGTTCCATGCCACCGAGGCCGGGACGAAGGAGAAGAAATGGCTGTCGTGATGGACCCGCAGATGCCCACGGGCACCGAGGTTGCCTCGTACGAGACCTACGCGCAGGCGCGTGCGGGCGTCGACTTCCTGTCGGATGCCGGCTTCGACGTTTCCGCGATCACGATTGTCGGCTCCGACCTGCACCTCGTCGAGCGCGTGAAAGGGCGCCTGACGATCGCCCGCGCCTCCCTCTCGGGTGCCTCCAGCGGCGGCCTGTGGGGAGCCCTGGGTGGCATGCTCATGTCCGCTGGCCAGAGCGCGGGCGGCACGGGAACGTGGGTCGTCGGCGGCATCATCGTCGGCGCCCTGATCGGCATGGCTCTGTCCGCTCTGTCCTTCATCATTCGCGGACGCAGCCGAGACCTCGTGTCCTCCCAGCAGGTTGTTGCGGAGCGTTACGCGGTGCTGGCCTCGGCGGACATCGATCGCGCCTACCAGATCCTGCAGCGCACCCCCGGCAACCGCGCGCGCGTCGTGCGCCCGCGCACGGAGCAGGCGCGCCCGAAGAAGGATTCCGTCGGTTTCTTCCCCGACGGCCGCCCCCGCTTCGGCGCGGCGACTAAGGACGGGGAGGTGCCCGGTGGCCGCCAGACGCCCGAGGCCACGTCCGCCCAGACCGACGTTCCCGTGAGCGCGCCCGAGGCCTCGGCCCCTACAACGAACAGCCCCGAGAACGCTGCGCCCGAACGTGAGGACGCCCCGGCCTCGTCCCCCGAAAAGGACCAGACCGAGGCGTAACCTCAGCGTCTTCGTGTGGCTCAGCGGGACTGAACGCTCGCGATCCACTCCTCGACGTCCGCGATCGTGCGCGGAATGTCCTCGGAGATACGCGTGACCGTGCCGTCGGCGTTCACCACGACGTCGTCCTCGATGCGCACGCCGATGCCCCGGTATTCCTCGGGGATCAGCAGGTCGTCGGCGCGGAAGTACAGGCCCGGCTCGATCGTGAAGACCATGCCCGGCTCCAGCAGCGCGCCCTGGTAGAGCTCCGCGCGTGCCTTCGCGCAGTCGTGCACGTCCAGGCCCAGGTGGTGGCTGGTGCCGTGCGGCATCCAGCGGCGGTGCTGCTGGCCCTCGGGTGCCAGGGATTCTTCCGGGGTGACGGGCAGGATGCCCCACTCATACAGGCGGGCGGCGATGACTTTCATGGCGGCGTCGTGCACGTCCTTGAAGCGGCAGCCCGGCTCGTTGGCGCGGGCCAGGGCGGCCTCGCAGGCGTCGAGGACGGCCTGGTAGACGCGGGCCTGGACCTCGGTGAAGCGGCCGTTGACGGGCAGCGTGCGCGTGATATCGGCGGTGTAGAGGGAGTCGACCTCGACGCCGGCGTCGACGAGCACCAGGTCGCCCTCGCGGACCGTTCCGTCGTTGTCGATCCAGTGCAGGGTGTTCGCGTGGTTGCCCGAGGCCGCGATGGTCTCGTAGCCCTCGCCGTTGCCCTCCTCGCGGGCGACCGCTCGGAATGCGCCCTCAATCACGCGCTCGCCGCGGCGGTGGCCGACGGCGCGCGGCAGGACGCGGATGATGTCCTCGAAGCCGGCCTTGGTGACCTCGACCGCGCGGATCATTTCCTCAAGCTCGAAGGCGTCCTTGATGAGGCGAATCTCCGAGAGATGTTCTTCGAGGGCCTCGTCCTCCTTGCGTGCATCCTCTCCCGCGGGCAGCGAAGCCTGCGTGCGCACCTCGTTCACCATCGCCTCGACGTTCGCATCGACGCCGCGCACGATGCGCAGCTGCACGGTCCCGGCGTCCTTCGCCAGCACGTCGCGCAGCGTGTCGATGTGTCGGGTCTCCAGGCCGGTCTGCGCGCTCAGCTCTTCGAGCGAGGGGCGCGCGCCCACCCAGAATTCGCCGTAGCGGGCGTCCGCGTAAAACTCCTTGGAGGAACGCGAGGCGCGGGGCTTGAAGAAGAGCAGGGGAGTGTGGGTGCCGTCCTCGTTCGGCTCGAGCACCAGGACGGTGTCCGGCTCCTTCTCGCCGCCCAGGCCCGACAGGTGCGCGAAAGCGGAGTGCGCGCGGAAACGGTAGTCGCAGTCGTTGGAGCGGACCTTGTAGGGGCCTGCGGGCACGACGAGGCGCTCGCCCGGGAAGGGGGCGCCGGCCTTGAGCGTGCGGTCGTGCAGGAAGTCGGCGACGCGCTCGCGTGCGGGCAGTTCGGAGGGGCGAGGCCCCCATCCGGTGCCGATGAAATCGCGGAATGCGGAGGACTGGGGCTGACGGGAGCGGTTTTCGCCGCGATCGGCCATGGACTGGGAGGCTTCTTCACTCATGGTCACTATTCTACGGCTCCTCGGCTCCTCGGGCGGGTCCGATGGTCATGACAAACCCCGGCCTCATGTCCCTGTGGCGCGCTTAGCGCCGGGAACGAGGCCGGGGCCGTGTCGGGTGGAAGAGGCTCAGTCCTGGAGGGTGAGCTCTCCCGCGATGGACAGATCCATCCAGCGCTTGAAGTCCGCGCCGCGCTTGCCCTGCGAGAGCAGGAAGACAGTCTTGGCGTAGAGGGCCTCGAGCGTCATGTCATGCGCGCCGATCGCACCCAGTTGCGCGAGGGCGTTGCCGGCCTCGTAGTGGCCGAGCATGACCTCCGCCTGGTAGCACTGGGAGGCGACGATGATCGGAACCTCGGCCTGCGCGAGCTCGGCCAGGACATCCACGAGGCCGGGCTCGGAGGCGGGGATGTTACCCACGCCGAAGGTGCGCAGGATGACCGCATCCGGGTGGGGCGTCGTCATGGCGCGCAGACGCGCGGCGCTCATGCCGGGCACCACGTCGATGACGGCGACATCCTGGCGCTTGTACGGGCTGGGGTCCTGCCAGCCGGTGCCCACGCTCGGAGCCCCGTACCAACGCCACGGGGCACCCGTGCGCGCCATGGGCGACACGGAGGGCGACTCGAAGCCGCGGAACGCCCACGACGAGGTCTTGGTGGCGCGGTTGCCGGCCAGGAGCTTGTGCCCGAAGAACAGCATGACGCCGCGCGCTCGCGGCGAGATCGCGGCGCGCAGCGCGCCCGTGACGTTCGCCGACGCATCCGAACCGACGACGCCGAGCGGGTACTGGGAGCCGGTCAGGACGACCGGCTTGCCCATGCTCGCCAGCGCGTACGACAGGGCCGCGGCCGAGTAGGCCATCGTGTCCGTGCCGTGCAGGACCAGGAAGGCGTCGGCCTCGTCGGCGTGCGCGTTGATGTCGTCGATGATGGCCTGCCAGTCCTCGGGGGTAGCCTCCGAGGAGTCGATGAGCGGGTCCAGCGTCGACATCGTGATGTTCGAGGCCAGCTCGATGCCCTCGAGCTGGGAACCGAACCACCCCTGCAGGTCAGCGCCGGGACGCAGCCCCTCGGGGGAGTCGACCATGCCGATGGTGCCACCGGCATACGTGACGTGAAGACGCACTGTTCGTCCTTTCTCAGTCGCCCGCCACCAGGGTTTCCTCGCCCTGCAGCGAGGCGGCAGCCTCGTCGGTCAGGTTGCCGACGCGACCACGCACGTAGTACCAGCCGGCGACCATGAGGACGACGACCACGGCGAAGAGCGCAAGTGTCCAACGGCCCGATTCGGAGGTCACGTTGGAGCCAACGACCACCGCGAAGAAGAGCAGCGCCAGGTAGTTGGTGTAGGGAGCGCCGGGCATGCGGAACTCCGGACGTTCTTCCTCGCCGCGCTTGACCTTGCGCAGGAACGCCAGGTGCGAGATGAGGATCATCGCCCAGGTGCCGGCAATGCCGATGCCCGCCAGGTCCATGACGATGTTAAAGGCGTTCTCCGGGACGAAGGCGTTGAGCAGGACGCCGAGCAGACCCAGCGACGCGGTGATGATGATGCCGCCGTAGGGGACGTGGTTCTTGTTGAGGCGAGCGGCGAAGCGCGGGCCCTCGCCCACGAGCGCCATCGAGCGCAGCGTACGACCGGTCGCGTACAGGCCCGCGTTGAGCGAGGACAGTGCGGCGGTCAGGACGACGACCTGGATGATGTCGCCCGCGTGGGGCACGCCGAGGCCGGAGAAGAAGGTCGTGAAGGGAGACTCATCCGAGGAGTAGGCGGTGTAGGGCAGCGCGAAGGCGAAGAGAACGACGGAGCCGACGTAGAAGAAGAAGATACGAACGACCATCGAGTTGATGGCCTTGGGCAGGATCTTCGCGGCGTCCTTCGCCTCGCCCGCCGCGACGCCCACCATCTCGGTGCCGCCGAAAGCGAAGACGACGCCCAGTGTGAGCGCGAAGACGGGGGCCAGGCCCTCGGGGAACCAGCCGCCGGACTCGGAGATGTTGTGGACACCCGCGGTGTACTCGCCGACGTGAGCCTGGGTGATGATCGCCCAGATGGCGACGCCCATGAAGATGAGGATCGTCGCGACTTTGATCATCGCGAACCAGAACTCGGCCTCGCCGAAGGCCTTGACGCTCATCATGTTGAGGACAAAGACGAGTGCGAGCGCGATGAGGGCGATGACCCACTGGGGGATGTTCTCGAACATGTTCCAGTAGTGCATGTAGAGCGCCACGGCGGTGATGTCAGCCATGACGGTGACCGCCCAGTCCAGGAAGAAGAACCAGCCGGTGATGAACGCACCCTTTTCGCCCAGGAACTCGCGGGCGTAGGACACGAACGCGCCCGAGGAGGGGCGGCGCACCGCCAGCTCGCCGAGGGCGCGGACCATCAGGAACGCGAAGATGCCACACACCGCGTAGGCGAAGGCCAGTGCGGGGCCGCCCTGGGCCAGTCGACCGCCGGCACCTAGGAACAGGCCGGTGCCGATCGAACCGCCGATGGCGATCATCTGGATGTGTCGGTTTTTCAGAGCCTTGTTGTACCCGGCGTCTCCCGCGTCAGTCGCGGTGGACACCTGGGTCTGATCCTTGTCAGACACGCGTGTACTCCAATCGGTGTTGAGGGAGGCCAAATGGCCGTGTGATGCCAGTTTCCTACAGTCGACAGCTCATCGCTGCAGGTGAGCGGTTAACCAAAAAGGGTGGTGTCGCGATGGGAGAACGTGCAGAAAACACGGTCAAGACCGGGCAAAAATGGGGCTTTTGCGAGGCCTCCTGACGCGCGCGGGTGGTGTTCGCCCGCGCGGTTGTGTGATCGGATTAATGGGGTAGTCTCAAATGGTGAAGCGAATTGACCCCCATACTCATAGCGCGTATTCAGATGGGACGGATACGCCCGCGCAGCTCCTGTCTATTGCCGCTCAGGCCGGGCTGGACGCTATCGCGCTGACGGACCATGACACGACCGCCGGATGGGACGAGGCCGCGGCCGCCGTCGCGGACACCGGCGTGAGCCTCATCCGAGGCACCGAGATGTCGTGCTCGTCTTCGGGGATCGCCGTGCACCTGCTGGCCTACCTCTTCGACCCGGCCAGCCCCGGCCTCGTCGATAATTTCCGACGCACGCGCGAGGACCGCGAGACGCGCGCCGCGCGCATGGTCGAGAACCTGTCTGCCGACTATCCGATTACGTTGGACGACGTGCTCGCCTTCGCGCCCGAGGGTGGCCCCGTGGGGCGCCCGCACATTGCGGACGCGCTCGTCGCCGCCGGTGCCTTCCCCGACCGCAGCGCCGCCTTCGTCAAGGCCCTGCACCCGTCGGGCCCCTACTACGTGCATCACTGGGCACCCGACCCGGTCGACGCCGTGCGCTGCGTGCGGCAGGCCGGGGGAGTGCCGGTCCTGGCCCACCCCCGCGCTCGCAAGCGCCAGCGCCTGCTGCCCGAGGCCGTCATCGCCGACATGGCGGCGGCCGGCCTCTTCGGCATCGAGCGCGACCACCGCGACCATGCGCCCGAGGACCGCGCCGACGTCGAGCGCATCGCCCGCGAGATGGGCCTGGCGATGTTTGGCTCTTCCGACTACCACGGGACGGGTAAGCCGAACCGCATCGGCGAAAACACGACGGATCCGCAGGTGATCGCCGAGGTCATCGCGCAGGGCTGCATTGAGGTGGTCGAGCCGTGAGCCTCTTCGACGTTACGCTCTTCGCGACCGCCTTCGCGACGCTGACGGTCATCATGGACCCGATCGGGACCGTGCCCGTCTTCCTGGGCCTCACCGCCCGTTACTCGCAGCCCAAGCAGCGCCGCGCGGCCATCCAGGCGACCTCCGTGTCCTTCGGTGTCATCCTGACCTTCGCAATCCTGGGCGGGCAGATCCTGCGCCTCCTCCACATCTCCATGGAGGCCCTCCAGCTCTCTGGCGGCGTCCTGCTCTTCCTCGTCGCCATGGAGCTCCTCATGGGCACGGACTCCTCCTCACCGGACACGGGGGACGAGGGCGTGAACGTCGCGCTCGTGCCGCTGGGTACGCCGCTGCTCGCAGGCCCCGGCTCGATTGTCGCTGTCATGGTTGCCGTCGGACAGGCCGGCACGAACGTGGGTTCGTGGATCGCTGTCATCGTCGCTGTCGTGCTGGCCCACCTTGTCATGTGGCTGACCATGCGATTCTCCCTGATGCTGTCCCGGCTCCTGGGGCCCGGCGGCATCATGCTGCTGACAAAGATTTCCGGTCTGCTGCTGGCTGCTATTGCGACGCAGCTCATCATGGAGGGTATTTTCCAGTTCATTGCGACCGCCAAGCTGTCCTGACCTCGTCGTTTTCCCGCGCGGCGGAGGCGAACAAAGCCCCTTGAAAAAGTGGGATGCGACTCGCCGGCGGGTGATTTTCGGAAATCTGTGCGTATTGGTCAGGAAGTGTTGTAGGGTGGGGGAGAACGCCGTGACGCGCACGGCCCGCATTGGTCAGGGTCACGCATTCATCCCTCACCACAATTGTTCCAGGAGAAACAATGAAGAAGACGACCTCGTCTCTGTTCGCCGCCACCGCGGCGCTCGGTCTGATCGCCGCTTCGGCCGGCGTCGCTTTCGCTGCCGAGACCCCCGTCACCGAGCAGCCCTCGACCCCGGCCACCGAGGCCCCCTCGACCGAGCAGCCCTCGACCCCGGCCACCGAGGATCCGGCCCCCGAGCAGCCCTCGACCCCGGCCGACGAGGAACCGGCCCCCGAGCAGCCCTCGACCCCGGCCGACGACAACAACACCGGTGGTTCCGCTGAGACGCCGGCCCAGTCCGATGATTCTTCGGTCCCCGCCGCCGATCAGGGTGGCGCTGGCGCGGCCTCCGGCCCCGTCGGCACCACCGGCGTGACCACCCGCGGCCAGATCTCCACCGGCAACGGCCCGGCCCCCGTCTCCGCTCGTGGCGGCATCCGCAACACGAACGCTCCGGCCGGCACCCCCGCCGCCTCGAACCCGACGCTGGCCAACACCGGCTCCGCCGCGTCGATCGCCGCTGGCGCTGGCGTCATCGCGCTGGCTGGTGGCGTGACCCTCGTGGTCGCTCGCAAGCGTCACTGAGGCTTCTTCGCCTGACAAGTAACGCGGGCCCGCTCGAATCGAGCGGGCCCGCGTTTTGTCTAGTTTGCGCAGATCGCGCGATAGTTGTGCACGAACGTGCAGTTAGAAACCGCGAATTTGCACCGAAAAATCATCGTTTCGCCTTGAAATGATGCGTGCATCACATGCACAATGGAACTACCGAAAGTCACCATGAATTGAGCCCTCATGATGAACCGGTGATGGGAAGTGGCACCACTCATCAAGAGCGGTGCCACTTTCCTGTTGATGCGTCCCTGCGGGAAGTGCCCCCCGCAGGGACGCACCCTGCGGGGGCAATCCGTCAGCGCTGGCGACGGCGCAGAGCCACAGCTCCGAGGCCTGCCAGGCCCGCCATGATGGCCGCACCGGCCAGCATCGGGGTGTCAGCGCCCGTGCGTGCGAGGTTGCCGCTCGGGGTTGCGGACGGGGCAGGAGCGGGGGTCGTCGGCTCGGGCGTCGGGGAATCCGACGGCGCCGGGGTGCTGGGTTCCTCGGTGGGAACCGTGCACTCGCTGTCCGTGCCGGTCAGCCAGTTGTGCAGGACGATCGGGGCCAGGATCGGGGAGTCCTCGAGGGTCTCGCCGGTCAGAGTGCCGTTGATGTTGAAGGAGAAGGCGGAGTTGGCCGGCATGTGCTCGATCGTGACGGTGATGGTCTTGCCGTCCTCGCTGACCTTGATGTCGCCCAGGCCCTCGACGGTGTTCGTGAAGCCGTTACCCTTGAGCGCGCCGGCGCCGGGGTTGGAGATCGTGTTGATCGTGGAGGCGTCGAACTTCAGGCCCTGGACGGCCTTGATCGTCAGCGTCGCGTTGGTGAGGTCCTTGTGGGTGGCGCCGTAGAGGCGCAGGGTGCGCGAGTCGCCGACCTTCGGGTCGGTACCGGTGGCAACGAACCAGCCGTCAGCGTTGGCCTCGCCCCACTTGGGCTCCTCAGAACCCCAGGAGCCCGCGTACTTGGAGCGCTCGTTGATGTCGCGCGAGTAGGGGCTCCACACGGTGCGGTCCACGGTCGTGACCTGGCACTTGGTGAGCTCGGGCGTCTCGGGGGTGGGCAGGTCGCCGCACACCTGGCCGTCGGCCGGGAACTGGGCGCCGACCAGGTTGGCGGACGCGGTCGAGGACTCGGCGCCCTCGGGGAAGGTGCCCGTGAACTGGAAGACAGTGCCGGTGTTGGCGTCGAGGCCCTTGTTCAGCGTGATGGTCCAAATGTTCTTGGCGGCGTCGGTCAGGGTGGCGGTGAAGTCGCCGTCATTCCACGTGTACTCGGCTTCACGCGGGCCCCACGACTGCATGAAAGCGTTGAGGCCCGCGCGGGTCTCAAGCTTGCCGATGAAGGAGGTGTTGGCCATGTCGTCCGGCAGGTCGACGGTGATCGTCGTGCCGGCGACCAGCTTGTTCTTTGTAGCCACGGGGAAGCGCCAGTTCTGCATGGAACCGGCGATCCAGTGGTTGGCCTCGAACATGCCCGGAGCCTTGTAGGTCTCGGTGTTGAAGTTCGTCGAGATCTTCGAGGTGTAGCCGTTGTTCGAGCCGGTGGCGACCTTGTTGACGGAGCCGTCAGTGTTGCGGGTGATATCGGCAGGGTTCACCAGCTCGGGGTGGTGAGCCAGGATGTCCGTGTCGAGGATCGCGGCGGCGGTCCAGTCGGCGCGGCACGCGGTGGACTTGTCGCCGTTAGCGGTGCCGGGACCCGTGGGCTTGTTCTCGTCGGAGGGCGAGGCCATGGCGGGGCCTGCGATCAGGGCGGTCGCGAGCGTGGCGCTCAGAGCCGTCGCGATGGTCAACCTATGCGTCAGTTTCATCGTATTCCTCATGTTGAAGGTGATTCATTCTCAAGAATACTGGCCGTGTGGGCTATTGTTAGCCCGGTCAGCATTGGTTATATGGAAACCTTAGTCCATGAACACTGACCATGTCTCACGTTTGCGAAAAATCATTGAGGGGATACTTTGCAACTTGCTGCAGGTGGGGATTGGTTGCCGTTTGTAAATGCGCGCCAACCTGGGCCTTTAGTCATGGGCTGGATTTGACAGGTGGATTCCGTCACGTGCCCGGGGGTGGGGTTTCTCCCAGTGCTGTGTCAGAACAGGGAATTGGGCCACACACTCGCTACCCTCTAGAGGTGAAGCCAGCTCCGACCTGGGGCGCTCGCCCCCGCGGCGGGCACGGCGCAGTTACACAAAAGGAAATCGTATGACGCTGGATCTGACGCAGTCGCTGCCCTCTCATGTGCGCGCGACCTCTGGACGCCCCGTTGAAGATTCGACCCTGATGGAAGTGTGGCAGGGGCTCTCCGCCGCAATCGTCGATCAGATCGCCGATAACTGGGCCGCCACCACGGAGCGTTACGCCAAGGGCCGTCAGGAACACTACTTCTCCGCCGAGTTCCTCATGGGCCGAGCCCTGCTCAACAACCTGTCGAACCTCGGCCTCGTCGAGAAGGCTCGCGAAGCTCTCGCTGCCTACGGCCTCGACCTCGGCCAGGTCCTCGAAGAGGAGCCGGATGCTGCCCTCGGTAACGGTGGCCTCGGCCGCCTCGCCGCCTGCTTCCTGGACTCCTGCGCCACCCTCGACCTGCCCGTGCGCGGCTACGGCATCCTGTACCGCTACGGCCTGTTCAAGCAGCTCTTCGGCAACGGCTTCCAGACCGAGCACCCGGACCCGTGGATGGAAGAGGGCTACCCCTTCGTCACCCGCCGCGAAGAGCGCTCCCGCATCGTCTCCTACGCAGACCTGACCGTGCGCGCCGTTCCCTACGACATCGCGATCACCGGCTATGGCACCAAGAACGTGGGCACCCTGCGCCTGTGGAAGGCAGAGCCCATCGAGGAATTCGACTACGACGCCTTCAACTCCCAGCGCTTCACCGACGCCATCGTCGACCGTGAGCGCACCATGGACATCTCCCGCGTCCTGTACCCCAACGACACCACGTTCGAGGGCAAGGTCCTGCGCGTGCGTCAGCAGTACTTCTTCTGCTCCGCCTCCCTGCAGGAGATCGTCGAGAACTACGTGCGTCACCACGGTACCGACCTGACCGGCTTCGCCGAGTACAACGCCGTCCAGCTCAACGACACCCACCCGGTCCTCGCCATCCCTGAACTCATGCGCATCCTCATGGACGAGCATGGCCTCGGCTGGGAAGAGGCCTGGAAGGTCGTCTCCAAGACCTTCGCCTACACGAACCACACGGTTCTGGCCGAGGCCCTCGAGACCTGGGACATCCACATCTTCGACCGCCTGTTCCCGCGCATCGCCGAGATCGTCCGCGAGATCGACCGTCGCTTCCGCATCGACATGGCCGAGCGTGGCCTCGACCAGGGCACCATCGACTACATGGCCCCCGTCGCCGGCAATACCGTGCGCATGGCCTGGATCGCCTGCTACGCGTCCTACTCCATCAACGGCGTCGCCGCCCTCCACACGGAGATCATCAAGCGCGACACCCTCAAGGAGTGGCACGCCATCTGGCCCGAGCGCTTCAACAACAAGACCAACGGCGTGACCCCGCGCCGCTGGCTCAAGCAGTGCAACCCCCGCCTGGCCGCTCTCCTCGACGAGGTCACCGGCTCCGACGCGTGGGTCCGCGACCTCACCGAGCTGTCCAAGTTCACCGAGGCCGGCACTGACGAGGTCCTCGAGCGCTTGGCCGAGATCAAGCACGCCAACAAGGTTGACTTCGCCGCCTGGGTCAAGGAGCGCGAGGGTGTCGAGATTGATCCCGACTCGATCTTCGACGTGCAGATCAAGCGTCTGCACGAGTACAAGCGCCAGCTGCTCAACGCCTTCTACGTCCTGGACCTGTACTTCCGCATGAAGGACGACCCGACGCTGGACACCCCCAACCGCGTGTTCATCTTCGGTGCCAAGGCTGCCCCCGGCTACATCCGCGCCAAGGCCATCATCAAGCTCATCAACGCCATTGCGGAGCTGGTGAACAACGACGAGGACATCAACGGCCGTATCAAGGTCGTCTTCGTCCACAACTACAACGTCTCGCCCGCCGAGCACATCATCCCCGCCGCCGACGTCTCCGAGCAGATCTCGATGGCCGGCAAGGAGGCCTCGGGCACGTCCAATATGAAGTTCATGATGAACGGTGCCCTCACCCTGGGCACGCTGGACGGCGCGAACGTCGAGATTCTCGAGGCCGTGGGCGACGAGAACGCTTACATCTTCGGTGCGACCGACGACGAGCTTCCCGAGCTGCGTCGCCACTACGACCCCCGTTGGCACTACGAGAATGTCCCCGGCCTCAAGCGCGTCATCGACGCCCTGACCGACGGCACGCTCGATGACTCCAACTCCGGCTGGTTCCACGACGTGCGCCACTCGATCCTCGAGGGTGGCTATGACCCGGCCGACGTGTACTACGTCCTGGGCGACTTCGCCGCGTACCGCGAGACCAAGGATCGCATGGCCGCCGACTACCGCGACCAGAAGGCCTGGAACCGCCGCGTGTGGGCGAACATCTCCCGCTCCGGCCGTTTCTCCTCGGACCGCACGATCTCCGACTATGCTCGCGAGGTATGGCACATTGAGGGTGAGCCGATCGACTGACGTATTCGCGTAGGGGAGGCCCGGAACCGCAAGGTTCCGGGCCTCTCTTGTTGTTTGGGAGCGTCTGGTTGTATCGCTCTGTGAGCCAACTGTATTAGTGGGTTGACACAGTTAGGTATCTGTGTCATTGTATTAGTGTATTAATACAGGAAGACAGGAGGGACACGTCGATGCGCATCGATGACACCCGCCCCATCTGGATCCAGCTGGCCGACAGCTTCCGCGCCCGTATCACCGACGGCACGTGGAAGCCCGGCCAGAAGATCCCCTCCGTCCGCGACCTCGCCATCGAGGCCGGCACCAACCCCAACACCGTCCAGCGAGCCCTCGCCGCCCTCGACGACGAAGGACTCACCGTCCCCAAGCGGACGGCCGGACGATACGTCGCCACCGACGACACGGCGCTCCACGCCCTCCGCCAGGAGGACGCGCGCGCCGCAGCAGATGCCTTCATCCGCGCCTGCCGAGCCCTCGGCGTCGATGCTGAAGGTGCCCACGGCCTCGTCGATGAACGCTGGAACGCGGACCTGTAAACCAGGAGGAAATACTCTCATGACCACCCAACCCACAGGCGCGAGCGCGGCTGTCCCCGGCCTCGTCCAGGTCACCGGCCTGACGAAGAACTACCGAGCGACCCCAGCCCTGCGCGACTACAGCCTGAGCCTGGACTCCGGGCACATCGTCGGCCTCATGGGCCCCAACGGCTGTGGCAAGACCACGCTGCTCAAGATCCTCGCCGGAGTCCTCTCCGACTACGAGGGCACCGTCACCATCGACGGGCACACGCCCGGCGTCGCCACCAAGGAGATCGTCTCCTACCTGCCCGACGCCGACTTCCTGAACACCGAGTGGACGGCAGCGGATGCGATCCGCGTCTACTCCACGTTCTTCGCCGACTTTGACGCCGACAAGGCGGCCTCCATGGTCGACTTCTTCGGACTGCCCACCGACCGCCGCCTCGGCGAGATGAGCAAGGGCATGGGGGAGAAGCTCCAGATCAGCCTCGTCATGTCCCGGCGCGCCCGCGTGTTCCTCCTCGACGAACCCATCAGCGGCGTCGACCCTGCCACGCGCGACGTGATCCTCGACGGCATCCTGCGCGAGTTCGACCCCGCCTCGCTGCTCATCATGTCCACCCACCTCATCTCCGACATCGAACACTTCGTCGACTACGCGCTCTTCATGAAGGAAGGACAGGTCCTCCTGCAGGGTGACGCCGACGACCTGCGCGCCTCCCACGGCGATTCCCTCGACGCCATCTTCCGGAAGGAGTACCGCTGATGTTCACCAAACTGCTTGCCTACGAGATCCGCTCGCGCTACCGCGCGGACGCGCGCTCCTTCGGGGCGTTCATCGTCACTATTGCCGTCGCGTCGGGAATCGTCGCCGCGGGGCTGCCGGGGATCAGCGGCTCCACTGCTGTCCTCGCCTACGCCCTGTGTGCGCTCACGCCGGTCGCCTGCGCGATCGCGGCCCTGGCCGACTACTGGAAGACCCTCTACGGGCAGCGCGGCTACTTCACGATGAGCCTGCCCGTCTCCGGAAAGGTCATCTTTTGGGCGAAGAACACTCGCATCATGATCGAGTGCCTCCTGGCCCTCGCCCTGGCAGTCGGCGGAATCCTCGCCGTCGCTTCGGCCGCCGCGTGGAGCGACGGTATCAGCCTCGCGGAGTACACGGCCGGACCGCGTTCGCTCGTGGCCGGAGTTCCCACCTCCACCGTGGCCCTCATGATCGCCGTTCAGGTCATCCTGTCGATGTCCTGGGTCGTACAGGCCTGCGCCGCCATGACGATCGGCGCTGAAGGACGCTTCAACCACCTCGGCTTCGGCGCGCCCATCATCGGTTTCGTCCTGCTGTACATCGTGAACCAGGTGCTTTCCACGGTTGGCACGTTCTTCCTTCCACTGTCCGTCACGACCGACGGACACTTCTCCACCGAGATCATGTGGACCTCGTACCGGGCGACGATGGGAACCGAGGGCCAGCCGAACGTCATCGGCATCGGCTCCTATGTCCTCGTGCCCCTGTTCGCCCTGATCCTTGGCGTGTGGGCCTCCCGTTCAATCGAGAAGCACACGTCCTTGCGCTGAGCGCATGACCCGCTGAGCGCCAGTCGGCGGTGGGATAGGATTTTGGTATCCGACCCACCGCCGACTCGTTGTGTGAGGAGCGCAGATGACCGCCGAGGGACCTCGCTTTGGGGCCACACCCCAGAACCCCGACCTGCTGCGCTGGATTGGCATTCAGGTCCTGCTGCTCGTGATCGCCTGGGTGATCGGCATGGTCGTGCGCCGCCTCCTGGCCTCGCGCATGACGATGTCCACGGCCTCGGCGACCCTCACCGGACTCGGGGGCCTGTGGGGCGGCCTCCTGGTCGCAGGCTGGATCTTCTCCTCCTCCGACATGTGGCGCCCCGCGATGATCGGCGTGGCCGCGGCGGTGGCCCTCGTCGTGGTCGTCATCGTCTCCCTGATCGTCGCGTATTTGCACCCGCGCCCCGGCCTCGAGCCCATCGCCGAGGTCGCCAAGCGCGGCGAATCCGACTCCCTCGAATTCAAATCCAGCGCCCGCTGGAACATGCGCGCCAGCAAGCGCGACGACGCCATGGAAACCGTCATCGCGAAGACGGTCGCCGCGTTCATGAACTCCGGCGGCGGCACCCTCCTCATCGGCGTGGACGACGACGGGCGCCTCATTGGTCTGGGCCCCGACTATGCGACCCTCAAGACACCGGACGCCGACCGCTTCGAGCTGTGGATCCGCGACCTGTGGGGCCAGCGCCTGGGCACCAACGCGGCCGCGCTGCCCCTCCTCGACTTTGCCGAGGCCTCGGACCCCCAGGAGGGCTACGGACCCCAGGAGGTGTGCCGGGTGACCATCCCGCCGTCTACGCGCCCCGTGTACCTCAAGGGTCCCAAGGGTAAGGGTGAGGCCGAGCTGTGGGTGCGCGTCGGCAACTCGACGCGGCGCCTCGAGGTCGCCGACGCCGTGCAGTACGTGGCCACGCGCTGGCCCGAATCTGTGCGCGTTTCGCCGCTGACTCGCATCCGCCTGTTCCTCACCATGACCCGCCACCGCGACACCCCCACCCGCCTGCCGCGCGTCGTCGAGCGCGTCCTCACGGAGCGCGCGAAGCACGGTGTCGGGGTGTCTGAGGGGGAGTAGGCGCGCGGTGAGGCTGGCCCCAGGAACTCAGAGAGGAGAGTAGGCATGCGCCTGCGCAAGACCCTGCCCGCGGACATCGAGCAAATCATCGCATCCGGGGACGTCGAGGCCGTCGCGCGCGCGGTCGAGCGCTGCGAAGTCGGCGCGTATCTGCGGGGATCCGCCTATGAGCCGAGGCTCATGCACTTTCCAGCCTCCGAGGAGATCACGGACTTCCTACTCGCGCGGGGTGAGGACATCAACTCGCGCGACTGGTATCAGCGCACTCCGATTCACGCGCGCGTTCGGTCGCGATGCCTCGACCAGATTCCGATGCTGATCGCTCGCGGAGGCGACATCAATGCGCGCGATACCTCCGACCAGACGGCGCTGTTCGGCGTCGTCGAGCGTTTTCCTCTCGCCGACGTGTCGCGGATGATTGCGTGGGGCGCGGATCCGCGGGTTGTCGCTGATTCGCGGGTCCATGGGAAGTCGACGCTGATGGAGTACGCGCTGCGCCAGGAGTCCCTGTTCGACGCCCCGCGCGCGCTGCCAGTCATGCGCCTGCTCCTGTCGCTCGGCGCACCTGTCGGCGAGCGCGTACCCGTGGCGTTGCGGTCGATGGATCGGATGCGCTGCACGTTCGTCACGCACGGGCTGCCGGATCATCTTTCGCAGTCGCGGGTCGACGAGGCCTCGGCCGCGTTGTCGGAGCTGTGCGCCCTGTTCGGGGTGGAGCAGCGCGAGGCTCAGCGCGCGCCTGTTGTGGGGGAGCGGCTGGAGCTGGATCCGTCCGTGCCCGCTCTGCGCCAGCACGGGGAACTGTGGGATCTTCTTGTGCCCGACAGTGGCCAGTGTCAGACGCTGCAGGGCGAGGTCATTCGCATTGCGGGGCGCGTCGGCTACGAGGTGTACGACAACGGCGGAATCAACTGGGATCGCTCTTTTGGGAAACTGCTGGACCAGTATCTGAGTGTCGTGCGTTCAGGCCTGCCGATGCCGCCCGACTCTGTCGCCCGCGCCGAGGCTGCCGTCGCCTCCCTCAAGTCTCGTTCGATGTCCCACCAGGCCGTCGACGACATCACGGAGCTGGCGGTGGCGTGGGTGCGTTTGAACCCCGTTCTTGTGCAGGCGAATCTGCCCGACGTGGGGCGGTAGCTACTTGGAGAACAAGTGTAATGCTGGCATTTTCGACAATTCAGGGGATTAAAAGCATTGTGTCAAGTTGATTTGTTTTGTATGATGATGCTATGGATATCAAGGTGATTGAGTCATCGAAGACTTGGAAAAGAGTCTTCAATGTGAGTGCGAATCTTCTGCTTACGGCTGCTGTGGGGTTGTGTGTATATGACTGGTGGTGGCGCGATGGGCTCTCGGGGTTGTTCGTGCTTGTTGTGCTGCTTTTGTCGGTCCTTGCTTATGTTCTCTGCTCGATTAACGGCATGAAAGGAGTGTATTACTTAAGAGTTGCTTATCTTGCATTTGTTCTTGGTGCTCTAGTTTTCTTTTTGTATATCATGCCGAAGGATTCGCTAGTTATAGCCGTTGGTGAATTGAGTGGAAGTGTTTCGCTAATTGAGCCAATGATAACTTTTGTAATCTTTATCGTGTCTGTTTCACTGCAAATTTATCTACTTGGTAGTTCGGGGAGGGAAAAAGAGTTCTCGTATGTTACGTTTGCGTGTCTTGGTGTGATTGGTCTTCTTCTTCCGAGGATGATTGATTCGTATGCCTTGGTGTGGGGGTGTGTTCAGAAGGCTTGCGCAGAGGGGTGTGTTCAGAAGGCTTGCGCAGAGGGGTGTGTTCAGAAGGCTTGTGAAGAGAGTGGTAGCAAATTTGCTGATTTAGTTCCCTTGTATAATGTTGCCTTCTCGTTTGCGGCTACCCTCGGTGTGCTCGCCTTGTTGAGTTACTTTGTTCTGCCCCGCGTTAATAAAATGCCCAAGTTTTCGGATGTGTCTTGACTCTGGGTGTCATGAGTGTGCGATTCCTTGATTTCTTAATACCAGTTTTGAAACTAGTGGGCTGATTGTCGTTCAAAAAAGAGAGTCTGAATAAAAGCTGGGGGAAACCTCGTACGAGCTCTCCGGATTAGGGTTGCGTAACTTGGTGGATTCTCCTCTGAACTTCGGTATTTAGTGTGCCGGTGATGAGTGATCTTGTGGCTAATGAGTGCTGCTGTCAGCAGCCTCGTCGCCGGCGTGTGTTTCTCGGTTGTGAGTCGTCTTTTCGGTCGCCACTGATCTGCTTGCCTCGTGTTTCAACTGGAGAGTCGAGGTATCTCTCCGCGCTGCTACTTGTTGCTAAGTGGTGTTACACCACTTAGCGGGGTATTACACCAGCTCGGAGGTGGTGTAATGCTCCCTAACTGGTGTAATGCTCCTTAACTGGTGCAGCACTGTTAGCTGTGGATCGGCTGGAGGCTCGTTGGAGCTGTTATGGAGCTGTGGAGGGGTCTGGGTTTTTCGGACCGTTTGTTTTGAGAGGGTTGTTCTGAGTAGTCCCGGCTGCTTGTGGCCGGGCAGAATGGATGACCATGAGGAAGTTCTCGAAGCACACGCCTGAGCAGATTGTCGTGAAGCTGGAGAAGGCCGAGGCGTTGCGAGGTGAGGGCATGAGTACGGCCCAGGCCTGCCGCGTGCTGGGTATCAGTGAGGCGACGTTGTGCCGGTGGCGTCAGCGTTATGGGTCAATGAATCGTAGTGAGGCCAAGGAACTGCGTGAGTTGCGTGAGCAAAACGCGCGCCTCAAACAGTTGCTGGGCCAAGCAGAGCTAGAAAAGGCAGCGTTGCGAGAGCTGGCGGAGGGAAACTTCTAAGCCCGGCGCGCAGGCACGAGGCTGTGAGCTACCTGGTTGGCCAGGGGTTTTCTCAGCGCCTTGCATGCCGCGTTGCCGGGCTGTCCCGGTCAGCGTATTGCCGGGCCCGCGCGGCGGGCGGGGCGAAAACGCTGCGTGATCATGGGCCTGTGCGCCAGTGGATGAACGATTTTGCCGCCACGCATCGACGCTGGGGCTATAAACGCGCCTGGGCGCGGGCCAAGAGTGAGGGCGTTGTCGTGGGGCGTGATACGTTCCGGCGCTTGTGGCGCACCGAAGGACTGCGCGTGCGCCCGCGCAAAGCCCCCAAGCCCCGCACTGCGCCGCGCCTCCAGCGCCTGGTCAAGGCTAGTACGCCGGGGCAGGTGTGGGCCATTGATTTCCAGTTCGATTCGGATTGGAGGGGGCGCGTGTTCAAGGTCTGTAACCTCATCGATGAGTTCACGCGCCAGCACCTGGCTTTCCGCGTCGAGCGGCGCATGGGAGCCGCCGACGTGATCGAAATGCTTGACCTGGCTGCCCTAACCCATGGGGCACCCCAGGTGCTGCGCGCCGATAACGGGCCCGAATTCATCGCCGCCGCCTTGGGGCGCTGGGCCAACGAGCACAACACGCTCCAAGCGTTCATCCCGCCGGGCCAACCCTGGCATAACGGGTTCGTGGAGTCCTTGCACAACCGGATGCGTGATGAACTCCTGGAGGACAACATGTTCGAAGGGCTTGACCATGCGCGCGCCCTGATCGGTGCTTGGTCCCAGCGCTACAATGAAGAGCACCCCCACAGCGCGCTGGACTGGCTCTCACCCAACCAATACGCGCGCCAATGGGCACAACACCACCAATAACAACCAACAACCCTCAAAACACCCGGTCCACAAAACCAGACCAGGCCA
>JVKM01000023.1 GCA_001072465.1 Xylanimonas cellulosilytica | reverse complement strand
ACCTGGCCGAGCAGGGCGAACTTTTTCGCGCACAGGCAGCTGTGACGTGGTGGCAAGGCCTAGTCAATACAAATTCGCATGCAATTCCCCCGCGCACACTTCATGTTTTGAAATGCAATCATTGAAATTCCAGGCTTTTCCAAGAGCCGCAGACTGCAGGCGTCAGGGAATTGCATGCGAAATTACGAAGCAATAGCCGCAAGTGCCCCCAGCGTGAAGGCCAACGCAGGGATCGGAGGGGCCGGAGGGCCTGGCTGCGGTGCCCGTGGGCGGCGGCAGGGCACGGGCGGGCCTCGAGATCGACCACTCCGAGCGCAGCTCGCGTGTGGCGATCTCGCGGGCGGGCCGCCACCCACGGGCGCACCAAGCAGCCCGGCCCAAACACACAAGCGACACCCGGAACACCACCGGTGCCGCAAGCACCGCCGGAAATCTAGCGATCAGCGGCTCACGGGCACCCAGCGGCTCGCCCACTCGGCGGCGACATCCGCCAGCACGGGCAGGTGCGCCAAACCGGAGGCGGCGAGCGCGCGATCCACGGCCTCGTCGATGACGGGCACGCCGTCGACCGGCGTGTACTCGCCCGCAATGCCGTCGGGGGCAGCGGTCATTTCGACGAGGGAGCCGTCGGGCAGCAGGTGGAAGACCTCGCGCGTGCGGTCGAGCAGACCGGTCTCCTCATCGAAGGAGTCGTGCGTGATGAGCACGGGGACGCTGAGGCCGCGCAGCGCGTCCTCGCCGGAGACCATGGACATGTCGGCGAGGGTGCGCTTGGAGATCGTGAATTGCTGGCGCACGGACTCCGAGTCGTCGGGCACGGTCGTCGCCCCGTGGTGCTCGAGGTCGGAGAGCTGCACGTCGGAGAACACGAGGTTCCAGTCGTAGGACAGGGGGCCGAGGACCGGGGAGACCAGCACGTATGTCTGCACGGCGGGCGGGCGCGAGCGCAGCGCGACGGCGGCGCCGAACTCGTGTCCGACGCAGATTTGGCGCGCGAATCCCTGGTCGGCGAGCCAGCCGGACGCGGAGCGGAAGTCTTCGATGAGGGGGTCGAAGGTGATGATTTCGTCGCCCGAGGCACCGTGGCCGGAGTAGTCGAAGCTGAGAGTCGCATAGCCGGCCCGACGCAGTGCACGACCGAGTGAGTCAAACATGCCCGATGCGTGACGATCCGACAAAAAGGTGTGAGAAAAGATCACCACGGCGTCGCGGCAGTCCACGGGACGCGTGAATGTACCGGAGAGGGATACTCCCCGGGGCGTCTCAATCGTTATCTGGCTCACGCCATAAACATAGCGTGTGAGGACCACTCACGGAAAGAGGCGCCCACACTGTGCACGAATGTGACAAGAGGCCCCCTGAGACGAGAAGCATCCGTGAATATTCCCCACTCAGGACGAGGATCGTGCGCCGGAACGGACAGCGCCACTAAGATGAGACGCATACGCGCCGGTGAGAGCCGCGCCCACGGGGATTGCGAAACACCCGCCGCCACGGGACGCCCCACCACTTGCAGCGAGAGAAGGACATTCATGGGAACCAAGACTGGAATCCTCATCGGAGTTGGCATCGGATACGTCCTGGGCACCCGAGCAGGCCGCGAGCGCTACGAGCAGATCCGCGCGAAGGCTTCGAAGCTGCGCCGCGTCCCGATCATCGCGCGCCCCCTGGATGCGGCGGGTCAGAAGATGTCCGACCTCGTGCGTGCGGGCGGCGAGCAGGTGACCGATAAGGTTGCCGACGCCGTCAAGGAGCGCCTGTTCGGCGCTCCCGCCTCCGAGCCGACGACGGTCGACGCGCAGGCCACCTCCTCCACGACGCAGCGTTGAGCGCGGTGGGGAACGAGGCCGTGAGCGCAGACCCCCAGCTCGACACCCAGGAACCCACGCGCGCGCAGATCAAGCGCTGGCGCAAGCACCTGGCTGAGGAGCGCATGGAGGCTCGCACCTACCGCGACCTGTCCGAGCGCCGGACGGGCGAGGAGCGGGCGGTCCTCTTGCAGCTCGAGGAGGCGGAGCGCCGCCACGAGGAGTATTGGCTGGCGCGCTTGGGCGATCACGCCCTGCCCGCCCCGAAGCCGCCGCTGCGCACGCGCGCCGCATCCGTCCTCGCGCACCTTTTTGGCACGATTTTCATTCTGGCGATGGCCCAGCGCGCGGAGCAGCGGTCCGCACGCGACGTGGATGATGACGTGCCCGCACACATGCAGGCGGACGAGCACATTCACGCCGAGGTCATCCGTTCCCTGGCGGCGAAGTCCCGCGAGACCCTGGCGGGCACGTTCCGCGCGGCGGTCTTCGGCGCGAACGACGGCCTCGTGTCGAACCTGGCCCTCGTGCTGGGGGTGGCGGCGACGGGCATGGAGCCCCATGTCGTTCTGTTGACGGGCATTTCGGGCCTGCTCGCGGGCGCCCTGTCAATGGCGGCCGGCGAGTGGGTGAGCGTGCGCAGTCAGCGCGAGCTGCTCGACGCCTCGATCCCCGACCCGGACGCGCATCAGGCGGTGCCGGACCTGGACGTGGACGCGAACGAGCTGGCGCTCGTGTTCCGTGCGCGCGGCGAGAGCGAGGAGGAGGCCGAGCGGCACGCGAGGCAGGTCTTTGCGCGCCTCGCCAAACCGGCGACCGGCGAGTCCGGCGCGATCGCGGTACGCGCCGCACTGGGCGGCAGCCCCGAGTCGGACGGCGCGGGCGACCAGGTGGGCACGCCCATGAAGGCGGCGCTGTCCTCGTTCTGCTTCTTCGCTGTGGGCGCCATCTTCCCGCTGATCCCCTACCTGCTGGGCATGACCGGCCTGTCGGCGATCGTCGTCGCGGCCGTGATCGTCGGCGTCGCCCTGCTGTTCACGGGCGGCGTGGTCGGCATCCTGTCCGGCCAGTCCCCCACGCCTCGCGCGCTGCGCCAGCTCATCGTGGGTTACGGCGCCGCGGGAGTCACGTACCTGCTGGGTTGGCTGTTCGGCACGTCGATCGCCTGATGCCTCGTCTCCAGGAGGGACGAGGCCGGGGCTGACCCGTCCGTTCACCTAACCTCGGGGTTCACGAAGCGGAGGCCGGGGTCCCGATGGAGGTCCCCTGTGCGACACTGGGGGCATGTCGGATTTTCTTTCTCGGGCGCGCGGCGCCCTCATGGGCCTGGCTGTCGGCGACGCGGTGGGCACCACGAATGAGTTCAAGTGGGCGGGCACCTTCGATCCGATCACGGACATGGTGGGCGGCGGCCCCTTCCTGCTGAAGCCCGGGCAGTGGACAGATGACACGTCGATGGCCCTGTGCATCGCGGATTCTCTGCTGGCGCAGGGCCGATACGACTCGTTTGACGTGATGGACCGCTACCAGCGCTGGTTTTCGGAGGGTTACCGTTCGTCGACGGACCGGTGTTTCGATATCGGTGGCCAGGTGCGCGCTGCGCTGTTCGATTATCAGCATGAACGCCGCGTGCCGGTGACCGCCGAGCGCACGAACAGCGCGGGCAACGGCGCGATTATGCGCCTGGCACCCATGGTGATCGCGGGTTTCCGCTCGCGTTCCCCGCGCGAGGTGGTCGCAACCGCTCGCTTGAGCGCGCGCGAGACGCACTTCTCGGTCGAGGCCGAGGCCGCCACCGAGGTCTTCGCCGCCCTCCTGGTGGGCGCCCTGCTGGGGTGGTCCCCGGAGCAGCTAATGGACGTGTCGTGGGCGTCGACGGGCGCGGCGTTTGACGAGATGGCCGCGCGGGTAATCAGCCCTGATCCGCAGGTTCGCGCCTCGTGGGAGGCGGAGACGAACGGCTACATCGTCAACGGCCTGCGCCTGGCGGTGCACGGCCTCCTGGATTTCCCGTCCTTCAAGGATGCGACCCTGGCGATTTCGAACATGGGCGGCGACTCGGACACGAACGCCGCGATCTACGGGCAGCTGGGCGGCGCTTTCTATGGGATCGAGGGTATCCCGGCCTCGTGGAGGGAGCGCGTGCACCTGGGCGAGGAGATCGACCAGCTGGCGCGCGACCTCGTCGATCTGCGCCTGGAACCACCGGTCACTCGCTTCGACGAGGACCTGCAGGGCGAGGCACCCTCCGCCTGACGGCAGCCCCGACTCGCCACACCCACATCCAATAGTTACCCCAAAATGTCGCACGTAATTCCCCCACCCCTATTTCAACGTTTGAAATCAGACTGTTGAAATCATGCGGATTAAAGCCGCACTCAAAAACTGACCCAAGGGAATTACGTGCGACTTTGGGGGTGTCGCGCCTTCCAGTGCGGCCACGCCGCCGGGTGCCGGGCAGCCCCCTCTGGCCAGCGACTAGACTGGCGCTATCATGCCTGACTCTCGCTCCGCCACGCCCCGCTCATCTGAGCGCAAAGCACGCAAACCGCGCCCGCGCAACGCCGGACGCAGGCGTCCCCAGCGCGAGCACGCGCGCCCCTTCAAGCCCTTCACGCCGGAGCAGCTAGCTGAGCGCGCCGCGGCAATCCCCGTGATCTCCTTCCCGGACCTGCCGGTGAGCGCCCGCCGCGACGAGATCGCCCGCGCTATCCGAGACCACCAGGTGGTCATCGTGTCGGGCGAGACCGGCTCGGGTAAGACGACGCAGCTGCCGAAGATCTGCATGCAGCTGGGCCGCGGCGTGGCCGGCATGATCGGTCACACCCAGCCGCGCAGGCTCGCGGCGCGCTCGGTCGCGGACCGCATCGCCGACGAGCTGGGCCAGACCGTGGGCCGCGAGCGCGGCCAGGTGGTCGGCTACCAGGTGCGTTTCACGGACGAGGTCGGCCCCACGACCCTCGTCAAGCTCATGACGGACGGCATCTTGCTGGCGGAGATTCAGTCGGATCCGATGCTGCGCCGCTACGACACGCTCATCATCGACGAGGCCCACGAGCGCAGCCTGAACATCGACTTCATCCTGGGCTACGTGGCGCGCCTGCTGCCCGCGCGCCCGGACCTGAAGGTCATCATCACGTCGGCGACGATCGATTCGGACCGTTTCGCGCGCCATTTCGGCACGTGGGAGGGCACGCCCGGCTCGGGTCGCCTGATCGAGCCGGCGCCGGTCATCGAGGTGTCGGGCCGCACGTACCCGGTCGAGATCCGCTACCGTCCCCTCGGCCCGACAACGCCCTCGTCGTACACGTCCGAGGCCTCATCGACGCAGGCGGATGAGCCCATCGAGACCACCGAGGTCACCGAGTCCGGCCCCATGCAGCTGGTCCTGGAGGACCCGGACGACGAGCTGGCGACGCTGGGCTACGGCATGGGCGAGGACATCGACGTGGAGACCGCGATCTGTCACGCGGTGGACGAGCTGAGCGCGGAGGGCGACGGCGACATCCTGGTCTTCCTGCCCGGCGAGCGCGACATCCGCGACACGGAGGCGGCCCTCCTCGATCACTTGAAGGGACGAGGCCGGCGCGCGGGAGACGACAAGGGCGCGCGTCCGGGAGACATCGAAATCCTGCCGCTGTACGCGCGGCTGACGGCGGCCGAGCAGCATCGCGTGTTCGAGCCGCACCGCCTGCGCCGCGTGGTCCTGGCGACGAACGTGGCGGAGACGTCGCTGACGGTGCCGGGCATCCGCTACGTGATCGACCCGGGTTTGGCGCGTATTTCCCGTTATTCCAACAAGACGAAGGTGCAGCGCCTGCCGATCGAGCCGGTCAGCCAGGCGAGCGCGAACCAGCGCGCGGGCCGATGCGGCCGAGTCGCGGAGGGCGTGGCGATCCGCCTGTTCTCGCAGGCCGACTACCTCTCGCGTCCGCGCTTCACGGAGCCGGAAATCCTGCGCACGTCGCTCGCCAGCGTCATCTTGCAGATGGCGTCCCTCGGCCTGGGCGCCGTCGAGGACTTCCCGTTCCTGGACGCCCCGGATCGACGCGCGGTGCGCGACGGCGTGGCCCTCCTCGTCGAGATCGGCGCGCTCGCGCAGGATAGCGGGACCGAGGACGCGACCCCGGCCTCGTCCCAGTACAGGCTCACCGGCATCGGACGGGACCTGGCGCGCCTGCCGATCGACCCGCGCCTGGGGCGCATGCTGCTGGAGGCCGAGCGCCTGGGCTGCGCCTCGGAGGTGCTCGTCATCGTGGCGGCGCTGTCGATCCAGGACGTGCGCGAGCGCCCGGCCGAGCACCAGGGCACGGCGGACGCGTCGCACGCGCGCCTGGCGGACCCGCATTCGGACTTCATCACGTACCTGAACCTGTGGCGCTACCTGGCGGTGCAGGCCCGCGACCTGTCGGGATCGGCGTTCCGGCGCATGTGCCGCGCGGAGTTCTTCCACTACCTGCGGTGGCGCGAATGGCGCGACGTGGTCGGCCAGCTGCGCCAGATGGCCCGGGCGCTGGGGATCGCCGCGGGGCCGGTGGGCGAGCCGTCGACGGGCGACGTCGTGGAGGCAGCCCAGTTCGGCGGCGCGCAGGACGCGGCCGTTCGCGCGGTCCTGGCCTACGGGCAGGGCACGGCGAGCGTGGACGCGGACCAGGTGCACCGCTCGCTGCTGGTAGGCCTGCTGTCCTACCTGGGGTCGTGGGATGAGACGAAGCGCGACTACGAGGGCGCGCGCGGCACGCACTTCACGATCTGGCCGGGCTCGGGCGTGAGCGGGCACCCCGCCTGGGTGATGACCGCGGAGCTCGTGGAGACCTCGCGCCTGTTTGCGCGCACGGTGGCCCGCATCCGCCCGGAGTGGGTGGAACCGGCGGCGCGCGGCCTGCTCAAGCGCTCGTATTCGGAGCCGTTCTGGTCGGTCGCGAAGGGCGCGGCGATGGTCCGCGAGCGCGTGACCCTCTACGGGCTGACGCTGGCGGCAGACCGCGAGGTGCTGCTGGGGCGCTTGGGGGACCTCGTCATCGACGAGGCCGTGGCCGCCTCACGCTCTCACGCTCCGCGCGCAGGATCGTTGGAGGCGCTGGCGGCCGGGTTGGTGTCGGCGTCGAAGGATCCACTGTCGTCGGGGTCGTTTGAGCCACGTCATTTCGAGGAGCTGGCGGCCGCGCGCGAGGGTACGACGGCCCGTGAGCTAGCCCGTGAGATGTTCATTCGCAACGCCCTGGTGGATGGCCAGTGGAGGGAGAGGCACGGTTTCCAGCGCCGAAACGAGGCCCTGGTGGAGCAGGCTCGCGAGGTTGAGCGCCGTAGCCGCACCCACGGCCTCGTCGCGGACGAGCAGGCACGCTTCCGTTTCTTCGACGATCTGATCCCCGAACACGTGACCAGCGCGGCGGCGTTCAACCGCTGGTGGAAGGACGAGCGCCGGGAGCATCCCGATCTGCTGATCTACCCGGCGTCCCTGCTGATGCCGCGCGAGGCGACCTCCGGCGAGGGCTTCCCGGATCGCTGGCAGTGCGGCGATCTGTCGCTGCCCTTGAGCTACGAGTTTGCGCCGGGCAGCCCGCGTGACGGCGTGTCGATGCGTATCCCGATCGAGGTGCTCGAGCGCGTGAGCGATGCGGGCACGGACTGGCTGGTGCCCGGCATGCGCGAGGACCTGCTGACCGAGGCGATCCGTGCTCTACCCAAGGGCGTGCGCCGTCTGCTGGCCCCCGCGCCGGACGTGGCCGCGTCGGTGGCTCGCTGGATCGAGCAGACGGGCGACGAGCCGGTCGAGGCCGTGGTGGCATCAGCGGACAAGGCTGCCGGGAAAGCGGCGAAGGCCGACGGCTCCGACGAGCCCGATCCGCTGAGCCTGGACGCCGCGATGGGCCGCCTGGCCGCGTGGGGCGCGACGTCCGGCAAGCTATCGACGCGCAACTCCCCCGCGAAGGCACCGAAGAAGGCGACGCCGAAGGAGGCTCCTGCGGCGGAATCCGCCCAGCAGGGCACGGACACGCCCGCCACCGAGGCCCCCAAGCCCCGCCCCCTCACCGAGGGCTCCGTCCTGGATGCCCTCGCCCACGCGGTTCGCGTGCTGCGCGGCGTGGACCTCAGCGAGGCGGACCTGGCACACGCTCGCGCCCACCTGCCCGATCACCTGCGCATGACCTTCGTCGTCACCGACGCGTCGGGCAAGGAGCTGGGCGCGGGCAAGGACCTGGCCTACCTGCAGCGATCCCTCGCCAGCGACGCGAACAAGGCGGTGCGCACGGCCGTGCGCGCGGCCCTCGAGGAGGCCGGCGAGAAGCAGGCGCGCAGGAACAAGCGCTGGCGCGGGGCCTCGGAGAAGGCCGCCGCGCGCGGTGGGGAGGATTCCCCCACCTCTGTATCCGCGTCCAACGTGGGCACGCACGCACCCGGGGGCGCGCACGCGCCAAAGGATGCCCAGGCCTCGTCCCCCGCGCCGGACCCGGCGTTCCACGCGGACGGCGTCACGCAGATGCCGACGCTGCCGCGATCGATCACGCAGACCTCGGGCACGATGACGCTGCGGGCCTTCCCCGCGCTGGTCCCCCAGGGCAGCGCCGCGGCACCGGCTGCGGGCGTGCGCGTCATGGCCAGCGCCGCCGAGGCGGACCGCGAGCACCGCGCCGGCCTCGCCCGCCTGCTGCTCTCTCGCATCGCCCTGGCGACGAACCGGGTGACCACGCGCTGGACGGGCCGCGAGGCCCTCATGCTGGCAGCCTCCCCCTACGCGGACACGGCGGCCCTGGTCGCGGACGCGCAGCTGGCCTCGGCTCTCGCCCTCGTGGACGAGCTCAGCACCCCCGCCGACGTGCGCGACCCCGAGGCCTTCGAGACGCTCGTGGCGGCCGCGCGCGACGCCCACGAGGACCGCGTCTACCAGATCCTCTCCCACGTCGTGCGCGCCCTGGAGGCCAGCGCCGAGGCCGACGCCGCCGTACGCTCCCACCCCCAGGCCTCGCTCAAAGAGACGACGCGCGACGTCGCGGCGCATGGGAAGACCCTGCTCTACGAGGGTTTCGTGTCGGCGACGCCCGCCTCTGCGCTGCCGCACCTGGCCCGCTACCTGCGCGCCGGTGCCGTGCGCATCGAGCGCGCCGCCTCGTCGCCGGGGGCGCTAGCCCGCGACCTGGAGGACATGGACCGCATCCACCAAGCCGAGGCCGAGATCGCCGCCACGCGCGAGGCCCTGGAGCGTCGGCCCTACGACACCCGCCGAGACGCCGCGCTCACTCAGGCGCGGTGGATGGCCGAGGAACTGCGCGTGTCCATGTTCGCCCAGACCCTGGGCACGCCCAACAAGGTCTCCATGAAGCGCCTGCTCGGCGTGCTCGCGGGGGCGCGGTGAAGCGCGAGGAGGCACGTGCCCTCGCGCGCTCCCTCATGGACGCTTCTGGCCTGGTCGACTGGCGTTTCCGCTTCGACCACGCCAAACGCCGGGCGGGGGCGTGCACTCACACCTCGCGCACGATCAGCCTGTCCGGCCCGCTCACCGACCTGTATGACGCAGACACGATCCGGGGCGTCATCCTGCACGAGATCGCCCACGCCCTCGTTGGCCCCTCCCACGGGCACGACGCCGCGTGGAAGCGGGCCGCACGGGCCCTCGGCGCACCGGATTCCGCGCGGTTGCCCTCGTCCCTGCCCTCCCCGGACGCACCCTGGGTGGGGACGTGCCCGCGCTGCGGGGCCACCCGCCGCCTGTACCGAGCGCCGCAGCGTGTCTCCTCGTGCGGGGTGTGCTCACGCGCCTTCAACCCGGCGCTGATCCTCACGTGGGAGCACCGAGGAAAGGCCGCCACGCCCGGGCGCGCCTACGAGCGCGAGCTCGCCTCGATCCGCCGCCGCCGTTAGCGTTACCGACGCCGACGGAGTGCGCGCGCGGCGTGCGTCTGCCCACGTCACAGTTTTGCAACCCGGGCGGGCGCGCACACACCCACCCGACGGCGATACCCTTGATTCCAACACCCCCGAGAGAAGGAAGCCATGGGTACCACCGCCAGCCCCGACGCCACCACCGCTCCCGACCGCGAGGTCCTCACCTGGGAGGGCTTTGGCGACGCGTCCCGTGAGCTCACCCAGCAGATCGTCGACTCCGGCTGGATCCCGGACCTGATCGTCGCCATCGCGCGCGGCGGCCTCATTCCCGCCGGCGCCATCGCCTACGCGATGGACGTCAAGGCCATCGGCACCATGAACGTCGAGTTCTACTCCGGCATCGGTGAAACCCTCGAGGAGCCCCAGCTGCTTCCCCCGCTCATGGACGTCTCTGCGATGGACGGCAAGCGCGTCCTCGTCGTCGACGACGTCGCCGACTCCGGCAAGACCCTCAAGATGGTCATGGACCTCATCGACGAGCACGGCCTCTCTCTCGACGGCTCCGCCGCCGTGCGCGTCGAGGCGCGCAGCGTGGTCATCTACAAGAAGCCCGTGTCCATCATCGAGCCCGACTACGTGTGGGCGTACACCGACAAGTGGATCAACTTCCCCTGGTCGACGCTGCCCGTCATCAAGCCGTGACTTCCTCACGGGCGAGCTCAGGACCGCAGTCAGCTGCGGCCTCTCCTGAGTGCGCCCAGGCCTCGTCGATCACCCGGCGCATCGTCGAGGCCGTGGCCAAGCGCGCCCGCCTCGGTGACCCCGTGCGCGTGCTGGGCCTGACCGGTCCTCCCGGGACCGGCAAGACGACGATCGCCGCCGAACTGGCTCGCGCCCTACCCGAGGCCGGCATCGCGGTCGCTGGCCTGGCGCCCATGGATGGCTTCCACATGTCCAACGCGGTGCTGGCCGCGCGCGGGATCGCCGACCACAAGGGCGCGCCCGACACCTTCGACGTGGGCGGATACGTCGCTCTCCTGGGGCGCGTGCGCCGCGCGGACGGCGTTGTCCTCGCTCCCGATTACCGGCGCGACCTGCACGAGCCCGTCGCCGCCTCTCTGCCCGTCGAGGTCGACGGCGTCGTCATCACGGAGGGCAACTACCTGGGCCTCGAGCTGCCCGGCTGGGCGGACGTGCGCGGCCTCATCGACCTGCTCGTCTTTATTGACACTCCATTCGACGAGCTCGCCTCGCGTTTGATCGACCGACACGTGAGCTTTGGCCGCGACCGCGCTGATGCCGCACACTGGGTGCGCACGGTGGACGCGGCGAACATGGCCCTCGTCGATCGCACGAAGGAGCGCGCGGACCTGGTCCTGTCGTTGTAGGCGCACTGTCGGGCTCTGACATCCGTTTGTGCGCTTGCATCCGACAATTAGCGTGCATTTTCAACTACTTCCAAGTAAGGTGAACCTATGTTCCTCTTGCTTGGCCTTCTTGGAGGCTTCATCACGGGCATCTCCCCGTGCATCCTTCCCGTCCTACCCGCACTATTCCTCGGAGCCGCCGGTGGCCGCACCTCGAACGAGGCGCCCCAATCCTCCGAAGACGGAAAGACGGGCATCGACCCGTCGCTGTTCCGCGTCGCTCCGGGCGTGAACCTGGGTGGAGAAGCGCCAAAGAAGGCAGCCGTCAAGGCCGACGGGAGCGACTCGGTAACCCGTCGTCCCGTGCTCATCGTCCTGGGCCTCGTCACCTCGTTCATGATCATCACGGTCGCGGGTTCGGCGCTGCTCAGCCTGCTCAACCTGCCGCAGGCGCTCATCCGCTGGACGGGCATCATCCTGCTGCTGGCCGTCGGTATCGGCATGATCGTCCCGAAGATCATGGAGGTGCTCGAGCGCCCCTTCGCGCGCCTGGCACCTCGGACGACGGGTGACAGCGCGGGCTTCGGCCTCGGCCTCGTCCTGGGCGCGGCGTTCGTGCCGTGCGCGGGTCCGGTGCTGACCTCGATCATCGTGGCCTCCAGCTCCGGGCAGATCACGTGGCACATCATCGGCCTGGCCATCTCCTTCGCGATCGGTGTGTCGATCCCACTGATGATCGTCGCGATCGCCGGTTCGGGCGTCGCGGCCCGCTTCCTGAAGACCCGCCAGCAGCCGCTGCGCATCGCTGCGGGCGTCGCCATGATCGCGCTCGCGCTGGGTATCGCGACGGACGCCCCGATGGCCCTGCAGCGCATGATCCCCGACTACACGGCCTCGCTCGAGGCCAGCACTGAAGGTGCCTGCGAGGACGGCGCGTGCGAGCCCGAGAAGGAAGTCGAGGCGAGCACCGACTTCGCACAGTGCGCGCGTAATGGCGCGAAGGATTGCGGCGTCATGCCGACCCTCCAGGCTTCGGAGTGGCTGAACACCCTGGGCCAGCCGTCCGGCACGGTGACGCTCGTGGACTTCTGGTCGAGCTCGTGCACGAACTGCCAGCGCGAGATCCCCGAGCTCGAGGCCATCTACGAGAAGTACAAGGACTACGGCCTGGTCGTCGTGGGCGTGCACTCGCCCCAGCAAGCCTACGAGCGCGACACCTCGGTCGTGAACACCTCGATCTCGAAGCTGGGCATCACCTACCCGGTCGCCCTCGACCCCGACCTGGAGGCCTTCAAGGCCTACGGCGCGACGGCGTGGCCGACGCACTTCATTGCGGGTGCGGACGGCAAGCTGGTCGCGATGGGCCGAGGCACCAAGGGCGTCGAGGAGCAGATCCGCACCCTGCTCACCGAGGCGGGAGCGTCCCTGCCGGACTGAGGCGCCACGCTTTAGCACAGCGAGCGGCTACCCCACACGGGGTGGTCGCTCGCTCTATTCGGCGGCAATACTGGCCCCCTATCAATTCCGCATGCAATTCCCCCACCCCTCTTTCAAGATTTGAAATCAGATCGTTGAAATCACGGGGTTTTCACGAAGTATCAGAAAAGCCCCGGCAGGGAATTGCATGCGAAATTTCTTAGTTATCCACAGATATTTCAAACAGCTCACACGAAGCGTGACAAAGTAGCATGATCTGTACATGGATCTTAACGAAGAGCTACGTAAACGGCACGGAATCACCAAACTATCGAGCCTGCGCCACGCAGAGCTCACTCCTTCAACGCTGCCAACTGGCATCAGTCACTACCGCGGTTGGATCTACGACAACACCAGGTACACGTTAGATCAGGTACGCGCTTTCGTATACAACGCTTGCCTCTCGTGTGTGAGCGCAGCGAAGTTCTACGACCTACCAGTCGCCACTGAGGCGCTCCCACAGCGCACGCATTTGTCGGTCAGACACAGCCGAGGAATGCACCACTCAAAGCTTCGCCACTTCGACGATGTGTGCATCCACTGGGAGCCGGTCCTGAGCAAAGAAGAAGAACGCACACATGTAGCGTGCATCGGGACAGTCTTGGAGCGAGTGCTCGTCTGCATGCCACTCAAGGTCTCACTGCCCATGCTTGATGCCGCACGCAATCGCGGACTCTACGACGTCTCAACGCTCACTATCCCACCAACCGGCAGCCGACTGCCTCACCTCAGAGAAGCGCTCTCCCTATCGTCGGACCGAGCCCGCTCAATCCTCGAAACCGTTGCCCGCTTGCAACTCATCGACATGGGACTGACACCGCAGGTCGGGGTCTGGATCGAAGGAGTTGGCGAGGTCGACATGATCATCCTCGGCTTCATCGTCATCGAGGTGGACGGGTGGGCCTTCCACTCGTCGAAAGAGCAACGCGAGAAGGACCTCAAGCGGGATCGAGAACTCCTAAGGCGCGGATTCGTCGTCCTTCGATTCACCTACGATGACGTCATGAATGGCGACTTCGCACGAGAGGTCCCGGTCTCGGTGACAGCCCTCCGTCGCCTCGTACCCGACACCAGAACGGAGGACGCACACGCCACCGTGAAGAACGCTGGCTTCCTCGACATCCTGAGCGGATGGCCTGGTCTGGTTTTGTGGACCGGGTGTTTTGAGGGTTGTTGGTTGTTATTGGTGGTGTTGTGCCCATTGGCGCGCGTATTGGTTGGGTGAGAGCCAGTCCAGCGCGCTGTGGGGGTGCTCTTCATTGTAGCGCTGGGACCAAGCACCGATCAGGGCGCGCGCATGGTCAAGCCCTTCGAACATGTTGTCCTCCAGGAGTTCATCACGCATCCGGTTGTGCAAGGACTCCACGAACCCGTTATGCCAGGGTTGGCCCGGCGGGATGAACGCTTGGAGCGTGTTGTGCTCGTTGGCCCAGCGCCCCAAGGCGGCGGCGATGAATTCGGGCCCGTTATCGGCGCGCAGCACCTGGGGTGCCCCATGGGTTAGGGCAGCCAGGTCAAGCATTTCGATCACGTCGGCGGCTCCCATGCGCCGCTCGACGCGGAAAGCCAGGTGCTGGCGCGTGAACTCATCGATGAGGTTACAGACCTTGAACACGCGCCCCCTCCAATCCGAATCGAACTGGAAATCAATGGCCCACACCTGCCCCGGCGTACTAGCCTTGACCAGGCGCTGGAGGCGCGGCGCAGTGCGGGGCTTGGGGGCTTTGCGCGGGCGCACGCGCAGTCCTTCGGTGCGCCACAAGCGCCGGAACGTATCACGCCCCACGACAACGCCCTCACTCTTGGCCCGCGCCCAGGCGCGTTTATAGCCCCAGCGTCGATGCGTGGCGGCAAAATCGTTCATCCACTGGCGCACAGGCCCATGATCACGCAGCGTTTTCGCCCCGCCCGCCGCGCGGGCCCGGCAATACGCTGACCGGGACAGCCCGGCAACGCGGCATGCAAGGCGCTGAGAAAACCCCTGGCCAACCAGGTAGCTCACAGCCTCGTGCCTGCGCGCCGGGCTTAGAAGTTTCCCTCCGCCAGCTCTCGCAACGCTGCCTTTTCTAGCTCTGCTTGGCCCAGCAACTGTTTGAGGCGCGCGTTTTGCTCACGCAACTCACGCAGTTCCTTGGCCTCACTACGATTCATTGACCCATAACGCTGACGCCACCGGCACAACGTCGCCTCACTGATACCCAGCACGCGGCAGGCCTGGGCCGTACTCATGCCCTCACCTCGCAACGCCTCGGCCTTCTCCAGCTTCACGACAATCTGCTCAGGCGTGTGCTTCGAGAACTTCCTCATGGTCATCCATTCTGCCCGGCCACAAGCAGCCGGGACTACTCAGAACAACCCTCTCAAAACAAACGGTCCGAAAAACCCAGACCCCTCCA
>JVKM01000022.1 GCA_001072465.1 Xylanimonas cellulosilytica | reverse complement strand
CCCATTCCCTGGACTTCAATTTCGATGTCCAAGAAACGGGAGGCAGTTCACCCACTGTCAGGAACGAGGCCGGGGTTCTTCAGGCTCTACAGGCGCCCTCAGGAGCCGGGAACGGTGATCGGGCGCGGCCCCGCCTGCCAGCCCTCCCAGGCGGAGGTGAGGATCTCGTCGAGGCCGTTGTTGGCCTTCCAGCCCAGGTCCACGCCGATGGACAGCGGGTCGCCGATCAGCTTGGGCGGGTCGCCGGCGCGGCGGTCCAGCTCCTCGACGGGGAAGTCCCAGCCGATGACGCGGCGCAGGCCGTCGATGATCTCGCGCACGGAGGTGCCCAGGCCGGTGCCCACGTTGTAGGTGTGGTGGTCGGGCTGGCGGCCCTCGGCGAGCACGTCAAGGGCGGCGATGTGGGCCTCGGCCAGGTCCAGGACGTGGATGTAGTCGCGCACGCAGGTGCCGTCCGGGGTGTCGTAGTCGGTGCCGAAGATCTTGGCGCTCTCGCCGCGCTCGATGCGGTCGAGGACCATGGGGATTAGGTTCATGATGGCCGGGTCGGCCAGGTCGGGCCAGCCGGCACCCGCGACGTTGAAGTAGCGCAGGCCGATCCACTTCAGGTCCCAGGCGCGCTCGCAGTCGGCCATCATCCACTCGCCGATCAGCTTGGTCTCGCCGTAGGGGTTGATGGGGTGTCCGGCCATGTCCTCGGTGACGACTTCGGCGGTGGGGATGCCGTAGACGGCGGCCGACGAGGAGAAGATCATCTGGTCGACGCCGGCGTCTTCCATGGCGGCCAGCACGTTCGCCATGCCACCGATGTTCTGCTGGTAGTACCAGGTGGGGCGTGCGACGGACTCGCCGACCTGCTTGCGCGCGGAGAAGTGAATGACGGCCGTGACGTCCTCGTCCACCATGAGGTTGGAGAGAACGGAACGCGCTTCATCGGTAGCGACATCAAGGCGAACCAGGGGCGTGTCCCCGATCCTGGCCGCGTTGGAGGTGGACAGGTCGTCGACGACGACGACGCGATCCCCGCGCTGACGCAGGAGGCGGACAACGTGTGCGCCGATGTAGCCGGCGCCGCCACAAACGAGAATGCTCATGGCTTCAGGATACGACGCGCCGCCCCCTCGCGGCTACCCGCGCGGGGCTTGTGTTGTCGGGCCTCAGCGCGCCTGGGAGACGCGCTGGGCGAGGGCCGCCCCCTTTGCGCTGGCCACGTCGCGAAGATCCTTCTGGAAGTCCCGCATCGAGGCGCGCAGCGATTCAGCACGCTCTCCTTCGCCAGCTCCGAGGATCCGGGCGGCGAGCAGCCCCGCGTTGCGCGCGCCCGCGATGGACACGGTCGCGACGGGCACACCCGCGGGCATCTGGACGATGGAGTGCAGGGAGTCGACACCGTCGAGGTGCTTGAGGGGCACGGGCACACCGATGACGGGCAGTTCGGTGAGTGCGGCGAGCATGCCGGGCAGGTGGGCCGCTCCCCCGGCTCCCGCGATGATGACGCGCAGGCCGCGCTCCGAGGCGGATCGGCCGTAGGCCACCATGTCCTCGGGCATGCGGTGGGCGGAGACGACGCCGACCTCGCAGGCGATGCCGAATTCGGCGAGGGCGCCGACGGCCGCTTCCATCGTGGGCCAGTCGGAGTCGGAGCCCATGACGACGCCGACGAGCGGGTTGTCGCCGGTGGCGGTCAGCTGGATGTCGAGCTCGGTGGTCATGGGCGGTCCTTTCGGGAGGGAACGAGGCCGGGGCACCTGGTCCCTCGGCCGCGGACAGGTGGGAGGGTTAGCTGGTGGGGTCCTCGCCCTTCAGGGCGCTGACGGCTGCCCGGGCTCGCTCAAGAGCGAGGGCGGGATCCGCGTCGACGACGGTGACGTGGCCGAGCTTGCGTCCGGGACGCACCTCCTTGCCGTAGAGGTGCACCTTCGCTCCCGCTCCCCCGGCTGCGAAGGCCGCCGCGAGGGCGCGCGCAGGCTGATCGTGAGTCGAGCCAAGGAGGTTCACCATGACGGAATATGTACCCGGCGCGCGCAGGTCGGTGGACCCCAGCGGCAAGTCGAGCACCGCACGCAGGTGCTGCTCGAATTGGCTCGTGACGGCCCCGTCGATGGTCCAGTGTCCCGTGTTGTGGGGGCGCATGGCGAGCTCGTTGACGAGGACGCGCTCGTCCGCGCCCTCTCCGACGACGAACATTTCCACGGCGAGGACGCCGGTGACCCCCAGCTCGGCGGCGATGCGCTCGCCGATGCGGCGGGCCTCGGCGGCCGTCTCGGGCCGGATGCCGACGGCGGGAGCCGTGACCTCGGCGCACACGCCGTCAATCTGCACGGTGGAGGCGACGGGCCACGAGGCGATCTCACCCGAGGGGGTGCGCGCGAGGAGGGCCGCCACCTCGCCGGTGAAGGGAACCAGGGCCTCGGCCAGCAGGGGGCCGTTGCCCCACCAGGAGGACACGTCCGCGGGGCTGTGGGCGACTGCCACGCCGTGCCCGTCGTATCCGCCGCGCGGGGTCTTGACGATGAGGGGCCATCCGATCGTGGCGCCGAATTCGGCCAGCTGGGCCTCGTCCTCGACGCGCACCCACGCGGGACACGGGATCCCCATGTCGGTGAGGCGCTCGCGCATGGCCAGTTTGTCCTGCGCGTACAGGAGGGCGCTGGCCGGGGGTTGAACGGAGACGAGGCGGGCAGCCTCCTCCATCGTGGGGGCCGGGATGTGCTCGTGCTCGAACGTGAGGACGTCCGCGCCGTCGATCAGCGCACGGACCGCGTCCAGGTCGGCGGGCTCACCCACCGCTTTGTCGACGGTCACCTGACCGGTCGAGCCGTCCGAGGCCTCGACGAGGGCCCGAAGATTGATACCGAGCGCGACCGCGCTCTCCTGCATCATGCGTGCGAGCTGTCCGCCGCCGATAACGGCAACGGTGGGAGGGGTCAGCATCTCGTGTTCCACGCCTTTCAATCTACTCCGCTCTTAGAAGCGCCGCGAGCGGCGTCCCATGGACATGAGGGGACCTTCGGGCATGACGCGATCGGGGTCGAGGGACGCGGGGATCGCGGCGACCGACACGGTGAAGACCGGCGGCTTGTTGGTCTTGAGCTCGAGGCGCCCGCCCATCGCTTGGGCGAGGTCGTGGGCCAGGGCCAGGCCGATGCCCGTGGAACCATGCCCGGAGACGCCCTTTTGGAAGATGTCGGGGGCCAGGGACTCGTCGATGCCCTCGCCTTCGTCGCTCACCTCAATGACGACGCCGCGCTTGGAGGTGCCCGCGTGCGCCCACACGCGCGTGGTCCCGCCGCCGTAGCGCAGCGAGTTTTCGATGAGGGTCGCCAGGACCTGTCCGAGCTTTCCGGCGTCGGCCAGGATCGGACGCTCGGCCTCGTCGAGGAAAACGAGGGGGCGTCCGGCCGCCTCGAATTGGTCCTCCCACTCCTCGCGGGCGGTATTGAAGACCTCGAGAATGTGAATGGCCTCCGTCTGGCTGGTCTGGCGCTTGGAAACGTCGAGCAGCTCCGTGACCACGTTGGTCATGCGCTCCACCTGTTCGAGGCAGGTGCGGGCTTCGGCGCGCACCTCGTCCTCTGTGGAGATGAGTTCGATTTCCTCCAGGCGCATGGACAGGGCGGTCAGCGGCGTGCGCAGCTGGTGGGAGGCGTCGGCGGCAGCCTGTCGCTCGGCTGCGAGTCGGCCCGCCATGCGTTCGCCGGTGCGAGCGAGTTCTTCGGAGACCAGGTCGATCTCTTCGATGCCGGACTTCTCCACGCGGGCGCGCACACCGCCCGAGCCGATCTGCTCAGCCTGGGCGGCCAGGTAGATGAGCGGGGCCGACAGCTCACGCGACAGGGAGCGCGCGAGCACCCAGCCGATCACCATGGAAGCAACCATGCCCCCGCCGAACATCGCGCACGTCCACGCGATGCGGTTCAGAGCGTTCGATGCCGACGCTGTGAGCTGAACGGAAACGCCGCTCGGAGACGAGGCCAGGGCGGTCATGGTCCGCCCAGGAAACGCCTTGCTGTTGGTGACGAGATTAGCCTCGGGAACCTTAATGCGGTAGCCGAGTTCGTCCCCGCGGCTGTTCGCCTGATCCGCCACGAGCGAGGCCAGGGTTGCGGGGTCATTCCCCTCCCCCACGGCACGCCTACGCTCGATGTTTTGGAGGATCAGTTGCGCCTGAACATCAAGGTTGCGCTGTTCGGACGACCAGATGGACACCGATGCGAAAAACGCGCCTGGGAGCCCCATCAGCACGCACACGACGGCGACGATGGAGACGATCATCCTCACCGCGCGGGCGCGCATGGCGGGCCTGTCTCAGCGACGCGCTCAGCGCGCGTTCTCGAAGCGGAAGCCCATGCCTCGCACTGTCGTGATGTAGTGCGGGTCGGTCGCGTCGTCGCCGAGCTTGCGGCGCAGCCACGACACGTGCATGTCGAGGGTCTTCGTGGAGCCGGTCGGGTCCGAGCCCCACACCTCGCGCATGAGAGTGTCGCGCGCGACGACGGAACCGGCCTCGCGCAGCAGCACGCGCAGCAGGTCGAATTCCTTGGCAGTCAGGCTCAGCTCGACGTCGCCGACGAACGCGCGGTGCGCAGCAACATCCATGCGGATGTCCTGGGCGCGCAGCTCGCCCTCGGCAGGCTCTGCGGCCTGGCGGCGCAGGAGGGCCCGCACGCGAGCGAGAAGCTCCGCGAGGCGGAAAGGCTTCGTCACGTAGTCGTCAGCGCCCGCGTCCAGGCCGACGACCATGTCGACCTCGTCCGTGCGCGCAGTAAGGATCAGAATCGGAACTCGGTTACCGGAGGAGCGGATCTCGCGGGCGACATCCAGGCCGTCCATGTCGGGCAGGCCGAGGTCCAGGACGACCAGGTCAACACCGCGAACATCCGCGAGGGCTTCAGCGCCTGTCGCGTGTGCGCGCACGTCGTAGCCCTCCCTGCCCAGCGCGCGGGCGAGGGGCTCAGAGATGGCCGGATCGTCTTCAACAAGGAGAACTGTAGTCACGCTTGCATCTTAGCAATTCTGAACCAAAACTTGCACCTTTCTTGACCCGCTATGCGGGCTGGTCAGGCACTCGTTCACAGTGCGAGATGAACGTTATTTAACAACGCTTGAGAGCAGGTACGGCGAGACAGGACCGAAACCGCGCAAGTCCGCGGTCGGGAACTCTTCAAGCTCGTACCCATCACCAACCTCACCGGCAGCGATGGCGGCAGCCGTGGTCGGATCGGTGAGGATTTTGCCAACCGGCGCGATGTCCACGAGGCGAGACGCGAGGTTCACCGTGGGCCCGAAGACATCACCCGACCGCGAGAACACATCGCCGCGCACGAAAGACGCACGCACGGGCAGCATTTCGTCGTCGGCGTTCAGTCGCTCGATGAGGGCCGTGGCCACGCGCAGACCAGTCGGCAGGTCATCGGCGATGTAGAGGACGGCGTCACCGATCATCTTGACGACGCGACCCCCCTCCTCGATGACGGCGTTACGACTCTCCTCCTCGAAGCGCTCAATGAGACCCACGAGGGCGTCACCGAGGATCGTCGAGGACGACGTGTAGGACACCATGTCGACGAAGCCGAGGCAGCGGTTGAGCGGGAAGCGGTTGTGCCTCTCCTCGTGCCCACGCTGGGATACCTCGCGATCAAAACGGGACAGGGTTGCCTCGAGCTGACGTCGCCAGGCATATGTGAACATCTCCTGGAAGACATCGATGTACTCGCGCATATGGTCCAGCACGTACATGCGGGCCGTCGTGTCGTCCAGCATCAGACGACGCATTGAATCCTCGACCAGCGCCTCGAACTGCCACAGGGCCAGACGATCAGCCAGGTGGGCGTTGGCGCGCAGGAGCGAGCGTGAGGTAGCTGTATCAATGCCACCGGATTCGACGAGGTCGTGCCAGCGACTGAAAACTTCCAGATCACGCTGAGAGAAAACCTTGTCGTCTGCGGTGGGAGCCTGGAAGCCGAGGGCGATCCAGAAACGGAAGACGCGTTCGATAGGCGTATTCGTCATCTCCGCGAGATCGCGGGCCGAATACGTCAGATGACCTCCGAGTAGCTGAGGAACGTAGCTTGTTGCGGTCAGGTCAACAGGAGTTGCAGGGGACGAAGCCGCGTGCTCATCCATCGCAAATCCCTCCTCTTTGGGCTGACTCAACACCACATCAGCGGGTAACGGTATATCAGATCACTTTTCAAAGTCACATCGAGATTGTGACCTCGTACGTAGACAATTGTAGTAGTCTGATGAGTTTTTCACCAGGGTTTTGCACGTTTACCTGCGAAAACCCGCCATCTTGCAATAAATTGCAGTTTGTCTACACGCTTCTCGTGGCCTGGTCTGGTTTTGTGGACCGGGTGTTTTGAGGGTTGTTGGTTGTTATTGGTGGTGTTGTGCCCATTGGCGCGCGTATTGGTTGGGTGAGAGCCAGTCCAGCGCGCTGTGGGGGTGCTCTTCATTGTAGCGCTGGGACCAAGCACCGATCAGGGCGCGCGCATGGTCAAGCCCTTCGAACATGTTGTCCTCCAGGAGTTCATCACGCATCCGGTTGTGCAAGGACTCCACGAACCCGTTATGCCAGGGTTGGCCCGGCGGGATGAACGCTTGGAGCGTGTTGTGCTCGTTGGCCCAGCGCCCCAAGGCGGCGGCGATGAATTCGGGCCCGTTATCGGCGCGCAGCACCTGGGGTGCCCCATGGGTTAGGGCAGCCAGGTCAAGCATTTCGATCACGTCGGCGGCTCCCATGCGCCGCTCGACGCGGAAAGCCAGGTGCTGGCGCGTGAACTCATCGATGAGGTTACAGACCTTGAACACGCGCCCCCTCCAATCCGAATCGAACTGGAAATCAATGGCCCACACCTGCCCCGGCGTACTAGCCTTGACCAGGCGCTGGAGGCGCGGCGCAGTGCGGGGCTTGGGGGCTTTGCGCGGGCGCACGCGCAGTCCTTCGGTGCGCCACAAGCGCCGGAACGTATCACGCCCCACGACAACGCCCTCACTCTTGGCCCGCGCCCAGGCGCGTTTATAGCCCCAGCGTCGATGCGTGGCGGCAAAATCGTTCATCCACTGGCGCACAGGCCCATGATCACGCAGCGTTTTCGCCCCGCCCGCCGCGCGGGCCCGGCAATACGCTGACCGGGACAGCCCGGCAACGCGGCATGCAAGGCGCTGAGAAAACCCCTGGCCAACCAGGTAGCTCACAGCCTCGTGCCTGCGCGCCGGGCTTAGAAGTTTCCCTCCGCCAGCTCTCGCAACGCTGCCTTTTCTAGCTCTGCTTGGCCCAGCAACTGTTTGAGGCGCGCGTTTTGCTCACGCAACTCACGCAGTTCCTTGGCCTCACTACGATTCATTGACCCATAACGCTGACGCCACCGGCACAACGTCGCCTCACTGATACCCAGCACGCGGCAGGCCTGGGCCGTACTCATGCCCTCACCTCGCAACGCCTCGGCCTTCTCCAGCTTCACGACAATCTGCTCAGGCGTGTGCTTCGAGAACTTCCTCATGGTCATCCATTCTGCCCGGCCACAAGCAGCCGGGACTACTCAGAACAACCCTCTCAAAACAAACGGTCCGAAAAACCCAGACCCCTCCA
>JVKM01000021.1:70169-75591 GCA_001072465.1 Xylanimonas cellulosilytica | reverse complement strand
TCGCGAAAGCGCGAAAAAGTTCGCCCTGCGCGCTCAAAACACCCCAAATTCGGCGTTTTTGTGCTTGCTGGGCGAGTTTTTTCGCGGAAAGGCCTCTGAAGGGGCCGTGCTGGGCGAATTTTGTCGCGGAATGGGACCGGCATGGCGCAGTTGTTTGCTCGAAGGCCTCATCAACCTTGTGTCATCTTTCAGTTTGCATGGCCTGGTGGAATGTCCCTAGCGTTGCGGGGTTTGGGCAGTGGATAATGAAGCGAGGGCGTCGCGCCGTCGAGTCGGCAGACAGTCACCCGCCGCCCCCATCCAACCGCAGTTCCGTCCCGAAAGGACTGACATGCCTCGTCCTGCATCAGCCGTCGTCACTTCCAAGCCCGCGCGCTTCGTCCTGGCCCTGCTGCGCATTGCGGTCGGCTTCATTTTCCTGTGGTCGTTCCTGGATAAGACGTTTGGCCTGCACTATTCGACGGGCCCGTCGCGCGCGTGGATCAACGGCGGCACGCCCGCGCAGAGTTACCTGACGGGTGCGACGACTGGCAAGCCCCTGGCCTCCTTCTTCGAGTCGCTGGCCGTGCCCGCCATGGATTGGCTGTTCATGCTGGGCCTCCTGGGTATCGGGCTCGCTTTCCTGATGGGGATCGGTACGCGCCTCGCCGCTGTCGCGGGCGTCGTCATGTTGGGCTTCATGTATGCGGCGGTCGCCCCGTGGGTGTGGGGTTCCCTCAATCCGGTTGTCAACGAGCACCTGGTCTACGCGCTCGTTCTCATCCTGATTCCGCTGACCAGCGCGGGCGACACGCTCGGCCTGGGCGCGTGGTGGAAGGGCCTGGGGCTCGTCAAGAAGCTACCCTTCCTCATCTGATTCGTTCGACAGTCTCGACGAGGCCGTGGCCGGGTTTTCCGGTCGCGGCCTCGCTGTGTTGTGGGTGGGCGTGGGGTGCGCGGGACGCAGTTCTACGACGGGACGTTAGTCCTCGGTGGATGTTGAAAAAGCGCGCGCGTGACGAGCGGAACTGCTCGCCGCGCGCGTCGCGCTTCTGACGCACGTATGACACTAGATATTGTGGTCACCGTTCGCATCAAGCACTACATCTAGTGCTTGATGGTCGCATGACCCTAGATCTAGGGAAGCCTAGTGCCGGGCGGAGGAAACCACCTCCACCCACAGTGCCACGGCCTCGCCCCACGAGGGCGCAGCGTCCGCGACGTGTCGATCACGCGACCGAACAGTAGTACCGGCCCGCCGCCCACCGAAGCGCAGGGTCAGAGGCGCACGCCGCCCCACGCAGTTCCACGACACCACACGCATCTCCACAACCCAGTGCCCAGCAGCCCGCAGCACGCAACGGAATCAAGACAGGACAAGGACCATGACCGCACCCCGCTACGACGTCGACGCCATCGCAACCGTGCAGGAGTACCTCGATCGCTCCGATTGGCGGGTGAACGCCAACGCGAACCAGGGGTATTCGCTCGGCGGCCTCATCCTGAACTCGGCGGGCAAGATCGTCGCCAACTACTGGCTCGAACACGTCTACACCCCCGAGATCGGCGCGCCGCACCGCGAGGGCGACTACCACATCCACGACCTCGACATGTTCGCCGGATACTGCGCCGGCTGGTCCCTCAAGCGCCTCATCCAGGAGGGTTTTAACGGCGTGGGTGGCGCGATCGCCTCGGCCCCGCCCAAGCACTTCTCCTCGGCCTGCGGCCAGATCGTCAACTTCCTTGGCACCCTCCAGAACGAGTGGGCAGGCGCCCAGGCCTTCTCCTCTTTCGACACCTACATGGCCCCCTTCGTGCGCCTGGACGACATGGAGTACGAGGACGTCGTGCAGTGCATGCAGGAGCTCATCTACAACCTGAATGTGCCCTCGCGTTGGGGCAGCCAGTGCCCCTTCACGAACCTGACCTTCGACTGGACGTGCCCGGACGACCTTGCGGACGAGTACCCCCTCATCGGTGACGAGGTCGTCGACTTCACCTACGGTGACCTGCAGCGGGAAATGAACCTCATCAACCGTGCGTTCATCGAGGTCATGACGGGTGGCGACGCGGACGGGCGCGTCTTTACGTTCCCGATCCCGACCTACAACATCACGCCCGACTTCGACTGGGAGGGCGAGAATGTCGACGCCCTCTTCGACATGACCGCGAAGTACGGCCTGCCCTACTTCCAGAACTTCATCAACTCAGACCTGGACCCGCACATGATTCGCTCGATGTGCTGCCGCCTCCAGCTCGACCTGCGCGAGCTCCTCAAGCGCGGCAACGGCCTCTTCGGGTCGGCCGAGCTGACCGGATCGATCGGCGTGGTCACGCTCAACATGGCGCGCCTCGGCTACCTCTACAAGGGGGATGAGGAGGGCCTCGTCGCGCGCATGGACGAACTCATCGACCTGGCCTCGAAGTCACTCGAGATCAAGCGCGAGACCATCCAGTACCACATGGACCACGGCCTCTTCCCCTACTCGCAGCGCTACCTGGGCACGCTCGACAACCACTTCTCGACGATCGGCGTCAACGGCATGAACGAGATGGTGCGCAACTTCAGCGACGACGCCTACGACCTGACGGACCCGCGCGGCTTCGACATGTGCGTGCGCATCCTGGACCGAGTGCGCGAGCGCATGGTCCAGCTCCAGGAGGCCACCGGCCACATGTACAACCTGGAGGCCACCCCCGCGGAGGGCACGACCTACCGCTTCGCGAAGGAGGATCGCAAGCGCTTCGCCGACATCATCCAGGCGGGCACGCCCGACGAGCCCTACTACACGAACTCCTCGCAGCTTCCCGTGGGCTACACGGATGATCCGTTCCAGGCCCTCGAGGATCAGGAGGTCCTGCAGGGCAAGTACACGGGCGGCACGGTCCTGCACCTGTACATGGGCGAGCGCGTGTCCTCGGGCGAGGCCTGCAAGGAGATGGTGCGCCGCTCGCTGACGGCCTTCAAGGTCCCCTACATCACGATCACGCCGACCTTCTCGATCTGCCCGGTCCACGGCTACCTGGCCGGCGAACACTTCACGTGCGAGAAGTGCGCGGCCGCCCACCCCCACGCCGAGCCGCAGGCCTGCGAGGTGTGGACGCGCGTCATGGGCTACTTCCGCCCGGTCCAGTCCTTCAACATCGGCAAGAAGGGCGAGTACCACGAGCGTCAGATGTTCTCCGAGAGCGCCGCGGATGCGCACGGTGAGCTCGTCAGCGCGTTCCCTCCCGCGGGGAGTCGCTGACGTGGGCGCCCGTCCCCATGACGGCGAGGCCGGGGCAACCCGGGAGGGCACGCTGAGCCTGGGCGTCCCCGGCCTCGTCGGGGGGCGGGCTGCGCGCGAGTGGACGCCGGACGACCTGCAGATCGCGGGCCTCGTGCCGATGTCGACCGTGGACTGGCCGGGGAAATTCGCGGCGTCCCTGTTCTTGCAGGGGTGCCCGTGGGCGTGCCCGTACTGCCACAACAGCGCGATCATCGACCCGCGCATCCCGGGCGTGGTCGCGTGGAGCGCGCTCGAGGATCTGCTGGCACGCAGGCGCGGTCTCCTCGACGGCGTCGTGTTTTCCGGCGGCGAGGCGACCCGCCAGATCGCGCTCGGGGCAGCGATGGTGCGCGTGCGCGAGCTCGGCTTTGGCGTCGGCCTGCACACTGCGGGCCCCTACCCGCGGCGCCTGGCGGACCTGCTCGGTGCGGGCCTTGTCGACTGGGTGGGCATCGACGTGAAGGCGACCCGGGGCAACTACGAGGCCGTGGCCGGCCGCAGCGGCGCAGGCGAGCGGGCGTGGGAGTCGCTGGGCATCGTTTTGGCCCACCCCGAGGTGGACCACGAGGTGCGCCTCACCGTCTACCCGGACGGCCCTGGAGACGGCTTCGAGGTGGCGGCGCGGGCGCGCGAGATGGGGGCGAGGGTCTTCGCCCTTCAGCAGGCGCGCGACATGGGGACGCCCGACGGTTTTTCTGCGACGAGGCCGGGGTGGGACGACCAGGTTCGTTCCCTCGCTCGGGACATTGAAACGCTGGACTTTGACAGGTTTATCTTCCGTGGGGACTCGTAGAGCTTTTGTCAAGTGACAGCGCCGCATGTTGGGAAAAAATATGGGGAAGGTTTCACTTGTGACCACTGATCGCGGTATTGTGTAACAACCTCGTGACCATGAAGTCTGGAGTTTCGATGGCTGAAGAGCTGCACTTCGACGATCCTGCGGCGGCTGCCCAGGACCCGTCGACCGACGCCGAAGCGCTGCGCCAGCTGGCGTACCGCTACCCCGAGCTGCGCCCGGCCGTGGCCGCGCACCCGCACGCGTACCGCGGGCTGCTCGACTGGTTGCACCAGTTCAACGACCCGCAGGTCAACGCGGCCCTCGAGGCTCGCGACGACTATGACGGCTACATCGACTCCAACGGCTACCTCGTCATGCACGGAGACGTGTCCGGCGCGGTCGCCGGCTCATCGATCCGTACCTCCGAATCCGGCATGTACGTCCTCGGCCAGGGTGGCGTGAACTCTTACTCGCAGGTCGAGCGCACCACCCCCTACTCGGCTGTCGTCGGCACGAATGCTCCCGTCCCGCAGGTGGGTGCTCGCGAGCAGGTCGTCGCCCAGGTGCAGCGTCATTCCATCATGGGCAGCAAGGGAACACAGGATCCCGAGGCGACCGCCGTCTATCCGAGCGCGTCCTCCGGCTCGTCCTACCCCCGCGCGTCGGGTACCCCGGCGCGGCCCCAGTCCACGCCGCAGGCCTACCAGGGTGCTGGCGCCTCCTACCAGGTGCAGCCCACTGCCTCGCAGGAGGTTGCGCCGAAGGAAGAGAAGGAACGCCGTGGCTTCCCGATGATGGGCCTCGTCCTGGGCATCCTTGGCCTGATCGCAGTGATCCTCCTCGGCTTCGTCATCTACGTCTTCACGCGCGGATACGAGGGTCCGGCCAAGGGAACGGATTCGACCCCCTCGGCCTCCTCTTCAGCACCCGCCAATGCGACGCCCTCCCCGAGTGCGACCACGGAGGAACCCGTCAAGTACCCGGCGCCCGCCGGTGCGATCACCGTGGACGCCTTCTCGTCCCCGTCCGGCAACATCACCTGTTCCTTCACCGCTGACGGCGTCAGCTGCGGCATCAAGGAATCCGACTGGGCCGAGGATGGATACGCCTCCTGCTCCGGCAGCCAGGTCGGTGTCCTCACCGCCTCGAAGGACAAGGCGGGCCAGTCCTGCGAGGCCGCGGTGCCGGGCGGCGGCAACGCCCTCGCGTACGGCGCCGCAGCGACCAAGGGCGACTACGCCTGCCACTCCACGCAGGATGGCATCAGCTGCTGGAACACGAAGACCGGCCAGTCCTTCGCGCTGGCACGCGGCGGCTGGATGACCGGCACGACCGGCGAGATCGGTCCCCAGAAGTTCAGCTGGAACGACTGACATCACGCGCATAACAGGGGCGG